>QXWV01000011.1 GCA_009911195.1 Lachnospiraceae bacterium | reverse complement strand
GATAAAAAGCAGCAATTTCACTTATGAAATGGTTCATATCCAGGGAAAAACCGCCATGGATGGCGGTTTTAGGAAGCGTGGGCATGGATGCCCGTTGCTTCCGCCCCGTCCGGATAGCAAAGCGTTTCTTCATTTCATTAGTGAAATCTGCTTTTTATCTTAGCCGCAAAACCGAATCCTGCATGGGCCAAAGGCCCTGCCCGCTGCGCTGCCCATAAAAATTGATTTCCGTGAGGATAATGGGAAATAATTTGCGATTCCCCCTTGAATATGTTAAACTATAAAAATATATGACCAGTTTTTTCCTGATTTCGGGAATCCTGTTGTGACAGATTGTGCCAGCGGATTCCAGAAGCATATTCCAAAATAAGGACGAATGGAGCAGCGGAATGAAGCGTAAAATAGCATTTCATTTAAACTGTCTGGAGCAGGGGGGAGCGGAGCGGGTGGTATCCAATCTGGCGAACCAGTTTGCCAGGGAAGGCTACGATGTCCTTCTGGCCACAGAGTGGTATGGAGAGAATGAATTTTCTATCGACAGGGAAGTCCGGCGGATACATGTAGGGCTGCGGAAGGGGGATGAAAAGAAATCCCGCGTTGCCCAGTTTCTGCTTAGGGTAAAATATTTGAAGGAATTTATGAAAAAGGAAAAGCCGGATATCCTTATCGCGTTCGCACAACGGGCCAATTACCGTGCGTTGATGGCTGCACCCGGAACGGGAATCCCAGTGCTCATATCTATCCGGACAGACCCGGTGGGGCACTACGATGCCCTATCCGATAAGATACAGATTCCCCTGCTTTTTCCCAGGGCAGCAGGGTGTGTTTTTCAGACAGAAGGGCAGCGGGAATTTTTCGACCCTTATCTGCAGGAAAATTCCAGGGTGATTTTAAACCCTATCCATGATAAATATTTGGGCGTACCGGAACCGGCGAAACGGAAAAAGGAAGTGGTCCAGTCCGGCCGGCTTGTGGACTTTAAGAATCAGCCCATGCTTTTGCAGGCTTTTATACAGGTGCATAAGAAGCATCCGGACTACATTTTAAAGATTTATGGCGGCGATTCCTTCGATGGGACGAAGGAGATATTGGAAGATATTATAAAAAAGAACGATGCGGGAAGCTATATCAGGCTGATGGGAGCCAGCGACAGCCTGGAAAAGGATTTGACGGATGCGGCGGTCTATGCTTTTTCCTCCGACTGGGAAGGACTGCCCAATGCGCTGTTGGAAGCGATGGCGCTTGGGCTTCCTATTGTGGCTACTGATTGTCCTTGTGGCGGGCCGCGCACGGTGATGGAGGATGGCGTCAACGGACTGCTAATCCCGATTAAAGACCCAAAAGCGTTGGAAGAGGGAATCAACCGGCTGATTGAAAATCCCCGGTTGGGGGAGCAGCTTGGAAGGAATGCCCGGAAAATAGGGGAAATAGCCAATGGGGCGGCGATTTTCCGGCAATGGAGGGATTATATCGAAGAGGTTGTTGCCGGAGTGGGTGGAGATGTACATTAGAACAGGGAATTGTGAAAGGTTAGGCTGAGAGAATATTTTGGCAACATATTCAGCCAAGGCTATGGCCTTTGCAGTTGCCTGCATACTTTAGAAGGAAGAGAGGAATGTGGCGGGATGTTTTCGTATGATGATTATAGGGAAATAATTCGGATTATTAAGTCCACGGGGCTGCAGGAGGATTATGAGGGTGCTTTGCATAAGGACAAGTTTATCATTATGCGGCATGATGTGGAATATAGTGTGGAGAGGGCTTATGCCCTGGCGAAGGTGGAGTCCAGTATGGACTTTACTTCTACTTTCTTTTTCCAGTGGACAAATAATTCCTACAATTTATTGTCCAGGAAAAACAGGGATTTGATTTGTGATATGCATGAGAGGGGGCAGAATATCGGCCTCCATTTTGCGTTAAACGGGATGACGGATATGCAGGAGGTGCGCAGGCAGATTGTGAAAGAGATGCATATGCTGAGCGAAATGCTGGGATTCCAGATTTCCGAGTTTTCCATACACCGCCCTTCACCGGCGGTGCTGGCAGAAAATATTAAGCTGCCGGGAATTATCAATGCTTATCAGGATGAATTTTTTACTTTCTCGGAGAATGTGACGGAGGAATCCAAGCTGGGTGTGAAATATATGTCCGATGCCAACCATATATGGAGATATGGCTATCCGGATGAAAAGAATATTCTGGGAAATGATAAAGTACAGATATTGACCCATCCTTTCGCCTGGACGAAGAAGGGCTATGATAACTATGGGAACTTCAAAAGCCTTGTTAAGGAAAAATACGTGGAACTGATTGACAGTATTGATAATGAATGCAAGGATTTTGGGGAATATAAGGACGGTTTTTTGGAACTGTTGTAGAGGGAAAGAAACCAAAGGTTGGATTTGAGCAGCCACCTGGCCCGTTGCCCGCGGGAATAAAGCTTCGCTAAGGCTGGAAGATACACAGCTTGAGGGAAGCGGCATGGAGGTAGTGTTATGTGCGGTATATGCGGTTATGTGTCAAAAAGGGATATTTGCCTGGAGCAGTTAAGGGAAATGAACAATACGATGTATCACAGGGGGCCTGATGACAGTGGGGAGGAAATCTATGAGATAGCCGGGGGCTATCGGGTGGGATTTGCCCAGAGAAGGCTTTCCATCATAGATTTGTCGGCGCTGGGGCATCAGCCCATGCACTCCGGGAACGGGAGGGTGAGCGTAGTATACAATGGTGAAATTTATAACTTTCAGGACTTGAAAGAGGAACTTTCCGATTATTCATTTCAATCAAACTGCGATACAGAGGTGATTATAGCGGCTTATTTAAAATGGGGAATCCGTTGCGTGGAGCGCTTTGCAGGGATGTTCGCCATTGCTTTGCTGGATAGGGAAAGCGGGGAAGTATATCTGGTGCGGGATTGCATCGGTAAGAAGCCGTTGTATTACTGGGCGGATAGGGAGAACCTTGTCTTTGCATCGGAACTCAAGCCGATTATGGCCTGTCCGGGCTTTCGGAAAAAAATCCGTAAAGATGTGATATCCCGTTATTTGTACCAGCAGTACATCAATGCTCCTGAAACAATATTTGAAAATGTCTATAAGCTGGAGCCGGGGAGTATTCTCACCTTTTCCAAAGGGAAAATAACAACCAGGAAATATTGGGAAATCAAGGATGTTTACAGGAAACAAAAGGAACATCAGGTGAAGGATTATGGCCAGGCCAAAGAGGAACTGAAAGAGCTGCTGAAAAAAGCTACTGCCTACCGGATGATATCCGATGTGCCGCTGGGGGCTTTTTTGAGCGGCGGATATGATTCTTCGCTGATAACGGCGATAGCCCAGGAGCATTCCAGGGAGCCGGTCAAAACTTTTTCCATCGGCTTTCATGAAGAGAAGTACAATGAAGCCAAATATGCTAAACAGGTGGCGGATTATCTTGGAACGGACCATACAGAATTATATATTGATGAAAAACAAATGTTTGATTTGGTGGAAAGCATACCGAAATATTATGACGAGCCCTTTGCGGACAGCTCCCAGATTCCTTCCATGCTGGTAGCGGCTCTGGCCAGGGAAAAGGTGACGGTGGTCCTTTCCGGTGACGGCGGTGATGAATTTTACTGCGGGTATAATATTTATGAGAATGTGGCCCAGGCTCAGATGTTGGATATTCCAGGAGGGATTGTCCACGGTATCTGCCATCTGCCCCTGATTCGGAAAATGGGAATCGGGGAGAAGCTTCCTTTCCGGGTGAGGGTCATTGCGGAAAACCGCTGCAAAGAGACGAAAACCCAGTTTGGCGCCAGCAATTATATTGTGCGGGCGGGGAAAATGGTGAAAATGGTGAAAAGGGAAATGCTGCCTTGCCATTATGAAATAGAAAGCGGTTATGGGGAAAATAACTGGCAGATACGGCGTATGCTGTTAGATATGGATACTTATCTTCCCGGAGACATCCTTTGCAAGGTGGACAGGGCTTCCATGAAATATTCCCTGGAGGCGCGCTGCCCGATTCTGGATAAGGATGTGATGGAATATTCTTTCCGCATCCCCCATGAATTCAAATTCCACAAAGGGGATAAGAAGCATATCCTGAAAGATATCGCTTATGATTATATACCGAAGGAACTGCTGGAGCGGCCCAAAGTAGGCTTCGGCGTGCCGCTGGATAAGTGGCTGAGGGGGCCATTAAAGGAGCAGTTGTTGGCATACAGCGAAAAGGATTATTTGGAAAAACAGGGGATATTTGACGGGGAATACGTTTCCGGGATGATACGGGATTACATCCGGACAGGGGATGGAGGACCGGCCACAGGGGCGAATTATTCCAAGCTTTCCTGGTCTTTCTTTATCTTTGAACAATGGTATCAGCATTTTTTCGCCTGATAAGGTTTGGGCATGAGAGGATTTGTAATGAAAAAAAAGCATATAGCCATGCTGATTAGTTCCTTAAATAAGGGCGGCTCGGAACGCGTACTGGTGAATTTGGCCGAGTATTTTTATTCCAGGGGATATGAGGTTACCATTGTCACCCAGTACCGGACGGAGAACGAATATGAAATCAGTGGGGGAATCCAGAGGGTCTTTTCGGAGATTACGGAGGAAGAAAAGGGAAAAGGGCGGGTTTCCAATTTCCTGAAGCGTTTTATGAAGCTGCGGGGTATCTGGAAGAGTGAGAAGCCGGATTTGATTCTTTCTTTCATTGGCAAAAATAATATGATGGCGATTATGACTTCCCGCTTCCTCGGAATACCCACAATAGTATCGGTTAGAGGGGAACCGGCAGAAGAGTATTATTCCAGGCTGCTGCGGGTGGCGGCAGCGGTTTTATTTCCTATGGCGGATGGCATAGTACTTCCGGTGGAAAAAAGCGCGGAATTTTTCCCTAAGGGAGTCAGACGGAAAGCAATTTGCCTGAAAAATCCCCTGAATCCCGCATTTGTCCGGGAGAGGTATGAGGGGGAACGAGAAAAAAGGATTGTGGCGGTAGGGCGTGTGGACGCCAATAAGAACCATGAAATGATAATCAGGGCTTTTGCAGGGCTGGCGGAAAAATATCCGGATTACCGGCTGGATATATATGGCGAGGGGGAACTGCGGCCTGCTTTGCTGAAATTGGCAAAGGAGCTGGGGCTGGAGGAACGGATATGCCTGCCAGGAAGCATTTCCGGTGTGGCGGAACATATTTATAAAGCTTCCATATTTGTATTGTCCTCTTATTCGGAGGGGATGCCGAATACTTTGATAGAGGCTATGGCTCTGGGGATTCCTTCCATATCCACGGACTGCCCTTGCGGAGGCCCGGCAGAACTTATTACAAACGGGGAGAACGGTTTTCTGATAGAACCAGGAAACCGGGAAGAATTGCAGGATATCTTGCAAAAATTAATGGATGATACGAAGCTGGCTGAGAAAATGGGGCGCAATGCTGCAAAATTGCAGGGGGAATTAAATCCTGAAACGATAAATAAATTATGGGAAGATTATTTTTGCAGGTTTATTGGAGATAGGAAAGCCGGGAGGGAATGAGGTAATCAATGACACGTAAGCAGTTGGTACAGTCGATTATTTTTGTTGTGCTATTTTTATATATTCTTATGACGGTAACTTATATTATAAGGACAAACGGGGATGTAAAGGATAGGTTTACCGGGTTTTATGCGGAAAAGAAGGATACGGTGGATGTAGTGCTAGTGGGCTCCAGCCCGGTGTACCCTTATTTTGCAACTCCTATGATGTGGGGGGAATATGGAATCTGCGCTTACCCGATATCCAGCAACCTGCAGCGTCCGGTGGCGGCTATCGGCCTGCTGGAGGAGATAAGGAAAACCCAGTCGCCATCCCTTTATATATTTGAAATGAGGATGTATACGGCAAGGGATATGGATTTGACCAACAATATGGCTTATACAAGGGGTGTTACGGATAACATGAAGTATTCCTGGAACCGGATAAAAACTATTAATGCCATGGTGGATGATGTTTCCGAAAGGCATACGTATTATTTCGATATTTTCAAATATCATTCCAACTGGAAGACGATGGTGCTGCCGGAACAGCTAGCCTGTTTCCGGTACGAGAAAATGGATGACCAGAAGGGCTACGTGATGACCGACGAGGTAGGGCCTTGTGAAGCGGTGGATACTTCGGGCATTACGGAAAGGCTTCCTATGCCGGAGTTTCAGGAGGAATGTTTAGAGTCCTTGCTGGAATATCTGAAGGAAAACGATTTGCAGGCCCTGTTTATTCTTTCGCCTACAGTGATGGAGGAAGAAAAGCAGAAGATGTATAATTATATAGAAGATATGGTAAATGCTTCGGGCTACGAATTTTTGAATATGAATGACTATTATGGTGTACTGGGGCTGGATTTTGCGGCAGATTTCAGCGATTACGGCGGCCATGTGAATGGTGTGGGAGCGCAGAAATGCACTGCATTCCTCAGCAGCTACATCGTAGAAAACTATGGCTTGGAGGACAAAAGGGGAGAAAAAGGCTATGAAAGCTGGGATGCGGCCTATGCGCAATGGCAGCAGGAATTTGCGGAGGCTCAGAAGACCATCGCGAAGCGGATAGAAGAAAAAGACTTTGCAGATGCCCCGGTGGAAGAACCGGAATAAAAAAACATTTAAAAAACCGGAATAAAGAACTGGAATAGGAGAACTGGAATGTGCGGAATTGCAGGATTTTGTAACCTGAAGGGTGACTGGAAGGAAAATATAAGGAAAATGAATGCCAGAATGAACCACAGGGGCCCCGATGGGGAAGGAACTTATGCCTCGGAGGATGGCCGGGTGGTGCTGGGGCATAAACGCCTTTCCATTGTGGATTTGTCATCCAATGGGGCACAGCCTATGCAGTCCCATAGCGGAAGATATGTGATTGCATATAACGGGGAAATCTATAATTATAAAAAAATAGCGGACAGGCTGACAGATGAAAAAAAGGTAACAGCCTTCCGGGGGAGTTCGGATACGGAGGTGTTGTTGGAAGCCATAGAGGCTTATGGGCTGGAATCGGCTATTGCCATGAGCAAGGGAATGTTTGCCATCGCCCTATATGATACAAAAGAGCAGGAGTTGTTCCTGTTAAGGGACAGGGTGGGGGAAAAACCCCTTTATTATGGCTTTACCGGTGGGGGTGTGTTTGCGTTTGCCTCGGAAATCGGGGAAATATCGGCTCTGGAAGGCTTTCACAATGACATTAACAGGGATGTGCTGGATATTTATTTTACCCATGGATATATCCCGGCGCCCTATTCCATTTACCAGGGTATCTATAAGCTGGAGCCTGGAACGATACTCCGGATAAAATGCCCTTATGGGGAAAAGGATATTTCCGTGTCTTCGTATTGGTCTATGCGGGAGGCTGCAAGGAATGGGCAAAGCCATTTATTTAAAGGCAGTGAAGAAGAAGCTTCCGAAGAGCTGGAACGGCTGTTAAAGGAGTCCATCCGGGAACAGATGGTAGCGGATGTGCCGGTGGGGGCTTTTTTATCCGCAGGAATTGACAGCAGCACGGTGGTGGCACTGATGCAGTCTTTAAATAACGGAAAAGTCCGCAGCTTTACCATTGGGATGGAGGAAAAAGGCTATAACGAAGCGGTGGCAGCAAAAGAAATCGCCAGGCATCTCGGTACGGAACATACGGAATTATATATCACGGAGCGGGATGCGGTGGCGGTTATCCCTAAATTAGCGGGAATGTTCGGAGAACCCTTTGCGGATTCTTCCCAAATTCCCACATATCTGGTAAGCAAAATGACCAGGGAGCATGTGACGGTATCCCTTTCCGGCGATGGCGGAGACGAACTTTTCTGCGGTTATACCTCCTATGAATCGGTAAGCCGTATATGGAATAAAATGAAAGCAATACCCTATTTCATCAGGAAGCCTTGCAGCAGCCTGGTGCTGCACAGCCCGCTTGCTAAAAAGCAGATATACCGGACAAAGGGAACGTTGCTGGGGGCAAAAGGCCCTGGAAGGCTTTATGAGATTTCTTACGAGACTGAGCCCCTCACGAAGAAAATCAGCAAAAGCCATGGGAACTGCCCATATAAATACAATCAATATGAAGAAGGATTTCTGGAGGAGGTCAACCACAATGTGATGTTGATGGATATGCTGATGTACCACCCGGATGACATTCTGGTGAAGGTGGACCGGGCAGCTATGGCGGTTTCGCTGGAAACACGTGTGCCTATGCTGGATAAGGATGTGGTGGAATTCGCCTGGTCACTTCCTATAGAATATAAGAGGGAAGGCAAGACGGGGAAAAAGGTGTTGCGGGATGTCCTTTACCGGTATGTGCCGAAAGAAATGATGGAGCGCCCCAAGAAAGGATTCAGCATTCCAATTGATAAATGGCTGTTAAAACCGGAACTGAGGGCATGGGCGGAAGCGTTAATCGACAGGACAACATTGCAGCAGCAGGGGGTTCTGGATGCGGATGTGGTGTGGAAGATTTGGGAGGATTTTACGGAAAGAGGGGTCTGGCGGATTCAAATCTGGTTTATTTTGATGTTCCAACAGTGGCAGGAGACGGAGTTCCGCTGAATAGGATACGGAAGGGGGAAGGGTATGAATATCATTAGGATGTCCGGGGGGATTGGGAATCAGATGTTTCAGTATGCGCTTTATATGAAGCTTGTTTCCCTCGGAAAAGAGGTAAAATTCGATGATGTGACGGAATATGAGCTGGATAATGCCAGGCCGATTATGCTTTCGGTATTTGGTATTGAGTATCCGAAGGTTACAAGGGAAGAATTGGTGGAGATGACAGATGGGGCTATGGATTTTTTCAGCCGGGTGCGGCGTAAGCTGCGCGGGAGGAAAAGCGGGGAATACCATGAAGCATCTGTGGATTATGATGAAAAGGTGCTGGAGATGGAAGAGGCTTATTTGTGTGGCTGCTTCCAGAGCGAACGTTATTTTAAGGACATTGAATGCCAGGTGCGGGAAGCATACCAGTTCCGGAATGTGCAGGTTGCGGAGGATATCAAGGAGCAGATAGAGGAATACGGACGCCGGATAGAGGAGAGCCAATCCGTGAGCATACATATCCGGCGGGGGGATTATTTGGATGCGGCCGATGTGTATGGGGGGATTTGCACGGATGCTTATTATAATAAGGCAATCCGGTATATGATGGAAAAGTATGATAATCCCGAGTTTTTTGTTTTTACCAATGACAGCTTCTGGGCGGAGAAATGGTGTGAAGTCAGGGAGAAGGAACTGGGAAAGTCTTTTGTAACAATTAAGGGCACGAATGAGGAGACCGGCTATATTGATTTGATGCTGATGAGCAGGTGCAAAGCCCATATCATAGCCAACAGCAGCTTTAGCTGGTGGGGGGCCTGGCTGGACGATTCACCGCAGAAATGCGTGGTGGCACCCGTGAAATGGCTGAATACCTGTGAATGCAATGATATTTATACCCCGGATATGATAAGAATCAATGCTTCCGGGAAGATTATATAAAGATAATTGCGAAACGGTAAGCTGTGAGAATATTCAGCGAGTTTATCGGTTTCGCAATTGTCTAAAAGGATTCAGGTGTTAAAAGGAGCAGTTAAATAGTGGAAGAAAAATTGATTTCAGTAATAGTAGCGGTATATAATATAGAAGAGTATTTGCCGCGGTGCATAGAATCCATTATGGCCCAGACTTATAGAAAGCTGGAAATTATCCTGGTGGATGATGGCTCTACCGATGCTTCAGGGAATATTTGTGATGATTATGCAAAAGAGGATAATCGGATATTGGTCATCCACAAGGAGAACGGAGGGTTGTCCGATGCGCGGAATGCGGGGTTGGAGCGGGCTTCGGGGGATTATATCGGCTTTGTGGACGGGGATGACTGGATAGAAAAAGGGATGTACCGGGCTATGTATGACGCCTGCGCCAAAGAAAAGGCCCAGGTGGCGGTATGCCGTTATAAACAGATTACGAAATCAGGTATTATTGACGCTTCTGCCGGTAATAGTGTATCATTATCAAAGGCGGAAGCTTTGGAAGTATATATTTGCGGGGATGACCGGTATTTGATTTATAATTCGGTTTGGAGCAAGCTGTTTGAGCGCCGGCTCATCCAGGGGATGCGTTTCCCCGTGGGGAAAAATTCGGAAGATATTATGTTTACAACGAAAGCCTTCTGTAAAATGGAAAAGCTGGCCTACCTGGATGAAGCATATTATAATTATGTTCTGGACCGGGAAGGCAGCATCATGAATGAGAAGGCGGGGGAACGGAGGATGAATGACGAGCTCCCTTTCTGGAGGGAGCAGATTGCCTATATCAGGGATGCGGGGATGCCCCAATTGTCCGATAAGGCGGCATATCATTTTTACAGGCGTCTTTTGTTCTATTATATAGATTTTATGGAAAAGAAAGAGACAAAGGTATTTGCAGAGGAGATAGCCCGCCAACTGCGGGAGGAGAAGGCAGTTATATGCCGAATCTACCGGGAAAGCTATGTGTCGGCCGGCGATAAGGCGCGTATGAAGCTGATGCTGGCATGGCCCGGGGCATATTATAAGGCTGTGAAGGCTTACGATAGATTTGTGATTCCATTGCGGAACAGGCAAAATGTTATGGCTCACGGAAACCCCGGCAGTGTTATAAATAAATAGTCAGGTAAAATCAATGCCCTTGTAGAAATGCAGGGGAAGATAAGGATGAAAGAGGACAAACATTTATATGAAATTAATCAAAAGAGTAATTGCAATTTTAACGGAAAGGCAGAGGAAGCTGCTTGCCATTATGCTTCTGATGATGTTGGTAGGGGCTGGGCTGGAAACGGCGGGGACGTCATTGCTCATTCCCTTTATCACTATCGCCATGGAGCCGGACAGCGTGTTCCAGAACGAATACCTGAAATATTTTTATGATTTGCTGCATCTTACCAGTGTTAATGGTTTTTTAGTGACTCTGTCCATCGTGCTCAGCGCAGTATTTGTCCTGAAAAATATTTATCTTTACTTTATGTATTATGCCCAATACCGGTTTATTTACAATGGTCAGTTCAACACTTCCAGAAGCCTGTTCAAGGATTATGTCAGACGTCCCTATGAGTTTTACCTGGATGCCAGCACGCCGGTGGTAATGCGGCATATTATGAGCGACGTGAACGGTTCGTATAATCTGTTGCTGACATTTTTGCAGTTGTTTACAGAACTTTTTATTTTTGCGGCCCTTCTTGTTTTGGCCCTGGTGTACAGCCCGGCCATGACATTGGTGATGTGCGCTGTGCTGGGCATCATTTTATTGGCCAATAAAATGATATTGGGTCCCATCCTGCGGCGTTTTGGCCATGAAGTACAGACGAACAGCGCCCTCACTACTAAGTGGATTATGCAGGCAGTGAACGGGATGAAGGAAACAAAAGTCCTGAATAAAGAACGTTATTTCGTGGAGCAGTATGAAAAAAGCGCGGACAAGCTGAATACGATACAGAAACGGCAGAATTCCATGCAAAACATTCCCCGCCTTATGATTGAAACCGTATGTATGTGCGGTATACTTCTGGTGATGGCGGTATTTCTTTCCATAGGCAATAACTTAAACGAAATGATAACCCAGTTGGGCGTATTGGCTGTAGTGGCAATCAAACTGATGCCCAGTGCCAATAAGCTTTCTACTTATATCAATAATATAGCTTATTATGAGCCATCCCTGACTGCGGTGGAAGATATTATTATCCGCAGCCATCAAAAAGATGTGGATACGGACATCCTTTTCCTGAAAAAGGAAATTGAACCAATGAATTTTGCCAAAGAAGTGAAACTGGAAAATATTACTTACCGTTATCCCAATACAGAGATTAATATATTGGAAAATGCCAGCGTATCCATCCCTATTGGAAAATCCATCGGATTTATAGGCCCCTCGGGCGCCGGCAAGTCCACTACAGTGGATATTCTCCTTGGATTGCTGGAGCCCCAGCAGGGAAGGGTGATGGTGGACGGCATTGATATACGCACCAATCTGCCGGGATGGTATGCGAGAATCGGGTATGTGCCCCAGATGATATTTATGCTGGACGATACGATACGCAATAATGTGGCTTACGGCGTGGATGAGAAGGATATTGATGAGGAACAGGTCTGGTATGCTTTGCGGGAAGCCCAGATGGATGAATTCGTAAGAGGGCTTCCGGACGGGCTGGATACCAGCATCGGGGAGCGGGGCGTGCGTATTTCCGGAGGGCAGAGGCAAAGGCTGGGCATAGCCCGGGCATTATATACAGAGCCGGAGATTATGATATTCGATGAAGCCACTTCTGCGCTTGATAACGATACAGAATCCGCAATTATGGAAGCAATAGAACGGTTGCACGGGAAGAAAACCCTTGTAATTATTGCCCACAGGCTGACTACCATTGAAAAATGCGATGCGGTATACCGGGTGGAGGAATTGGGATTCCATAAAGAAAGGTGATATATATGAGCGAATATAAAAACGGGCGCCTTCAGTTGCCCAATGTAACGCTGGCAGCAGTGGACAGTGTACGGGTCAGGGCTTCGGTGAAAGCTTTGGAATACAGTATGAAGGATATTGACTTTGGCGAGGTTCTTATGATTACCCACAGAAAGCCATTGTTTTTGCCAAAGGGAATTACCTACCGGCATATTGACAAATTAAAAAATATCGATGCCTTTAACTATAGTATGATTTATAAAGTACACGAATATATCCATACCGATTTTATGCTTCTGGTGCATTATGACGGTTTCGTGGTGAACCCGGATATGTGGAGGGATGAATTTTTGGATTATGATTATATCGGTTCGCCGTTCCCGTTGCCAAAGGACGATTTTTCCTACCGGGATATTAACGGGAACATCTGCCGGGTAGGGAACAGCGTATCCCTACGGAGCAAAAGGCTGTTAGAGTTCCCTTCCAAAACGGGTATTCCCTTTGAAGCGGACCATGGATTTTTTAACGAAGATGGATTTATCTGCTGTAAAAATAGGCATTTATTCGAGGCAGCAGGAATGAAATATGCGCCCTTAGAAGTAGCAAAATATTTCGGGCATGAATCCATGATACCCGAGGTGGAGGGAATCCGCCCGTTCGTCTTCCATAAATGGGCGGGAACGAATGGGGAGTATCCGAAATTTTACTGATGTGGGAGGTAAGGTTATTAGTATGGTATACGATAGTTTTCAGTTTTTCAATGAATTGGATATTTTGCTTTTAAGGATGCATATTTTAAACGATGTGGTAGACCGGTTTGTCATCAGCGAATCTACGGTCACATTTTCCGGGGATGCGAAGCCGCTTTTTTATGAAGAAAATAAAGAGATATTTAAGGAGTTTCAGCATAAAATCATTCATAATGTGGTGGATGATACGCCGATGGACTGCGATGCATTTACAAGGGACCACCACCAGAAATGCGCGGTGGCCAGGGGGCTTAAGGGCTGTAAGCCAGACGATATTGTGATTTTCAGCGATGTGGATGAGATTCCCAATCCGGAGACCTTAAAGAAGCTGCTTCCCCAGGTGGAGGACGGGAAGATTTATATGCTGGCCCAAAGGCTGTTTTATTGCTATCTGGATATGGAAGAGGTTTCCGGCCGTCTGCTTTCCGTGACCGGGGAATTCGATGGGGTGGATAAGCCTATGTGGCTGGGAACCAAGGTCTGCTGCTATCATATGCTGGAGCAGTATACCACAGAGGAGCTGCGGAATAAAGAGCAGAAAGCGGTAGGCGTGCGGGTGCCGGACGGCGGATGGCATTTCAGCTATATGGGCGGGGGCAAAAACCAGCCGGTGGAGGAACGGGTAAAATATAAGATAAAAAGTGCGGCGCACCAGGAATATAATAACCGTTCCACGTTGTCAAAGGTAAGGAAAAATATTAAGAAACATCAGGACATTTTTGGAAGGGATGCTCAGATGGTCCAGGTGGAAATAGACGGGACATTTCCTGAGTATTTGCGGGAAAATATCGAAAAATACAAGTATTTGCTTTATCCGAAGAAGAAATGGTATGAGTTTTGGAAGTAGATATCAGGGTGGGGAGAATGTACCGCGGATATTCTATAGCGTGAATGGGAAAGGGATATATGAAGAAAACGGATAAATATTTCTTGAAAACAGATAATTTTTTCTTGATTCATAATTTCAATACGGTACCGGAGGAGCTGCTGGCTTATTGTAAAGACTATCTGATTGTGGATGCTTCCACGGAGGAAGGTACGGTAAAAGCGCTGCAGGAGAAAGGGATGCGCTTTGTGCATGTGGAAAATACGGGGCACAATATTACTTCGTATTTCTCGTATTTTGCGGAGCATTATGAGGAGCTGCCGGAGGTAATATGTATCTGCAAAGGAAATATGCTGGAACGGCACTGCTCCAAAGAGTACTTTGACCGGGTGTACAATAATTCTTATTTTACTTACCTCTATGAAGATAAGGCAAGCAGGCTTAAGTTTTCCAAAGTGAAGAAAGAGGAAGGGGATGCAGGGAATGGGGGAGGAAAAGGCAGCGGAAAGCAAGTAGCCGTAAGCAGTATTTCCAGCCTTGTTTCCGAAAACCAGTATATAGAGGAAAATACCTCATGGTATGTGGATTCCCCCAGCCACCCCCACAGGTATTTTGATGATTTCGACGATTTGCTCCAGTTTATTTATAAAAATCCGGTAATTCCCCGGTACTGCCTCTTTTCTCCGGGTGCCTGCTATATTGTCAGGAGGGAACAGATAAGGAAGAATGCGCCGGAATTTTACCTGAATCTGAACAAAATTATGAATTATGCTTTGGAGCCCAATTTTCCGGCAGAAGCTCATATGGTGGAACGAATGCTGCCGCTTATCTTTGAATCGGCATATGAAGTGAATAGCTGGATGGAGGATGAACGGGCTTTTGAGGAGAAATTGGAAGAGCGGGCGGAGATTATCAGGCAAAAGGACGAATGGAACAGTAAACGGTTCAAACGGCTGCGCCGAATGCTGAAAAGAAATTGAACCGGACATAAAAAAGGAATGGCGTCATATGATTGGAACTGAGTTTATCAAAGGGCAGGGCCTGGGAAACCAGTTGTTCTGTTATGTATCGGCGAGGTGTATTGCGAAGGATTTGGGATACGGGTTTGGAACGGCAGGGCAGGAGCAGTTGGCGGTCAATATCCATAGCAAAAAGGGGATGTATTTTATGGATATGGATTTGGGGGCTGCGATAACGGATAAAAGGGAATACAACATTTACCGGGAAAAGGATAACAGGCTCTACCTTAAAAATTGTGTCCATGATATGACCCACGGATGTTATGTGGCGGATGCAGATGAAGGGATTTACGGCATCGGCGATAAGACGCTGATTTATGGAAACCTTCAGGCAGAAAGGTACTTCCGGGCGCATAAAGAAGAAGTAAAAGAATGGCTTAAGGTAAAAAAGGAATATGATTCCTATCAATATACAAAGGAAAATCTATGTATTGTCAATATCCGGGGTGGGGAATATGCGGATGAACGCGCCTTATTCCTGCGCAGGAAATATTGGATGGATGCCATGAAGAATATGCGAAGCGTCAGGCAGGACATGGAATTTATGATTGTGACAGATGATGTGGAGGCTGCGGGGCGGGTTTTGCCCGGCATTCCGGCCAAGCATGGGGAACTGGCACAGGACTATGTAACAATAAAGAATGCCAGGTATTTAATCCTGTCAAATTCTTCTTTTGCTTTCTTCCCGGCCTTTACCAGCGAGACGGCAGTTAAGGTTATTGCCCCCAAGTATTGGGCCAGGCACAATGTGTCGGACGGCTATTGGTCTTCCGGGCAGAACATATACGAGGGATTTTGGTATCAGGATGGGAAGGGAAAGCTCTTCCGTGCAGAAGAATGCAGAAGGGAATGGGAAAACTATAAAAAACAGGCCGACTTTGCCTCAGAAGGAAAGAAATATACGACCCGGGAAGTGGAGCGGCAGAGGAAAAAGGACCGGACGCTATACTGGGCGGATAAAGTGGCCAGACGGCTTAACAGAATGTTTTGAAAGGAAGATGCGCTCCGTTTTGCTATAGGGAGAACATGGTGGCTTATATGGTAAAGGTATCCATTTGCATTCCGGCCTTCAACAATGAATTATCGGTAGGAAGGCTGTTAGAATCCATTGAAAAACAGGATTTTAAGGATTATGAAGTGATTATAACCGATGATTCCGATGGGGATGGCATAAGGAAGCTGGCGGAAGGGAAAGATTACGTAAAATATTATAAGAACCCCCGACGCCTTGGTGCAGCGGCCAACTGGAACGGGGCGATTTCCAAAGCCAGCGGGGAATATATAAAAATTATGCATCATGATGACTGGTTTACGGATGAAGGCAGTTTAAGGGAATTTGTGGGTATGCTGGAAGAACATCCGGAAGCCTGCTTCGGGTTTTCGGGCAGCAGGCAGGAGGAAGAGGGAAAAAGCTATGACCGTTGCATCGCGCAGGAGGATGCGGCATTGATTGCAGAGGACTACCGAAACCTTTATCTGGGAAATACCATCGGTGCGCCCAGCGCAGTGATTGTCAGAGGGAATTCCCTAAAAAATGCAGAAAGCTTGTCAGAGGGGAAACAGGAAAGAAGCGGAAACGTAGGGATAATATACGATGAAAAACTAACCTGGCTGGTGGATATGGAATACTATATGAATCTGCTGAAACATACCCCCCATTTCGTATATACGGAAAAACCATTGGTATCCATAGGTGTAGGCGATGACCAACTGACAGAAGCCTGCCGTGGCAATATGGATTTAAATGTTTTTGAATACGGATACATCTATCGGAAATACCATCTTGAAAGCGGGGAAAAATACCGCCGGAAGCTGCTTACGATTCTCGGGGATGCAGGAAAAAGCGGGGAAGAGGCCGCAGCATATGGATTTACGAAAAGAGAATATCAAGGGGAGATGAGAAGGAAATTCTTAAGCAAGGTAAAATGGAAGCTGACTCATTTTCGGTGAAAACAGGCAACCGTTGGCAGGAAGTACGGTTGATAGGAAGTATGATTGGCAGGAAGTACAGTTGAAAGGAAAATACCATTGAAAGAGAAAAGTTATTTAATAGAAAAAATTGGCCTGTGGCTTTTGTATTTAAGCGTGACATTGGAAATCATAATTGTTATTATAGATAAAAGCAATTACACTAATCCGCTGGAGGGGCAGTTGTTCCGCATTACCTTCCTGCTGGCAGCAGGAAAGGTGCTGTGTACGAAGTATTCCGCGAAGGAATGGGCAGCGATGATTCTGTTCGGCATTCTGGGGCTGATATCCTATAAGGTAACAGGGCGGAATGAAATTCTGCGTATTATCGCTTTTGTAGCGGCATGCAAAGGCGTGGATGTGAAAAAGCTTTTAAAGTATGTCTTTTATCTGACAACAGCAGGCTGTCTTCTTCTGGTATTTCTGTCGGTTACCGGTATTTACGGTGGGCTGGCGCTGGAAACGGATTTCGGCAGGGGATACCGCCAGGTAAGATATTGTTTGGGGCTGGGGCATCCCAATGCGCTCCATTGCATGTTTATGATGCTTGTGCTGTTATGGCTTTATCTGTACCACGAAAAAGTAAAATGGTATGGATACCTGATTCTGTTCGGCATGAATTATGGGCTGTATCTTTTAACGGATTCCAACACAGGGATGCTGATTACTTCTTGTGGAATTCTGGGTGGGGCTATCATGCATTACTGGAAAGGGCTAAAAGGGCAAAAATGGCCATATTTTGCCGGTGCCGTGCTATTGCTGGCCTGTGTGGGCTTTTCGGTGATGGCGGCAGATGCCGGGCTTGCGAAGCCGGATAGTGTGGGTAATTTCGGGAATCCTGTGATTAACAAGGCGGAAGAGCACTTGAACGGAAGAATTATAGATTTGCATTATGGCTCTACAAGACGGGAAGGGACAACAGCTACATGGAGGATATTTTCCGGGCCTGAAAACCAACGTTATTTTGATATGGGTCTGGTCAGGATTTTTTACTGGTATGGGGTAATACCGGGAATTGTCTGCATTTTGCTGCTGCTTCTTTTGTTAAAGCAGCTTTATAAGGAAAAGGACGGCATGGGGTTAGTGATGATGTCGGTGTTAGCCATATATACAGTAGTGGAGGCACACTTGGTTTCCGTATATATTGGTAGGAATTATATACTGTTTTTAATGGGAATGTACGGCAGCAGTATGCTGTACCTTAACGGCACGCGGGAAGAATATTTGTGGAAGGCATACCGTTTGCTTGAAAAAATGGAGCGTTTATGAAACAGAAGAACAAGATTATAGAAGTATATGGTTTGTGGTTTTTGGATTTGATAAGCATCCTTGTGGCATTCATTATCGGTACGTATATCCGTTTTGGGAATTTTAAGGATATGGGCGACCGGAATGTGCATTTTTTGGTCTGTCTTTGCCTGATGCTTTTCTGTACGGTATATAGTTTCTTTTTTGACTGGAACAGGAATTTCCTGAAGAGAAACATCTGGAAGGAAGGTATAGCGGTCTTCCAGTATAATGCCATCATGCTTCTTGTTGTAAACTTGTTGATGACAATGATGAAATGGGCGGATGTGTTTTCCCGTTTGGTATTGTTTTACTTCCTCATATTGAACATAATTTTATCGCTTTTTATTCATCTTATCGTAAAAAAGGTGATGTATACTTATTACTCTTCGGAGCAGAATTCCATAAAGGTTATGGTGGTGACCCAAGGGAATCTTATCGATGAAACGCTGGACAGGCTGGAACGGGATTTGGATATTTATTATCAGATTGTGGCGCTGGCCTGCCTTGATTATAATATGGAGGGAAAAAAGATACGGAATATTCCGGTGGTGGCCGGAAGGGAAGATTTGATTGAAGTGGCGACCCAGATGGCGTTGGATGAAGTATTTCTAAATCTCCCGGGTATTTCCCAGAGCAATATGGAGAAAATGATTCATGGCTTTAAAGATATGGGGGTGGACTGCCATTACAGCCTGGAGCTGCCAGGGGTGGATGCCAACAGCAGTAAAGTGGAAAGCTTTGGAAATTATACGGTCATTACTTATACAAGATTCCAGAGCAGCTATAAACGGATGATGATTAAGCGGGTGATGGATATCGTGGGCGGCCTGGTGGGAATGCTGATTACCCTGCTGTTCCTGCCTTTTGTGGCGCTGGCCATTAAGCTGGATTCCAAAGGGCCGGTGCTGTTTTCCCAAATCCGTATTGGAAGGAACGGAAGGCGCTTTAAAATATACAAATTCCGCTCCATGTATATAGATGCCGAGGAGAGGAAGAAGGAACTGGAAAAAGAAAATGAGATTAAGGGGCTGATGTTTAAAATAGAGAATGACCCCAGGGTTACAAAGGTGGGGGCATTTTTGCGGAAGACAAGTATTGACGAACTGCCCCAGTTTTATAACGTTTTTAAAGGGGATATGAGCCTGGTGGGTACCAGGCCGCCTACATCGGATGAATTTGAAAAGTATATCAATACTATAGGAGAAGAATCAGTATGACGCCGGGGCTGACAGGTATGTGGCAGGTGAGCGGAAGAAGCGACATTGAAGATTTTGACGATGTAGTAAAATACGATTTGATGTATATTGACAACTGGTCTTTGCGTCTGGATATTAAGATTTTGTTCCAGACGATAGGAGTGGTGCTGTTTGGAAAGGGTGCAAAATAATGAATCTGGTGATTGACTGTTTTAAGCTGGTAAAAGGGGCAGGAAAAAGTATCGGCATTTATAACCTGGCTTTGAGTATAACGCGCCATTTGGGGGAGCGGGTGCAGGAACAAAGGAAGGCACAGGAGGAATCTGGCAGCGGCAAGAAGCCAGATGAAAATAACGGTGAAAAATGGAATAGAAGCAATGGTGGGAAAACGGGCGGAAACAGCGGCAGCCAGGATACCATAATCGTTCTGGGGAACTCATATAATAGGGAAGAATTTGATGTGCCGGGCGTAACATTTGTGGAAGTGGACGGGAATCCGTTAAATAAAGTGTACTGTGTTTTGTGGGAGCTTTGGCTGGTAAAAAAATATGCTGCGAACTATCAGGCAGACAGGATTCTCTTTCCCAGGGGATACCGCCCGATAAGCGGGAAGGGAAATATCGGAAAATGCAAAGGGGGCAGGAAAATCAGGGATACTATTATTATCCATGATTTAATCCCCTTCTATTATGACAAACATTACCCTGGATTTTTTAATAAGCTGGAAAATGCCTATATTATGAGCCGCCTGAAAACTTCCATGAAGAAGGCGGGGAGTATTATTACCATTTCGGAAGCCTCCAGGAAGGATATATTGGATAAAGTTCCCGGATGTGGCGGGAAGATAGCAGTGATTAACAATGGGCTTAATGATGTGTCTTTTGACAGGGAAAGGGAAGGCTTAGCTGGGGGAAACGGAGGAGAGCCCTACATCGTAGCGATGACTTCCACTCTGCCCCATAAGAACGCGAAAGGGGTTTTGAAAGCTTACGAGGAATATTATAAAAAGGCGGAGAAACCGCTGCGCCTTGTGGTAATCGGCATAGAAAATACTTCTTTGTATAAGGAAATGGAAAAAGAGGCTGCAGCACATGTGACATGCCATAAGTTTTTTCAGGGCTTCGATGAAGTGTGCCGGGTAGTGTCCGGAGCCAGGGCATACTTATTCCTTTCCTATGTGGAGGGCTTCGGTTTCCCGCCACTGGAAGCGATGCAACTGGGCGTGCCGGTGGTATGTTCCGGCCGGAGTAGCCTGCCGGAAATCGTGCAGGATGCTGGGATTCTGGTAGAGCCGGATGACCTGGGGGCGGTGGCCAAGGCGCTGATTAACGTAACGGAAAAGGAAGAAGTGAGGGAGGGGCTGATAGAAAAAGGATACCGTAATATCCAACGCTTTTCATGGGAAAGCAGGACTGAATTATACTGGAAGGAATTGTTTGAGTGAGCAGGCTATTTATATATGATACTTCTAATTTCATAGATTTTCCTATCGGAGGGCAGTTGACAAGTATCGGCAATTTTCTCCGTTTTATCTGCGAAGAGCATCCGGAACGGACGGAAGATATTATGCTGGTAGGAGTGACGCTTTGTCAGGGTGAGATAGGGAAAATAAAGAAAATAAACCTTTATGGAAAGCAGATTTCCTTCCTGCCTGTTACTACGGCAGAAAAAGATTTGGGGAATACGGCCAGCTCCCTTCGGCTGAAATATGTAAAAGGGCTGTTAAAGTGCAGGAAACTGCTGAAAATAACAAAAAGGGACTGTAATTATGTACATTCGCCGGAAGCATACGGAATTGTGAAGCTTTTTTGCCCTGTGGCACAGTGTGTGATTTTTTCCCACGGCAGTTATTTTAATATGGAAAGGGGATTCCGGTTTTTCCAAAAAAATCTGTTGGTGAAAAAGGGGTTTGTCCTTTATCTGAAATGGGTACTTAGAAGCGCTAATTTGATTTTGCTGCTGGACAAAGACAGCTTAAGGGATTATAAACCATATAACTCTAATCTGGTACAGGTGGGAAATTCTATTATCTGCCCGGAACTTCCGGAAGGAAGGCATATCCTGGCGGAAGGGCGAGTACGGGAAATACTGTTTGTGGGACGCCTTTCCAAGGACAAACGGGTGGAGCCGATTATCCGGGCGGTAGAGGATATGGGAAAAGCCGGCTGCAGGGATGAAGGCAGCGGAAAAGCCGGCAGCAGGAGTGAAGCAGATGGGGAAAACCCCGGCCTCCTGGAAAGCGGGATTCGTCTGACCATTGTAGGGGATGGGGAAGAATATCGCAGCCTCATACCCTATGCCAGCGAATGTATCCGTTTCGTAGGCGCTGTGCCCCCTAACGAGGTGAAGGAGTATATGCAAAATTCAGATATCCTTGTAATGAATTCCGCTTTTGAGGGAATCCCCATGACGATTCTGGAAGCTATCAGCTATGGACTTCCGGTGGTCAGCACCAACGTAGGCGGTATCGGCGAAGTGCTTCATTTCGGGCAGGATTCGGAAGAAACGGACGGAACGGCGGAAGACATACAGGCCGCAATAAGACGGATAGAAAACCATTATGACGTATATTCAAGAAATGCCTATGAGAATTCCAAGGCATATGATTACCGCATTTTAAACAGGAAGGTGTATGACCTGCTTTGCGGATACTGGAGAGGATAGGAGCAGAGGATGGCGGACAGGAAGATTAGCATTATCGTACCGGTGTACCGGACACAAGAATATTTGGAGCGGTGTGTGGACAGCCTGGTGAACCAGACGTACAGGGAGACGGAAATTGTTTTAGTGGATGACGGTTCGCCGGATGGATGCCCGGCGATGTGCGATGGCTATGGGGAACAGGACGGGAGAATCAAGGTAATCCATAAGGAAAACGGCGGACTGGTCAGCGCCTGGCAGGCGGGGGTACGGGCAAGTACCGGGGAGTATCTGTGCTTTGTGGACAGCGATGACTGGGTGGAAAGGGATATGCTGGAGAAAATGGCGGCATTTCTTTCGGAAGGGGAAGTAGATAAAAAAGAAGTCATCTGCTGTAACTTTGTGATTAACCGTCCGGGAAGTGAGACGAAGTATTTTCATGGGTTGAAACCAGGTGTCTATGAGGGCGAAAGCTTACATGGAGAGATAAAAGAGAATTTGCTGGGACACGAGAACCGAAGGATTTCCATGTCACGTTGTATGAAGCTTTTTTCCAGAAGCCTGATAGAAGATAATATGAAATATTCCAATCCCCACATCACCATGGGAGAGGATGTGAGCATTGTCCTTCCGGCTTTACTGGACTGCAGACGGGTGGTGATTATGGAAGGGGCATTATTTTACCATTATCTTTATAATGATGTGTCAATGGTCCACAAATACGATGCAGGAATGTATGAAGGAATAAAAACCCTGTATCGGACAATCAAGGAAATCTATAAGGCAAAAGGCAGGGAAAGCGGGGAAAGGCAGGCGGATAAGGAATATATTTATCTGCTGTTGTTAGCCCTGAAAAATGAAATACGCGGTGGGGAGAAAGGATATGGAAGCAGGGTGAAAAAAATATGCGGGGAGAAGGAAAACAGGGAAATTACCGCTTCAACCCCTATTCCTGTTGTGGATAAGGCAAACCGTCTGCTGTATTTTGTACTAAGGCATCCCTGGGGATGGGCGATAGCCGGGGTTAGGCTTGCTTTCAAAATGTATGATAGGGTGAGAAAGTGATGGGAATGGGGGCCGCCCCTTTGCATCTGGGGCGCGGCCTTCATTTAGGCTTGGAGTGTGGTTTGGTTTGAAAATGTAGTTGAGTGTAAAAAGGGCATGGTTATTGGTATGCAAGAATATAACGGGAAGAAGAAAGTAAGCATAATAGTGCCCGTATACAACGGCGCTTTATACGTAAACCGATGCATGGAAAGCCTATTGGCGCAGACTTATCCGAATATGGAGATTTTACTCATTGATGATGGCTCTACGGATGGAAGCGGCAGGATGTGCGATAATTATGCGGATAAATATAGCCAGGTGAAGGTATATCACGTAGAAAATGCAGGCGTGTCGGCGGCAAGAAATAGGGGGTTGGACGAATGCAGCGGCGAATATGTAGGTTTTGTGGATGTGGATGATTATCTGCTGGAGGATATGGTGGAGCATTTGGCCGGAATGCTGGAAGAAACGGGCAGCGATGTGGCGGGGTGCGGATATTTTGAATTCCGAAGGGAAACGGGCAAAGCCGCCGGAGACGGTACAGGCAGGGAAATAGATGAAACTGCCGAAAGGAGTATAGACGGAAAAACACATGAAACGGTAGAAAAAAATCGGAACAGAAAGGCGTATAGTGCCGTAGAAAGGAACACAGGAGGAAAAGCGGATGGCGTTTTGAAGAAAATAGAAACGCTGTCCGGGAGGGAATTTATCGAAAAGGGAATCCTTAGAAGTGATACCAGATGCTGGAGCAAACTTTATAAGATGTCAGGAATAGGAAAACAGCGATTTGCAGAAGGGCTGACTATTGGGGAGGACATGCTTTTTTTGCTGGAACTGGCCCGGGGAGGGAAGCAGTTTTGCCGTAGCAGTTACCGGGGATATGGTTACTATACCAATGAGGAAGGCGCGATGCGCAAAGGGTTTAAGGACAGCTATATGGACCAGATTGCCTGCTGGCAGAAGGTTTTGGCATGTATGGAGAAAGAAATGCCCCAGCTTGCCGACAGGGCGGCCTCTATCCTGTTAGTTTCCGTGATGCTGGTGGTAGGAAAGCTGTCCATGCTTCCCGGCAAGGAGAGGAAAGAAAAGAAGGAATTTTCGGATAGATGTTCCCATTTGGTAAAGGAATACAGCAGATATGGGAAAGCATACAGGGGGCTGGATACAGGATATAAGCTGAAAGTGGCGTTGTACCGGTATATGCCAGGGGTGTATATGTGGCTGTATCATTGGAAGGGGAAGAAATAGGGGGAAATTTGTATCCGGTTTTTGTCAATTAATGATTGGTGATGAGCAGGGAAAAGGAAGGCCATATGTATTTATCGAATATTCATATTGAGAATTTCAAAGGAATTAAGAATGCAGATTTTAGTTTTGAAAGAACAGTAAACCTCATTATTGGAAATAACGGAACAGGGAAAACCTCTGTTTTGGAAGCAGTTGCGGTTGCCCTCGGGGGATTTCTCTCAGGGATAGATGAGGTGAATACGATTCATTTTTCAAAAGATGAAATACGGCGGGAAAACCAACTGACGGGAACTGGCTCCAACAACATTATTTATAAAACACCAATTTCTGTAAATGCTTGTCTGGAACTAAATGTAGGAAGTGCTAACGAGCCTGAAAATTATTTATTTCAATTTATGAGACAAAAGAAAAGCGTTAAAAGCGCACGTTCCACAGTAGAACCTAGAGATATATGTAAAGCGGCAAAAGCAATGGCGGATAACCGGTATGCGGTTTTACCGTTGATAAGCTACCAAAGTTTTTCAAGAGTATCCAACCAGAAGAAAGATAAATGGGAAAACCCGTTTTCAGACGATTACTCAAGGGTAGTGGGATATGTAGATTGTCTGGAAGAGGCGGCGAATGACAAGATGCTTTCAAACTGGTGTAAAAAAATGGAGCAGATTGCATGGCAGCAAGGGGAAATGATAATAGAGTATGAAATAGTAAAAAATACGGTTTCCCAATTTATGCAATATATGCAGGAAGATGAAAGAATCCATATTTTTTATGATAAGCGTACAGAAGAACTGTCATATTCCAATACAGAAGAAATATTGCCTATTCGATTATTGAGTTCCGGATTTAGAAATTTATTAGGAATGGTATTCGATATTGCATACCGTATGGCTGTTTTAAATCCTGATTTGTTGGAAGAAATTACGAAAAAGACACCGGGAATAGTATTGATAGATGAAATAGATATGCACCTTCATCCAAAATGGCAATGGAAAGTAGTGGATGCTTTGAAAAATACTTTTCCAATGGTACAGTTTATTGCAACTACGCATTCCCCTATAATTATTGCATCCTGTAAAGAGGAAAACCTTATCATGCTTCATTTGGAGGATGTATTTCTGGACAAACCATCAGAAGTAGTACGTGGAAAAACAGCGAAGGGATGGATGGCAGATAGTGTTTTGAAGGAATATATGCATACAGACAACCGTGCTCCTGAGACAATGGCTATGTTAAAACGATTATCAGAACTGGCGAAAAAGAAATTAGCAGGAAATATGGAAGTGCAGGATAAAGAAGAATACACAAGACTGATTCAAGAATTAAGCATAATATTGCCAGAGGATGATATTGCCATTGAAGAGGCGGCGTTTATGTCAATAAATGAAATACTAGGAGAAAAATTTTGAGAAAAGTAAAGCGTTTGCCTAAACCTGATAGTTTGAGGAACAATTCCGAAATGTGGACGAAAGAATTGTTGGCTGAAATTGACAGAGTGGGTTCATATACGAAAGTGGATGATAGTTTTAAGAATAAATATAGGCAGAAGGATGTGCAGAGTGCTCTTGAAAAGATGTATAGAAAGCATTGCTGTTATTGTGAATCAATTGTCGGTATCAGTACGTATGGGAGAATAGAACATTTAAAACCAAAATCTTTGCCAGATTTTTATAAATATACTTTTGAATGGGAAAATATGCATTGGTGTTGTGAGATATGTAATACAAGCTATAAAAAAGCGAAATGGAATTTTCAGCATCCTATTTTAGACCCCTCAAAGGAACAAATTGATATATTTTTGAAACTAAATTTGGTAACCGGTGAATATGAAGCAATAGAAGGCGATAAAAGGGCTGAAACTACAATTAAACATACAGGGATGAATAGGGAAACGCTCACAAAAGCCCGAAGGCGGATAATCATTCATTTTATGAAAGACTATCAGGTTTACTGCAAGTGCGGAGCGAAGAAGGAGTTTTGTGAACAGTGGGAAATGCTGAAAGAAGATTTCGATTATCCCAGTTTATATGATGCTTTGCTCAATTTTGTGAGATAGTTTATACATACCCTCAGTGGAAGAAAAAAGTTCTCTGGGCGGTCAATTTTGCCCAAACTTGTATATTGTAAAAAACAGAGAGGATACCGCTATGTCAAAGGATAAAATCATTTTATATATGCATGCCGGAAGCGGAAACCATGGGTGTGAGGCAATTGTAAACAGCTTATGCCATGTGCTGAAAGAAAAGCCGTTGGTGCTCACAAATAGCGAGGAGGAGGACCGGAAATATTCCCTTGCGCCAGTTGCCGGGGAAGCTCTATGCGAACTGGCACAAGAACGGCATTTTTCCAGGCATAAGGTGGCTCATGTGCTGTATTATCTCTGGAGGAAAATAGCAAAAGACCCGGAATCTTTCATCCGTTACCGCTACCGGGAAGTGTTCCGTAAGCCACTGGAAGGGAAAGTGGCGGTTTCTATTGGAGGGGATAACTATTGTTATGACATGATGGTCAAGGATTTGATGCTGGCTAACCGGGCTTTTCATGATAAAGGGGCGAGGACAATACTGTTGGGCTGTTCCATTGAACCGGAATTGCTGGATGGTAAAAATAGCGGGGGAAAGATGGAGGCAGCATCGCCTGGTGTAACACAATCACAAAGCCTGATAGAGGATATGAACCGGTATGACTTGATAATCGCCCGGGAGTCCATCACGTATGAAGCATTGAAAAAGGTGGTATCAGAAGAAAAACTCCGCCTTATCCCAGACCCGGCCTTTACGTTAAAAAGCAAGGAACTGCCTCTGCCGGAAGGTTTTGTGGAGGGAAATACTGTGGGTGTGAATGTCAGCCCCATGATTCAGGACAACGAAAGGGAAGCAGGGATTACTATGTCCAACTATAAGGCTCTGATAGAGCACATCATTCGCACAACTGAGATGCATGTTGCCCTGATTCCCCATGTTGTCTGGGCGAGGAATGATGACAGGAAGCCGATAGGGGAGCTGTATGAAGCATTTAAGGATACTGGGCGTGTGGTACGGATTGAGGACGCATCCTGCGAAGAGCTGAAAGGCTTTATCGGCAGATGCCGTATGTTTATCGGGGCAAGGACTCATGCGACAATTGCGGCCTATTCCTCCCTTGTCCCTACCCTGACGGTAGGTTATTCGGTGAAGGCCAAAGGGATTGCAAAGGATTTGTTCGGAACTTATGAAAATTATGTGCTTCCGGTACAGCAGCTACAAAATAAAGAGGATTTAATCGGGGCTTTTGAGTGGCTGAAAGATTATGAACAGGATATAAGGGAAGATTTGGGAAATGTAATGCCGGCATATAAAGTGCGGGCGCTGTCGGTTGGGAAAGAAATTGAAATTTTTTGAAATGATATCATAAATTTGACCCTGAAGCCCAAAACAGTTTAGGCTGGGCAACAGCCAGGAAAGAAGCAGGAAATTATGGGAAGAGTAAAATATGCGGCAAAAAATATAACCTTTGGCTGGATAGGAAATATAACTACTTTATTGCTGGGGGCGCTGCTGCGGCAGACATTTATCAATTATTTAGGGGATGCTTTGCTTGGGGTCAATGACTATTATACCAATATACTGACCGTGCTTTCTTTGGCGGAACTAGGGATTGGAACCGCATTTAACTATAGCTTGTATGGGCCGGTGGCCAGGAATGAAATCGAAAAGGTGAAGTCTTATATGGGTTTGTACAAAAAAGCGTACCGCACCATCGCCTGCGTGATTGCGGTAATCGGTACAATGATTGCCCCATTCCTGCGTTATCTGGTAAAAGAACCGGGCAGCACTTCCTGGCGGGATATTACTATCTGCTATTTTATCGTTTTGTTTAATACGGTCAGCAGCTACTTTGTGGCCTATAAATACAGCCTGGTAAATGCACAGCAGAAAAATTATATCCAGACCAATATTATTACCATCACAAAGGCCATTACGATGTCATTGCAGATTTTGGGGCTGATTTTGATACCCAGTTTTTATCTGTTCCTCATCACAGCCATGGCGATTGAACTAGCCCAGAAGATTTTTGTCAGCGCATACCTGGACAGGATGTATCCTTATTTAAAAGAGAAGAATGTGGAAAAACTTTCAAAGGAAGAAATAGGGGAGATTGCGGGGCAGACGAAAGCTTTGGTATTCCACAAAGTGGGGGATATGGCCAGATTACAGACCGATACGATTATTATTGGGGCTTTCATTAATGTGACTACAGTAAGTTTTGTGGGCCACTACAATTACGTAGTTTCTTCTGTTTCCAACTTTGTAAATATTATCTTTAACTCGGTGCTATCCAGTTTTGGGAATCTGATTGCCACGGAGAAAAAGGAAAAGCAATATAAGATGTTCCGGGTTTACCGGTTCGCGGCCTGCTGGATTTATGGATTTTCGGCCATTGGTTTTTATCTGATGTTAACGCCGCTCATCACTTTGTGGCTTGGGGAAAACCATATACTCCCCGATATTGTCATCGGCTGCATTATGATTGACTACTACTTTAAAGGGGAGCGCATTGTTTTGTCCAATTTTAAAACGGCGGCCGGGGTTTTTGAACAGGATAAGTATCTGGCTCTGATACAGGGGGCTGTCAATCTGGTCATATCCATCGTATTGGTACAGAAAATCGGACTGACGGGCATCTATATCGGAACTATCGTTTCGGGAATGATTGCGAATATCACCAAACCATTTATCATCTATAAAGTGTGCTTTGGGAAAGGTGCATGGGATTATTTCAAGGAATCCGTGAAATATGTATCGGTCAACCTGGTAGTGCTGGTGTTGCTTTTGCTTGTGAAAAGGGCAGTGATGACATCGGTTTCCGTGCTTATGTTCATCGCTATGGTAGCGCTCATCACGGTGGGATATAATGGACTGTTTTTGCTGGTGTTCGGGAGATGCGAGGAATTCAGGTATGTGTGGGGGCTGGTGGAAGGCAAACTAAAAAAAGCCTGATGGAATTGCCCCCAAATAAAAGCAAGCGCCAAAAAACATGGCGCCTAATGCTGGAATGGGCTGCCACCGGGCAATTTTGCAAGGGCTTATACACAATATTGCATTAAATCCCCGTTAAATTGCCCCGCTGCAGTCCGGCCGCACTTTCCGTATGCAATTGAGGTTCGGAAATTAAAATATCAGATTTTTTCATAAAACGGACATGCCATGCGGTGGGGAAATATTTAAAATTCGCCCAGAAGGAATTCTGGGATACCCCTTCTGTCCTGGCCTGCCATTTGACCGGTATTTCGATAAAGCCTACGCCAAGGCGCAAGGGTTTCAAAGCAGTTTCCAGGAAAAATGGATGCTTTAACTCTTCCCAGCGGATAGACTGCATAAGCTCCTTGGGAAAAATGCGGTACGCATAGGTAATATCGGATAAATTAACCCAAAACAGGAATGCGATGAGCCTCTGGAAAATACAGTTGGCCACTAATTTTACTTTATTATAGCCCTGGAATCCGCCGCCTCTTTTCCATCTTGTGGCAGTGACGATTTTTTCAGGGTTTTCCTTTTCAATCCGGATGAACTCCTGAATGAGATGGGGGTCCGTTTCCAGGTCGGAGGACATTAAAACAACATGGGAGCCACGCGCCATAGAGATGCCTTCCTGCACGGCACCGCCTACAAAGGGTTTTTGCTGTTTATGTATGGTAACGGGTATGATGCCGCTGTACTTTTCTTCGATTTGCCTGGCTGCATCGATGCACTCTTTGGTGCTCCTGTCGCATACAACAATAATGATTTCGGCCAAATCTTCCCGTTTGCATGTCTCCATAATGATATCTGCCGTCTGAATCAGAGAATAGGTTTCATCCATTGCCGGCAAAATAATGGACAGATTATAAAAATTCTTTTGCATATTAATTTACGATATCCTTCCCAACCAATCTTCAAATACATCCTTTAAAGTATCTTCCATATGGTATTTCTGCTTGAAGCCAAGGGCGGTGATTTTGCTGTTATCCCCTAAAAGCAACGGTTCGTCGCCAGCCCTCATTAGCTGTTGGTCAATAATTACTTTCGCATTTGTACCGGATATTTCCACCAGCATACGGAGAATATCCGAAATTTTGTAAGCCTTTCCGGTGCATATGTTAATAGGCTCGCCCGGATTGCCTTTTTCCAAAAGCAGGCGCATGGCAGCCACGCCGTCGCGCACATCAATGAAATCCCTGGCGCTTTCCAGATTCCCCACATGGATTTCAGGGGAGATTTTCCCCGCTTTAATTAGGGCCAGTTGGCGGGCAAAATTTTGTATGGCAGTAGCAGGCGGATGCCCTGTTCCCACATGGATAAACATTCTGGGGAGGAATACCTTTAGCCCATAATTGGCAAAATACTGATAGCCAAGCATTTCCACACCGGCCTTGGATACCCCATAGGGGGTATGGGGCTTTAACAGCCTGTTCTCCACAAGGGGGCAGTCTTCCGGCTGGATATCGCCATATTCAGCGCTGGAGCAGGCAAGCAATATTTTCAAATCTTTGCTTTTAGCCAGTTCCCTTGCGCAATAGAGGACGTTCAATGTACCCTGGTAATTGGTCATATGGGTGGTATACTCGTAATCCCATGAAGCGCCGTTAAATGCCTGTGCGGCCATATGTATGATAATGTCCGGTTCTATTTTCATAATATGCCTCATTAACGCATCCCGTTCCAGTATATCGCACCGGATTACGGAAGGGTCCTGTATGGCCTCATTCCTGCTGGATGCGGAAAACCTGGCGATTCCCCAGACCTGATAACCGTCCTTGCGGAAACTTTCTGCAAAATGTTGCCCAATCATTCCCGTAATTCCTGTAATTAGTACCTTTTTACTCATAGCGGTTCTCCTACGTAATATATAAATTGTAACTATTTTACCATACTTTTGGGAAATAGTATAGGTGGAAATTTCATGGGCGGTGCCGCCCATGGAAACCCTTGCCAGTTAGATGTATAAGTGTTATTCTTTTCGTAAACAAATGTATGGGGCAAATGTTTATGTAGAAATGAGGTAAAAATGGAGAAGAACATCATAGAAGAACAGCTATGCCGGATGGAAGAAGAAGCGGTAAGGGAAATGCTGCATTACTATGAAAAGAGAGGGAAGCAGAAAATAAAGGAACTCATAAAACGGGCGGCGGGGAGGTATGTGCCGCCAAAGGATTTGATTTTCTGGCCTACGGCATTGATTGCAAACAGCCTTACGGAGTGGGGATTGGAGGATAGATTCCTGCCTGATGTAAAGAATTATTTTGACCGGTGGATAAAGGCAGGGATGCCTATATATTTTGTGGATGATGTCCTTGCAGGTGTTTCCCTTATAGATTTATATAAAAAAACAAAGGAAGATAAATACAAAAAAGGGGCGGATAAGCTGGCAGATTACCTTTTTGGCCTGGAAAGGAAGGAAGGGGATGAAAAGGGGCTCATACCTTACCGGCCATCCCAGAAAAATGGGCATATTTATGCGGATGGCATAGGGATGATATGTTCTTTTCTTATAAAATATGGGGTGGAATTTGAAAATATCCATGGAGTGGAGCTGGGGCTGCGGCATATGGGAAGTATGCTGGACTTGGGCATGGATGGGAAAACCGGGCTGCCTTATCATGGCTTCCGGTATGCCGATGGAACAAAATATGGTATTATAGGATGGGGTCGGGCGGTTGGCTGGATTTTTATGAGCGTGGCTCGAAGCCTTTCCTGCCTGGAAAGTTATCTGGCAGGGTATATGACGGATTCCACCAAAGAAAAAACAGAGGCCGGAGAAACAGGGGAAAGGGAGGAATCCGGGGAATTTTTAGAATGCTGTAAAAAGGCTTATGGAGAACTGGATAAGGCATTCTGGGAGCTGTTCCATACAATAGAGCCATACCAAAAGCAGAACGGTTCTTTTGGATGGCAGTTGGAGGCAATGGAAGGGCCGGAGGACAGTTCGGCTACAGCGATGATTGCCTATGGTGTGGTGATGAGGCTGGATGGGCAGGGAATGGCCAATGGAGTAGGAAGAGCAGGGGGAGCAGGAAAACAGGAAGTAGCCGGAAGCCTGCCAGAATCGTTGGAGGTTGTCAGGAATCCGGCGCAACGGGCGGCTGAATATTTGTTATCCTGCGAAAAGAACGGGAAAATTTATCAATGTTCGGCAGAATGCAAAGGATTTTCGGAATATCCCCAGTTATATGGCGCTTATCCATGGTCTTTGGGGCCGGGTTTAGGCGTGCTGCGCTGGTATGGTATGAACTTTTGTGGATAGAAAGGGACTATAAATACTACTACTTTATAATACGAGGTGTAAAAGCAATGATTATTATACAGATGGCAGGCGGGCTGGGGAATCAGATGCAGCAATACGCGCTGTACCGGAAACTGATAAGCCTTGGGAAAGAGGCGAAACTGGATATTTCCTGGTTTGAACAGGCGGACAGGCAGGAGCAGGTCTATGCGAAAAGGGAGCTGGAACTGAATTATTTTGAAAAGGTGAACTACCAGGTGTGCACGGAAGAAGAAAAAACGGCATTGGCCGGGACCGGAAGCCTGGCTGCGAAGGTTATAGGTAAGCTTTTCCCGGGAACAAAAAAGGTGTTCCTGGAATCGGAAATGTACCATCCGGAGATTTTTGGCTTTGAGGATAAATATTTATGTGGGTATTTTGCCTGCGAAAAGTATTATGGGGATATTATGGATGTGCTGCGGGAAGAATTTGCTTTCCCAAGCCCGAATCAGGAGAACCGGGAAATGGCCAGCCGGATGAAGGGTGAGGAATCGGTGAGCATACACGTGCGCCATGGGGATTACCTGGATGAGGCAAATGCGGCCATGTTCGGAAATATTTGTACGGAAGAGTATTATGCGGGTGCTATCCGGGAAATGAAACAGATTTTCCCTTCGGCACATTTTTACCTTTTTTCCGATGATATTCCTTATGTAAGGGAAAAATATAAGGGGGAAGAGTATACGGTAGTGGATTTGAACCGGGGGAAGGACAGCTTTTATGACATTTGGCTGATGAGCAACTGCAAGCATAATATTTGTGCAAATTCCACCTTTAGCTTTTGGGGGGCACGTCTGAACGGGAACAAGGAAAAAGTGATGATACGGCCGTTCATCCATAAAAATTCGCAGAAATTTGAGCCGGAGAAGATGCATGTATGGTGGAAGGACTGGGTGCTGGTGGATAATAAGGGGAATGTGGTGTAGCAGTATATTTTGAGAAAGGGTATGGCTATCTGAATGACAAAAGACAGGGTGAAGGAATTGGCCTATTATTTATTTTTTGGGCTTATGGTTTTTGCAAAAGGAATCGGCCTGGACAGCGGGAGGAAAAGCTACTATGTTTTAAGCGCTGCCGCATGTGCCTGTATTTTTGGCAAGTTGATTCTCACAAAATACAATATCCGCCAGATATTGGCTATGGGGATTTTGTGCCTGACGGCGTTTGTGGCGTATAGAAATTCAGGGAGGATGGGAATATTACTTACGGTACTTGCCATCATCGGGATAAAGGATATGGATATAAAAAAGTTATTCCGTTTAGGGCTGGCTGTTTATGGATGTTCTTTTGCTTTTACAGTCATTATGGCCAAGCTTGGATGGATTTATAACCCTATGGCGGTGCATGAAAAGGGCGGGGAGGAGCTGATACGATGGGGAATGGGATACAGTACGGGGAATGTTTTCCATGTATCCTACTTTATGTTAACCGTCTATTTGTGCTATACATGGGGGAAGAAATATAATTTGAAAAAGATGCTGGGGCTGATGGCAGGAAACTTGGCAGTGTTCTTTTATTCCTTAAGCTATACAGGGATTTTGGTGACAGCATTTTATCTGGTGCTGAGCCTGTATGGGGTGGGGAAGGGAAAAGCCCCGGAAAAGAAACTCGCCTTCTGGGAGCGTATTTTGTGCCAGTTGCCGTTGCCTCTGTGCCTGTTGTTTTCTTTTGGAGGGCCTTTTTTGTTGGACAATCCCTTTATGCAGAAATTGGACGTGTGGATGCAGGCACGGCTTTCTTTTTCCGCTTATTTTTTGCAGAACCAGCCCATTACCCTGTTCGGGGCGAGAATGAAAAATATTCCTAATTTCTGGATTATTATGGATAATGGTTATGTTTATATTATGATGACTTACGGGATTGTAGTTTTTGCCCTGTTTTGTGCGGGCTATGCCATATTAATTGCAAGATATAGCGGGATTTCGGTACCGTTTTGGGGAAAAAGGGCGGAAGCTAGGAAAAATTCGGAAGATTTGAACCGGAAAGGCTCAGGGGAGGAAGGCTTTGGGCAAATGGGTATAGGCCGGGTGAGCTTGCACAGGGAAAAAGAGCGGCTTCCGGAGCTGGCGATTATTTTTTCTTTTTTGCTGTATGGGATTATGGAGCAGTTCATTTCTAATGCGTTTATGAACCTTTCACTGCTTTTTATAGGGGAAATATTGTTCGGGGTACAGGAAGGAATGGAAAGAAGCAGCAGTATGGAGGACACAGGCCATAAAGGGAAAGGGCTCTGGCCATGGCTGGCCGGCGGGGCAGTAGGGATTGGAATTGCCGGATTATATCTGGCTTTCGTGCCTATGAAAGAATACGTTGCCGCAAGGCTGGATACGGTGCTGTATGTGGATGCGCAAAGCGTTCAGATATGGACGGAAAATGAAGGGAATACGGAAGAAGGGCTTAAGGGAAGGATGGAGGGCTTCCGGGATATTCTGGCAGATGAGGAAACTTTGGAAAGGGCTATAAGGGAAGCCGGGCTGGAAGACAGGATACTGGCAAAAGAATTGGCGGCAGCTTTGGAAATTTCCGTTCCTGTTGCAGTACAGGATAGCGGATTGCTGGATACCTTTCGGGTTAGGATACTGGAATTGTACTGGGATATAGCGGATGAAGAGTATGGCAGGCTGCTGGGGGGGATATTAAGTCAGGCAACAGAAAGCGATAGTTATATAATAAAGGGCAATATTTATGGGGAGAGGGTAGGCAGAAGCTTCGGGGAGGACCGGATAGAACATATCAGTGGAAAAGAGCAGTATTTCATAGAGAAGACGGGAAGCATTGTGGAACTGGAACATTACAGGGATGGAGTATTCTGGGGGTTATTTACGGCAGCGGCAGTGTGGCTTGCCATATGGCTGCGGGGCTTTTATAAATCTGGCAGGCAATTCAGATAATAGCGAATCCAACCCTGGCTTTGAAAGGAGTATGACGAAAAACATGAGAATTGCAATTGACCTGACTTCTTTGGCGGATAACTTTTCGGGTATAGAACGTTATGCCATGAGTATAGCCAAAGAGTTGATTGATATGGATATAAAGGGGAAAGATACCTATATTTTACTGTTTAAAAGAAAGGTACACCCGGCATTCCAATCATATAAAGGAAGAAAAAATATTATTTTCAAAGTTTGGGAAGGGCAGAATAAGCTGCTGTTCGCCCAGGTATTGCTGCCTTTTCACCTTTATGGGATAAAAGCGGATGTATTTCTCTTCCTGGCATTCCAAAGCCCCATTTTGTTCCGGCATAAGGGAATTTACAATATGATTCCTGATTTGGTATGCTGGGATTGTCCGGAAACCATGAAGAAACATATGGAATGGTACTTTAAGCTGTCCATATGGAACGCGTTGTGGGTGAGCAAAGGGATTATCACTATTTCCAAGTTTACCAGAAGGCGGATTATAGAAAAGCTGCATTACCCGAAGGAAAAACTGACGGTAGCATATTGCGGCATTTCCCAGGTATTTATGGATTATGTGAAGCAGCAGCCGGACAGCAAGGATACGGATGTGGCCGGGAAAGAAGAAATGCTCAGGAACAGGTCATTGGATGTCAGGCATAAATACCATTTGCCGGAACAATATTTATTATGCCTTGCCACGCTGGAGCCGAGAAAAAATCTGCCTTTTTTAGTGGAAGCCTACCTGGAGCTCCTGAAAGAGGGGAAATTGGACATCCCTTTAGTGCTGGCTGGAAGGAAAGGCTGGAAGATGGACGAATTCCTGGAAAAGGTGGAAAATGAACATAAACGGAAAATTATTGTGACCGGTTTTATAGATGATGAGGATTTGCCCTATGTATACCATATGGCGGACTGCTTTATCTTCCCTTCGATTTACGAAGGCTTCGGTATGCCGCCCCTGGAGGCAATGGCGGTAGGGACAATGTCCATTTCTTCGGATGCGGCCTCGCTCCCGGAGGTGCTTGGAAAAGCGGCATCCTATTTCCATCTGGGAAATAAGGAAGAACTGAAGGAGAAAATGTGCCAGGGAATCCGGCAGGAATGCGATGACGTGACGGTGGAGGAAATCCGGAAACGTGTAGAGAAGTTCCAATGGAGGAAATCGGCAAAGAAGATATATCGGGAAATTTCTAGCTGCAAGCATGACAAAAATAATTTGAGAAAAGGATGATGGCAGAAAACCGCCACACCACTGGAAACGAAGTGGTGTGGCGGTTTTAACGCACAAAAATATGCTATTCCCAATAACTCCCCCTGGTAATATTAGGTCAGGTCCGCTTTGCGTTTCCCTTATGTTTGCTGTCTGCCTGATGCATAAGCAGATAATCGGCAAGTACTGCAACAAAATCTTTGGAGGGAATCGGTATTGTACCTTTATAACCGGTAACATGCTGGAAGTATTTGCCGTTTCCATATGTCCAGTAAGCTTTCAGGAATGTACGTATGCCTTGCTGTATGGAATCAGGTGAAGTGTGGAAATGCTGTGCGGCATCCGTATAAAAGTCCTTGATGAGGAACGGCGAAGGTTCACTGCTTTGTGTGATAATCCGGTAAACAATGTAGGCTAGGTAATGGTATCCCTTATAGGAAGGGTTTGCCCCAATGTGGAATAATAGGTCATAAATCTTTTGCATTTGTTTTCATACCTCCTTGTGTGAAAGCTGTTCCCATGGGAATGAGCCGGAAAATAAATAGGAAATGACTTTTGACCCATTCCGCAGGTGAATAATAGTATCAAGAAAATGTTATACGGTAAAGGTGGGGGAGGAGAAGGGGAGAAATGGAAATTACACAAAAAAATTTTATGCAGTCCTTGCCAGTTAAATAGTTAAGTGTTATCCTTTTTGTAAATAATAGCCAGCAGTTCATACAAACTGCCACACCGCTGGAAGGCTGGCGATGTGGCAGTTATATAACGGTTTGGAGAAGGCTGAATCATTGCGTAGCATTCAGCCAGGGTTTCTCCTCAAATAATCCGAGAGAACGGCAATAAATTCTTTTGGCGGCAATGGGCCGGCATTAGGATATCCGGTAACATTACAAAAATATTTGCCGTTATTCTGTCCCCAGTATGTATCGAGAATAGTCCGTATGCTATGCTGGATGGAATCGGGCGACACATGGTAATGTGCTGCAGCATTCTGATACAATGCTTTGCTGGTCAGGAAAGGCCCGTTTTCATCCGAAGCGGCATGATGGATAATGTGTACAAGAAAGGGATATCCCCGGTAAGATGGATTAATGCCAATCTTGATTAGCAGTTCGGAAACATAATTCTTTTCCATAGTATTTTCCTCCTTGGTAAAAGTTGATTTTTATATCTAATAATAGCATAATATATTGGGGGAAAATTCCAACAAAAAAGAGTTAAAAAGACAAAAAAGGATGAAAAAAGAAGAGAAAAAAGGAAAAATAAGGAACTTTTTTGCCAAACAACGCACAGGCATCCATTAGGGTGTCAAAGCCCTGCCCACGGATGGTTCTTGGCAAGGTGCACAAAAAAGTTACGCGAATGCAACGGATTTGCACAAGCTGTTTTTGAGCACCTTGGCAAGAACCATCCGTGGGCAGGGCTTTGACACCCTAATCTGGGGAAGAGTAAATATTTAAGGCTTGCCCTACGGATAAAGCTCAGCTACTACAAGGCCGTTACACTAATTCTTCGCAGAATGTTTCAAAATATAGTCTACAAGCACTGTGATGAAGTCCTTAGGCGGAATCGGTACTGCACCTCTATAGCCGGTAACAGTTTGGAAATGCTTGCCATTTTCAAGCATCCAGTAATTCTTAAGGAATGTGCGTATACTTTGCTGGATAGAATCCGGCGAAGTGTGGAAACGCTGTGCGGCATCCGCATAAAAATCCTTCATGAGAAAGGGCGAAGGCTCGCTGCTTTGTTCCACAATCCGGCAAACAATATAGGCCAGATAGTGGCATCCTTTGTAGGAAGGGCTTGCCCCGATACGGGAAAGCAGGTCATAAATTTGTTCTGTACACATTTGTTTTCATACCTCCTTGAATGAATGATTTTCCCCCTGGATGTTGAGTAGGGGGAATGTGTATATATATTTTTTCGGCAAAATTTGTGGTTGGGTTATAGTTTTGTGAAAATTAGGATGTAATAAATTTTGTAAAAAATGGTTGGTTTCGGAGAAAATTTTTACAATAGAAATAAGCTGAAAAAAATCGCAATTTATTATGTTTGTACTGGACATTGACTTGTAAATTTTTAGATGATAAAATTTTACCTAAAACTTATATAGTCTTCTTAGGAGTGAATTACTGTTTATTTACAGAAAATTTAGGCACATTATTTCATTAATTATATTGTGCTAAATTGGGGAACTATAGATTAGAAATTTTTATTAAATATTAAAATATTTTTGGGATGACTGAGAGAGGAAGAAGAATGTTTATGACAGTGTGGAAAAAAGCAACAGTGTTGCTTTCTGATGATATGAAATTGTGGATAAAGAAACTATTTTCAATTAGGCAGAATCGGAAAATGCTTTACAAGGAAAAAAAGGTAATTCCATATCAAAAGGGGAAATATCCATTTGGAATTAATTTGATAGGTGATATTAGCGCAGAGACAGGACTTGGGCAAAGCATGAGAATATTGGCAACAGCATTGGAGAAGGGCAATATACCTTTTATCATCAAGCAGAAAGATTCGCATGGAGAGCTGGAACATGACGTGGTGTCATGGGAAGCGAAGATATCAGATGATATTAAGTATGCGGTGAACCTTATCCATATCATACCAGGTACATGGGCTAAGGATTATTGTAAATTAGAAAGGGAAGTATTGGATGGAAGATATAATATTGCTTATTGGCTGTGGGAATTGGAGACATTTCCTGAACATTGGATTCCATGTATAGATACGGTGGATGAGATATGGACGCCTTCGGAGTTTATTAGTAATTGTATCCGTAAAGTGACGAACAAGCCCGTAATGACTGTACCTTATGCTATAGAGATGGACTTAGAGATGGAAATGTCTGGCATGAGTGATAGGGAAGAATATTTTGACAGAGAGTATTTTGGTCTACCGGAGAATAAGTTTTTGTTTCTTACAATGTATGATTTTATCAGTGTTAGCGAGCGGAAGAATCCGGAAGCAGTAATTAAATCTTATTGTCAGGCTTTTCCGCAAGAAGATGAAATGGTAGGCTTGATAATAAAGGTTAACCATGCAGAAGAAAAGAAGCTGGAAGTTATTAAGAATATGTTAAAAAATTATAGAAATGTCTATTATGTTACGGATAATTTGACAAGAACAGAAGTGAATTCTCTTATAGACATTTCAAATGTATTAGTATCTTTGCACCGTTCAGAAGGATTTGGATTACCTATTGCAGAGGCAATGGCAATGGGAAAGCCTGTTATTTGTACAAATTGGTCGGCAACAACAGAATTTATGGATGACAATTGTGCTTGTCCAGTAGGATATCAATTGATTAGGCTGGAAAAAGGGATTGGCCCATATGAAAAAGGGAATTACTGGGCAGATGCAGATATTGGGAATGCTGCGACATATATGAGGCGTTTGGTTCAAGACAAAGGATACTATGGAAAGATTAGCAAAAATGCAAAAGAACGTATTAGGCAACAGTTGACTTGTGGAAATATGGCTGCGATTATGAGAAATAGGTTAAAAGAAATAATATGAAAAGAATAGCGTTGGTTAATCAAAGATATGGGAAAGAAGTAAATGGCGGTTCAGAATATTATACGATGCAGATGGCACAGCAATTTAAGGAAAATTATAAGGTAGAGGTATTGACTTCTAAGGCACTAACCTATGACAAGTGGGAGGACTACTATGGACATGACGTGGAAGTGCTGGATGGGATTATTGTACGGAGATTTGGAGTTAAAAGAAAAAGAAATCGTTATGTACAGCGTCTATTGAAGGAAGTGATAACCTGCATAGGGATTAATACAGAGATTGTTACAGCTATGTGGAATAAATCATTAGGTCCGTATATGCCAGAACTTGTTAATTATATAGAAGCTCATAAGGAGGAATACGAAGCATTCATTTTTGTCACTTATATGTATTATCCTGTTGTATTTGGGTTAAAAAAAGTGGCAGACAAGGCTATTTTTGTGCCAACGGCACATGACGAGTATAGTATTTATTTTAAAATATATGAGAAATTGTTTTGCATGCCGAAGAAAATAGTATATCTGACAGAAGAGGAGAAACAGTTTGTTCAAAGAAAATTTCATAATGAGTTGATAGATAGTCGGGTAATAGGAATAGGGATAGAACCGCCGGAAGATGCAGAAGAGGGGCGCTTTAGGCAGAAGTATGGAATAGAAGGGTCATATATTATATATGCAGGCAGGGTAGATTTGGATAAGGGATGCGAGGAGATGTTCCGATATTTTTTGCGCTACAGTAAAGAAGGGGGGGAGGGGAATAGGCTTCAACTGGTGGTTATTGGCAAATCATATATGGAGATACCCAAGGCGAAGAATATCAGATATTTAGGGTTTGTTTCAGAACAAGATAAATATGATGGCATAAAGGGTGCCGATTTACTATGGCTGCCTTCACAGTTTGAGAGCCTGTCTATTGCGGTGCTGGAAGCAATGTCGATGGGTATCCCAGTGATTGTGAATGGGCGGTGCGAGGTGTTGAAAGGACATTGTATAAGGAGTGGGGGGGGAGGATGGTATGGTAGTTATGATGGGTTTATACAGGCAGTAAAAAAGATTCTGGGGGATAGAAATGCATATGGGGAAAAAGCAAGGAGATATGCAAAAGAAGTATATGGATGGGAAAAGGTGATGGAAGAGTGGAGAGAAGTAATAGAGGATGTTATAGGGGAGGCATAAAAGAAAAAATGATTACCTTTCATAGAATAAAAAATGCATTTAATATATTAAAAAATGAAGGGTGGGTTGGAATAAAATACCATTGGGCTCTCGTTAGAGATAAAGAAAAAGGAAAAAGAAATGATTGCCATAAGGTATATGATATATGTTTCATTGAGGAAGGGGATGCAGAAAGGTTTGGGAAAGAGGGAGTGCTAAAACCAATTGTGTTTGACGAGCATATTGAACCACTAGTATCTATATTGATTCCTGTATATAATCAAGCTATTTATACTTATTATTGTTTGCAATCTATTAAAAAATATACAAAAAATATTCCTTATGAAATTATTATTGGAGATGACTGCTCTACAGATATATCTAAGGAAATGGAAAGATGGATAAAGGGTGTTCATATCATCCACCACCATGAAAATTACCAGTTTTTGAAAAACTGTAATAAAATCAGTGTAGAAGCTAAAGGAAAATATATAGTATTTCTTAATAATGATACCCAAGTACAGCAGGGGTGGCTGGAAGCTCTTGTGGGTGTGATGGAAGCGGATAAAAATATTGGATTGGCTGGTTCAAAATTAGTATATCCTGATGGTCTGGTGCAGGAAGCAGGGGGGATTGTATGGAAGGATGGTTATGTATTGCAGTATGGAAATGGCAGGCAGGCGGGTGAGGCGGCATTGAACTTTAAGAGAGTAGTTGACTATATTTCGGGTGCTGCTATTATAGTGCGGAGGGAATTATGGGAGAAAATAGAGGGGTTTGATGAAAGATTTGCGCCTGCCTATTATGAAGATGTGGATTTAGCTTTTCAAGTACGGGAAAGGGGATATCAAGTGGTCTATCAACCGGACTCTGAGGTGGTACATTTTGAAGGAGTGACGGAAAGGATGGATGATGGACGGATGATAAAGATAGAAACAAACAGAAAGCTGTTTCATGAGAAATGGAACAAAGTGTTGGAAAAACAGCATTACAAAAAGGAAAATTATACACAGTTGGTAAAGAGGATGGAAAAATATAGTTGATTTAAAGTTAAGGGAAAATATGGAGATAATAGGCATGAAAGAAAGAAATACACCTGTGGAAGGGATGAGGGGGATTGCTGCTGTTATGGTAGTATTGAGTCACTTTATGGTTGCATTTTATCCAGCGGCATATTGGGGAGATGATGCGATGTCACATATAGCAAATGGATTGGATATAAAGCTTTCGCAATCACCATTTTCTATATTTTATGCGGGGAACTTTGGTGTTTGTTTATTTTTTGTAATAGGTGGTTTTGGAATTGCTTCTCAATTCTTTGGGGGGGGGTATAAAGGAGTAAGAAGAATAATAACGAATCGATTTTTGAGGTTATTTATCCCTGTTTTACTCGCTAACGGTTTATGTTTAGTTATGATGAAAATGGGGTATATAACAGCAGTATCTGTTTCAGAAACTACTGGGTCATCATGGCTGCGAGGGGTATATTCTTTTGAGGCGGATTGGAGAAGCTGGCTTTTTGACTCTTATTATAGGGTAATGTTTTGTGGGGATTCGGTATATAATTCCGCGTTTTGGACAATTGCATATTCGCTGTATGGTTCATTTCTTGTGGCGCTGATAGTGGTAATATGGGGCGGAATAAGGGAACGGTGGATTATTTATGCGATAACATGCGTTGTATTGTGGAGCATGGGAACACAAGGAACGATAAATTGTAATTATTTTGTGGCGTTTATTATAGGGGGTATGATAGCTGACATAAAGATTCATTTCCAATTAAAGTTAAAAAAGATATATGGTATTTTACTGCTTGTGATTTCTTGCCTGTTGGCAGATTATCCTATTGGGGTGGCGCCAACTAATATGTACCGTTTTTTGGATATAGGGAATAGGGCAGCTTTTTTATGGCATATCTTAGGTGCTGGATTGATGATATTCACAATTATTAATTTTGAAGAGAGCGGGAGAATATTGGGAAGCAGAGGAATGCAATTTTTGGGGAAAATTTCGTTTTCTGTATATTTGATTCATATGCAGGTTCTGGGGTCATTTTCTACGTTCTTATTTCAAAAAATGTTTGAAAGTGGAATAAGTTATTCGGTATCTTTTACAGGAACGGTAGCGCTATCATTGGTGCTGATTGTTGGTATTGGATGGGCAGTATATGAAATTATAGAAAGAAGAATAAATAAAATATTGAATTATATGTATTTCAGAGTATTCCAGAGTGAAAGAACTGTTAAGAATTAGCATAAATTATAGGATTGTGCTGTAAAGAGAGGCATGCTATAATTGGGGAATATTAAGACAATGTAGATTTCTGAGGAGATATTTATGGATGTAAGCGTAATTTTTGCGACACATAACAGGGAAGATGTGTTAGAAGCAGTATTTGAATGTTGGAAAAAAGTAAATGCGGCGACAAAATATGAATATGAAATTATATGTTCAGATGATGAATCAACGGATGGAACAGTGGATATAATTGAGGGCATGAAGGATTTGCCGGTGGTTCTTATAAAAAACCCAAAAGGAGGTGCAGGACCAGCCAGAAATGCAGCATTAAAGATTGCCAGTGGAAAAATAGTAATATTTACAGGGGATGATATGTTCCCTCATGAAGATTTTATAAACAGACATTTTGAAAATTATCTGAAGTATGGCGACAGTGTTGCAACGTTAGGGCGGATAGACTGGCATAGCAGTATCTGTTTAAACCATTTAATGAGACATATAACAGAAATTGGCTGTGAACAATTTGGCTTTATTGCATTGCCTTCTTATCAACTGATAGATTTCAGGCATTTTTATACATCGAATATAAGCGTATCCAAGAAATTGTTAGACAGGCAGGAAATTCATTTCAGTTCACAGTTTGATAAATATGGGTTTGAGGATATAGAATTGGGATACCGTCTGCAGAAAGATGGTATGAAAATAATATATGACCCGGATATAGTGATAGAACACCATCATATTTATGAAAGCGTAGAAAAGTTCTGTATACGTCAGCAGAATGCCGGTGAAGAATTGGTAGTCTTTAATGATATGCATGATGATTTGGAAAATAAGTGTATTTGTGATATAGATAATTGCAAGGATGCTTTTCAAAAATATGCAGCTCAGCATAAATTAAAATTTTCGTTGGGAGGGATATTTGTACAACTATCTGTTTATATGGCTAAAAGGGCAACACAATTATTAGAAAAAATGTTAAGAAAAAAAAGTAGCCCAAAGCTGGAAAAAATGTGCTCTGTAATTTATGCTGATTTGTTTCAATACTATTTTTTTTATGGATGTTCTGTACGGATTAATAAGGGTACAAATTTAAGGAAAAGTTGCGTAAGCCAGTTTGCATACCAATATTTGAAAAAGCCATTTTCTCAAATATACTGGGATATCGGGTATGGATATAGCGAAAACGATTCCAGAAAATGGAAATGCTGGGATGACAGCAGTATTTTATTGGAGAAAATCCTTCCGCCAGACGTTTCAGAAATTAGGGTTAGTCCACTAAAAGATAAATGTATAGCGGATATACATAGTATTAAATTTGAAAAGCAGGATGGCTCTTTTGAAGATGCGGAAATTTTTTGGCATAATGCGTGCCGGGTAGAGCAAAATAGTTTTGATTTTACGAATACAATAGACCCCCATATAGTTATTAAAAAAATAAGAAAAGATTATACGAAAATTATAGTGGCAATGAGAGTCCATGAAATGAAAAAAAGGGGTGCCATAAAAGCGATAAAACGGATAATTAAAAAATGCTTCTTTAAGGGAGGGAGGCAAGAGGGGAAAGAAGAGGCTTGGCATGTGGAGTATTCTTATGGACAGCCAAGAAGGATACAAATTGTAATAGCTGGAGAGGATATGGACAAAAGGGAAAAGCTGTTAAAAAAATATCGGGATGCAGTGGCTTTGTGGGGTGATAATGTCTACGTGAGTGATATTGGGCACAGGGAAAGAGGCTATATTGATTATATTTATAGTCCACGAAATAGAGAACTGGAAAAAGTTCAATTTGTACAGGCAATATATACATTGTTAAATAATTCGTATGACTATTTGCTTATTTCAGGCGGATTAGAAGATTTTCCTTATATAGTAAATGAATCTTTGGAGGATGGCTTGATTTATTCAGCTTTGCTACAAGGGGAAACAATTGATAAGATATGCCGATATTCGGTAGGGAAACTATTGAGACTACCGGCAGCTACGGAAATAAGTAATAGTTTCGATGTAAGAAACATTATTCCCGAAATACGGGAAAATGGTAATGGAATATTGGGGTGCGGAAACCAATGTATGCCAGAATATCGAATAAGCAATCGGATATTTTCTTACAATAAAGAAGTTCCAATGGTATTTATATTGTTGGCAGACTTTTCGTTCAGCACTATAGGAAAAAACAAAAATATAGTAGAGACTATGCGTTTACTATCAAAACAGTGTAAATTTTGTGTTATTGTAACAGAAAAAAGTTTTAAAGGGGAGGAAATGGGGTATAGACAGATAGAAGGCTTATGCGAATATATATTTGCTTTAAAGGAAATTAGTGAATGCAAAAATTATTTAGATGTATTATATGAGTTAAGGAATATTTTTAATCCCACGTTTGTGTGGATATATGACAAGTCTGTCTGGATGGAAGAAAATCTTCAAAAGATGTATAAAGTGTATGACGGGATACCGGTTACAGATTTGCCAATATATAATACAAAGGAAGAGTGGGAGAAGTACTTCTTGGATTGCAAATGATAGACAATAATGGTATACTCAATATTGTATTTTAATACAATGGCTTTCAGCTTAAAATGTTAGGATGAGTGTTAAGGAATATGGAAAAGAAAAATATATTTAATGCAGTTGGTAAGACTATATATAGGATACGCCAGAGGATGGAAATGAAAAAGGTAAATAGCCAGAAGTGGTCGGTTGAATATGCAGAGGAACATTTCCGGCGTATACAGATTTGCATTGGGGGACTGGCGGATGAGAAACTGGAAGAAGTGGTTAGGGAGTATAAAGAAGCGACTGCTGTTCTAGGGGATGCGATTTTAATTACAGATATAAAAAAAGAAGAAAATGGCTATGAGACGTATTACTATAGTCCGGAATCTGAGCCTTTGGAAGGGGTTCAAATTTTCCAAGTAGCTTATTTGTTAATGAACTCTTTTTATGATTATGTGATTGTATCAAAATCTTTTGCTGAGTTCCCTCTTATTGGATGTAAAAGAGTAGAGGATGTCTTGTTATATGCAAAATCTCTGGATATCCATGATGATACTTCAATAAAAAAGGCTGTGGGAAGATACATGCGTCTCCCTGCGTTCCAAGTGGAAAAACATACAATAAATTTGAAGGACGCATTAGCAGATGTAGAATTACAGCAGGAATACTATTTGACAGATAATATAGGCTTCATTCCTAGATTTACCCAATATAAAAGGGAGTTTTGCTTTGAAAAGAAAAAAGAAGTAGTGTTTGTAGACCCTATTTTCCTGGCAGTAGGAGGCGTTGAGAGAAATACCATAGAAATAATGAGGGCATTAAAAGACGATTACATGTTTTGCATGATAACCATGGAGAGACATTCAGAGAGCCAGGGAAGTCTTCATTTTCAGCTTAAGGGAATTTGTGATTATATTATTGATTTAAGGGAAATCACAGAATTTGACCATTATTTAGCATGCCTTCAGGAATTAAAGCAGATATTTTCTCCGGATGTTTTGTGGTTATGCAATAATTCGCCATGGTTCGAGCGGAATACATTGCATATCAGAGAAATATTCAAAGATGTTGCTATGGTGGCGCAAGATGTATATGATACGAAAGTTGGATGGATTGAATATTATAGGAATCCGGAAATGCTGCTTTTTGACAGGTATATTGCTGTGACAGAGCTTATTAGGGAAACTTTTGTTAAGAAATATAAAATACCAGAAGATAAAATAGATGTTATTTATTCTGTTATAGATGGAACTAGAATCAAGAAAGAATTGGATAACCATCAAGAAAGGGATGTTATTTGTGAAGAATATGGTTTAAAGAAGGATAAGAAGCTGTTTGCTTTTGTAGGAAGGCTTACAGAACAAAAGGACCCTATTCGATTTTTAAAATTGGCAGAACAAGCAAAAGAACACAAAATGGAAGATGCCTGTTTTATAATGGTTGGTGATGGTGCGGTTAGAGATGAGGTAGAGGCTTATATAGCGGAAAAAGAGTTGCATGACTATGTACTAAGAATTCCATATGTGGAAAATACACCTAGGTTTATCAGTATATTGGACGGCCTGATATTAACCTCTGTTTATGAGGGGATGCCAATTGTAAGTATTGAAGCAATGTGTATGAGTACGCCTATTTTTTCAACAGATACAGGCGATTTGAAAAGATTTTTAGTTAGAAATGGCAATGGATGGATTATTGATGAAAAAAGAAGTGATTATGAGAATTTTAAAGAGTTCTGTGGTAAGATTCCGGAGTATAAAAAGAATGCGTCGATAAGTGCAATGGAAATGCTCGAATTCTTCTCTGCTGTTCAAGTAGCGCAGGCGTATCGTAAAACGTTTGAAAAGGGAATATATCAGCGTAAAGGAAAGGATAGCCATTCATGTTAGGGAAAAAATATATTGTGCTTGGCGGAAATGGTTTTATTGGAAGGAATCTGTGCCAGTACCTTGCGGGTTTAGGGGTAGATATTACTAGTTTCGACAGGGAAAAGATAGCATTGGATAATGGAGAGGTTCGTTTTATCCAAGGAGACTTTTTTGATGATGATTATCTGCAGGAAATGATACAGGAATATGATGTCATTTTTCATGCAATTAGTACAATCAATCCAGGCAATTCTAATGAGAAATATATGAATGGCTATGGAAGGGATTTGGTTCAGACAATCAAGATGTGTTCTTGGATTAAAGATACGGATAAGAGTATGGTATTTCTGTCATCAGGCGGTACAGTATATGGCAACCAGGAATTGCAGCCGATATCAGAACAGATGCTGCCTCTTCCCATAAACCATTATGGGAATGTTAAATTATGTATAGAAAACGCTTTAAGGATTTTTCAAATCCAAAATGCAATGAATATACGGATTGCCAGAATCTCTAACCCGTTTGGACCTGGTCAGGATTATACAAAAGGAGTTGGCTTTGTAGATGCTGCATTAAAAAGGGCATTGGAGAATAAGACGGTTGAAATATGGGGGGATGGGGAAAATATACGTGATTATATTTATATAGAAGACGTATGTGGCTGTTTATATCAGTTGGCTGGGTATAAAGGAAGTGAGATTGTTTTTAATATAAGTTCGGGGAAGGGAGTGTCCCAAAATCAGGTGATTCAGTACATACGGGCATTGGGGATTGATGTTAATGTTGAGTATAAGGAGACAAGAAGTGTGGATGTCCGTAAAATGATATTAGATAATCGTAAGATAAGAAGCATATGTGGTAATAATTTGACTCCATTTGAAGACGGGTTAAAATTATATTATGCATATTTAAAAGAGAACAAATAGATGTATTCTTTTGGGAGAGAATTGGACAAATGAATTTTAGATGGAAGAAATCCATGTTGTGCTTAATAATTGGAATACCATTTATTTTTATGATAATGCTGGTAGGAACATTTGGAAATTTTAATGTTAAATCAGCTATAAGACCGCAGACATGTGATTATGATATGGAAACATTGGAAAAAGGTGCAAAGGATTATAAAATAGATGAAAATGTATGGACATCATTGTCTGATGATGCATGGATAAGTTTGTTGTTATTACCGAAAGGTAAGATAGAAGAAATTGAAATAGATATTCATTTCCTGAACAGTAATCCAGATGAAAATGCCCAGATTTATTACTCTCGCAGCAATGAGGTAAACGGAGACACCTATATAGAAACTGTACTGCATGATGGGAATAATATTGTCGCATTTGATGTTGACTCAGATATAAAAAGTTTGAGGTTCGATTTAACGGCGGTTCAGGGAACATCTTTTAAATTGCAGAATATTATTGTCCATTATACACAGGAAAAGCAGATTCTATTTTGGATATTTGTGCCAGCTTTTTTGCTTATATATAGTTTCGTAGTGATTATTTATATTAATCGTCAAGGTATTGTACAGTATTTGGAGAAGTATCCGGTTATGAAGAGAAGGCTGGAGGAAGCGGAACAAATGTTTTCTCTTGCTCACAGTGATTTTAAAAGTAGGTTTTCGGGCTCTTACCTAGGAATATTTTGGGGAATATTGCAGCCAATGTCAACAATATTGCTTTTTTGGTTTGTCTTCCAGGTTGGGTTTCGCTCCAATCCTATTAACAATGTACCGTTTATTTTATGGCTATCTGCAGGGATGATACCATGGAATTATTTTTATGATTCATGGGCGGGAGGAACAGGAGCTTTTATTTCGTATAGTTATATTGTAAAAAAAGTAGTATTTAAAGTGGAGATGTTGCCTATTGTTAAGATATTGGCATCGGCGATATTAAATATATTTTTTAACTTGATTTTGTTGTTGATTTATATATTATATGGGGAGTTCCCAGGATACCATATAATTGATATGGTTTATTTTAGTATATGTATTATGGCATTTTCGATGGGCTTATCTTATATAACAGCAACGCTAAATGTTTTTATTAAAGATATCGGGCAGTTTTTAGGGATTGTGCTTCAATTCTTAATGTGGCTGACTCCAATGATGTGGGATTATCATATGCTGGATTCGTATAGTTGGTTTTATAATTTGAATCCGCTGCATTATGTAATAAATGGCTATAGGGAGGCATTGATTAATGGAAAATGGTTTTTCAGCCATTGGGGGCAGATGTTATGGTTTTGGGCAGTTACCATGACTTGTATTATCGTAGGCAAGAAATTGATGAGAAGACTAAAAATACATTTTGCAGATGTTTTATAGGCAGGGGTTCACATGAAGGATGTAACAATAGAAGTAAAAAATGTTGTAAAAGTATATAAGTTGTATAATAAGCCAACTGATAGATTGAAAGAGTCTTTGATTAAAAATTCTTGTTATCATAAAGATTTTTATGCAGTAAATGATGTTTCTTTTTCTGTAAAACGAGGAGAGACAGTTGGTATTATTGGAAAAAACGGCGCTGGAAAATCTACAATGTTAAAAATGATAACAGGAGTTTTGGCGCCTACATCAGGCGAAATAACATTAAGCGGGCATGTATCTGCATTATTGGAATTAGGAACGGGTTTCGATGCGGAACGAAATGGGATAGACAATATATACCTAAACGGCAGGATAAATGGATTATCAAAAAAAGAAATAGAAGATTCTATGGATGAAATATTGGAATTTGCAGATATAGGTGATTTCGTTTATCAGCCAATTAAGACATATTCCAGTGGGATGTTGGTACGTCTGGCATTTGCGACAGCAATTAATGTGAAGCCAGAAATCCTCATTGTGGATGAAGCGCTGAGTGTAGGTGATGTGAGATTTCAACAAAAGTGTTACCGGAAAATACGGGAGTTTAAAGAAAACGGAACAGTGCTTTTTGTCAGCCATGATACGGGGGCCATATCAAGTTTCTGTGACCGGGTTATCTGGCTGGATGATGGACAAATATATAAAGAAGGTGTGCCTGGTGAATTGTTGAAAGAGTACCTGGCATATATGCGTTATGAAGTAAAAGCGGAAGACAGTAAGGAAAATGATACTGGAGAAACGAGTGGGGAAGAAAACACGCAGGGAGACTTGGCAGAACAGGCCGAGGAAACCTCTGACAATGTATGCCGGTTGCAATTTGGAAATAAGATGGCTCAATTTGTTGATATTAGATTGCTAAATGAGTACGGGCAGCTTATTTCTTGTGTGAAGCCAGGACAGGCAATTATATTGGAAATGGAAGTGGATACCAAGGAACAGATAGAATTCCCTATTTTCGGATTTGTAATCAAAGACCGGTTGGGGAATGAACTGGTTGTTACGAATACGGCATTGGATGGATGGGAGGTATCAGCTTTGGAGAAGGATAGGGAATACAAGTTTCAATGGCGATTTAATTTTCCAGAATTCCATGCAGATGAGTACCCTATTGATGTTGCATTGGCAGATGGGACTTACCAATCTCATGAGCAAATTCATTTTGTGTCAGATGCTTTAATTATTAAGTGTGTAGATGAACGCTTGTATCCAGAAGGGCGTGGGCGGTATATACTGAATAGGGCAGAGTTTGTACAATGTTAATTGGTAAATATTAGGAAGGAATACGTAAGATGGTTATAATCAGGGAAAGGTGTCATATCTGTGGGAAAATAAGTGATTTTGTGATAGTGGAAAATGCAACTTTATTCAGGGATGCTACATGTTCATATTGTGGCGCGTCAATCAGGGCATCGGATGTGGCGAACGTTATTATTAAAGAATATGGGGGAGAATATGCATCTCTGGCCGAGGCAGATGACAAACTTCCAGTTAGGACTATTTTAAATGCATCTACAAGTGGATATATACATGAATATCTGAAATTTTACCCGGAATATATCTCAGGAGAATATCTTGATGAGGTTAAAAGCGGCCAATATAAAGAAGGAATATTAAGTATTGATTTGTGCGACATTCCATTTGGCGATAATAGCATTGACCTGGTTATATCAGAAGATGTATTTGAGCATGTAAGGGATTATGAAAAAGCATTTCGCGAAGTATATAGAGTATTAAAACCTAATGGCAGACATATTTTTACGATTCCGTTAC
>QXWV01000010.1 GCA_009911195.1 Lachnospiraceae bacterium | reverse complement strand
GGGGGGGGGTGCATTGTATATACTGATTTTGGAAATGATATTCAAGAATTATTGGAAGGATATGGGTTTAGTTGCACAATAGTCATCGGGCATAAGTTTTATGAACCGGAAGAAATTACAGATGTGGATGCAACTTATGGTGAATATTTAGATAAAAAAGCTTGTGCAGAAAAATATTTTAAGTATAATAGTATAGTGATATCTGCTGTTAAAGCTGGTATTTCTGATTGTAATCCTTACTTTGGCCAGCAGAAAGAAAAAAGTTTTTTTTATTTACATAGGTATGTTGCTTTATGTGAAATGGTAAAGGGGAAGGATGTTATAGAGGTAGAGTATAAGCAGGGTTCAGGAAGGGGGTGCCACGTTTTGGCTGGTTATGCGAAGACAGTACGCAGAATTAGTTTTGAACAGGCAGACCTACCTTTGCAGAACAGTGATGTAGATGTGGTTATTTGTTTTGATACAGTGGAATACCTCGAAATGGAAAGGCAGCGGATATTGCTTGAAGAAATACAAAGAGTATTAAAACCAGACGGCATTTTAGTAATTGTAACGCCAAATAAAATGGAAAATATGGATAGATTGGGGTTAAAGAGTGAGTGTCCTGGAGGAGGATTTTATCAAGATGAATTTGTGGATTTTGTTTCCAGGGAATTCCGGCATGTATGTTTGTATAAGCAGTTTTTAGAAGTAGCATCATTTCTTGAAAAGTTTGACACAGTAAGCAATAGCTTAAACTTGTTTGAGGATAGGGAACAATATAACCCAAAGCCCAAATATATGATGGCAGTTGCTACAAACGGTAAGCTTCCAGAATTAAAGCTTTCTTCTGTTTATATGAATGAAAGTGAAGAATATTATTTTATGCAAAATAGTATAAATAACCGGAAATTTCAGGCAAAACAAAAGGATAATGTAATCATGCTTCAGGAGGAGGAATTAGGAAGGCGTGCGGTAGAACTGGACCACCGGATGGATAAGATTAATGAACTGGGCAGATTATTGCAGGAGGCTGAAAACGTAATTAAGCTACAGGGGGAAGAACTGGAAAGGCGTGCGGTGGAACTGGACCACCGGATGGATAAGATTAATGAGTTGGACAGGCTTGTACAGGAAGCAGAGAATATACTTAGACTTCAAACAAAGCAGATGGAAGAATCGGAGAAACTGGAAATCAAAGTAAGAAACGAAAAAGGTATTATAGGCAGGCTAAATAAAAAATTTATGATAGGTCGAGGAGAACGGGATGTTTAATTTTTTCACAGGAAAAGGGCAGAAGGAAGAAGAACGGGAACTGGTATCCATTATTATCCCAAGTTATAATCATGAATTGTATATTGCGGATGCAATACAGAGCGTGGTGAATCAAACATATTCAAATTGGGAACTAATAATTGTGGATGATGGTTCAACAGATGACTCCATTGCAAAGATAAAAAGCTTCAAAGATGAGAGGATATATCTGATAGAACAAGAGAACCAGGGGGCACACAATGCCATTAACCGCGGCCTGAAGCAAGCTAAAGGAGAATACCTGGCTGTTTTGAATTCTGATGACATCTATGAAAAGGATAGGATTTCCTTTATGTTGAAGGAAATGAAAAAGAGACCAGAAATTGGCTTTATGTGTTCGTATATCTGTGTGATAAACAGCAATGGAAAAGAACTGGGAATTAAAAAAGGTTGGAAAAACATGGAGCCATGGATTGTGCCCCATAAGGAGTTGTCTTTTGCAGCAGCGGATGGTTTTAAAATGAACTTATTGATGAACAATTTTACGTCAACAACTAGTAACTTCTTGTTTACAAGGAAGCTATTTGAAAAAATAGGTGGAATGCGTAATTTACGGTTTGTGCATGATTGGGATTTTGCGTTGCGGGCAGCAGAAGTAGCGGAGTGTGTAATAGTAGAGAAGCCTTTATTAAAGTATCGGGTTCATGAAAGTAATACTATTTCTTCTAATAGGAAATGGATGCTGTTTGAAATTGCATGGATATGGGCAGCTAATTTGGAGCGGTTTTATGGTTCATTGTTGTTTGGCGATGAAGGTGCTAGAAAAGACATCATATCAATAGCGGAATCTTTGAATCTTCAGGGAAATGATAAGATTTTATGGATAATAAAATTTTTTATCGACGCACAGAGGAAGAGTGGTGTAGTAAATCCTGAAGAAATTTTATTAGAGGATGAAGCTCTAAGAAAAAGGTTGCTGGAATATGTAGAGGAATGAGGGGGGTAGTACGGAAAATAAATTTTAGTTTACATGCGGTAGAAAGGGTATGGTTATTGGTATGGGAAATAATATAGAGAATACAGGAGAAAGGTTTATTCCAGAGTCAAATGATGATGAATTGGAAATTGAACATTTACAGCGATATTATAGTATTCAGGGGCTTGTAAAGGATAAGACAGTTCTTGATGCGGCTTGTGGGGAAGGGTATGGGAGCTATTTGCTTTCTCTATATGCGAATAAGGTGACTGGAATTGATATCGACGAAAAGACAGTTAAGCATGCAAGGGATAAGTATGGGGAAAGTGAAAAATTAAACTATGTATGTGGTAGTGTTGCTGATTTATGCATGGTTAAGAGCCATAGTATAGATGTTGTTGTTTCATTTGAAACTATTGAGCATATTGATGAAAGCAGCCAGAGGGCGTTTTTAGCGGATATATATAGAGTTCTGAAGGAAGATGGCATTTTAATTATGTCTACGCCCAATAAAGCTGAATATACGGACAAATACAATTTTCAAAATAAATGGCATATCAGGGAATTCTATACAGAGGAATTTGTGAAATTTCTTAATTCTAAATTTAGTAAAGTACGCCTTTATCAACAGTATTTGGAAGTGGCTTCTTTTTTAGATTGTGAAGAGCTTGTGGATGATAGGATTCAATATTGCGTTAAGAGAGAGAAGTATAGCCCAACGGGCAAATATGTGATAGCAGTTGCGGGGAATAGGGATTTGCCAGTGGAAAGTATTAGTTCTGTGTTTATGCATCATAAGGCAACTTATTTACCAACATTGGATGAATTAAATTATTGCCGCCATGAGGCTATCGTTTGTAGGGAAAAGATAAAAAATCTGGATGCATGCCTGAACGAAAATAAGCTTCAAAGAGAGGAACTGGACCGAAGAGCGGAAGAATTAGAGAAAAGGATGGCATTAATAAATCATTTGCAGGAAAAGATAAGTATTTTAGAGAATGGCGGTAAGCAACAATGTGAGGAACTGGATCGTAGGGAGGAAGAATTAGGAAATAGATTGGTAATGATTAATCATTTGCAGGAAAAAGTAAGTATTTTAGAGAATGAAGAAAAACTTCAGTCGGAAGAATTGGTACGCAGGGCGAGAGAACTTGAGCATAGGATGGACAAAATAAATGAATTGCATACCCGGAAGATGGAAGTGGAAGCAGAGTTAGAGAAAACGCGGGGGGAATTGCAGCATATAAAGTCTTTGAAACTTGGTGATATGATAAAATGGATGTGGAATAGGGGTAAGTGCTGAGAAAATGGGGGAATAGGTGATTATTATTTTCTAGGTGCAGCTTGTAGACAAAAAATAGGGAGAATTCTTTTTAGAAATAAAGGGAAATTAGAATAGCGAGGTACAGGAATTATATGTTAGCTAGA
>QXWV01000001.1 GCA_009911195.1 Lachnospiraceae bacterium | reverse complement strand
CGCCTTCCATTGTGCGGAGCATTCCGCTGAGCCTCTGAAAACGTAAATCGTGTTCAGCAGAGGCTTCCACGATTTATAAGTCTCACCTCCATCGCACAAAAGTCAGTTGCACGAACTTTTTTGTACAATATGCCAGGCGCACTCCGCAGCCAGGGCTTTTGATATCCGAATCCTAAAGAATATGAAAAAGGAAAGGAAAACAAAAGATGGATAAATTAATGGAATGGATAAGGAAATCTGTATCACCAAAACTGAATAAAATAACAAGGAATGCCTATATAGCGTCTGTACAGCAGGCGATTTTATCCTGTATGCCATTGATTCTGATTGGCTCTTTTGCAACACTGCTTGGTATTGTGGCAGGGTTGATAGAAGGATTCCCCGGTGTAGAGCCTATCAGCAATTTTTCAATGGGGCTTCTGTCTATATTTATTGCGTTTTTGCTCCCCTATAATATTATGGAAAAAAAGCGACATTCCAAAACGAAAATAGAGGCGGGTATTTTAGGGCTTTCTTTTTTCCTGCTTCTTTGCGGCCCGGTTTTTGATGGTGATTATATCACCTTTGAATTTTGGAATTTGGGAAGCGGCGGTATGATTGTTGCTTTGGTGGCAGGGATTTTAACTGGCGTGGTTATGAGCACATTTTCAAAATTTTCTTTCTTTAAGGAAGATTCTGCGATGCCGGACTTTATTATCGTATGGTTTGACACGCTGATACCGATGCTGATTCTTATCGTGATAGGATGGCTTCTGGTATATGTTGGCAACATTAATATGTTTGCAGTGATTTCTTCCTGCTTTGCCCCAGTGGAAGCGGTAGGGGATGGATTAATCGGATTTATTGTGATTTATTGGCTTGGGTATGTATTTTTGTACACGTTTGGTATTTCTACATGGATTATCTGGCCGTTAGAATCTGCGATTGTATATACAGCGTTGTCAGTAAATGAAGCTGCCGTAGCTGCGGGGGAACTTGCGCCTAAGCTGAACGTATATGGGGTAACCACTTATATGACAATCGGCGGTGGGGGATGTACGCTTGCACTGGCAATCATGTTTGCTTTTATGGCAAAATCGAAAAAGAATAAAATGATAGGGCGGGCTTCTGTTGTTCCGAGTATTTTCAATATCAATGAACCTTTGGTATATGGAGCGCCGATTGCATTTAACCCAATACTTATGATACCTATGTGGATTATCGGCCTGGTTTCCACGGTGCTGACATGGCTTGTACTGAAACTGAATATTTTATCCAGAATCAGCACGTTATGGAGCTTTTGGTATCTGCCGAAACCAATCAATGCGTTTGTTTTAAACGGTGTGAAAGGCGTTATCTTCTGCCTGGTTATATTTGCATTATCCTGGATGATTTATTATCCGTTCTTTAGGATTTATGACAACCAATGTCTGGAGGAAGAGAAAAAAGCAGAAAGCGGGGTAAATTAATGGGAACAATACCGGCTGACAAATTGAATGAGGTGGCAATGCAGGTTATTCTTCACGCAGGGGATGCCCGAGCGCACTGCAGTGCGGCAATGGAAGCGCTATATATGGAGGACTTGGAAACCTTTAGAAAAAAAATGGAACTGACCAGGCAGGAAATTACCATTGCGCATAATTTACAGACTGAGACGATACAGAACACAATAGAGTGCGATGAACAGCCGGTAACCTTGCTGTTCATACATGCACAGGATACATTAATGACAATTCACAGTGAAATCTCCATGGTGCATCATATGTATAGGATGTATTGCAAACTACAGAAGATAGAAGAATGATTTTGGGATATGGAAGGAGTGTGGAAAAAGTGAAAAAAGTACCGGAAGGGTTTCCCGAAGATTTTCTATGGGGTGGCGCCATAGCGGCTAATCAGGCGGAAGGGGCATGGAATATAGGTGGGAAAGGGCCATCAATTGCGGATATAGAGATTCTCCCATTGGAATATAGCAGGAAAAAAGTGGTTGGTTTTTCCCATACGGCAGATGAAATAAGGAAAGCGTTGGAAGACCGGGAAGGGTATTACCCGAGAAGGGAGGCCATTGATTTTTATCACCATTATAAGGAAGATATTGCACTCTTAAAAGAGATGGGGTTTCAGTGCTTTAGGACTTCTTTTAACTGGACAAGGATTTTCCCTCAAGGGGATGAAGAAGAGCCGAATGAGGAAGGGCTGCTGTTTTATGACCATTTGATTGATGAATTATTAAAGAACGGGATAGAACCGATTATGACGATTTCCCATTACGAGATGCCGGTGAAGCTGGTGCTGGAATACCAAGGCTGGTATGATAAAAGGGTACAGGAGTTCTTTCTGCGCTATTGCAGAGTGCTGTTTGAGCGTTATGGGGGGAAGGTGAAATACTGGATTCCTTTTAACCAGATTAATTGTTTGGGCGGTTGGGGAGAGTTTGGAAGTTTGGGGATGGTAAACGATGCTTATGAAGATTGGTTAAGCGCGACTTACCAGGCAGTGCACCGCCAGTTTGTCGCATCTGCCCTTGCAGCCAAAATGGCCCACGAAATCAATCCGGAAATGAAAGTAGGAGTGATGCTTGGGGATGATGAACTATATCCTGCATCATGCAGGCCGGAAGAGGTGTTTCTCAACACGCAGCAGATGCAGATGATGGTATACTTCTATGCGGATGTCCTCCTGCGTGGGAAGTACCCAGGCTATGCGCTCCGCTATTTCCATGAACATAATATCCAGGTACAGGTGACAGAGGAGGAAGAGGAAATCCTGAAGAAAAATAAGGCGGATTTTCTGGCTTTTTCCTACTATTCCTCCCGCATCAGCGAGTTGGCCCATCCGGGGGAAATGCGCCCGAACCCATATTTGGAGGCGTCTATATGGGGCTGGGCAAAGGATTCGTTAGGGCTGCGGAACGGAATTAACCTTCTTTGGGACAGATATCAGGTTCCTATGATGATTGCGGAGAATGGCCTTGGCTGCCTGGATAAAGTGGAAGAGGATGGCAGTATACATGATGCATACCGCGTGGACTATTTGAGAAGCCATATTGAGGCATTGAGGGAGGCAATTTGCGATGGGGCAAAGGTCTTTGCGTATGCCTGCTGGGCGCCTATCGACATCGTTAGCTGCTCCCAAGGGGAAATGAGCAAACGTTACGGATATATTTATGTGGACATAGATGATAGAGGGAAGGGAACGGGGCAAAGAGTCCGGAAGGACAGCTTTTATTGGTATCAGAAGGTCATTGCCACAAATGGGGAAGAGCTTGGGTAGTCCGGGAAGGATATTCATATTCTCACGGGTATCATTGCTGTAGTAAGCAAAATGACAACAGTAGACTTTGCAAATAAATATTTATTCCATATTATAGAAATCAAAAAATATTGGGTAAAGATGTGAACTGGGTAGACATTGTCTACCCAATTTCATTGTATTGAAATTAATTTTTGAAAATAGTATTATATAAGAAATAATATTTTATTTACGAGAAAGATGTTTGGATAATGGTATTGCAATCTACAAAGGGGGAAATGCAATGAATACAATTAGCAGCGTTTTGATTAATATTTTTTCAAGTTTTTTCTATGATAAGATGAATATTTGGTCACAAAAGAAAAACATTAAGAAGTTTATAGAGGAAATATCTGAGTGGGGAAAAGAATTTGAGCAAAGAAACGATGGCACGATAGTTACCCAAGGTATTTTTATTGGCTATATTGAAACCTTTAAAATCATTCAAAAGATGCTTAAATATGTACTAGATGCATCTGAGAAAGAAGAGGGGGAGATAGCTTTTGTCAAAAAAATACAGGAAGATTTCAAACAGTATGCAAATGCAGAAAATGTGAAAATCACAGTTGCAGATAGGAGTATTTTAAATGAATTTTTCGATACAGTTTTCAAGAAAATAAAAATATTTATTTATAGCGAAGTAGAAATCTTTGACAGGGCAGTTTTATATTGTTTACTGCAAACCAGATTAGATATACATGAATCCGCAGAACGTTTTAGTATTGTGGAAGAGTCTTTAAGGCGATTAGAAGATGAGATATTGGCAATAAGAATTTCACAGAATGGACAGAGTTATTCTAATGATTGGTTTTTAAAGCAGAATAATGAACAGATAAAGAACTTAGGAAACAGGTATCTGCCGGATTTAAATATATCAACCAATACAAGTAAAATATTTGATGGTTTAGCTAAAAACGATGAATTCTATAGACGTCTTGAGGATAAAACAGATTCTTTTCTGGTGGCGGTAAATCAGACAAAGTTAAAAGAATGTAAAGATTTGACAGATTCCATTCGGAAACATATTGAAAGTGTGTTGCAGGGCATAGAGAAAGAGCTTAAAAGAGAAGAACTTATCAGTCATGCAACAGAGATACAATGTATCATACGGAAGAATATCGATGATTTATTGTTAAAAAAGGAATGTGATGGAAATGATATTTATTTTTTAAGAGATGGATATGGGCAGATTGGGCATTATATAGAATACTTAAATTCTAATGAAGTTAGGGCATCGGTTGTACCATATGTGTTAATTTATGGAGAAGGGGGGTGTGGAAAATCACATTTACTTGCAGATGCTGTTAGGAAAAGAAGTACCAACAATTGCAAGTCCGTTTTTTTCTTAGGGCAGCATTTCAAGGAACAGACCAACCCAATGCTAACAATGATGCAATTAATAGATTCAAAGGATACTTTTGAAGACTTTTTGGATAATCTGAATAAAATAGGTGAGCAAGAAAACAGCAGGGTGGCTATTTTCATTGATGCTTTGAATGAAGGCGATGGAAAAACAATTTGGAAGGACCATTTGTCCGGAATGTTAGAAAAGATAAAAAGATTCCCTTGGATTGCGCTTGTGATGACGATACGTAGTGAATATTTAAGACATTTGTTCATAGAAAACAAAGAATTAAAAAATGAATTTTTACGTGTACATCATGGAGGGTTTCGCCATATAAGATATGAAGCTATTAAAAAATACTTTGCGTTTTATAATATTGAATATATGGAAATGCCTTTTGAAAATTCCGAGTTTGAAAATCCTCTTTTTTTAAGATTGTTTTGTGAAGCTTATCAAGGTGAAAGCGTTAATCTCACAGGGATAGATTTGAAAGATGTGTATGATAAGTACTTGGAAAAAATAAATGAGCGTATCTCTGATAAGTGTGAAGTAAATTATCGTTACAAGATTGTACAAAAAATAATTAGAAATATTGTAGCGTATAAATTTGAAAAAAACGCAGGGAATAATATAATTTCAATCGATGAAGTTATGGATATCGTTTTGGAGTTACAGCAGAAGTTCGGATGTAAGAAAGACTTATTGGAACAACTTTTGTCGGAGGGAATACTGACACAGAATGTTCTTGGAAACAATGATGAATTTATTTATATCACGTATGAAAGGATGGAAGATTATATTTATGCAGAAAAACTGTGTGAAGAGCTAAAGAAAATGCCAGCAGAAAGTTTTTCCAAAAAGTATGAGGACATAATACAAAATCCAGGGATATTGAATTGTTTTGCAATAGAAGTAGTGCAGACGGATGGAAAAGAAATCTTTGAAATATTTGACGGTGAAAACCTAAACGTAAAAGAAGCGTTTATAGAAAGTTTAAAGAGGAGAAGGGATAAAGCCATTAAGGAGAACGTAAAGGGCTACATTAACAATTGTATATGGAGGGATGGATATGTATGCATTAAATTTATAGATACATTAATACTTGTTGGTACGAGGAAGGATTATGCTTTTAATGCAGACAAGTTGACAGATTCTGCATTTAGAATGGCAATGCCAGATAGAGATGCCTATTTTATACCAATATTTAACCAGATTTTACAGGACGATGAATGTTCCATAAACCGTTTGCTTGATTGGGGGATTGAGATAAAGGAAAATGAAGAGATATCGGATGAAACAGTAAGATTGGCAGCGTTGACATTAAGTGTGTTCTTAATTTCATCCAATCGTTTGTTGCGAGACAAAACAACAAAAACTATGATTAATATATTAAAAGGTCATATAGATATTATAATCGATTTCATTAATCGGTTTACGGAAATTGATGATTCCTATGTTGTGGAACGTTTGTACGCAGTTGCCTTTGGATGCATTGTATCAGAGCAGGATAATAACAAAATTCATGCATTAGCTAAAGCAGTATATCAGAATATTTTTGCTGCCGAGGTTGTATATCCTAATATTCTTGTTAGGGATTATGCATTAAATATTATCGATTATACAGTATACCGATTGGGGAAAGTGGATTTTGATATAAAAAAATGTGAACCGCCTTATAATACTTTAATGCCTGTAATACCAACGGATGAGGAAATTTCAGGTTATAAGCTTGACTATAATGCTCCGGACTTTAAAGATTACTATTGGGCACAAAATTTGATTGTCAGTTCTATGCATGTTGAGTATTCACGTGATGGAAGTTCAGGAGGCTATGGTGACTTTGGACGATATATTTTTCAAAGCTATTTTAGTCAGTGGGATGGGGTGAATTATAATGATTTAGAAAATATTGCTGTAAAAAGAATTTTTGACATGGGATATGATGTGGAAAAGCATGGACGATTTGATAGAAGAATTGGTGGTGGACGTACATCATCTAATAAGATAGAACGTATTGGTAAAAAGTATCAATGGATTGCCATGTATGAACTTGCAGCTAATGTGAGTGATAATTTTAAAATGAAGATGGAAGATAGTGAATATACGGAAGATAATGAATACATGGAAGATAGTGAATACACGGAAAATAGTGAACATACGGGTAAAGAAGGAGCTTATTGTAGAGGGGCATATGAACCCAATATTAGAAATCTGGACCCGACAACAAGCATGATGCCAGCGGGAACTGAGAAGATGATTCATGAGAAACTGTATAAAATGCCATCTATAAATCATGAAAAGTGGTTAGAGGGCTTTGCTGATTTGCCGCTAATGGAAAAGATGGTTTGCCAAACACTTAATACTCAAAAGTTTTTCTTACTCAATGGTTGGTACTCATGGGATGAGGAAAAGAAGACTGGAGATGAGAAATATCAGAATCCACAAAAGGCTATGTGGGTACAGATTAATAGTTATATAGTGAAAAAGGATAGACTAAACGATTATATTAGTTTTTTAAACAATGCAGACTTTATGGGACGATATCTATCTGAGCCAAATGAGAACTATTCGCTATATAATAAAGAGTATTATTGGTCACAAGGTTATCGGTTTTTTCAAAATCCGTACTATGGAGGTGAGGAGTTGACTCCATTGGAAAAGGATGGTGATAAATATGCGGATTTGCCGAATGTTTTAGTACCCACAGTGAAGTATTTGACGGAGAGGGAGGGGGATTTATTATACGAAGACAGTCATAGTACGTGGTATAAACCTTGTCTTGAGCTGTTTGAGGGATTGGGCATGCAGTATGGGAAAGAAAATTCTGTTCTATATGGTAAAAATGGTGAGATACTTTGTTTTGATAGTATTGAGCTATTGAAAGAGAATATTGGTTTTTTCATTGCTCAGGAAGAGTTTTTAGAATTTTTGGAACAAAAGGGATATGGAATTTTCTGGACCGTATTGGCTGAGAAGAGGATTCTTGCAGGTTTTCCTTCATGGGGGAAGGAGTACCCTATGCCTCATATTTCAGGAGTGTTTTATTTAAATGATAAACGAAAAATATGTGGTAAGATGCATGAGATGATAAAAGATTGATTTTTAGTGTTTGGCATTTGGAAGTCAATCGCAACGAATCCATACAAGGGCTGTGAAATTTTATTGTTGCCTAAAGATATTTTACAGGAACTACCAATTGCGAAATGGTGGGATGATATGGATAGGGTAGTTTTAGAAAATGGAAATATTTGCAGAAAGATAAATGAAGAAGATGGCATTCCAGAGACAAAAATTTTGATAATTCTAAATACAGGAGAAAATATACATGGCAGAGTTAGGGAAAATTGAACGAGTAGAAGACTTGCGTAAAATATGGCCAAATGAGGCGAGGGACTTTACGGTATGGCTTGCCCAGAATGAGAATCTTACTATGCTTGGAGAGGCGGTCGGGATTGATATTGATTTTGAAGAAAGGGAGTCTCCTGTTGGAAGTTTCTCTGTTGACCTTTTCGCAACAGAAGAGGGGACTGGCAGGAAGATTATCATTGAAAATCAATTGGAAGATACAAATCATGACCATCTTGGCAAGATAATAACATATGCTGCCGGGAAGGAGGCATCTGTTATCATTTGGATTGTTAAACGAGCTCGAGATGAACATCGACAGGCAGTGGAATGGCTCAATCAGCACACGGATGAGAATATCGGCTTTTTTCTGCTTGAAATTGAATTGTGGAAAATCAACGGTTCTGTTCCAGCACCCCGTTTTAATATAGTGGAACGGCCTAATGATTGGGCGAAAGCAATGAAAGCTTCTGAGGGGCTGTCAGATACAAAGAAGACGAATCTTGAATATTGGGAAGCATTCAAGAAGTATGCATTCAGTAAGGATGAGTTTAAAAAAATATTTAGTGAAAGAAAGGCATATCCACAGGGGTGGTATAATCTTTCGGTAGGAAATAGGCATTGTCATATTACATTAACTGCAACAATGACAAAAAATCGTCTTGCAGCCCAGATATATATCAGTAAAAATAAGGATTTGTATAACCATTTTTTTGGACAAAAAGCGGCTATCGAGGAGTTTTTGGGTGAGGAAATCACATGGCATGAGGCTTCTATAGATGCGGTGTTTGGATATGATACGTATAATGCTGATTTTAATACTGATAATTGGGCTAAATACTTTGAGTGGTATTGTGAGAAAGCTATGAAGCTGCGTGATGTAGTCAAAATGTTTGCGGGGTGAGACAATGATTAAAATGATGAAAGGCGATATTACAAAAATCGGTGTTCAAGCAATTGTCAATGCGGCTAATGAATCACTTTTGGGCGGTGGCGGTGTGGATGGGGCAATCCATAGGGCGGCAGGCCCGCAGCTCTTAGAGGAGTGCCGGACACTTCATGGATGCCCGACCGGTGAAGCGAAGCTGACAAAAGGATATAATTTGCCCGCTGACTATATTATTCATACAGTGGGTCCAATTTGGTATGGTGGAGAAAGACAGGAGGCAGAGCTTTTAGCGTCTTGCTATTATAAGTCATTGACAGTGGCAGTTGAGAATGGAATTCGTACCATAGCGTTTCCCTCCATTTCCACGGGCGTGTATGGTTATCCTGTGGATAGGGCAGCAAAAGTAGCTGTTCATACTGTCAATAGGTTTCTTTCCGATAATCCCGGCAAAATCGATGTGGTGTATTGGGTCCTATTTGATAATTGTACCTTTGCCGCTTATGAGTCAGAGTTATGAGGTATTCATGATAGGAAGTGGCTAACGTTCAATAATGCCCACCCTTTGAAACCCCTTTAACGATAATGCTGTTAAAAAGTGTGTATCCTGAAGGCGTAAAATTGATTACGAATTAACTGTGACTGACTACGATTAACTATTACATTTTGCCCTGATTTGCCCTATTAGAAGGGATTTTTATTGTGATTAAGATACTATTCGTTTGCCACGGCAGGAAGCAGAGTGTAGGCTGCTTGGCGGCTTTTAACGGCTAAATCGCGGCAAATCGGGGCAATAGGACTGGTGGGGTACTACGGTTTTACTACGATTGAGGAAACCATAATCAGAAGTGTGAAATAATGGTCCGGGAGATGGGGATTGGTATCTTCCGGACTTTTGCGTTGTTCCGATAAGCGGAAAATATTGTTCCGATACCGTTGATATTGTTCCGATAATAGGGTATACTACTGTTTGAAGTGAGGTGTAGATTTATGTACATGACAGTGAAGCAGGCAGCAGAGGAATGGGGCATTTCAGATAGAAGAGTCCGTATATTATGTTCAGAGGGGAAGATTCCGGGTGTTACCCGCGAAGGGCGCAGTTGGAAAATTCCTGCAGATGCAAAGAAACCGGAGGACGGTAGGTATAAAACAGCAAAGAGTCTGCTTGCAATGATTGATAGGAAAAAAATCGAGCTGGATTCCCGACGGCCTTTGACAGCAGGAGAGGTGGAAAGGCTGACAGAGGAATTTGTAGTTGAATACACTTACAATTCCAATGCGATAGAGGGAAACACGCTGACTTTGCGAGAGACAGATATGGTTCTGCGTGGTTTGACGATTAATCAGAAGCCGTTGAAAGATCATATGGAAGCGGTCGGACATAAGGAAGCTTTTGATTTTGTACAGGATTTGGTAAAAGCTCAGATACCGTTATCAGAGAGCATTATCAAGCAGATTCATTATTTGGTGTTGGCTGATAAAAAGGATGACCGAGGCGTTTACAGAAGAGTTCCGGTAAGAATTATGGGTGCAAAGCATGAACCAGTGCAGCCATATCTGATACAGCCTAAGATGGAGCAGTTGTTGGAGTCTTATAGAAATAGTACAGAGCATATCATTCCACGGCTTGCATGGTTTCATATTGAGTTTGAGGGTATCCATCCTTTCATTGATGGAAATGGCCGGACGGGACGGCTACTTGTGAATTTGGAATTGATGAAAGCCGGGTATCCTCCAATAGATATTAAGTTTACAGATCGGGTTGCTTATTATAATGCGTTTGATGAATATCATGTAAATCATAATCTGGATGCGATGGAAAAGTTGTTTGCTGGGTATGTGAATACAAGGTTGGACAGCTATCTGGCAATGTTGGAAGAATGAAAATATTATGGAGGTGTGGGAATGTTTGTTTTCAGAATATTTTGGCTTAGACGATGAATTGGACAAAATGGGGGTATTTGATTGTGTTCTAGACAATGACAGTAGGTTTTTTATTAATCTTATGCGTTTGAAAGTATCTAATGTACCCGAGTTCATAGATGCATATCAGCGAATAAATGATTACTTTAGTGAAATAGCGAAACTGGCGGATGCCAGAAAAGAGTTGGAGAGGGTCAAGGGAGAGAGTCCGGTTCCGCAGAAAATGTTCCGGGCAAATTAAAATAGAAAGAACACATTTAATAAGAAGCTGAAGCGAGGAACGGTTTCTTCAGAGGAAATGATAGCAATTGCTGAGGCTTTGGATGTTGGATATGAGCAGGCGTTTGTTTTGCCAGATGGCGAGAAGATTGAATTTTGATAATAGGTGTGGATGAGGGAACAGATATGATAATGTTTCAAACTATGTCATTTTGGGATGGCATGAGAATACCACGTAGAAAGCTAAAAAAGAGATTTAAATGTTTTTTCGGAGAAAATAGTAGAACAATAGAAGATAGGCAAGAAGCCTTAGATGTTCTTATGAATATTACTTCAACAATACAAAATGAAATGGTGGATGCTCTGACTATTAATAGGAATATTGAACGTGATATTATAGATGCTTGCAATATTTGGATTGAAAATTGTGTGTTGTATCAACATGATTTAGATATAAAAAATCTGAATGTTAAAAAAGAATTTGTAATGGATTATGCTTTAATTATAGATATGTATCTATATGGTTTCGCGTCTCGTGCAATTTCTCTTCTTACGTTATCTAAGAAAATCGGGGAGGAAAACACATTTTATGGATTAGAAATAATTTTGGAAAAAGACGTGCCGGCAGAAGTTTTGAAATATCATCCGTATATTTATTTTAATACTATTATTACAGGTAATCAGAATGTATTAGTAGATACACCATTGACACCTGATGCAAATGACACGGAATTTGGTAAAGGTTTTTTTGCTGAAACTAAAGTTCAATTTCTGTTATTTTTAGCCGCAATAAGAAATTTCCATAAATTCCAGCTTCGAGATGATGAGAAGTCGTTAACTGTGATTTCTAAAAAAGAATTTATTTCTTCGGTAGAGAGTTATACTAATCGAAAGATAGAAGATGGCGAAGTATTTTATGAGAATTTTGTCTTGACGAGAGATAAAATAAAGCAACATTTGAGAAAAAATGAAGAAATAATATGGATTGTTGGCGCTAACAAATATAGGCATGAAATTAGGCCGTTTATTGGTTTGGATGATGGAAACGTTCTTATTGCATATGGAGCATTGGAACAAGCGAAGCAGCTATGGGTGTCTTACTTTAGTAATGGTGGCATGTGCTATACCAATCCTAAAAATCCAGATAGTTTGACCGTGGCAATGGAAAAAAGAAATAAAGAACTATCAGATATTCTAATAGATAGAGTAAGAGAAATATTAAATAAACATTATTCGGCCAAAATTGATTATAAAGATGTAAAGTATCATAGGATTTTTGAAAAAAGAGAAATTAATTATGGAGACTTTGACATTGTATATTTTGATGAAAATGCAAAGGAACTATTTTTGATTGAATCAAAGTATTTTTCTGATTCACTGAATTCAAGTGGAATGGTTACGGATTATACTAAAATGTTTGAGCGGGAAGGTTATTATGAGCATTGTAGAAGAAGATACGATTTGGTATTAGCTGAACCTGAGAAAGTAAAAAAATTCATTGGAATCGAGGAGAAGATTTCGGTTCATATGTTATTTTTATCTTCAAAGCCAATAGAGATGGAGTTTCAAGATAAAGATGGAATAGTGACTTTTTTATCTTTGGGTATTTTTGAAAGGTACATAGAGGGTAAATTGATTAGTGGTGAAACTGATGAAGTCATGCGCCCGGTAAAAATATTATAAAGATAGAATATTCGCAGTAGTAAAACACTCCTGTTCTTACTACGATTTTACTACGTTTCATGTCCCGGGCATTTATGAAATTGCGATAACTCGCAAAAATTTTCATTAGAATTTGTAAAATCAATCGTGACGGGGTATAATACTAATGAAGAATTTTGCGATAACTCGCAAAAACTTTCAGTAGAAAGAAGGAGCATGATATGGAAATTAAGAGAGACATCTATTTAAATAAGCTTATCAGTAAGAAGCATAATGGACTTATCAAGGTGGTAACTGGCATCCGCCGCTGTGGAAAGTCCTACTTGCTGTTTAATCTGTTCAAGGATTATTTACTGGCAGAAGGAACGGATGAACAGCACATTATAGAAATTGCGTTTGACTCCTTTGAGAATAAGCGTTTTCGTAATCCGGAAGTTCTGTATCCCTATCTCAAAGAGCAGATTAAAGATGATGGAATGTACTATGTGTTGCTGGATGAAGTGCAGCTTTTGGGAGAGTTTGAATCTGTATTAAACAGCCTGATTCGTATGAAAAATGTGGATGTATATGTGACAGGAAGTAATGCCCGGTTTTTGTCCAAGGATGTGATTACCGAATTTCGGGGACGGGGAGATGAAGTTCATATGCATTCTCTCAGTTTTATTGAATTTATGTCTGTCTATTCGGGAACGAAACAGGACGGTTGGAATGAATATATGCTTTACGGTGGATTACCGCCTATCATGAACATTTCAAGTCCGGAAGAAAAGATTAATTTTCTCAAGTCGCTGTTTGAGGAGACCTATATTTCGGATATTGTAGGCAGAAATAATGTACGCAATCGGGCAGAATTAGAGGAACTTCTGAACATTCTCTCATCTGCTATCGGCTCGCTTACAAACCCGACAAAGTTGTCGGCTACCTTCAAAAGTGTCAAGCAGAAAACCATCAGCAACACCACCATCAAAAGGTATATCGACTATCTTTGTGATTCTTTCCTGATAGACAGTGCCGTCCGATATGACATTAAAGGAAAGAAGTATATTGACACACCAGTCAAATATTACTTTACTGATTTGGGATTACGCAATGCCCGTCTCAATTTCCGTCAACTGGAAGGAACTCATGCTATGGAGAATATCATTTTCAATGAGCTGAAGATACGCGGTTTCAATGTGGATGTTGGTGTTATCACTTTGAATACAACCAATGAGAAAGGGCACGGAATCCGCAAGCAGTTGGAAATTGATTTTGTTTGCAATAAAGGCTCCAAGCGTTATTATATCCAGTCAGCCTATGCGATTCCAGATCAGGCAAAGATGGAACAGGAGCAGCGCTCCCTGATGTTGACTGGCGATTTCTTCAAGAAGATTATCATTACGAAAGACGCACCTGCACCGTATTACAATGACGATGGGGTGTTGGTTATGAGCGTCTATGATTTCCTTCTGAATGAGGGCAGTCTGGATAATTGATTGATGGAAAAGTTTTTTGATGGTGACAGTGATGAATAAAAAATGTACTATTTTCTATTTATGCTGGAGGTAAAACTCCGAATCCTGATGTTATGATTGAATTGGGGTATGCAATTAAATTATTAGGTTGGGATTGAATTATATTATTATATGATAAAGATTTGGGTGAAATTGAGGAGCTTCCTTTTGATATTAATCATCGAAGAATTATCTCTTTTCCCTTAGAGAGTTGTGAAGAAAAGGCAAAGATGCGTGATTATGTATTGTCTTGTACAACGGCAACAATCCAGATATTAGAGCAAGAACATCGACTCTATGGTGGTTCTGCGGAAACCGTTAAAGCACAGTCAGCTCTTGGACAATTAATTCGGACAGGGCTCGGTTGTATATGGGCGGTATATGTGGAGCACAAAAGAGTAGATGAGTTTGACCTCTACGATAAGATACCTCCTATTAGTGAAGCACAGCTTGCGTTAGTGGAAAAAGCAGATGATTTGCTTACAGATGAACAATATCACTTAGCGAATATGATACTGTTTTATATGAAAATGTTACGGCTTGGTAATGATGAAATGGCTGGTTGGGAATTTAGGGTATATCTCCAGTCCGAAGAACAGGATTATCAGTATGTAGATGTAAATTTAAAAGATGGTAATTATACAATCATTGAAGGGAGCATGAGAGGTGTGCCAAAAGGATAATGTTGTAATTTTGATGACAGAAACCGGATGGAATTTAACTAGGAGGATATATGGAATATATAGAAGAGGTTGGAAAATATATTGTTCAAGCCGATGAATATCTGAAAAGCCTTTTATTTAAAATGTCTCCATTGTATCGAAAGGAGCATGGAGATAATCAAGATGTTACTGTATCGTTATTTACAACGTTGCACTCAACAAGTGAAAGTATTCTGATTCTTTTATTAAATCAGAGTATTTTTGATGCTGATATTTTGCTAAGAACAGTAATGGAAGGAACTATTAAATATTGTTATCTGATGACAGGTACTGTTGATGAGAAGAAAGAAAAATATATTGAGTACAAAATTAAATTGGCAGATATAGCCAAGATTTCTGACCATAAAAAAGCTATTGATGCCGTTGATATATTAAGAGAATTTTCTAATAATAGTACAAAACCATTTGAATGTGATATTTTATCTGACGAGAAATTATCAGAACTTAAGAAACAATACCCTAAAAAAGAGCAGGATAAGTTAAAACAAAAGTGGAGTTATCAAGCATTATTACGTAGTTTGGCAAAAGCTAATCGTGAATATGAAGCTCAATTAGGAACATTGTTTACATATTCTTTGACGAGCCATTTTTGTCATTATGACTGGACCGGAGTTTCAAGTAGAAATGCACAAATAGTTGAAGCAGAAAATCCAAATGCAATAATATTTGATATAATGCATTCTATACGTATTTTATCCAATGTATTAAGCATGGAATTATTTAGAGTTGCGGAATATATGAGAGGAAATAAATTTGATTCTCCAGAAGTTGCAGCATTGTCTATGGGGGTATTGAAAATTGTGTCTGATTTAGATGTTCTTAATAATAACATGTTAGAGAAAGCACTGAAAATGGATACGTGAATGGTTCTTGGTTAAAGCAAGATAATTAATATGAGCCTTATCATCGCAGTAGTATAATACCCCAATTCTTACTACGTTTTGACTACGTTTCATGTCCCGGGCTTGCCCCGTTTTGCCGTATTTTGTTTATTCTGTGATAAATTTAACAATCTCAGAGCAAAAATTATAGCAGGCAAATCGCGGCAAAATGGGGCAGAATACGGCATTTTAGGAGGAGTTTTGTTTATGATAAAAATATTATTTGTCTGCCACGGCAGTATCTTGAAGAATCCTGAAAAAGCTTGTAAAATCAATGCTTTCATGCCGAGGTAAGGCGCTTGCTACACCATTACTATACCATTTTTGAAAGAGCCTTGAATGACGAATATAGATGCAGTAAATAATGCAAAAAACCTCATTGGAAAATATGAATATAGCCTGATGAGGTTTTTGTGTAGGAGGTGCAAAATGAATTATTTAAAACATGATATTAAGGTAAAGTACATTGATGGTCTTCTTGCTAGAGAACAAGAATGGCAATGGTTTGTTGAATGTATTGAAAAAAATTATGATATGTCAGATGTAAATACATGGAGTGAATATTTATCTAAAAATAATTCAATCAGAGATGTGTATTCATATTTTGTTAAAATTATTGAGATATGTGATAAAGAGTGGACTGTGAAAACCGAGGTCTTAAAAGAAGTAATAATTGTTTCAAAATATTATTTGGGAATTGTTAATGCGGACTATTGTATTGCTTTGTTAAAAAGTAATATAGGCAGATTGTTGTTTTTATCTATTTGGTTGACAAAATTGGAGAATAAGGACAATCAGACTATTTATCTTGCAGATATGAGATTTTTTACTCAGAGAAATTTGTGGGAGATTCTTTCTGTTGATTCAATGGAACTTTACGGACAGCATATCATTATTTGAGGACTTGTGGGAGAAATGGATGAATACAAAGCTGTATTTACTGGCAAAAGGCACTTTGATGCTAGAGAAAGGTTACAAAGGTATATTTAAAAGCCTGCCAATAGAAAAACAGTCGGAACTTATCGTAAGAAAAGCTAGTTTTGTTAAAGCGGCATGAACATATCTGTAGTATTGTTTCTGTGGGAAAAGGAACAGTAGTTAGCGAACAATCAAAGATTGGAAAGGCTCTGTATGATGCAGGGCTTTTCCTATTTGTACTTTTAGATAAAAAGATAGAATGAATGAGAAAGAGGTCACCGTAATCAGCGTTGTAGAAATGTGTATAGCTGGCTTATAGAGTTATCCATAGTGTAATAACCAGTTAGCACATTTCTATAATGTAGTTTGCTAATAGTTTGGCATTTGTTGATGCCTTAAATCAGATTAAAATAGGATAAGTGTGGGAAGTTGGTAGCTATTGTAATAATTGTGGAATGGTGATAAAATAGTTATTGACTTTAGGTCAATAACTATTTTAAAAGGAGGTATATTAGAAATTGGCTAGACCTGTAAAAAAAACACCAGATGAATGGAGAAAAGAAATTCTTGATGCCACGAAAATGCTATTTGCTTCCAAAGGATATGAGGAAACCTCGATTTCCGATATTATGGACATGGCAGGCGGGGCAAAAGGAATGTTTTACCGCTTTTTTCAAAGCAAAGAAGAGGTTATGCACGTATTGGGAAATCAAATGTTTTTTGAGAATAATCCTTTTGATACAATCAAGGAACGGAATGACCTGAACGGATTACAAAAAATTAAGTCACTGTTGGTATTGAATCAATCGGACGCAGAGCGTAACCAACTGAATATACAGGCAATTCCTATTCTAAAAGACTCGCATATTTTAGCCGCAGCAGTGGAAGAAAACCGACGTGTGTTGACTCCTTTATGGTTGGAGTTGCTGGAAGAGGGAAAAAATGACGGTTCAATCAAAACGGAATATACAAAAGAGCTTTCCGAACTTTTGCCACTCATTAACTTTTGGCTGATGCCAACGGTATTTCCGGCAACGGAGGAAGAAATACATCATAAATACCATTGTATAATGGATGTATTAGACTATATGGGACTGCCGATTTTTGATGATGAAGCCGTATCATTTACGGAAAAATTTATCGCTGATATTTCAGAAAAAGGAGGAAATGAACTGTGACGCAAAAATTATTCACAAAGAATTTTGTGCTTCTTATCTTAGGGCAGTTGACATCATTGTTTGGAAATTTCATATTGAAGCTCGCATTGTCTATGTATGTACTGGAAGTGACTGGTTCAGCCGCTATATTCGCGGGGATATTGTCTATTGCCACAATCCCAACTATTGTTCTTTCGCCATTAGGCGGCATTCTTGCAGACAGGGCAGACAGGCGGAATATTATGGTTGCATTGGATGGATTAACAGGTATGTCGGTTTTATGTGCAACACTTCTTTTGTCTGAAGGTAATGCTTTAACCGTAATCAGTGTGCTGCTTGTTATGCTTTCTGTCTTGGGGGCATTTGAAACGCCTACAGTACAGGCGTGTATTCCGACTATGTTACAAGACGATAACATAATGAAAGGAAATGCTGTTGTAAATCAGGTGGCTTCTTTGTCTTATTTAGTGGCTCCAATGATAGGGGGTGTACTGTATGCGATATATTTCAAAAGAACAGACGAATATTGCAAAAATGCTGCTCTTGACCGCATTTTCAAGATTTTTTATAATGGGTATTACCATAGTTGGACTTCCATTTATTGTGCGTACCGTTCTTGGGTTAAATGCACAGTATTATGGGGCAGCGGAAAGTTCGTTAGCAATTGCCACAATTTTGGGAAGTGTTGCTGCAGGATTTCTTGTAGAGAAATTAAAAATACATAAATTAGCTATCCTGCTTGCTTCTATGGGAATTTTTATTGTTCCTGCGGGAATTGTTTTCCTGTGTCCGGCTGATTCCATTATAAAATATGTTGTCACCCTTGTTTCTTTTTGTGGTATGCAGATTGCAATTAGTATTTTTTCTATTTTCGCAGTTTCCCTTATACAGCAGAGGACGCCTAATCATCTGATTGGAAAAGTAATGGCTTATACATCTACGGTCACATTGTGCGTTCAACCTATAGGACAGATTGTGTACGGTTTTCTATTTGATAGATTTAGCAATATGATTTATTTATGTTTCATACCGACTGGTATAATCGTATGTGCTGTTGGGATGTCTGCAATGGGATTTTTTAGAAAGCTGGAAAAAGAACAACAGGAGGCTTCAGCATGAAGCAGGAAACTCTTGTAGATGTTCAACAAATGAATATGTCTATTATCAAAGAGCCAGACGCAGAGTCGATAAACTTGGGAACAATCATAGTTTGTCGGCTTTTTGATTTTAAATAATCAATGTCATAAATGTAACTGACCGTACTAAATCTGATGCCACAGGAAAGATGATTTGTCCTTCATGACAGAGGCTTTGGCTTACTGTTCATCATCATTTAGATATATTTTGTGGTATGGATACTGTACACCGGAGAATGGAAATCATCAGCATTTTATCCGCTAAAGTGTACACAACAATGAGGGAGCTGGCATGAGAACTGGATGTTTCAAGGCGCACAATAATGAATGATGTTACCTCTGGATTGAAAAGCTATCAAGTGGAAAGTGGTGTCATGAATGATAAAACTGTAGATTCCTGATAAAGTTTATGGTAGTATAAAAATGGTCAACGATCCATCGTCTGATGGTGCTAACAGGTTATTACCGGACCAAAATAATAAGTGAGATAGCATGAATGCTAGGGAGGGCTTTGATATGGAAAAGACTATTTGCGAACTCTTTGCAGGAGTTGGTGGTTTCCGTTTGGGCTTTGAGAAGCTGAATTCTGGATGGGAAACCACATGGTTTTCGCAGTGGGAACCGGGTGCAAAAACACAATGGGCACATGAGTGCTATGTGTCGCATTTCGGTGATTCTAAAGATTTAAAAGGAGAATTTCATACAGGTGAAGACATAAGCCTTATGGAGAAAAAACACATTCCTAATCATAATTTATTAGTTGGAGGGTTTCCTTGTCAAGATTACAGCGTTGCTCATACTCTTGCTTCCTCGAAAGGAATTGAAGGAAAGAAGGGAGTTTTGTGGTGGCAAATCAGAGATACCATTATTGCAAAAGAGCCTTCCTTTTGTATTTTTGAGAATGTTGATAGATTATTGAAATCTCCTGCATCACAAAGGGGAAGAGATTTTGGGATTATTCTCGCCTGTTTAGCGGAATTGAACTATTCAGCTGAATGGAGGGTTGTAAATGCGGCCACATATGGAGCATCACAACGCCGAAGAAGAACATTTATTTTTGCGTATAAGAATTCCTCTAATTATGGAAGAAAGATGGGAAATACAATGCCTGATAAACTTATTATGTCAGAAGGGTTTATGGCAAAGTCATTTCCAATCGTAGCAATGGATGAAATGACATCTATAGAACTTTCTAAGGACATTATTGATGTTTCTGATAACTTTTCATTTCCATTTAAGAATGCAGGATATATGACAAATAGTGTTGTATACACATTTAACATAACTGAAAAAGAGGAGCAACCGATTCTTTTAAAAGAGATTTTGCAATCAGATGTAGATAAGGATTTTTATATTTCTGAGGAGAAGATGCCTAAATGGGTTTATCTGAAAGGGGCAAAAAAGATACCAAGGAAATCGGCCAATGGGCACGAGTACATTTTTTCTGAAGGTCCAGTTGCTTTTCCAGATTCGTGGGATAGACCAGGACGTACAATGTTAACAAGTGAGTCAACATTAAATCGTAGTACCCATGTTGTTACAGATCCAGGAAGTGGGAAGCTGAGAATACTTACACCCGTTGAAGCAGAGAGGATGCAAGGCTTTGATGATGATTGGACAAACAGTGGTATGCCGCAAAGAATGAGATTTTTTTGTATGGGTAATGCGTTGGTTGTTCCGATGGTTACAAGAATGGGAAAAGTTTTAGATGGGATTTTTGCAGAGGAAGGATGATAAAATGTCGGAACATATTTATGATAAGTCTGATTTGATTAATAGGTTTGAGAATATTCTCGGACTGACTTTGGAGAAAATCGACAACAAAAACTTTTTTAATCGAATAAAAGAATACTCACTGCAAAAAGGTGTTGCGGGATCCCTAATTGAACAATGTGTTCTGGGGTATGAGCCTGACAGCAAGCAAGAAGCAGATTTGATTGTCTGTGAAGGAGAAAATAAGATTCGGACAGAATTAAAAACAACAGGAATTGTTATTTCAGAGAAACCAGTCAAACATTTTGTTGCAAAGGAACCAATGTCGATTACTGCTGTAGGTATATATGATATTGCAGAACAAACTTTTGAGACTTCTCATTTTTGGGAGAAATTAGAGCATATGTTGATAGTATACTATCATTATATGGAAAATCATCCAGTAGAGGCATATGATTACAGAGTCTTCCCAATAAAGGGATATGAATTTCATGAATTCGATGAATTGGAAGTTGAAGCTTTAAGGCAAGATTGGGAAAATGTCAGATTTTTGGCGGAACGAATCATAAATCATCATCCAGGAGAGAGAAATAAAGAATGGAAAAAAATTGTTAAGCAAGAATATATTGATACACATGGAGAGTTAAGGAGAGTTTTAAATTATATTGATTTAGCACCCAAATTTCCACCTAGATTCCGATTGAAAAAGCCAATCGTGTCTTCAATTATTGCGAAACATTTTGGATACGAACTAGAACAACTGCCAGGCAGATACTCTACGGTTTCGGATATTGATAAAAAATGTAGAGAATTAACAGAACGGTACTCAGGAGAACTGATAGGAAAATTAGCAAGAAGATTTGGTATATCGATTGTTTCAGAAAAGGGAATAGATAGAAAAGGCGTGGCTGAAAACATTGTGACGGCTATGTTTGGAGGAACATCAAAGAAAATCAATCAAATAGAAATATTTGAAAAATTTGGCCTTATTGCCAAAACGATAGTTATAACATCAGTTGGCGGAAGGACAGAGGATATGAAACTGTTTCATGTGAATTTTGATGAGATTGTGCAACAAGAATTGATAGAAGATGATGGAACTGTTAGAGAGTTTATGTTTGAGGATTCAGAATTCTATTCGTATTTCTCAGATTATGAGATACTCTGTATTATATTTCAAGAGCCAGATTATACAATATTGGAAACACTTAAAAGAGATTATTATTTCAGACACAATTCTTTATCAGCAAATAAATTTATTGGTTTCAAACGTCTTCTTTTTAGTGATGATTTTATTGACAATACTGTAAGAAGGTTGTGGGAAGATTTAAGGGATAAGGTTATAAATAATAAGTTGGTTGATGTTGTTCAGCGAAATTCGGACGGATTTCCTAAAGTAAATAAAAGTGGGGATATTAGTTCTGCGCCTAACTTTATGAAATCAAAGGATAACGATGTGTTTATGCGCGGATCAGGAGTTGACTCTGCGTTGATTCATAAGACTGAGTGTGTGAATGGAATTAAAATGCTGCCGCAGTATGTGTGGATTAAAGGAAGCGCTATTATTGATGAATTGAATAATACGGAATATCTTTGATTTTGTGAAAAGAGTAAAATGAAACCGTTTTTGCGCCTGAATTCACGCTGGTTTTAGCATTCCGCGCCTTTTGGCAGTCTGGTTTATCACAGTATTCCTGGCTGCCATTCCTTCTTATAAGGAAGTCGCCGTAGTGACGGCAGCATATCATAATCCCTAATTTTCCGAGTCTGAAATAGCAATAGAGCATTATGATTTAGTAAAATAATACTATGGGACTAGTGGATTTTAGATTTAGTAGTGGATACAAAAATCGTGTTTTGTTAGAAGCAAAGCTGGAAAAAATAGTAGGTTTTGGAATGGTTTGAAAAAGCAATTACCACAGTATATGAAAATTAATTCGTGCAAATTAATGGTATCTTTTAGTGGTGGCATTTCAAAAACGCCCTATACCCCTTGTAAAATAGGGCATTTCACGGCAAATTAAGGAGTTTGAAAACTATGATAAAATACTTTTCGTTTGCCATGGCAACACGGCGGATAGCCGGGAATCGGCGGAACTTGTGGGACAGAACGGGGCAAATCGCAGCATTTGGGAAAGTGGGTTACTACGGTTTTGCTACAAGTGAGGATATTTAAAACTGAAAGTGTGGAAAACAAGGCTCGAAGTGCAAGTATTGCATTTTTGAGCCTTTTATTATTCCGAAAACAATAAAATATTATTCCCTTTCTGTTGATAATATTCCGAAAATAAGATATCTTATTGAAAGAAGGGAGATGCGATTTTTATGTATATAACGGTAAAGCAGGCAGCAGAAAAGTGGGGAATTTCTGACAGACGAGTGCGTATACTTTGCTCGGAAGGAAAAATTTCGGGAGTCACACGAGAAGGGCGCAGCTGGATGATTCCATCAGATGCGAAAAAACCACAGGATGGACGTTTTAAAGCGACTGAAAGTTTACTGACAGCCATAGACAGGAAGAAAAGAGAACTTGATACCAGACGCCCGATGACTGAGGGTGAGCTGGAACGCTTGACTGAGGAATTCATTATTGAATATACTTATAATTCAAATGCAATTGAGGGAAACACCCTAACTCTTCGTGAAACGGATATGGTTTTGCGTGGTCTGACGATTGACAGAAAGCCGTTAAAAGATCATATGGAAGCAGTCGGGCATAAAGAAGCGTTTGATTTTGTGCAGGATTTGGTAAAAGAGCAGATTTCTTTATCGGAGAGTCTTATCAAGCAGATACACTATCTTGTATTAGCGGATAAGCGGGAGGACCGGGGGGTTTACAGAAGAGTCCCCGTCAGAATTATGGGTGCGAAACATGAACCGGTACAGCCCTATTTGATTCAGCCTAAAATGGAACAGTTATTGGAGGCTTATAGGAATAGTACAGAGCATATCATTCCTCGGCTCGCACGCTTCCATATTGAATTTGAAGGGATTCATCCTTTCATAGATGGAAATGGCAGAACCGGGAGGCTGATTATAAATTTGGAATTGATGAAAGCCGGATATCCGCCAATTGATATTAAATTTGCAGACCGGATTTCGTATTACAATGCATTCGACGAATACCATGTAAAGCATAATCTTGGTGCGATGGAAAAGTTGTTTGCGGGTTATGTGAATGCAAGACTAGACAGTTACTTGATGATGTTGGAATAATAACTATATGAGAGAGGAATTTGTATGTTTGTTTCAGAATACTATGGGTTAGATGATGAATTTGGTAAGAAAGAAGTATTTGATTGTATTTTAGACAAAGACAGTCCTTTTTCATAAATTTAATGCAATTGAAGGTATATAATATACTACCGGAATTTCAAGCATTTAGGCTATTTAAGTTTTCCAAAGTTAATGGGATAAATCTTGGCTTTTCCGAGAGCGAGTATGGTGCAGGGACTGGAGAAAAACTTAGAAAACATGTTATTAATGCTGCGAGTTGTAAAGAAACATCGCAACACCGAAATTGATACAATGGAAAACCGCTAAAATGCGTGAGTCCGTTTCAAGTTTTGTGTAAATCCAAAAAACTGTCATAAGATTTATGAATAGTTACAAGCTCAAATATTAGATATTATTTTAGGGAAAAAGATAGTGAAATTTACAATAGATATTGAAATGTGCATAACAGGCTACGGAATCCCTCTCATTCTTTATCCCATAAAACATATTTTTATTTATTGACATTTGGATAAGACTGTAGTAGTCTATGCAGTAAGGACTACTACAGTCTTATTTGAAAGGTGTGTATATTACATGGATAAAGAAACTGTAAAACTTTTTGATTCCGAATTAAAAGTTATGGACGTTCTTTGGAAAGAGGGTGATGTACCAGCAAAGCATGTTGCAGATGTTCTTACAAAGGAGTTGGGGTGGAATAAAAACACTACCTATACGCTTATTAAGCGTTGTATAAAAAAGGGGGCGATTGAACGTTCTGAACCTAATTTTATGTGTTGTGCGCTTATTCCCAAAGAAGAAGTACAGGAAGCCGAAACGAATGAACTGATTAACAAAATTTATGATGGTTCTGCGGACAAGTTGTTTGTTGCACTGTTGAGCAGGAAAAAACTTTCTGCTGAAGAAATTGAAAGACTGAAAAAAATTGTTGCTGATTTGGAATGAGGTGATAAGATTGAAAATTAAAAATTTTCAATCCCAAGTTTGTGTCTGCGCGGCATCCACAAACTTGACATGCGTAAAACCGCGTAGAAATGGGGTTAAATATGACTTTGCTGGAAATGAGTTTTTCCGGGGCTGTTTTTATTATTGCAGTTGTGGTGATTCGGGCAATAGCAATAAATAGTCTGCCTAAAAAAACATTTCTTGTTTTGTGGGAAATGGTGTTATTGAGGCTGATTATTCTGTTTACTATTCCATCTTCTTTTAGTATATATACGCTTATTAACCATGGTATATCCACACCCGTATTTTTTGAAGCAGAAACAGACAATGTTCCTTCTGCCGTATCACGGGAATATTTTGTGTTGATACAAGGCACGGAGCAACCAGTAACAAATATATTGCCTGCTTCTGTTTTGTTTGTTGTCTGGTGTACTGGAATGATACTTCTTGCTGCACTTTTCACGGTATCTTATTTACGCTGCCGGATGGAGTTTCGGGCAGCTTTACCAGTCAATAATTCCTATGTAGAACAATGGGTAAAGGAATGCCCTCTAAAACGGCGAATTTCAATTAAGCAATCGGATAGAATTTCCACACCATTGATGTATGGCATTTTACATCCTGTTATTTTAATGCCGAAGCAAACGGATTGGAAAAATATAAATCAGTTACGATATATTTTCGCGCATGAATATGTGCATATTTATCGTTTTGACACGATTGCAAAGCTGATTGCTACATATGCCCTTTGTATTCATTGGTTCAATCCTTTTGTTTGGGTAATGTACATTCTTTTCAATCGTGATATTGAGCTGGCATGTGATGAAAGTGTTATACGGCAATTTGGCGATGAATCAAAATCTGCCTATTCGCTAATGCTTATCAGTATGGAAGCAAAGAAAAGTGGATTGTCACCTCTTTGTAATTATTTCAGCAAAAATGCTATCGAGGAAAGGATTACTGCAATTATGAACACAAAACGAACAACAGCCATTATTCTTTTATCCGCCTGCCTTATCGTGCTTGTTACTGTCAGTTTGTTTGCCACATCTGCAACAGCTTCAACTGATAGTAAAACGAATGATACGCTTGCTGTCAGTAACCCGAAAACAAACACAAATGATATTGCCGCAGATAAAAAAAGTGATATGACTATTATCCATGAAAGTGCAGATATTCTCCATTACGAAGATGGCGCACCATATATTCACGATATACTTACAAACAATACCGACAGTACCATTGTAGAAACCCAATATTGTATGCTGGCTTATAGCGAAAATGGTTCACCGCTAAAGCTATATTGGAATTTCCTTGACAGCAGTACGAAAAGCATATTTGAAAATATTGTTCGGACAAGGGAGAATATTTTACCCAATCAAACCGAGGAATACCGTGGCGGCTGGTCATTATATGATGGTGAAATCATGGAGGACTTTCCGAAAGTTGGGAATGGCGAAGCGAATCAAGCGGCATATTCGTTGTTTTGTTTAGAGCAAGTTGTTTTTGAAGATGGCACAGTCTGGAATAACCCGAACTATGAAAACTGGTTTAAGACGTATGCGGGGAAAGAAATAGATATAGACGAATTACAAAGTTATTATCCATATGAATACAAGATAGAATCAGACTAAAAACAGTAGCTGTAAATCTTGCACCGCTCTATGTGGGAGAAAAAAGCTATAAATAGCTTGGGGATTTCCTATGGTTTGCACAGAAGCATACAAGGGGGGTCACAACCATGAAAAGATACAACACGCCCCATCGCCAACGGGTAATCAAGACACGCTTGACCGAGCAAGAATATGCAGAGTTTTCCGAGTATGTTTCCCTCTGCAAAATGAGCCAAGCGAATTTATCCGGCAAGCCCTTATCAAGTCAAGCATTCGCCCGGTTATTACCGTTTCCCCGGTCAATGATGAACTGCTTTCTGCCGTTGGGAAGCTTACAGCCGAGTACGGAAAAATCGGCGGCAACTTGAACCAGATTGCCCGCCGCCTTGTGCATGAGTGCTGCAACTACTTTGTTTTGTGGGTAGGTAATAAACGGTTAATCAAATGCCGGCTGTTCGACTAGTTTATTGAGCAAGAGTATTCGTACCTGAAAATCTTTCGGAAAGCATATTCCATTTAGCAAGTTAAGGCTGTATAATTGAATTAGCGATAAACCGGAATTGTAGAGCTAAAAACAAGAAAGGCTTCTTAAACAAAAGTTCAAGAAGACAGCGGTATGATAGATTTGAATGAAGGAGGATACACATGATTGTTTATTTTTCAAATATCAGAAGGAGTTTACTAAAAATATAGAAGGAGAGCAAAACATTGAGAAATGATATAATAATACGTCCAGAAACACATAAAGATTATAAACAGATAATTTCGTTAATTTTACGTTCATTTAGTGAGGGGACAGATTATTCTGATGGAACAGATATTATTGCTTTAGTGGAAGAGATAAGGGATTCAAAATATTATATTCCGGAGTTATCATTTGTTGCTGAAATAGATGGGAGAATAGTAGGTTATTTTATGTTTTCAAGATTCCCGTTATCTTCCACACCAAATGGAACACATATTGATGATGAGCAGGAAAGTAACATCGTTATGCTTGCACCAGTGGCTGTTCATGCAGACTGGCTTCATCAAGGAATTGGTTCTGCAATGATTACCCAAGGGATTGAAAAAGTCAGAAATGCAGGATATCAAGGAATTACGGTTGAGGGTGACTATCATTTTTACAATCGTGTTGGCTTTAAAACGTCCTCGGAGTTTAATATTAAACCAACGAGTGGAATACCAATGAATGAGCCACGTTGTATGATGTGCCAGGAAACTTATGCAGGAGCATTGAAAAATGTACAGGGATATGTTGTTTATGATATGTATTTCAATGCCTGAAACAAGTCCGTAGATTAGCAGAAATTCTTTAGGTTAGAATCGATGATGGTGTAAACGAAAAAGCAGTTTTGGCATTCCAGTGAACTGCCCCTTCGTTT
>QXWV01000117.1 GCA_009911195.1 Lachnospiraceae bacterium | reverse complement strand
GGAAACGGCGTCATAAGACGCATGAATTCACAAGTTCGCTCAGCGAACTTGCAGAGAATGCGAAGCATTCTTTTTCATATAATAGGAAATTACGGAGCAATTTCCTATTATATGAAAAACCCTTCGGGGAAGATGCGCACTTCGCGCACAACGAAAATGGTTGCTGACGCAGCCGCGCTCCGGCGCGAGAGTCCGGCTTACCGGACTCTTTGTTATATCATAGGAAAGTCCGCCATCAGGCGGACATAAAATTTCAGGAAGTATGGAGTACAATATGAATATATTAATGTTGGAGTGGGATAGTTTTGGTCAGGAATATGTCATTGAAGAATTCCGGAATGCAGATTACAGCGTAGATATCTTTCCATGGCCATTCGGCAGGGAAGATATGCGCGAGAATGATTCTTTATGCCAAAGGCTGGCAGAGATGTTAGAGACAAAAGAATACCAGTTTGTTTTTTCTTTTAATTTTTTTCCTGTAGCGGCCTGGGTTTGTAATCAGCATTCAGTAAAATATGCATCATGGATTTATGATACGCCGTATATGCTTCTTTATTCTAAGCATACAATGCTGGATACGAACTATATCTTTTTTTTCGATAAAGCTTTATTCTATGAATTCAAAAAGTATGGAGTAAAAAATGTATTTTATTTGCCGTTGGCAGCTCCGGTAAATTATTATGATAATTTAAATGCGGAGGAAGGAAAAAGATATAGTGCGGATATATCTTTTGTCGGTTCCACATATAATGAGGCGAGGCAGGATTTTTTTCAATATATTGATAAAGTGGATGAATATACATCGGGATATTTGCAGGCAATTATGAAAATGCAGTCCGAATTATATGGGAACTTTATTTTGGAGGAACTTTTAACGGATAATATTTTGAGGGAACTGCAAAAAGTTTGTCCAATCAAAAAGGGAGAAGACGAATGGGAAACCGATGCATGGGTTTATGCTAATTATTTTCTTGCCAGGAAAATGACGGGGGAACAAAGGGTGGAGCAATTGGAAATGTTGGGCGAGAATCATCAGGTGAAGCTGTATGCCCCAGAGCAGGAAGAGGATATTAAAAATGTAATAAATTGCGGAATGGTGGATTATGTGAAAGAAATGCCCCTTGTCTTTAAAAATACTAAAATCAATTTAAATATGACTTTGCGCAGCATACACACAGGCATTCCACTGCGTGCCATGGATATTATGGGATGCGGAGGCTTTCTGCTGACCAATTATCAGCAGGATTTCCTGGAATATTTTGAACCGGGGGTAGATTATATATATTATGCCAGTAAGAAAGATATGCTGTACCTTGTGGATTATTATCTAAATCATGAAGAAGAAAGAATGGAAATTGCGAGAAACGGATACCGGAAGGTAAAAAAAGGCCATACTTACAAAGACAGAATAGAACAATTGCTGATGCAGATGAATGGGCAGTGAAAATATTTGTTCAGTGGAATGAGAGGAAGATATGAAAGTATTGCATATAACCTGGAATGCTTTTGGCAGGGATGACATACAAGCAGAATTCGACAGACGGAAATATGAGGTAGAACAGTATAATTTGGAGAGGAAAGAAGACCATTTTTCTAATCAGCGTCGTGAGCAGGAAATGATAGAAATGATGTCAAAGACAAAATATGATTTTGTATTTTCTTTGAATTACTTTCCTATTGTAGCGATTGCATGCAGTGTATGCAAAGTGCCCTATGCGGCATGGGTTTATGATAGCCCGCTGGTAGCATTGTGGCATTGTTCTGTTGTCTCCCCCTATAATTATATTTTTTTGTTTGATAAGGCGGATTATCGGGAACTGAAAGAGAAGGGCATTAATACGGTATACTATCTGCCCTTAGCAGCAAATGTGGAAAGATATGATTCATATAAAATGGATGAAGAAATAGAAGAAGCCTATTCTACATCAATATCGTTTATCGGCTCTACTTACACGGAGAATCAGTTTAATGATTACAGAAGGCTAAATGCATTAGGGCGTTTTGAAAAGGGGTATGTCGATGGCCTGATACAGGCACAGAAGAGAATATATGGCAACTTAATGCTTGAGGAAATGCTTACGCCTGAATTAGAAGAAAAGCTACAGGGGATATACCATATGATTCGGAGAGAAGATGCGGCATTTGGCCATGGCAGATATTATGGACAAGTAGTTCTCCCGAGATGTATTACCGCAATGGAGAGGCAGGAGATTTTAGAACTGCTTTCCAGGAAATACAAGTGTCATTTGTATACGCGTAAGAAAACCCCCGCGATGCCTTATATCATTAACCGTGGAATGGCAGGAAACCGGAAAGAATCTATTTATATATTCCGATGCTCCAAGATTAATTTGAATATTACATTGCGTTCTATACGCACTGGTATTCCCTTAAGGATTTTTGAAATTATGGGGAGTGGAGGATTTCTGCTTACCAATTATCAGGAAGATATGTTCGATTGTTTTGAGCCGGGTGTTGATTTCGCTTACTACGATAGTTATGACGATTTATTGGAAAAAGTGGAATACTATTTGGAACATGATGAGGAAAGACAGCAAATTGCGAGGAATGGTTATGAAAAGGTGAAAAAATACCATACTTATAGGCATAGGCTGGATACAATATTAAATATTATGAATTTGGAATAGGTGGCATTTATGATTAGTGTAGATGGAAAAGTGATTAACCTGGTAGAAAAAATACGGAGAGCGATTCGGAATGGGAACATAACGCCGGACATTTTTCCCAAGGGTGAGATTAATAATCTGATAGAATGCACATTGGGGGAATCGTTTTGGGAATGTATAGGAAGCCAGCCAAATGAAGGCTTTCAGGAAATCCCTGGAATTTATAAGGAATGTTTGGAAAAGGCAGTCGAAAGGGAAGATATGGATGAGTGCTGCCGTATTCTACAGCTATTTGAAAGCAGTTATATAGCCTTATATACAGCCTTGAATGAGGATGAAAAAATCTTCCGCCAGAGGCCATATCGGAAAATGATAATTGATTTGGGGACGATTAATTCACAGATGCAGTACCGGTTACATAAAGAGAGGCAGGAAAAGATTCCAAAGACAGCCGGGGGAGCTTTAGGAAAAGGAAGAGGGGTAGTTTATACATGTATTCTAGGCGATAAGAAGCTGCTGCAGCCGGAGGAGGTCAATGCGCAACTGGAATATTTATGCTTCACGGACAATAAAGAGAAATGGGGAACAACAGAAGGGGTATGGAAATATTGTGCGATAGAGAATACGGAAGAGATGGAAGAGAGACTCTTGGAAAGCCGATATAAAATCATGGCGCACGAATTGCTGAAGGACTATGATTATAGCGTATGGGTTGCCTCTGATATAAAGATTATAGGAAATATCCTCCGTTTTTGTGAAATATATGGGGAAGGCAGAAGCTTTTTAGGGTTTTCAAGCGCAAAGGAAGATTGCATTTATGAGGATATGTCTGTGACCCATATGAGAATGGACGATTTGAATATCGATATACGCAAGAAGCTGGTCCGCTATGAAAAGGAGGGATATCCGAAGCATAATGGTCTGATAGACAGCAGGATTCTGGTGAGGGACCACCGTGATAGGGAGATGTGCATAGTAATGGAGGAATGGTGGAAAGAAATTCAGGATTGCTATTCCTTTATGGGAAATGTATTTAATTATGTTGCATGGAAACGGAGCTTTCCTTTTTCAATATGTAATTTGTTCTTATATACGAATCCATATTTTAAAAACGAAAATATCGATTTGGAAACAAATGATGAATATTAAGGGGAATAAAGCATGAAAATTTTGTTCATGGCATGGAAGAGTTTAGGGCAGAAGGACTTAGCGGACGAGTTTATAAGGAGGGGATGGGAAGTTGTGTACTATCCCTTTCCCCGGGAAAAAGAAAATACAAGGATAAACAAGAGGCTCTGCGAGGAAATTGTCAAGACGATTGCAGAGGATAAGTATGATTTTGTATTTTCATTCAACTATTTCCCTGTCATTTCCATCGCTTGTAACGCATGCAGGATAAAATATATATCATGGACATTTGACAGTCCGTTTATACAGCTTTATTCCAATACTGTTGGCTATCCTTATAATTATGTATTTATCTTTGACAGGGGAACTTGCCAAGATTTATGGGATAAAGGGATTCGTACGGTTTATTATCTGCCGATGGCGGCACCGGTAGAGCGATATGACAGATATGATGAAACAAATGAGGTAAAAGATTTATTTCAGACGCAAATTTCTTTTGTAGGTTCTACATATTGGGAAAAAAAGCACAGATTTTTTGAAAGGCTAGGGGCTGTCAGCCGGAAGACACAGGGATATCTGGATGGATGCATACAGATGCAGAAACAGATATATGGTGAATTTTTGCTGGAGAAAGCCATTATTCCTGAAATAATGGAAGATATGATGGCCCATTGCCCTTTGGAAGTAAACGAAGACGGATTTGAAAGGCTGGAATGGGTATATGCCCATTACTTTCTTGCCAGGCAGGTGACGGCACTGGAACGGATGGAAATATTAGATTTGCTGTCGAAAAAATATTCGGTTGACCTTTATACCTACGAGCCAACCCCTGAACTGTCCAGCGTAAGGAACAGAGGAACCGTGGAGGTGATGGAAGAGGCGCCGATGGTATACCGATGCTCAAAGATAAATCTGAATATTACGCTTAGAAGCATCTTGACCGGAATTCCGCTGCGTTCCTTTGAAATTATGGGAAATAAGGGATTTTTACTGAGTAATTACCAGGAAGATTATTTAGAATATTTTAACGATGGGGAGGACTTCGTATATTATACAGATTATGAAGATTTGGAAAGAAAAGCGGAGTATTATCTGAGCCATGAAAAAGAACGGCAGGAGATTGCTGAAAATGGCTATAGGAAAGTAAAGTGCGGACATACGTATAGAAAACGGGTGGATGCAATGATGGATATGATATAAAGGCATAGGAGGAGAAGAGATGGCAGAAATAACAGAGGACAATATGGACAAGGAGAAATATCGCTGGGAAGAGAGCCGCTGCAGGATATGCGGTGCCTACCATAACAATAAGACTTATACTGCAAAAGAAATGATGTATGGAACAAAAGAGGAATTTGATTATTTTATTTGCGGAAACTGTGGGTGTATGCAAATCAAGAAGATACCGGAAGATATGGGGCAATATTATAAAGATAACTATTATAGTATGGCGGAAAGGCAGGTAAAGTTTAAAGGGGATGCCATATATACAAAGGACCGCATATTGGATGTAGGGTGTGGAACGGGGAAATATCTTCTTGAATTGGCAGAGCAGGGATATGGAAATTTATATGGGTGTGACCCATTTATTGAAAAAGATATCCATTATGGAGACCGGATTTATATAAAAAAGGGAGAATTGAACCAGATGGAAGGGGAATTTGACTGCATCAGGATGAATAATTCTTTTGAGCATATAGGTACACCGCTGGAAACGATGGAATGCGTCAGCAGGATGCTGAAAAAAAGAGGTGTTTGTCAGATATGCATACCGGTATTGCCAAATGCGGCATTTGATATATTTGGGGTGAACTGGTATCAACTGGATGCACCTAGGCATCTGTTTATTCATACCAAAAAAAGTATGGAATATATATGCGGAAAATACGGATTGAAAATAAGAAATGTAGAATATATTTCTGACCTATTTCAGTTCATAATTAGTTATTATTATGAATTAGGGGTTTCCTTAGAAGTAATTGAAGGAAATTACATGGAACTTTACGGTGCTCTGGGGATGGAGACGATTGAATATTTTAAACAGAAGACAGAGGAATTGAATAAAAAAGGATATGGAGACCATGCATGTTTTTATATTGAGCATGCCTGAAAGAAGAAATAAAGAATTTATAATCTGACAGACGGGAAGAGATGAAAAGATGTATATATTAAAACCTTTTTTTTATGATAAGTTCCAGTGCATAGGGAAGGACTGCCCATATACTTGCTGCGGCGGATGGGTTATTATGATAGATGAAGATACCTATAAAAGATATGGGCAATATGAAAAGAATACAAAAAGAAGGATAGAGGAGAATACTACCTATAATGAGGAAGGGAATTTCCATACTTTTAAGTTAAATGAAAAAGGAGTGTGCCCTTTTTGCGATGAAGAACAGCTATGTATGCTAATCAAGGAAAAGGGGGAGGAGGCGCTGTGCCTGACATGTGAAACATATCCCAGGGAGCAGTTTCTGACGGTAGTAATGGAAGAGCGCTATTTGTCATTATCCTGTCCGGCAGTGGTGGCTTTTTTAAGAGATTTGAAAGAGCCATTATCTTTTGTACTGGAGGAGGATGGAAGGGCTATAGACGATGGCTTAGGGGAGAATGTACGGGAAGAAGAGAGGAAAGAAATTGAGGATTTATATAGTGCAATCAGGCTTGATATGCAAATCAGGGACCGGATATTGAATTTTCTGCAAGACAGGGAATGGCCCTTATGGTTTCGGGAATATTTTGTGTCATATTGCTTACAACGGATTGAGGAGGCCCATCAACAGAAAAAGGAAAATGAGGTACATGCTTTGTTGGAAAAGATGATTCATCCGCTTTTTCTGGAAAGGACTATGGAAGCTTTGGGGAGTATCCATAAGGAAGAAGAAAAGCAGTTTTATCAATTACAGCAGATAGCAGTGGAGTTTCAGGCAAAAATATTATCGGTGACATATTATGACAAGGGAAGAAGCCGGGTGGAGGCATCAAAATTATTCGATAAAAATGCCAGTATTGATTATGGGGAATACAAAGAACAAATGGCAGAATGGGCTGCTGAGGAAAAGGAAAATTTTGATATATTGATGGAACAGGTGATAGCATACCAATGGATGAGATATGCCATGGAGGGGTGGACATCATCATATATGGTAGATAATTATTGGGAAATTATCTGTGAGCAATTATTAATCAAATATTTCTGTATTCTGTATTATGCGATACACCGAAAAATAAACTGGGAGAATTATGAATTTATTATTGCCCTTGTGATACGTGCATTGAGCCATGGGAGAGACGCACTCAAAATAATATTGGAGAATTTGAAAGAAAAGGAAATATTGTCCGTTGCTAATCTATTTTGGCTGATACAGTCATGAACAAGTGTATCAGTTGATTAAAAAAGATAATTCAGGGAAGGGCGGCGGAGATGGCAATAGATACAGAAAAAATTATAAGGCAGAGAATAAATTTTCCGGATGCTTTTTTCCGGGATGAAATACGGGAAGGCTTTTTTATAGAGAAAAAAATGAAGCACGCATGGGCTGCTCAGATGGAAGTGCTGAGGGAAATGGATAGAATTTGTAAAAAAAATGGAATCCGTTATTTTGCTGACAGTGGTACATTGCTGGGGGCAGTGAGGCATAAGGGTTTTATTCCATGGGACGATGATATTGATATCGCTATGTTGAGGGAGGATTACCTTAAGTTCTTTTCTGTTGCGGAAAAGGAATTGCCGGATGGCTGGCAGATTCTTGATATTGCCCATGGAAGTGACCAGCTCTTTGGAAGAATAACGAATGGGGATAAATATGATTCATGTGCAGAACATATGCTTCGTTTTCACGGTTGCCCCTATGTAGTGGGAATAGATATTTTCCCCATCGATAATGTTCCTTCTTCCGAAGAAGAAGAGAGGGTATGGTATATTATATTAAAGTATCTGCAAGGTTTGATATATCGTTTAAGTGTGGACAGGGAAGCCTGGCGGGCAGAAGATATGAAAGAGGACATAAAAAAGGTGGAAGAAATATGCCATGTAAAGCTGTTTCAGAATAAAAGCTTAAAATTCCAACTGGCAAACCTGATAGATGGGCTTGTTCAGGTGTACCGGACAGAGGAGGCGGAAGAGCTGGAACTGGCGGTGTTTGATATTGCAAGGGATGTGAGATATAAGTATAAGCGTAGCTGGTATGAAGAAAGCATATTAACACCTTTTGAAAATATTATGATACCAATACCCGCAGGATACCATGGCGTGTTAAGCGTATTATATGGAAATGACTATATGGTGCCTAAAAGAGAAGGCGGAGACCACGAGTATCCATTTTATAAAAAACAGGATTTAGAACTGCAAAAGCTGCATATAGAGAGAAAGGAAAATGGTAACAACCATGCAGAATTTTGAAGGCGATTTTTTTAAAGGGGAATGGCGGGAAGGATATTTTGTAGAAGAAAAAATGAAGAGGGTATGGGCGGCAGAAATAGAGGTCTTAAATGCCATAGATGAAATATGTAACAAAAACGGGATTCTATATTATGCGGACAGTGGTACACTATTGGGCATTATCAGGCACAAAGGCTTTATCCCGTGGGATAATGATATCGATATTGTGATGGAAAGAGATGATTACAGGAGATTTTTGGCGGTTGCTGCTGAAGAATGTAAAGAAAAAGGGCTTAGAATTGTAAACGCGTACAGTGAGGAAACATATGACCAGGCATTTACTAAAGTATGCACGGAAAGAAAAAAAGGGGCCGAGGAAAGATACCTGGAAAAATATCATGGCTGCCCTGACATTGTAGGTGTAGATGTATTTCCGCTGGATTACCTGCCTTCCCGTAAAGAGGAGGAAGATGTTTTATATTTGCTCCTGCAGCATTGCATGGGAACGATATGGAAAATAAAAAAGAAAGATTGGGCCGGGCTGGAAAAATATATTTGTGAAATAGAAGAGATGTGCAAAGTGCAGATTGCAAGAGAAAAAAATGTAATAAACCAGTTACTGATATTGATGGACCGTCTTGCCTGTTTGTATAGTAAAGACGAGGCGGATGAATTAGCGCTCTTTATGTACAGGCCGGATAAGGAACGTAAATATCACTATAAAAAAGAGTGGTATGCAGAAAGTGTAAGAATGCCATTTGAGAATATTACGATACCAGTGCCGACAGGATATCGCGATATTCTCAGGGTTTTATATGGAGAGGACTATATGGTTCCCCAGCATTGGAAACGGGATTGTGGGGAATAACAGGAAAAGAATGTGTGCGAAAGAGGCATGCGGATAGGAAGGGACTGAGGATGCAGGCAATAATATTGGCGGCGGGGATGGGAAAACGATTAAAGGAACTGACAAGCAGCAATACGAAGTGCATGGTTCAGGTGAACGGAATAACGCTCATTGAAAGGATGCTGGGGCAGCTTGATAAGTTGGAATTGAACCGGATTATAATGGTGGTTGGCTATGAGGGCCAAAAATTGATGGATTATGTGGATGGACTGAAAATAAGGACACCAATCAAATATATGGAGAACGCCGTTTACCATAAAACAAATAATATTTATTCATTATTTTTGGCAAGGGATTATATGAAAGAGGATGATACCCTATTGCTGGAATCGGATTTGATTTTTGAAGATGGCATATTGGAGGATATGCTTCAGGACAAAAGGGATACTTTGGCGTTGGTAGATAAATTTGAAAGCTGGATGGACGGAACAGTCATGGAACTGGATGATGAAGAGTGCATTCTGAAATTTATTGAAGGAAGAAACGTAAAATTCCAGGAGAAAGATGCATACTATAAGACGGTGAACATTTATAAATTCAGCAAACACTTTTCTACGCATTATTATATACCATTTCTGGAAGCCTATTTGGAAGCGTTGGGAAATAATGAATACTATGAACAAGTATTAAAGGTCATTACAATGCTGGACAAACCTGTAATCAAGGCAAAAAAAATCAATGGGAAGCTGTGGTATGAGATTGATGATATACAGGATTTGGATATAGCGGAATCTATCTTTGCAAATACTGAGAAAGACAAAGTCAGGCGGATACAGAGCCGGTATGGAGGATACTGGAGGTATCCTAAGATGCTGGACTACTGCTATCTGGTCAATCCATATTTTCCGCCGAAAAGGTTGCTGGAAGAAATAAAAGGCAGTTTTGAAACACTGATATCCCAATATCCTTCCGGGATGGCAGTGAATTCTTTGCTGGCGGCAAAGAATTTCGGTGTAAAGCCGGAATATATTATGCCCGGAAACGGTGCCGCCGAATTAATCAAAGCAGTACTGGATATGGAAACGGGAAAGATAGGAATTATAAAGCCAACATTTGAGGAATACCCCAATAGGTATGGGGAAGAAAAGTGTGTGGTATTTCAGACACAGGGCATTGATTTCCTGTATGATGAGAATGTATTGATGCAATTTTTTGAAAATAAAGAAATATCAATGCTGGTATTGGTTAATCCAGATAATCCAAGCGGCAATTTTATTACAATGGAAGGGCTTTTGCGGCTGTGCGGCTGGGCGAGGGATAAGGGGATTAGGCTGCTGGTGGACGAAAGCTTTGCAGATTTTGCCGAGGGGGAAGATAATACGCTGGTACATAATGAAATATTGCAGAAATATCCAAACCTGACAGTAATGAAAAGCATATCCAAATCTTATGGAGTACCGGGAATACGGCTGGGAATACTGGCTTGCGCACAAACTGAGTATATGGAGGAAATAAAGAAAAATGTTTCTATCTGGAACCTTAATTCTTTTGCAGAATTTTATATGCAGATAGAAGAAAAATACCATAAAGATTATGAGGATGCAATTCGTAAATTAAAGGAAACAAGGGATGAGTGGTTTTCTAAACTGAGGGAACAGCCGGGGTTAAAAGCGTATCCTTCCCAGGCCAACTATATCATGTGCGAGATTATCAACGGAATGACTTCTGCAGAAGTAACGGAAAGGCTATTGCTGGATGATAATATACTGATTAAGGATTTAACGGAAAAAATAGGAAACGGCAGGCAGTATATCAGGATAGCAATCAAAAGCATGGATGAAAACTGCAGATTACTGGAAGCTTTAAAAAGGATATTGAAATGGGGTTAAATATGAACGAGTGGAAAAAAGTCTGGACGAAACGTGTTGCAGATATGGATATATTAAAAAATGAAGATGAGAGGAAGGTCTTTCTGGAACTGAAGAGGAGCAATGGATTTGATGTCCAGGAGGAAGACCCTGCATATGAAGCGTGGGTAGAACAATACCGGCAGATAAAGCGTGAACTTTCGTTTCATAAGAATAGGGATGGTGGGGGCATCGAAAGCGTCTACGAGGTTGGCTGTGGCAGCGGGGCAAATTTATACTTATTTGAAAAGGATGGAATTACAACAGGAGGGGTGGATTATTCGGAGAAATTGTTAGAAGGCGCGAGGCAAGTCTTGATGTCGAAGGATTTGATTTGTGAAGAAGCGGTTTGTTTCCCAACCAGCCCCGTGTATGATGCTGTTTTGTCCAATAGTGTTTTCGCTTATTTTGAAAATGAAGAATATGCAATAAAGGTGCTTGAAAAAATGTATCAGAAGGCCAGGTACTCCATAGGGATTGTTGATATTTGCGACAAGGAAAAGGAGGAGGAGTGCATGTCCTGCAGAAAAAACACTATTGAGGATTATGACGAGAAGTATCGGAATCTTCCAAAACTTTTTTATGCCAAACAGTTTTTTCTGGAGTTTGCATCGAAGCACAATATGGATATTAAATTTTCAGCCTCAGATGTAACTGGTTATTGGAACAATGATTTTGTATTTAATTGCTATATGTTTAAAAGGGAGGAGGTGTAATTAATATTTTGGAGAAGAAAGACAACGGAAAGCTGCTCGACCGGATAGAGTATTATTTGGAACATCCAGAGGATGAAAGAAAGGCCAGTATGATGTTTTCCGCAGAAGAGCAAAACATTCTTCACACAATCAGAGAATTTGAAAAACTACGGTATGAGATGAAATGGGAAAATAAGAAGCCTGTCAGTAAGGAAGATAACGCCAGGTTCATAGATGAAATTTTCCGGAAAAAGGAAAAAGAAAGAGATATCAGCTTTCGGCTGAAGAAAGGGTTTACCGACTGGATTGATATATTATTGAAAGAGGGTGGGATAGAAGCCTGGATAGATATCCTGATATGGTATCGTCTATTGAAGGAAAAGAACCTTATTGTGGATAAATTTTGGGAGTTTCCCATTTTAGGAACAATGTTAAAAGCATTTATAGAGGAATTGAGGCGTTTCGATGATTGCGGCAGCGCTATTTCTATTCTAGCAGTCCATAGCCTGGAAGAACTAACGGATATTTATTTTCATTTAGTATTTCTTCTTAGACGGGTGGAATATCAAGTGGAGCCAAAAGACGAAATATTGGATTATCTGGTGAAAAAGAGAATTTCCCTGACAATAGTTGATGTGGTTTTGGAAGATGCAAGAATATTCGATGAGGAGAAAGTAAAAAGAACAATTATTGGATGGGTGGAAGATGGGGATGAATGAGCATAAAATATGTTTTATTATATGTGCAAATAATGATTTATTCTTTGAGGAATGTGTGAGATATATCCACTGGCTGGAAGTGCCGGAAGGAATGGAAGTGGAACTGTTGGAGATAAGGGATGCGGCTTCCATGGCAAAAGGATATAATGAGGGAATGTGCAGCAGCGATGCAAAGTATAAGGTATACATGCATCAGGACGCTTTCCTTGTAAATAAATATTTTATCAGCGATATTATTTCTATTTTTAAAAGTGACAAAAGTATAGGCATGATTGGATTGGTTGGCATACAGAAATTACCGGAAAGTGGGGTTATGTGGTCCGGGAAAAGGGTGCCGGAGGTTTATGAACTGGAAGAGGGATGGGAGAACTATAGATATGACCAGGAAAGGGATGGGCTATGGGAGGTAGAAGGAATTGACGGGGTTTTGATGGCTACGCAATATGACATTCCATGGAGGGAGGATTTGTTTGACGGGTGGGATTTTTATGACCTCTCCCAGAGCTTTGAGATGCGGAAAAAAGGATACCGCATTGTTGTGCCGGTACACAAGCGTTTTTGGCATCAGCATGATGATAAACCTGTATTGTCTATGTGGAATTATGATAAATATAGAAAGCGGTTTCTAAAGGAATATATGGAAAAATAAAGATATGTGCCAGGTTGAAAAAGGAGGGATAAATATATGATAACAGTTTTAATGCTTGCGGGCAGTGGGATAGAGAGTATGGAATTGTGCATAAAAAGTTTCCGGTTATTTTGTGATGTAGAGGTATCGATTGTCATTGTGGATGACGGCTCTACAGCCGGATTGCAGGATTGGGCAAGAAAACAGGAAGATGTAACGTATGTGTTCCTGGATGAGGGGAAGATGAGCTGGGGTGCGGCGCTCAATATGGTCAGAAAGGAATTGGGGATTGATACGGATATACTGACTATGGATGGGAATCACATGCTGACGCCGAAATATTTATCCCGCCTTAGCGAATTGCTGTATGCAGAGGAGGATATTGGGGCTGTAACCGGTATTGTATGCAATGATATGAGATATAATCCCAATTTATTAGTAGAGGCTGAGGGTTATGAGGAGGCTGTTGATATAGCGGATACCGATGAACAAGCAAAAGGAAAATATGCGCTAATGTCGCATAGTAATGCAGTGCTATGGAAAAAAGGCATATTGGATGAAATGGGCGAGTTTGATGAAAATGTAAGTACTTTACGCGCCCTTACAGATGATTATTGTATCCGTTTGATTAAGGCGGAGAAAAAAATTGTAGTATGTACCAATGCGTTATTATGGTGTATTGATATGAACGGGCAGAAGGAAGAAATAGACCTGCAGGATGTGGATTATTGGGATGTGTTAGAAAAGAAATGGGGCATGCATTACTTTAATGATATTTACAATGTTATGCTGATTGAAATGATAGAAAAGGAACAAGAAGAGAGTTTTTCCGTTTTAGAGATTGGCTGTGATTGCGGGGCCACACTTTTGGAAATCAGAAACAGATTTCCACAGGTGGAAGTATACGGAAGTGAAATAAATCCGACGGCAGCCGAAATGGCATCCCATGTAGCCAATGTAGTGGTAAATGATATAGAGAAGGAAGATTTGCCTTTTCCTGAAAAGAAATTTGATTATATTATCTTTGGGGATGTGTTGGAGCACCTGCATAATCCGTTGAAGACAGTGGCTTATTGCCGGAAATTTTTGAAGGAAAGCGGATGTATTATTGCAAGCATACCGAATATTATGCATGTTTCAGTGATAGAAGGACTTTTACAGGGAGATTTTACTTATTTGGAAAGCGGCCTTCTGGATAAGACTCATATTCACTTTTTTACTTACAATGAGATTGTACGTATGTTCCATGAAGCAGGATATAAGATATGCGATGTGAAAGGAAGCGGCATCCCGATAAGCGATGGGCAGGAAGAGCTTATCAAAAAGTTGCTCGCTTTGGGGGGGAAGGCAGAAGAATATATGTATAAAGTTTTTCAGTATAATGTGAAAGCTAGGATTGTTCAAAAAGATGGGGATGAACCTTCCTTATGAGCTATATAATAGAATGAATACAGTAATACTTTAAAAAGAAAGGGCGGGATAATCCAGAATGCATCATATGGTAAAATCATTCAATATAACGGCGGACTGCAAACCGGAAATCCACTATATGGTGGATATAGAAAACCGGTTGATAGAAATAAAAAGCCTGGTGGATGCGGGAAAGTACTTCACTATTAACCGGGCGAGACAGTATGGCAAGACAACTACGCTGCGGGCTTTGAACCGCTTTTTGCAGAATGAATATTATGTGGTGCTTATGGATTTCCAAACGTTTGGAAATGCTAAATTCAGGAACGAGAATGCTTTTTCAATAGCGTTTGCCAATGCTTTCCTGCGGATGTTAAAAAGGAATAGGCTGTGGAATGGAGGGGAAGGAAATGGCGCTGTCTGGCATTTGAAAAATGTAGTGGAAAAGCGGCCTGAAAATTTTGAACTGCAGGAGCTATTTCAGGAACTGGGGGAAATTTGTGCAGCTTCTGATAAGCCTGTGGTACTGATGGCGGATGAGGTTGACAGTGCAGCGAATCACCAGGTTTTCCTGGATTTCCTTGCACAGCTACGTGCTTATTATATTGACCGGGATGAACAGCCGACATTCCAATCTGTTATTCTGGCTGGGGTGTATGATATAAAAAATCTGAAGCATAAGCTGCATCCGGGGGAGGGGCACAAAGTAAACAGCCCTTGGAATATTGCGGCTGATTTTAATGTAAATATGAGTTTTTCATCGGCTGAAATAGCGGGAATGCTTAGGGAGTACGAAGAGGATTATGGAACAGGGATGAATGTGGGCGAAATGGCCGGGATGCTGTATGACTATACATCCGGTTATCCGTTTTTAGTCTCTAGGTTATGTAAATTGATGGATGAAATTGTCAATGAAAATGCGGAATTTGGCACAAAGGCAGCGGCGTGGACAAAAGATGGTTTCTATGAAGCGGTGAGACTTTTGCTGGCGGAGAAAAATACTTTATTTGAATCGCTTTTTGGCAAGCTAAGCGATTATCCGGAATTGGATGCAATGCTGCAGGAACTGCTTTTCACGGGGAAAAATATTGTGTATAATTCGGACGAGCCTGCCATTGATGTGGCAACAATGTTTGGGTTTATAAAAAACCAGGGTGGAATGGTGGCTATGGCCAACAGGATTTTTGAAACAAGGCTATATAATCATTATCTTTCTGTCGCCAAAATGCAGAAGGAGGACATTTATAAGGCATCTTTGCAGGATAAGAATCAATTTCTAACGAACGGGCATTTAAATATGCGGTTGATTCTTGAAAAGTTCACCGAACATTTTCATGAATTGTATGGTGAGGAATATAATAACCGTGGTGAGCAACACACAAAGCTTCCGGATTCTGAAAGGAGTATGGTTATTTAAATGGACGTTAAAAAACTAGTGGAGATTATAGGTGCAGATTTTTACACAGGAGTTCCGGATTCCCAGCTAAGGGCTTTGTGTGATTATATGATAGATGTATATGGAATTGACCCGAAGCATCATGTAATTGGGGCAAATGAGGGAAATTGCGCCGCACTGGCAGCAGGATACCATCTGGCTACCGGAAAAGTGCCGGTGGTGTATATGCAAAACAGTGGGGAAGGAAATATCATTAACCCGGTGGCTTCCCTTTTGCATGGGAAAGTTTATGGGATTCCCTGCGTTTTTCTGATTGGATGGCGGGGAGAGCCGGGTGTGCATGACGAGCCGCAGCATATTTATCAGGGGGAAATAACGCTGAAATTGTTAGAAGATATGGGGATAGATTCTTTTGTGGTTGGCAAAGACACGGCAGAAGAGGAACTTCGGGATAAAATGAAGGAATATGATAAGCTGCTGGCAAAAGGGAAAAATGTAGCCTTTGTTATCCGTAAAGGGGCATTGCAGTATGAGAAAAAAGTATCCTACAGCAACAATTATATGATGGTCCGGGAGGATATTATCCGCCATATCGCCCAGTATTCAGGGGATGACCCGGTAGTTTCCACTACGGGCAAGGCCAGCCGGGAATTATTTGAAATCCGCCAGGCGAAAGGGCAGGGGCATCAGTATGATTTCCTGACCGTAGGCTCCATGGGACATGCTTCCTCCATCGCTCTGGGTATCGCGCTGCACCGGACAGATAGAAAAATCTGGTGCATTGATGGGGATGGGGCAGCGTTGATGCACATGGGGGCTATGGCAGTAATCGGCCAGGCAGCACCTGATAATCTGGTGCATATAGTTATCAATAATGGCGCCCACGAATCGGTAGGGGGTATGCCTACCGCAGCGGGGGAAGATGGGCTGAAACTGGTGAAAGTGGCGGAAGGATGTGGGTATCGGAGAGTTTATTGTGCGGAAAATTATGAAGAATTGGACGATGCCTTGAAGTCGGCGAAGGAAAAGGACGGGCTGGCATTTATAGAAGTGAAGGCAGCCATCGGGGCGAGGGAAGATTTGGGCAGGCCATCCACTACGCCGGTGGAGAATAAGGAGGCATTTATGGGGCATTTGTTTGGGGAACTGGCTGGAAAGAATAAGCAAAACTAAAGAATTAAAAATATATGCCGATAAATATATCATAAGTATGAGATGACAAGGAAGGTCAGGTAGCTATCATGGATGATAAACATAAGAGTAAAGGTTGATTATTATATATTTTTATAAGGTCGATTTTTATTCTTATTTTTTATATATAGAAATTAGCAAGTGATATAAAGAGGACAACGGGTTGTGAGAAAAATGCAGAAAAATCAGGCAGAGGATTTTTTAAATCTGCTTGGACAGGCTCATAATGAAATAAAAGCAGCCATTGGGATAAATGAAATGGATACAGCGCTGGAATTGCTGGGGCAATGCCAGGATGGGGCGATGAAACTGGGGGATATGATAGAGAAAGCAGAGGGAGACGGCTTTCCGACAATTCATCTGCTGGAAAATTATTGTGAACTGGTTTATGGAATCTATGAAGAAGTTGCCGGAAGGAATCGATATGGGGAAGATGAAACGGCCAGCGGGAATGGACAGAGTGGGAAATGTATGACCATCGGTGATGAGCAGGGGGATAATGAAAATCCAGAAGCTATATGGAAACGTTTGGATGAAGCCCTTTCACAGATAGAAAACAGCATCCGCAAAGACATCAGGGTGAGAAAAGAAGCGGTATTTCTTCCTTATAAAGCCTCTATGTGGGATTCTCTGGAGAGTGTCTGGAAAGCAGCAAAGGAAGATGCGGACTGTGATGCTTATGTAATACCGATTCCATACTTTGATAAAAAGCCGGACGGAAGCCTGGGGGAAATGCATTATGAGGGCGGCCAATATCCGGAATATGTGCCCATTACAAAGTATGATGAATTTGATTTCAGGACACACCATCCGGATATGATATTTATACATAACCCGTATGATATGGCCAATGCGGTGACCAGCATCCATCCCTTTTTTTACTCCGGCAATATCAAAAAATTTACGGACTGTTTGGTGTATATACCTTATTATATAACGGCCGGAGGGATGAGCGAAGGGCAGTCGCTATGTTCCGCATATATTCATGCGGACTATATCATGCTCCAAGCGGAAAAATTCAGGAAGTTTTTTGATTCCATTATTCCTGATGAGAAGTTCCAGGCATTAGGTTCTCCAAAAGTTGACAGTGTATTAGAAAAATGCCGGAATACGCCGGAAGCACCTGCGGACTGGAAAAGGAAAATGAACGGCAAAAAAGTGCATTTTTATAATACAAGCCTGGGCGGTATGCTGGAAAATACGGAAAAATTTTTAAAGAAAATGGAATATGTGTTCCGCTGTTTCCAGGGAAGGGAAGATGCCTGCCTGTTATGGCGTCCCCACCCTTTGATGGAATCCACATTGGATTCGATGAGGGCGGAATATCGCCCTGCTTATGATTTATTAAAGCAAAAATTCATTGAGGGGGATTGGGGGATTTTTGACGATACGCCGGATATTGAAAAGACGATTGCCTTGAGCGACGTTTATATCGGCGACTCAGGAACGTCCGTTACCGCGCTGTTTGGCATTGCGGGAAAGCCTATGTTTATTTTAAATAGCAATATTTCCCATGAGCCGCAAAAAGAGGACTGGCGGGGGGAAATTGTAACAGGATTCCGCCAGGATGGATATGATGAATGGAAAATTACCCAGGGAAATAAGCTGTATTATTCGCCGGATAATGATTACAAATATGAATATTATTGTGATTTATCGGAGTATGCCGTGGGCGGGTATTATTCCAGCGCAATTGGGATAGATGACAAGGTATATATTTGCCCTGCTAATGCACAGGATATTTTGGTGATAAAAGACAGGAAAATCATGAAGAGAATTGGATTGGAAAGCTGCCTGGAAACTTCGGGGGCGTTTTATGCATCTTACAGGATTGGTACCTATTTGTTTCTAATACCCAATAAATATTCGTCGATTGTGCGTTTGGATACTAGAAATGATAAAGTATCCTATATTAAGGGTGCGAATGAATTTTTTATCAGGGAAAAGGATGGTGAACGCAGAATCGGAGGCGTTTGCGTCTGGAAAGAATATCTCATGCTGGCTTCGCCTACGGACAATCAAGTGCTGGCCATTCACAGCGGAAGCATGGAAGTCCAGATGATAGCAATTCAGGCGGAGAATTCATGGGGATGCCGGGTGATGTCGGTAGAGGATGGGGAGATATGGCTGCTTCCTTATGAGGGGAGGACAATAACGTGCTGGAATCCTGATACCGGGAAAGTAAAGGAGTATTCCGAACTGCCGGAAACATTCCATGTACGGGATAGCTTTACCGGATATGTGGGAGAAAATAAAGGTGGCTGCTTGCTTAGTACGATGGCGTCCTATAAAAATAAGATGATATTTTCCCCTGGATTGGGGAATATGTTTCTGGTATTGGATAAAGATACCGGCCAATTCCAGGAGTGGAAGCCGCCCTTTGAAATTTCTTACGAAGAAAAAAACGGTTATTTTCCTTTTTGGTCAGCAGGAAACTTTATACGCAGAACGGATATGCTGGGGGAATGGACCTATCGGTATTATGATGCCCAGGCCAGAAAGCTGTACGATGTGAATCTGGAAAGCGGAGAGTATAAAGAAATTGAGATAGAGTTTGATAAGGAAGAGTTATGCAGGCATGTGTCAGGCTTTGACAGGACTTCTGAGTGGATGGCATATAGCTGCTGCGAGGATGCATTTAACTCGCTGACCGATTTGCTGGATGGGAATATAACGGGGAAACCATTTGATAAGGCGCGGCAAATGGAGGCATACGGGGCAATTATGAAGAACAGTGACGGAACATGCGGAGAAAAGATTTACCGGTTCGTGGCAGGTGATTGAAAAGCGGCAGCTTTAGGCTGCCACCTGGGAGAGGAAGGCAGAATGGGAACGGAGGGTAGTGGTATGATAAAAGTGATTACATATGGTACGTTTGATTTATTTCATGAAGGCCATTACCGGCTGCTTCAGAGGGCGAAGGCTCTTGGGGATTATCTGATTGTGGGGGTAACCAGCGAGAAGTACGATATGGAAAGGGGGAAGCTCAATGTAGTAGACCCTCTGTTAACCCGTATGGAAAATGTGAAAAAAACCGGGTTTGCAGATGAAATTATCGTGGAAGAGACATCGGGGCAGAAAGTCAATGACATTAAAAAGTATAATGCGGATATTTTTACGGTAGGTTCCGACTGGACAGGGTCATTTGACTATATTAACAATTTTTGTAAAGTGGTATATCTGGACCGGACCAAAAATATATCCAGCACTATGCTGAGGGAACAGAGTAAAAAGATTTTAAAAGCGGGCATTATCGGCACTGGCAGGATAGCTAACCGGTTTATACCAGAGGCAAAATTAGTCAGCGGCATCAGCGCTCAGGCGGTGTACAATCCCCATAAGGAAAATGCGGATAAATTTGCTAAAAGGTGGGAAATCAATGCCTATGATGACCTGGAAACATTTTTTAACGATGTGGATGTAGTTTATGTAGCATCTCCCCACCAGACCCATTATAAGTATGTAAAGGCGGCTTTGGAACATAGAAAGCATGTATTGTGCGAGAAGCCAATGGCATTAAAAAGAGAGGAGACGGAGGAGCTGTTCGATTGTGCAAAAGAGCATAACTGCATTTTGCTGGAAGGGATTAAGACCGCCTATTGCCCGGGATTTGAAAAGCTGATGGGAATAGCCTGTAGCGGGACAATTGGAAATATCCGGTATGTGGATGCCTGCTTTACGAAACTGGAGGGCAGGGATACGAGGGAACTGACTGATTTAAAGTGGGGGGGAAGCTTTACAGAACTGGGAAGCTATTGCCTGCTTCCGGTGTTTAAGCTTTTGGGGGATGAATATGAAAATATCAGGTTCGATGTGATGCGTGATGAGAATGGGCTGGATATTTTTACGAAAGCCTCCCTCACATATCCGAAAGGGATTGCTACGGCAGTCTGCGGTTTAGGTGTAAAAGCGGAAGGACGGCTTTTGATTGCCGGTACAAGGGGATATATTGTGGCTGAGCCGCCTTGGTGGAAAACCACATATTTTGAAGTGCATTATGAAGACCCTGCTTCAGTGGATAAATATTCGGAACGTTTTTTGGGCGATGGATTGCGCTATGAGATTAAGGATTTCGTGAATATGATTAATGGGGACAGCAAGAGCGGATTTAAGCTGACGAAGGGGGAATCCGCGGCGATGGCGGAAGCGATGGAGAGATTTTTGGTGCAGGAGGGGCGGGAAGGCAAATGAAAATATGGGCACACAGAGGATGCAGCCAGAGGTATCCTGAAAATACGCTGCTTGCATTTGGTAAAGCAATGGATATCCCGGGGCTGACAGGAATCGAGCTGGATATCCAGCTAACCAAGGACGGGGAACTGGTGGTCATCCATGACGAACGTGTAGACAGGACAACAGAGGGGATTGGATTTGTAAGGGATTATACCCTGAAAGAATTAAAAAAACTACATATATATGCGGATGACAACCCAAGCCAGCGGATTCCTACAATGGATGAGGTATTTGATTTGATGGGGAACAAGCTTAAGGAAGGGATGCGATTAAATATCGAACTGAAGACAAGCGTCTGGCCTTACCCGGGGATAGAAGAAAAGATTGTAGAAATGGTGAATCAAAGGGGATTCCGGAAAAATGTAGTATATTCTTCTTTCAGTGCACTGACATTGAAAAAAGTCCGGGAACTGGATAAAGAAACAGAAATAGGTATATTAGATTATAAGGTTTCCGACTGTTTGTTTAAATTGAAAGGCGGCTGTGGTGCAAATGCGCTGCATCCATGCTGGAAAGGGATAGATTTGCCTGCCGGGAAAATCAGTGGTTACAGTGTAAGGGCATATTTCAGCGGCCATTTGTATCCGGAAAAGCCTACAGGAACCCGGTTGGATTTGGGTGGTTTGGAAGGAATGGGTATTACGGATGTGTTTTTGAACGAGCCTGAGATGTACTGTGATGCATTGATTGCTGAATCGTAGGATTTTGTTGGAATCCCGTGCGGAAATGGAGCTAAAAATGAATGCTATAAAAGAAGAAAAGAGATATTACATATCGGAAGAAGAACTAGTACAAGTCCAGGCCATTCAACGGGAATTAATCGGTGAGGTAAAGAGGATTTGTAAAAAGTGCAATATTCACTTTAATATGGTAGGAGGAACGATGCTCGGCGCAATCCGCCATAAGGGACATATTCCCTGGGATGATGATGCGGATATCGGATTTCTCAGAACAGAGTATGAAAAATTCCGAAAAGCATGTAAAACGGAGCTGAACCATGAAAAATATTATATGCAGGATTTGCGCGATACCGGAGGATACCGCTGGGGATATGGCAAGCTGCGGAAAAAAAATACGGTATTTGCAAGGCTGGGCCAGGAATTCATGCCCTATGGACAGGGTATTTTTATAGACCTTATGCCATTCGATAATGTGCCGGATGGATGGTTTTCCAGAAGGGTTCATTTTTTCCGGTGCTTTTTATTCCGCAAGCTGCTTTGGTCAGAAGTTGGGGGCAGGGTAGAAAAAAATGCGGGAATAAGATGTATTTATCAATTGCTTAGACATATTCCTATTGGAATGATTGTAAAACGCTATCAGAAATTTATCGATGCCGGGCAGAAGAAAAAAACGAAGCTGGTGCGCATTCTCACTTTTCCGACTCCGAAAGGGGTATATGGGTATGAGAGAAAATGGTATACACAGTTGACGCAGTATTCTTTTGCGGATATGGACCTTCCCGGGGCGAAGGATTATGACGGCTATTTGAAAGTAAAATACGGAAACTATATGGAGCTTCCACCGATGGATAAGCGCAAAGTGCATCCGGTGTCGGAACTTAGATTGCCCCGGTGCTGATATTCATAGAAGAAATAAGAACTATATGGACGTGTTATGAAGCTGAAACGCTGTAGGTAAGGAGTGGCAGATATTGGAAGCAAAAAGGAAATATAAAATTGGCTATACGGATGGTGTGTACGATTTGTTTCATATAGGGCATTTGAATATGATTCAAGCGGCGAAAAAAAGCTGCGAATATCTGATTGTAGGTGTGCATGGGGATGACGTAGTGGAGGAATATAAGCATAGCAGGCCGATTATCAATGAAAATGACAGAAAAAGAATTATAGAGGCGGTTAAAGGCGTGGACAGGGCGGAAATCAACCGGTTTCGGGATAAGCTGAAGCTATGGGAACTGTATCACTTTGACGTAGTGTTTATTGGCGATGACTGGAAGGGTACGCCGCGGTGGAACCAGTTTGAAAAAGTGCTTGCCAAAGTCGATGTGGATGTGGTGTATGTTCCCTATACCAAAGGAATTTCCACTACGGAAATCCGGGAGAAAATCATGAACGGAGATAATGTATGAGCCAGGGAAAGAGGATGAGAATCGCTATTACAATGGGTGACCCTGCAGGGGTTGGTTCAGAAATCATTGTAAAGGCGTTGAGCCACGTGGAAATATATAAGAAGTGTATACCGGTGGTCATCGGTGATTATGCAGCGCTGGCGGATGCTATTTGCTTTTGCGGCCTGCCCATTAAATTGCGCGAAGTGGAAGATGTGTCGAAGGCCAAAGGGGAGTTTGGCCATATTGATTTCATAGACATGAAAAGACTCAAGGCAGGCGAATGGGAGTATAAGCAGAATAGTGCGAAATGCGGAGAGGCGTCTTTTCAATATGTAGTATATGGAATTAAGCAGGCAATGGAGGGTGAAGTACAGGCGGTGGTGACGGCGCCAATCAGCAAGGAATCCATTAACATGGCAGGGCATCATTACAGCGGGCATACGGAAATCTTTGCGGATTATACCAATACGAAGGATTTTGCTATGCTGCTTGCCAGCAGGACATTGCGTGTGATACATGTATCCACACACTGCTCCTTGCGGGAAGCTTGTGACAGGGTGAAGAAAGAGCGGGTGTTAAAGGTTATCCGGCTGGCACAGGAAGGGATGCGGCTGCTCGGATATCCCCATCCGAAAATAGGGGTGTCCGGACTCAATCCACATTGTTCAGAGAATGGGCTTTTCGGAACGGAAGAAGCAAAGGAAATTTTGCCGGCCATTGAAGAAGCAAGAAAAGAAGGCATCGATGTAACCGGACCGGTGTCGCCCGATACGGTTTTTGTAAAATGCCAGGCCGGGCAATATGATATTGTAGTGGCCATGTACCATGACCAGGGGCATATTCCACTGAAATTAAGCGGTTTTAAGTATGATTTGCAAAAGGATATGTACGAATCGGTGAGCGGTATTAACTGCACGATAGGACTGCCGATTGTCAGGACTTCCGTGGACCATGGAACAGCTTTTGGCAAGGCGGGGGAAGGCAGGGCCAATGAAGAAAGTATGATGGATGCTATTTTTGCGGGGATAAAGATGGCGGAGAATTCCGCTTTATAATACAAATAAAGAAAAGAGGATATGGTAAGTATGAATGCAAAATTTGAAAACGAGAAGGTATTGATGGGACATTTTTTCCAGGTAATGGCAGAGACTATCGGATTAAAACAGGAAAATAGGAAAAAAATAGAGTGGGGTGTTTTTCCATATGGATATCAAGGGGAAATTGCCTGTAGAATACTACAACAGAGATTTGGAATTGTGCCTAGATATATCATTGACAACAAGTGGTCAAAATTTAACCCGGATATTATTTCTCTGGAAACATTGACAAAAGTTGATAACGAAAACATGGTAATATTTATTGCCAGTGACAGGAAGGATATATATGATGAAATACGCAATGCAATTAGAAGTCATGTTGTAAAAGGAACTGTAGTGGATTTATTTCCAATGGTCAATGAGGATAATGACAGGAAAGTAGAGGCGTTGCGTTTACTGGCAAATCATTTCACTTCTATAGGGCTACAAGGTTCTATAGCAGAGGCGGGTGTACGTGAAGGAGCATTTGCCCAGTATATGAACAAGTATTTTCCATCAAAAAAGCTTTACTTGTTTGATACATTTGAAGGATTTCATAATGAACAGGTAAAGGGCAATATGATAGAAGAAGATAAAATATTTGCAGTTAATATGGAATATAGGGGATACCATCATGAATTATTGGGGGAGATGCTGCCTATGCCTAATCCGGAAAATATTGTTATTAAAAAAGGATTTTTTCCGGATACGGCAAGAGATGTAGAAGATACTTTTTGCTATGTCCATTTGGATATGGATATTTATCAGTCTACAGTGGATGGATTGCGGTTTTTCTGGACTAAAATGGTGGAGCAAGGAGTTATCATGATTGATGATTATCATAATGACCATTGTCCGGGAGTAAAAAAGGCTGTCGACGAGTTTTGCGCAGCAAATGGCGTTGGCGTGTGTTTCCTGCCGGAATACCGCGGAACGGCAGTCCTAATTAAAAATAGATAATGTTGAGGAGGCATCTTGTATGTTGGCGTGTTTGGATAAGTTTAGAAAACAATTGGATGAAATCATGATAGGGGCATTTGGGCATCGGATTATACTGTATGGATATGGAAGGACAGGACGCTTTTTAGAATGGTATGCGGACTATTACCATAGCATAAAACCTGATTTCATCATTACGAGTGACTGGACAAACGCAATGCCATATTCTTTGCCGTATTTTAGAGACAGCCTATTTGAATTTAATTATGCGGATGTGAAAAATGCAATCGTGTGGCTGGCATTGCCAGGGGATAAAGAAGCAAAGGAAAAGTGTGAAAAATTTGGGTATCAATATTTTGATTTTGCGGAGGTTATTTACGGGGAAAAGCTGATTAACAAAGAAATAGATTCTGAAAATATTTTTACAAAACGGAAAACGGGTATACATGATGTACAGTTTATGGAATATTTAGAATGCTTTTATGGCTGTAACCTTGTCACTTCCGTCAGCAAAGAACATTTGACGCAAGGCGCGCACAATTATGCTATTTCAGCACAAAGAGAGATATTCCCCATATTGGATAAATGTCATATGACCCTATCAAAAGAGGATGCTATTTTTGACTTTGGATGTGGAAAAGGGGGAGCAATGCTTACTTTTCTGGATTACGGCTTTACATGTGTAGGAGGGGTTGAGTATAGCGAACAACTGTATGAAGAAGCAGTCGGGAACTTTAAAAAGCTTGGATTGGATTCCGGCAAGAAAGAGCGGGTGGAACTCCTTCACAAAGATGCCGCGATGGTTACGTATGAATTAGATAATTATAATTGGTTTTACTTTTTTGACCCATTTGAAAGGCAGATATTTGAACCGGTCATTTCAAACATATGCGATAGTTACCAGAGGAAACCAAGGAAACTCAGCATTATATGTATCAACCCCAGATATCATGATGTAATTGAGCGATGTGGATGTTTTTCTATGATAAATCAATTTTGCGCTGCCACGAGACAAAAAGTTGTAAATATTTATACAACAAAAGAGTAATGGATAAAGAGGGAAATGAAGTGGAGAATATATTCAGATTATCGGATGACTGGGGCGGGTTAACAGAACACGGCACAATTGTTCCATTTGGAGTAGGGCGCATAGGGCGGAGGGTAATTCCTTCGTTGATGAAAGAATTTGATATCCCTTTTTTGATTGATAATGGGGGGAATGCAAAGGAAGTTTATGGATTAGATGTCCTGGATTTAAAGCAGGCAGCCGCATGCTTACGGGAGAAACATTTAAAGGTGGTTGTTACAACAGTATTTTATTCTTATGAAAAAATAAAACAAGATATGGAAGCCTTAGGATTTATCGAAAATAAGGACTTTTGCATATTTGAGCGTTTTGCGGAAGAGTGGAATTTACGCTGGAGAAACAAATGTGTTTTATCCAAGGTGGATACTGTAATAACATCAAGATGCACTTTGAAGTGTAAAAATTGCAATATGTTTATTAGCCATATTCCTGCACCGCATGATATAGATATCAATAGGCTTAAAACAAATTTTGACCTCTTTTTTGACTGTGTAGATTATGTTTATGAGTATACCCTTTTAGGGGGAGAGCCTTTCATACATAAGGACATTGCTGGAATTATTTCATATCTTGGTAGGAGGTATGGTGATAAAATCGGCCGGATTAATCTGATTTCAAATGGAACGGTTATACCTAATGATGAAGTATTTGATTTATTAAAGAAATATGATGTTACAGTGCATGTGAGCGACTACACATGTTCCATTGACTATAAAAGAAACCTGGAAAAATTGCAGGAAAGGCTGGTATCGGAGGGCATTGGGCATTATGTAATACCCAATAATACATGGAAGGATGTTATTTATCCAAGAGAGGGATATAAAGCGGAGAATCCAAAGCGCCATATGCTTTTATGCGGGCATAGCACACATTCTGTTGCGGATGGAAAGCTTTATTGGTGTGACCCTGCCTTTGCCGCGGAGTGCTTCATGGGATTTGAATCCAAAGAGGATGATTTTTTAGATTTAGAAGCAAATAAAAGAAATTATTCAAAATATGAGGCTACACTGAATATTATAAAATACCTTTTGGGGGATGTGAATGAGAGAGGCTATATGAGCATATGCGAAAGATGTGCAGGAGTAGGAAGCGATAATGATTTGACGGTACCAGCCGGCGAACAAATGGAAAGGAAGGGGTGACTTATGGCGTATAATTTTTCTTCAGGACCAGCTATGTTGCCGGATGAAGTTATGAAAGAGGCATATAGGGAGTTCCTTGATTATGCCGGAAGCGGGATGTCGGTGATGGAATTAAACCATAGGTCAGTTTTATTTAATGAAATCATTGATAAAGCAAAAGAGGATTTAAAAACACTCTTGGCAATACCGGATAATTATAAAATATTATTCCTTCAGGGAGGGGCTTCCCTGCAATTTGCAGCGGTTCCAATGAATATAATGAGAAATCATAAAGCAGGCTTTATTATGACCGGGCATTGGACAAAAAGGGCATATGAGGAAGCTAAGAAGTATGGGGATGCGATTGAACTTGCCTCCAGTGCGGACAGGAATTACTGCTATATACCGGATTGTAATAATCTTCCAATATCTGATGATATAGATTATGTCCATATTTGTGAAAACAATACTATTTATGGAACAAGATTTACGCAGCTACCGGATACTTTTGGAAAAGCAATTGTTTCAGATATGTCCTCCTGCATTTTATCAGAGCCGATTGATGTATCAAAATATGGCCTGATTTTTGCCGGGGCGCAAAAAAATATGGGGCCGGCAGGAGCCACGATTGTAATTATACGCGAAGACTTGATACGGGATGACGTTATGGACTGTACGCCATCGGTAATGAAGTATAAGAATCAGCTTGATAACAACAGCCGATTTAATACGCCGCCCTGTTACAGCATTTATATGTGTGGAAAAGTATTTCAGTGGTTAAAAAGAATAGGCGGCCTTTCTGCCATGAAAGAAATAAATAGAAAAAAGGCGGCACTGGTTTATAGTTATCTTGATGAAAGCAAACTGTTTCATGGAACAGTTGACAGGGAGTTCCGTTCCATGGCGAATGCCACTTTTACAACCGGAGACGATGATTTGGACATGGTATTTGTGGAGGAATCAAAGAAAGCAGGATTTGTCGGGCTGAAAGGGCATCGGTTTGTAGGCGGGCTGAGAGCCTCTTTGTATAACGCGATACCGGTCGAAAATGTAGAAGCTTTAGTAAGGTACATGAAAGAATTTGAAGTTGAACATATGGGAGAAGGTTTATGAAATTAGTCATTTGGGGATTAGGGTTTCGGGGAAAGACGCTCGCTAATTACTTGGGGAATCCATACATTGCGGCAATCATAGAGTCAGAACCTAATAAAATCGGCCAGGAATACAGAGGGATAGAAGTGATTTCTTTTGACAGATATATGGAACAGTATCAGTCATTGCCGATTATCATTACACCAGAATACCAATTTCAATTAGAAATAAGCCAGAAGTTAATGGAGCACCATATTTTTCATTTTACTTTCAGCAGCGAGCTTCCGCCTAATATACGCTATAATGGCAAATTAGGATTAGACTGTTATTTGGATATGTTTGATAAGCCGGATAAGGTATATGTATATGGAATCAATGCCTTTTCCATTGTTTTATATTATATGTTATTGAAGCATAACAGGCAGTTGGTATTTATCACAGATAAAGATAAGGTAAAAGCAAATCAAGCTGCTATTATGGAACGATTACAGCTTCAAACTTTGAATATGGGATTGTTGGAATCCGTAGATGGACCTATTTATATTACAACCCATGAAAAGATAGAGGTTATCAATACAATGTTTTCAGGAAAACAGGTAATTGATGCATTTCGGTATGCTGATTCCAGGGAAGAATACCGGAATTTAGAATTGAAAAAATTCCACAATCTCTACAAGGACAAACAGAGATGTTTTATTGTTGCAACAGGCCCAAGCTTAACAATGGCCGATTTGGATACGCTGCTAGAGGAACAAGAGTTTTGTTTCTCTGTTAACAGTATGTGCAAAATAGAAACCAAATGGAAACCGGATGTTTATGTGGTTTCAGATGGTAAGTTTTTTTCGGAAAATCAGGAAGTGATTCGAGACTACCAATGCCCAATTAAATTTCTGCCAGATGATGCAATTGATTATTGGAAGCAAAAAAAAGAGGGGGAATACCAAATGCATCGGGATTCCATAGATGCTTATGATGTGGTGGAATTCTCGGAGGATATAACGCAAATAGTAAATACACAGGGAACTATTACAGTAGGCTGCATACAAATTGCAGTATATATGGGGTTTAAGGAAATATATTTATTGGGAACGGATTGCAATTATACAATAGGTTCTACTAACAACCATTTTGGTGGGGACGGGAAACCGGATATGATAGACCATTCCATATCATCAATGTTAAAAGGGTATCAGATGTGCAAGGATTATGCGGATAAGCATGGCATCAAAATATACAACGCCACCCGTGGGGGCATGTTGGAAGTCTTTGAAAGGGTGGACTTTGATTTGCTTTTCCATAACAGGTAAAGCGTAAAAGTAAAATTGGAGGATTGTGATAGTGAAGAGGATTATAGCAGTTATTCCGGCCCGTTATCAGTCAACACGTTTTCCGGGGAAACCGTTAGCGCTGATAGATGGGAAACCAATGATACAGAGGGTATATGAAAGAGTTTCCTCAGTGGAAGAGATTTCACAGGTTCTTGTAGCAACGGATGACCAAAGAATTCATGACTGTGTTATAAATTTTGGCGGAACGTGTGTGATGACCGGAAAATGTAGCTGTGGTACAGAGCGCGTTTATGAAGCGGTTAAAAATATGGAATGCGATATCGTTTTAAATGTGCAGGGCGATGAGCCTTTAATCAAAAAAGAGATGATACTGGATTTGCTCAGTATTTTTGAGGAAAATGCTGACATGTATATCCCTATGGCAACATTGAAAAAAGAGATAACGGAAAAGAGCGATATAGAAAACCCGAACATCGTAAAAGTGGTAACTGATAAAAAGGGAAAAGCGCTTTATTTCAGCCGTTATCCAATTCCTTATAATCGGGACGAAACACAGGATATATCATATTACAAACATATTGGTATTTATGGATATGACAGGGGATTCCTTGGAAAATATGTCAGCATGGAAAGAAGCCCGTTGGAAATTGGCGAAAACCTGGAACAGCTCCGGGTATTGGAAAATGGATATGATATTTATGTCAAAAGAACAGAGTATGACAGTATTGGGGTTGACCTGGAGGAGCACATAAAGAAAATAGAAGAGGCATTAAAGAATGAATAATCGGTTTATTGCAATGGTAGGGCCATGTGTCATTGAGGACGAAATGATTACATTAAAAATGGCAGAAAAATTAAAGGAAATCAGCGATGGGCTGGACATAGATTTTTATTTTAAGGCTTCTTTTGATAAGGCAAACAGGACAAGCATTGCTTCCTTTAGGGGGCCGGGGCTGGAGAAAGGGCTTAAAATCCTGCAAAAAGTAAAGGATACATATGGGCTAAAAATTGTAACGGATATCCATGAGCCATATCAGGCCCAGCCCGTTGCAGAGGTTGCAGATATTATCCAAATTCCGGCATTTTTATGTAGACAGACAGATTTGCTGGTGGCTGCGGCGAAGGCGGGAAGGCGGATTAATGTAAAAAAAGCACAGTTTCTTGCGCCCTGGGATATGAAAAATGTAGTCCACAAGTTAGAGGAGTCGGGGAATCGGAATATAATGCTGTGTGAGCGGGGAACTAGTTTCGGTTATAATACATTGGTGGTTGATATGACTTCCATTGTGGAACTGAAGAAAAATGGGTATCCCGTCATTTTTGATGGAACGCATAGCGTTCAAAAGCCAGGGGGAAATGGGAGCTCGACTTCGGGCAATAGGGAATACGTTCCGTATTTGGTGAAAGCGGCAGTGGCAGCAGGGGCTGACGGGGTATTTTTGGAAGCACATTTTGAACCGGACAGGGCATTGTCAGACGGGGCGAATATGATAAGAATGGAAGACGTAAGACGCTGATTGAAAAATGCCTAAATATCAGAACATGCATTTAAACAGGTATTTGTGTATGGCAGAATATATGGAATGAAGGATGAGTAATGGATGCAGAATACAGAATTGATTGTGCAAAAAAAGTATTTGATGAAGAGATAAGGGCGCTTACAGCAATCAGAAACCGTTTAGACAATACATTTTCCAGTATTGAGGAAAAAATTATTTCCTGTAAGGGTAAAGTGGTTTTGTGCGGGATGGGGAAGTCTGGGCACATTGCAAGGAAAGTATCCGCTACGCTTTCCAGCCTGGGCATTTCCTCATTTTTCCTGCATCCCGCGGAAGCTGTCCACGGGGATTTGGGAATGGTATCGGATACAGATATTGTTATTCTGATTAGCCATAGCGGAGAAACAAGAGAGATTTTGCAGTTGCTTTCTTCATTAAAGGTGATTGGGGCTGAACTTATCGCTATAACAGGAAATAAAGATTCTACATTGGCAAAAGAATGTAATCTATGTCAAATACTGGAGATTGAAAAGGAAGCTTGCTTTTTAAATTTAGCGCCTACTTCAAGTACAACATCGGTTTTGGTTTATGGGGATGCGCTGGCAGTGGTTGCTTCACTGGAAACAGGTTTTGGCAAATCGGATTTTGGGCTCTTTCATCCGGCAGGAACACTTGGGAAAAAGGTATTGACTAAAGTTAATGATATTATGGTTACAGGGGAAAATATACCATTGGTGAAATGCGGAATTAAGATAACGGATGCAATTATGGAGATGAGCAAAAAGGGCTTAGGGGTAGTAGCTGTTACAGAGCAGACGGGAAAACTGGCCGGTATTTTGACGGATGGGGATTTGCGGCGCGCCATCGAAAAACGGTCCGACCTTTACGGGGATATTATTGATTCTATAATGACCAAAAACCCGAAATACATATATGCGGATATTTTGCTGGTAGATGCTTTGCAAAAATTGAAAGAAAGCAGATTAAATAATTACCCGGTGGTAGATGGGGAAAATAACGTAATTGGCATGCTCACATGGCAAATGATTGTAAGGGAAGGGATTGTTTTATAAGCAGATGACTACAAATTATGAAATATATAAAAGGCTGGAACGCATAAAAACGGAATTTAATATTTTTAGAGAAACAATTGGAAAATATAAATATATTAGTTTATTTGGAGTAGGGCAATTGGCGGAAAGCTGGGGATATAATTTTGTGAAAGAGTGGAGCAGCAATGATATCGTATGCTTTTCAGATAATAATCCTAATATGTGGGGGAAGACTATTATAGATGGATTGAAGTGTGTGCCTCCTGGCGAATTGTCAAAATACGGTGATGACATGATAGTTGTTATACTCGTGGAAAAATGCCATCAAAAAGCAGCGATATCGAAACAGTTGGAGGCAGAGAATATAAAGTCTATTGGAATAAAAATGGAATGGCTTTATACAGATTGTCTGATAGAAAAATATCTTGATATTCAATTGCCTGCTGCCTGGAACGGCAGCATGGATATGGGGCGATATAAAAAGGATATAAACAGAGATAAAAAAATTGCAGTGTACACTTGTATTACCGGTGGCTACGATGACCTCATACAGCCCTTAGTGGAGGACCCCAGGTGCGATTATTATCTGCTTGGTTTAAATAAACCGGAAAATATTGGGGTATATAAGTGGGTAGATATTACCGAAAAAATCCCGGAATGTATCAGTGGGGATTATCACCGTATGAACCGATACTGCAAAATACATCCGAATATATTCTTTCCACAATATGACTATTCTATATATGTGGATGGAAATATTCAAATTAATACAATTATTTCGCATTTGCCCGGAAAACTTGGTAAAGTAGGGATTGCTTCCTATGGTATAGGAGGTGTAGCTGATATATACGAACATGCGGCCAGTTTGTGGTATAGAAACGGAAAAGGGGAACTTGATGGCAGAATTAGAATACAGAATCAGATGAAGAGATATGTGAAAGAAGGTTTTCCACGCTTTTTCGGACTTACTGAGAATGGGGTATTGGTGAGGGAACATAATGATGGGAATTGTATCCGTATAATGGATACCTGGTGGGATGAAGTGCTAAATTATTCAAGGCGTGACCAGTTGTCATTTATGTATGCCATATGGAAGAACGGATTTACACCGCAGGATATTGGATATTTAGGTGACACATTTAGAACTGACATAGAATTTAGTTCAAAGAAACACAATATAGATAACAATTTTAAAATATTTAACAGGCAATCATCTTGTGAATGAACATATTAGGGCATGAAGAATGACAAATACATAGTCATAAAAGGGAGGGAAAGCAGCAAATGTGTGGCATTTTGGGCGGTAATGTATCGGGATGGGATTACAGGAAAGGAATAGAGGCAATCGGGCACAGAGGGCCGGACGGACAAAGAATTGAGCATTATCCATATTTCACATTGGGATTTTGCAGGTTATCCATCCGTGATTTATCCATATCCGCCATGCAGCCAATGAGCAATATGGAGAATAACGTCCATATTATTTATAATGGGGAAATCTATGGCTATGAAAAGCTAAAAGGAGAACTGAAAAAGAAATATCGTTTTCGCACTACCTCGGATACGGAAGTAGTATTATATGCATATTTGGAATTTGGGGAAGCTTTTATCGATAAGATAGATGGTATTTTTTCCATAGCAATCTATGACGAAAGGCGGCAGAAGCTCTTTTTGTTCAGAGACAGGGCAGGCGTAAAACCCTTATATTATCTATATCAAGGGGAACGTTTTGGATTCGCGTCCGAATTGAAGGCATTGGAACATGCGGTAAATGACTTTACATTTCGGGTGGACAATACAGCGGTGTATGATTATTTATTTTATCAATACATTCCGGAGCCGAAAAGCTTATATCAGTCTGTCTATAAACTGCCGCCGGCAACAATGCTTGTCTATGATGTCCGGGAGAAAAAGCTGTTAAGGACAGAAAAATATTGGGATTTGCATGTGAATTCTTCGGTAGGGCGGAAACGGAGCAAAGAGGATATATCGGAAGAATTAAGATGCCTGATAAAGCAATCTGTCAAAAACCAATTGGTAGCAGATGTTCCTGTGGGGACATTTTTAAGCGGCGGAATTGATTCCAGTATTGTTACATATGAAGCGTCCCGCTTCCATCCGCAGATACAAGCATTTTCCATTGGATTTCAGGAAAAGGAATACGATGAATCTGAGATTGCTATGAGATTTTGCAAAGAAAAGGATATTATTATAAATAGAAAGGTCCTTCGTATTTCGGATATCAGCAAGATTAGGAATCGGATACGGGAGTGGTATGATGAGCCGTTTGCGGATACTTCCGCATATCCTACTTATCTCGTATCAGCGTTTGCAAGGAATGAAGTGACCGTAGTGCTTACCGGTGATGGCGGAGATGAATTGTTTGGGGGATACGGAAGACATGCCAGATTTTTTAATGCATATAGAAGTGTAGATACTTCATTGCCGCTGGCAAAGCGGCTGGCCTATGAACGGAAGGAAGTGCGCCAGGGGCTAGGCGTTGCAGATATTGACTATTATAAAGAATATGCACAGAGATTGGGAATTCCGGAGGATTATAATCCATATGAAAGCTTATATCAATATGATATACCCGAACTGCCGCCGTTCACAAGAATGCGTTATTTGGATTTCCATACATACTTGCCAAGGGATATATTGACAAAAGTAGACAGGGTAAGTATGGCGGTTTCTTTGGAGGCAAGGGTGCCCTTCTTAGACCGTCACATAATAGAATTTGCTTTTTCTTTGTCACAGGAGGAATGCAATGCTGGAAACGAACTAAAGGCATGTCTCAAAGAAGCATATGACGGAGTAATACCAAATGAGGTTTTGTATGGGCAAAAGAAAGGCTTTGGTATTCCGCAAAATTATTTGTGGAGAGAAAAGAAGTGGGAAAGCATTTATGCCGGGATATTAAATGAACATTGGAAAGAATTCATAGGGAAGGAAGAAAGCGGGAAAAACCAGCTTTATAAAAAGTATAAGAGAGTGGAAGCCCAGTATAACCTACTGAATCAATGGATGACATTGCAGGAAAGTGGAGTTACGCTGGAAACGCTTTTATTGGCAAGAGGATATCAAAAAATTGCCATATATGGTATGGCGAATATGGGAAAACATATGTACCATGCATTAAAGAATAGCAGTATTGAAATTTGCTATGGGATGGACCAAAGCCTGAGTGGGCAGTATGAAGCAATGATGGTAAAAAAGCCGGATGAAATGGTTGAGCCGGTGGATGCCATGATTGTAACGGCAATTATGGAATATGAGAGTATAAAGGAACGACTGGAAAAAAAGCTAACGTTTCCAATTGTGTCATTGGAGGAAATTTTTTATGAAACAGTAGTCGAATAAAAGGCTAATTGTTATAGGGAGAAGGTTAAGTATGCATATTGTTTTTGCAACAACAGAATTTATGACAGAAAAAGGATATGACGGGGGGCTGGCAAACTATTTGGCGAAGGCAAGCCAGATTTTGTCTGAACACGGCCATCGGGTTACAGTTGTTGTCCTTTCCACGGATAATCAAATCATTGAGTACAGGAAGAATATAAGGGTAGCCAGGGTTCTGCAAGGTACTGTTGAGATTGATTTTATTTTGAGGCATATAAAAAGCGACATATTGCGCAGGACTTTGAGCTGTTGCTGGAATAGTTACAAAATAAACCGAAAAATAAAAGCTATCCATAGGGAGGATAAAGTGGATATGGTACAATATTGCCATCTGAGCGCATTGGGGCTGTTTCGGACAAAAATACCCAGTGTGGTGAGGATGTCTTCTTTTGGCCCAACCATGCAGCTTATCAGCGCAGTAGATTTTCAGCCTGGAAAAGGACGGCTGCAAATCAACGCACTGGATAAACTGGATATGATAGCGATGAAGCGGGCGGATGGCATATTTGCACCAAGCATGTTGAACGCAAGGCTGGTAGAACGCACAGTGGGAATAAAAGTGAATGTTTTGGAAACGCCGGCAATGGGGGTGGATTGTGATAAAATAAAGAATGTGCCAATGGAATTAGCAGGGAAAAAATATTTTTTGTTTTTTGGCACAATGAGCGGCATAAAGGGCTTGAAAACAATAGTAAATGCTATTTACCAGATATTGGATAAAAATCCAGGGTTTGATTTTGTTTTTGTCGGAAAGGACTGTGGAGTGAGCATGAAAGAAGGGGTTAAGAGCCCTGCAATTAAAAAATTGAAAGAAGCGGCAAAAGAACATGGGGACAGAATAATCTATTTGCAGACAATAAAGGACAGAGAGCGGCTTAATTCTATTATATACCATGCATCGCTTTGTATCTTGCCATACAGGCTGGAAAATCTGCCAAATACGTGCATAGAGGCAATGGAGCTGGGGCAGATTGTAATCAGCACATATAAATCAGGGATTAGCCAGTTAATTAGGGATGGATACAACGGTTTCCTGGTGGAACAAAATGACGAAGAAGCTTTGGTAAATAAAATAAGCAAGGTTTTACAACTGTCTTGCGAAGAAAAAAAGAGAATATCAAAAAATGCGCAAAAGAGAGTTGCAAAGATGAGCCCGGAAAATTTTTATCAGTATATGATGCAATATTATGAAGATGTGATGAGTAGGCGCAAAAAGCTGCGCAGAAATGGAGAAAATAATGAAAAAAAGATTATCTGAATTATTAAATATCCTTTTAGGGGTTGGAATTATTTTTTTATCCATGAAGCAGTTTGGAAATAAAAAGACGAGTGCAAAGGGCAACAGCGATAAAATGGCAGTATATTACAGATTGATGGATAAATGGATGAAGTTAAAGGAAGAAAACATGCCTATATCGGATTATATGGAACAGCACGGCTTCCAAACCATTGCGATATATGGATTGAGCGATTTGGGAAAACATTTGGAGAAGGAGTTGGAAAAATCCCAAATTACAGTGCAGTATGCCATCGACCGGGCAGGGGTATATCTTACGATAGATTTGGATGTGTATTCCCCCGAAAGCGAATTGCCTCCGGTAGACGCGGTGATTGTAACGCCTGTTTTGGAATACAATGTTATCTGTAACAATTTGCAGAAAAAGGTATCATGTCCGGTGCTGTCTCTTTCGGAGATAATTAATGAAATGGTGGAAGGGATGTAGAGAAGATTTCGTACAGAATAGTTTGGAGGATATATGCAAAACATTGCACTGATAATTGATACATTACAGGGTGGAGGGGCTGAACGGTGCGCGGCGGATTTGAGCCGGATATTTGCGGACAGGGGTTTTCATGTATTTATATTTACCGATTTATCAATTAGTATCGGATATGAATACAAAGGGACACTTGTAAACTTTAAAGTATCGATGAGTGACGGGAAAGAATGGGGGAATCCCATCCGGTATAAAGTAAATGAACTGGGCAAATTAAAGGACAGGTATCATATAGACATTGCAGTCAGTTTTATGCAGGGGGCAAATTATCTTAATATATTATCTAAAAGGAAGGACAAGGTTATCCTGACAATACATGGAGTAACCTCTTTGTATGCAAAACAGGAGAAATCTGTAATCTGGGCAGAGGAAACGTTTCGTGAATTATATCAGTATGCGGATGTAATTATGCTTCCATCCGATTTTTGCAGGAGAGACTGGCTGGAGCATTATGGCGATAAAAATAATATCACAAGAACGATGTACAATCCTGTGCATAGAATGGAGATTGGAGAAAACAGGGATAAAGGTAACGTTGTTATCACCGTTGGGAGAATGCATGGCGATAAACGCCAATGGCACTTAATCAAGGCATTTAGCCTGGTCAAGAAAATGTGCCCGGATAGTAAATTGATTATATTGGGGGATGGGGAGCTAAGGGCAGAACAGGAAAACATGATAAAGCGGTTTGGCTTGGAAAATGATGTGGAATTGCCTGGAAATGTAAAAAATGTCGGGGATTACTTGGCAAAAGCGAAGGTTTTTGCCATGACATCCAGATGTGAGGCGATGTCCTGCTCGGTGCTGGAGGCGTTAAGCGCGGGCGTTCCCGTTGTGGCTTGTGACTGCCCAGGCGGTATGAGAGAGGAATTGGGCATTTCGTATGAAACGAAAAACAGCCCATATCCTTTGATAGGGGAATGCGGCATAATAACGCCATATATGGAAGAAAACGGCTTTGAGAATATTTCACCGGAGGAAGAGGCGTTTGCGGAGGAGATGGTACGTTTGCTCAAGGATGATGGCTTGAGAACCAGGATGGCGGCAGCGGCAGGCACAATGCTGCAGAAATTCCTGCCGGATGCAATAGGCGAGGCATGGGTAGAAGACATTTTTGTAAACAATTTAAAAAGGGAGATTGACAGAGAGTCATTTGAGAATGTCAGGGACAAAAGTATTGGTGGATATGAAAGGCTGTATGTTTCGTATTACAGGCTGTTGGAGAAATGGATGGTACTGCACGAAAGGGGCGGTTCAGTAAAGCAATATTTTGTATCACGTGATATGAAGAATGTCATTCTATATGGTTTGGGGAAAATGGCAAATCATTTTATAGAGGATATTAAGGGAAGCGGCATAAATATTATATGTGGCATTGATAAAATGGATATCGACAGGCAAAGCGGCTTCCCTGTCATTAGGCCGGACGAAGGGATTCCGCATGCAGACTGTATCATTATTACGCCGGTACATGAAGCGGAAAACATAAAGCAGAAGCTTGAACTGCATACACAAGTGCCGTTGATATCCTTATCGGATATCCTTGATGATTGTTTGCAGGAGAATGGCAATAGCTGAAGAGATGCAGGAGGCTGTGTTATGGTAGAAATATCAATTCTGGTACCGGTATATAATGTGGAAAAGTATCTTGAGGCGTGTCTGGACAGCATACTGCAACAGACATATACGGATTTTGAAGTCATATGCATGGATGATGGTTCTACTGACCGGTCAGGGGATATTTTAGATGCATATGCCATTAAGGACAAGCGGATAAGGGTCATACATAAATCCAATTCCGGATACGGGGAAACCATGAATGCGGCGGTGCAGCTTGCGAAAGGCAAGTATATAGGCATCGTTGAGAGCGATGACACGATTGAAGGTGATATGTATCAGGTACTGCATGATACCATTACAAAGCATGGGCTGGATTTGGTCAAAGCAGATTTCTATGCGATATGGGATAATAAGGATGGTACCGTAAGAAAAGAATATTGCAGTTTGACAAACAATCGCGAAATGTATAATAACATCATAAATCCCCCCACATGGACAAAGTCATATTTGGTGGACAAATTTACATGGAATGCATTATACAAAAAAGAACTGATAATTGAAAATAATGTCAGGTACAATGAAACGCCGGGTGCTTCCTACCAGGACAATGGTTTTTGGTTTCAGACTTTTTACTGGGCAAAGCGGGTTATGTTTTTAGATAGGGCTTTTTATAATTACAGGCAGGATAATGTGCTCTCATCGGTACATGACAATAAAAAAGTATATGCCATGAAAAATGAATTTGATTTCATCAGGAAATTTATGGTTGACCATAGAACCGAAAACAGGGAACTGTACCAAATCTGTTTTCACTGGCGTATGCTTGCATATATAGGTACATTGGAAAGGATTGATTTGCAGTTTAAGCTGGAGTTTGCAAAAACGATAGAAAAAGAACGCAGGCTTTATGAGGGGCAAAAGGAAGCCTGTTATGATTATATGACGGAAAAACAGCTTGCAATCATAAAAGACCCGGTTGCCTATGTGGAAGATGTTTTGATTCGGTTCAGGGAAATAACGAAGGAAGCAATTTCCGGCTATGACAATATTATTGTATATGGGGCAGGAGAATATGGAAAGAGAATCACATACCGGGTAAAAGAACAGAAGGCAGATGCACAGGCAGTGAAGGTGGCAGTTACGAGCCTGGAGGGGAAACGCATAGAATGCCAGGGGGAAACAATCTGTGAAATATCAGAGTGTATGGGAAATAAAGACGTAAGCCTCGTAATACTGGCGGTAAAAGAGGGTTCAGCAGCATTTTATGATATGCTTGGTACCTTAAAAAAACTTCAGTTCCCCAATATTATGACGGCATCGGCTAAGAAAATAGACGAAAAAGATGTAGATAAGTGGAAAGGCAGATTGGAGGACAAAGGTGGGACAGGCGCAGGAACTGATTAACGGGATACAAAAGGGGCTTCTACAGTGGTATGATTTTAAAGAAGGAAGTGCCGTGCTTTACATCGGGGATAAAAATACTCCTTTGGCGCAGATGCTTTTGGAGAAAGGGATGGAAGTAACATGTGCTTCATTGGAACTGCCGGAGGATGGCCTTTGGCCGGAATACAAGGAATATTTTGATTATATCATATGTATAGAAGCCTTAGAAACGCAGGCAAACCCTATATTTTTCCTGACGCTGTTTTATAAGGTTTTAAAACGGGATGGGATAATGCTGCTTGGTATGAATAACCGGATGGGAATCCGGTATTTTTGCGGTGACAGGGATATTTATACAAACAGGTGCTTTGATGGCATAGAAGGGTATCGGCGCATATATTCCAAGCGGGAAGATGTATTTAAAGGCAGAAGCTATCATATGGCAGAAATTAGGGGGATGCTGAGGGCATCAGGATGGGAGAAATTCCGCTTTTATTCTGTCTTTTCGGATTTACGCAATCCGTCATTGATTTACTCAGAGGAATTTCTTCCGAATGAAGATTTGGCAAACCGTATATTGCCATTTTATAATTACCCATATACTGTCTTTATGAATGAGAGGATGCTTTATGAAGACTTGGTGGATAATGGCATGTTCCATCAGATGGCAAATGCATACCTGATAGAATGTACAACAGAAGGCATGTTTTCGGATATTGACCACGTTACCCTTTCAATGGACAGGGGCAGGGAACGGGCGCTTTTTACGATACTTCACCCTTCCGGCAGCGTGGAGAAAAGGGCGGCATATCCGGAAGGCAGAGAACGGCTAAGGCGCTTCGCCGAACATGGGAATGACTTGACAAAGCATGGCATCCTGGTTGTCAATGCACGGATGGAAAATGATTCCTATGTTATGCCATATATTAAGGGCGAAGTGTCACAACTGTATTTGAAGCGGCTTATCAGAACGGATAAAGAAAAATTTCTGCAGGAGATGGACCACTTCCGGGATTTGATACTACAGTCTTCGGATATCATCAAAGAAGATATTGGCGACGGGGCGGGAGCCATGCTCCGCAAAGGGTATTTGGATATGGTTCCGTTAAATAGCTTTCATATCAATGGCGAGTTTGTATTTTATGACCAGGAGTTCTGTGAGGAAAATTATCCGGCAAATGCGGTAATAACGCGTATGCTTACAACATTCTACAGTGGAAACTGTGAATTGAATAAATATATTCCGATAGAAGAGATGTTTGCAAGATATAAATTGACAGAACAGATAGGACGCTGGCGGGGGATGGAGAATGCATTTTTATTAAAGCTTTTAAATGCAGAAAGCCTTCAGATATATTACGGCAGGCACAGGGTTAGCGATGATAATATAAATTCAAACCGCCAAAGGGTCAATTGCTCTGACATGGAGTACAGGAAAATCTTTATTGATATCTTTAAAAATATAGATACACGCAAGTTGATACTTTTTGGTTCCGGAAACTTTACAAAGAAATTCTTAGCGCTGTATCAGCAACATTATTCTGTCTATGCCATTGTTGATAATAACGCGGGCAAATGGGGGGAAAAAATAAATGGCATAGAAATACAGCCGCCGGAAATTTTAAAACAACTGGACAAGGAAGAATACAAAGTGATTGTGTGCATTAAAAATTATGCATCTGTTGTAAGCCAGTTGGAAGCTATGGGCATTACAGAATACAGCATATATGATGCGAATATAGGGTATGAAAGGAAGCAAGGGCATATTAGGCAGGACGGTGGGGAAAAGCCTCAAAAAAAATATCATGTGGGATATATTTCAGGGGTATTCGATTTATTCCATGTGGGGCATCTGAATATGTTTAAGCGTGCCAAGGAACAGTGCGATTATCTGATTGTAGGGGTAGTGACAGATGACGGGGTGCGCAACTTTAAAAAAGTGGAGCCATTTGTGCCCTTTGAGGAACGGATTGAAATGGTGCGTTCCTGCCGATACGTAGACGAGGCAGTTGAGATACCATTGGAGTATAATGACACGAGGGAGGCGTATAAGTTGTATCATTTTGATTGCCAGTTTTCGGGAAGCGACTATATAGACAGGCCGGCCTGGATTAGCAACAGGGAATTCTTAGAACGCAACGGCTCGGAACTGGTATTTTTTCCATATACTGAGAGTACAAGCTCCAGCAAGATGAAAGCGCTAATAGAAAAGAAATTGATTTAAAGGAGAACCGTATATGCAAACGTTCGATTATTTAGCCGATGAAATCAGAAGCCAAACAGATAAAATAAAATGCAGTATGCTGGATAAGGTTGGGGAAGGAAACCCTGTTATATTCGGTGCCGGTATTTGTGGCCATAAAATATATGATTTGCTGTCCGGCTACGGTATTCGTGTGTTGTGCTTTTGCGACAATGCTTTGGGGGGAAGCATAGACAGTGCAACCGGGCTCAAAATTATAGGAGCAGAAGAACTGAATGCAATTGACAATCCGGAAATATTAGTATGTGTCGGGGCTGAGAATACATGCCAGGCCATCTGTGGCCAACTGCTTTCCATGGGATTTGACGAAAAGCAAATGCATAGTATGAATGCGTATTTTTATTGGCAGACAAAAGAATATTTCGAGGCACATATTGAGGAATACAAGAAGGCATATGGGCTTTTGGAGGATGATTTTTCCAAAAGGGTTTATCTTGAAAGAATGAAGAAAGCATTTTTGCTCCGTGACATATCGGCGGTGGTTAGTCCCTGTAAAGAAGAATATTTCGATGAAAAGGTAATATTGACGGATGATGAGATGTTCATTGACTGCGGGGGATTTGATGGGGATTCTGCAACACGTTTTATAGAGCGGTGCCATGGCAAATACAGAGGTATTGTAATCTTTGAACCGGAGCTCTGCAAAAAGGCGGAAATAGAGAAAAATATGGGGCAGAACCGGTATGAACTGTATCAATTAGGCGTATGGAGCGAAAAAACAAAGCTTTATTTTGATGCGGCGGGAACATGCAGTTCCCACATATCAGAGAAAGAGGGCGACTATGTCATCGAGACGGCGGCATTGGATGAAATAGTCTTCGATAAGCGGCCTACTTATATAAAAATGGATATCGAGGGGGCAGAACAGGAAGCACTAAAGGGGTGCAGGAAAATTATACAGGCGTATAAGCCTAAATTGGCAATATGCATTTACCACAAACCGGAAGACTTATATGAGATTCCGGCAATGATAAAAGAAATAAACCCCGAATATAAGCTGTATGTGCGCCAGTATACAAATGCATGGTTTGATACAGTATTGTATGCGTTATAGATTATAAGCTTATAGGCAAAACAACAAACAGAGCGGCTTGCCGGACGCAAAAGGGGAGGGCAAAATCAATATGACGGAAAGAATGGACAAAGAAGTAAATATAGTATGCGCGCCGGCAGGAATCATAGCGGTGGAAAGGCCGGGACGGGGAATTGCTTCTCTTTCTGATGCCGGGTTTGAAAATATACTGTTGGATTTTTCCCTTTGCTGCCCACCGGAGGAGCTGGAAAACATAGGGAAAAGAAGACATGCGGGGGAATGCGGCGAAGAAATCATAAAGGAAAAGGGCAAATGGACTGGAAATGATAGGAATAGCGGCTTGGAAGCGGATGGATTCCTTGAAAAAATGGGAAAAATGACTTTTTCGTTAATGGAGCAATGTTCCAAAAGCGGTATACAGATAAAGATAGCCTATGCCCCATACCTGCCAAGAGACTATAAGCTCTCTAATTTAAATGGCCTGCTCGCATTGCTGGCGAAAGAAAGCATCCGGCTATGTGGCAGGGCAGGTTGTAAATATATCGTGGTAAGACCTTTATTTGCAGGCATTCCGGATGAGGATATATGGAGCATTAACAAGGGATATTATATGGAACTGGCATCGCTGGCCCAAGAGTATGAAGAACAGATACTGCTGGAAAACCAATGCAGGGACAGGAATGGGCATTTGGTGAGGGGAATCTGTGCGGAAATATATGAAGCGGCATGTTGGGTGGACAGCCTCAATGAAGCATTGGGCGGGGAACGGTTTGGCTTTTGTATGGATGTGGGCACATGCAATTTGTGTGGCCTGAATATGTATGAATTTATTTCAGGGCTGGGGGAAAGGCTGAAAGCAGTAGAGCTGCGGGATTGCGACGGAAACAATGAAAATGCGCTGCTGCCCTTCACCAGCGTGAACAATGGACAGGCACAGACGGATTGGCTTGGGCTGGTCCGGGGGCTGCGGGAGCTGGGATTTGCAGGAGAGATGATTATCAATATGAAAGATACCCTTTTCGCTTTTCCGCCCTTTTTACGCCCTGGGCTGCTAAAATGGACAAAGGATATAGCGGACTATTTTAAGTGGCAGATTGGTATGGAAAATGTGTTGAAAAAATATCCGTCCAGAGTGCTGTTCGGTGCAGGGAATATGTGCAGGAATTATATGAAATGCTATGGGGAGAAATATCCGCCGCTTTATACATGTGATAATGACTCTTCCATATGGGGGACTGTTTTTTGCGGGCTGGAGGTAAAAGAGCCGCAGAGCCTGAAGGAATTGCCAAAAGATTGTGCGGTGTTTATCTGTAATGTTTGCTATGAGGAAATCAGGGCACAAATGCAAAGCATGGGAATCCGGAATCCCATAGAATGTTTCAATGATGAATATATGCCTTCCTATTATTTTGACAGATTGGAAATGAAAAATTTATAAGTATTTGCGGAATAGGGATAGAGGTATGGAAAATCTTCAGGTTTTGAAAGGGGCATGGCTGTAAAAATGCAATTAGGAGTACAGACTTATAAAATTATAAATGACAGTAATCCATCGGAAGGCTTTGCCATGCTTGCCAAGGCTGGCTTTGCCTGTGCGGATTTTAGTTTAAATTCTTATTTGGCCAATTCTTCGATTTACCAGGGAGAGCTCAATCATTTTTTCAGCCGGACAATACAGGAATTGGAGAGGTTTTTCCTGCCCCATAAAAAAGGGGCAGATAAGGCGGGGGTTATCATTCATCAGATGCATATGCCATATCCTATGTATGTCCCTGGAGGCAGCGTGGAGGTGAATGACTATCTCTGGAATCATGTCGCACCGAAAAGTATGGAGCTCTGCCATTTTTTTGGCTGCCCTTATATGGTGATACATGGTTTTAAACTGGTGAACTATTTGGGGTCAGAGGAAAAGGAGTGGGAGGAGACCGAGAAATTTATCCATTCGATTGCCCCCATGGCCAAAGAAATGGGAATTACTATATGTATAGAAAACCTGTATGGCAGATTGGGCGGCCACTTAATGGAAGGCCCTTGCTGCGATGGGAAAAAAGCGGCGGAGCGCATTGACCGTATCAATGAAAAATACCATGCCCCGGTGCTGGGATTTTGCTTCGATACCGGGCATGCCAATTTGGTAGGCATTGATTTTGAACGGTTTATCAGTAACCTTGGGCAGCGGTTAAAAGTTCTTCATATCCATGATAATGATGGTATTGCAGATTTGCACCAGATACCATTTACATTTTCCAGGAGCAGGGGGAACAAGACATCCACGGACTGGGAAGGGTTTATCAGGGGATTGGGAAAGATTGGTTTTGACAAAGTGCTGAATTTTGAAACAGCCCCTGTATTAGATGCGTTCCCGGAAGAAATGAAGCAGGATACCCTGGGGTTTATTGCAAGTATTGGGGGATATTTCGCTGAGAGGATAAAGAAAGGGTGAAAAAAGATTTTGGGCAAGTTTCAAAAGATATCCTTGAAACTGCCCCTGATATATGCTAAAATTATTAGCATGAATGTGAGAAACAGTAAACATGACGAAAAATATCATAAAGAAACATCGATGATTCCATATTATGTCGAATAAAGGGTGTTGGGATTATGGATAAAAAGAAAAAATACCCAAAAATCGTGCAAATAAGCGGGATAAATATACAGAATAAACAGTGGCGTGCTTAGTTATACTAATAAAGGCTTTTCTTCGTCCGATGAAAGAAATAAAGAAGGGACAAGCCGTTAAAGGTATATAAGTGGGCTGCTGTAGGTAGAGCATTGGTAATTCCAATGTTTTTTTAGTTTAGAGATTTGGGGGTCTTACTCGCTTCTTTGCGGGTGATAGTAATGTGGGGTTAAGTTTTTTCGGACATGATGCATAAAATGGGGGGAGGAATATGTATAAATAGAATGATTGCATTAGTTAATGGTATTTTTCTGCTTTATATATCTGGGATGAGGGTAAGTGCGCTATTAGTATAAATTATGGGGAGGAAAATAGATGTGCTAAAGTCAGTTATGTTAATTCACGAAATTGCGCATAGGATGGATTTTTCCTATTTAGCGGAAATGTTCCGCTTTTTAGGTGTATTTGTATGCGAAGGGATATTGCTGGAGGATGGATTTGAAGATATCTTAACGGATAAAAAGGGGAACTATGATGTATATGTTTGTGTAGGGAGCAGGGAAATTACGAAAAAGCAGGCAGATGCTTTGGGGTGCACGGTGGAAAAATATGCCTGGCTGATAAACAGGCTTCCACAGGGTACCATATATTTTAACGATATTTTAGTAAAGAATGGGATGAAACGTCCATCGGCAGATGGGGTTTTACCAATACCGATAGAGGACTGCTTTCCGCAAAAGCAGTTGATGGATTTAATTTTTAATTTTCTGGAAGAAGTGCTGAAATTGGCTTATAGGGAGAATGGCAGTTTTAAAGCGGATAAGACATGGAAGGATTTGATTCAGGTATACGTACAGAACCGTCTTTGCTTTCATAGCATGAACCTTCAATATTATGCGAAAAAGCCATCCATTGCTGCAGAACTGGCAAAAGACGCTTTTATCCAGGGGTATCATCAATTAACTGCGTTGGCTGGAAAGGTCCAAAATGAGGTAGTTATGCATTATAAATATACAGTGTTGTGGTGCAGTGTAAAAGCGAATACAGCCTGCGATTATCAAAAAGATATTCTATATTTCCCTATTAATGATTTGGCGGAACAATGCCAACAACTTTGCCGGGAATATAAAGGCTTCACTAACGCAAAAATTCTTCTGGGGATGTGCTATGAGCCGTCAAGGGGGAGTGGAAATGAGGCTTTGATGGCCTTTGACAGCGTATTGAAGGAGATGAATGAGAGTTGTTTTGCATCCGCTGTATATTACTGGATGGGAAAAAGATTTGAGACATTTTCCGGAAAAGAGAAGGATGCAGCTAAATGCTATAAACTGGCCAACGAGCGTAAGGAAAAGTTCAGAAATTATTTTAAACTGGCTGTCATAGAAAGGAATCAGGGCAATTACGAAAAGGCAATAGAATTGTTTGATGCGATTCTTGATAAGCTGGAACGGAAACTGGATATGCATTTTGCAGACCCATTGGAACTGGAATATGCTTTTAAAGTATATTCTCAGAAATGTTATATTTATTCTCGGATAAACCGGTATGAAAAGGTAATTGAAATGGGGGAAAATGCGATACGGATTAAGGAGAAAGAAATAGGCAACAGTAAATATTTCAACTTGTTTTACGGCAAACAGAAAATGACGTACAGCAATGTGCTTGAGGAGCGGCTAAAGTTAAGCACGGCGTACCGTTTGCTGATGGAAACGTACCGTGGGTTGAGGAATAAAGAAAAAGAAATGGAATATATGGAAAAATGGAAAAGCGTGACAGGTGAATAAATGGTAATTGCATTATAATTGCTTAAGGTGAAAGGGGATTTACTATGGATAAAGAGCGTTATGAGCTACATGTGGTTGCGGAAGGCGGAGCTGAGGAATGCAGTGATTTAGGGATAAATTATCCGTTATATATCAATTGCTATCATGAAGCCCTTGGGGCGATTTTAAAAAATATCGATTTGATGGAGGAAGGGTATAGCCGGGAACAGATAAGGCAGAAAAACAGAAATAAAAATCGGTTTTTATTAAGGTCAGATATTTCGGATATCAATTGTTCGGAATTTGCGAACATTATTGCCTTTATCGGCACCAGGGGCAGCGGGAAGACTACCGCAATCAATGAATTCTGCGATATTTTATCCAGGTATGGGAAGGAAGAGGAAAAATGGGGCAAACGTTTATCCTATAATAAAAAGCACGGAAAACAGTACCGGTTTTGGATTATGCCCCCTATTGATGCTTCTGTATTAGAGGCAAAAGAAGACTTGATTGAATTAATTTGGGCCAACATGTTCCAGGTGTTTGAGGCGGAGTTCAAGGAGAAGAGCGGAATGAGCAATTACGAGGAACTCAGCAAAAAGATAATGAAGGAATTCAACGAAGTATATAAGAATTACAATAATGTGGGCCATAGTGAAAAAAGGGAGGTTTTGGGGGAATCTGTATTAGTTAAGCTGAAAAATGTCTCCAGCAGCCTGAAAACGAGGGAAGCCTTTGAGAAGCTGATAAAAAACTTTTTGGATATGTTGGATGGCAAGGACGAGTATGGATACTACAGGGGGAATGATGGGGATTCTTTTCTTGTCATAACAGTAGATGATTTGGATTTGAATCTGGAAAAAGGCTATGAAATGCTGGAGCAGATGCACAAATATCTGTTTAACCGCAGAATAATTGTGCTGATAGCCGTTGATTACGGGCATTTGCATCTACTGTCGGAAAAATACTTTATGGAATCGCTGATGCCGAAAATCCCGTCCGGGGCATATAATGGGCAGAAGGCTTATGAAGAGTTTGGAAATATAGTCAGGAAGGCGAAAAAACTGAATGATGACTATTTGCTGAAAGTGCTTCCGCTGTCCAACCGCATATATCTCTCCGGGGGCAATATTATATCCAAACAGATTAGAATTTCAGAATTGGATGGGAAAGAAGAAACGGTCAAAGCTTTTATCCTGAAAAAGATTGTGGATAAGACTTTGATTTATTATGATGCGTGCGGAAAGAAAAAACATTTCTGCCTGCCTGGTACGATACGGGAATTGATATCTTATAACCAGTTTTTGAATTCCCTGTATTCTATGGAAGAAATAGAGGAAGGAAAGGGCAGGGATGGTTATAATCCTATGTACCGCTATGACCAGAACCATGACAGGTTTAATTATGATATCACGGACAGGATGGCTTCCCAGGTGCTGAATGAAGAACAGTTGGATGTGTTTAAGCTAATCGTTCAAAGGAATATCGAAAGAAGAGCGGAATATGCGGTGAATTTTCTCCGGTATTATAAAGGGAGCAAGTTTGAATATGAGCTATTAAAAGACAGTGTGGATGAAGTGGAGTACAGATATGGCGATTTGTTAGGTGAAATATATGATATCGGAAGAGAAGACTATTATGATAAAGTCTTAAGCCATTGCATTTTGGCATCTTTTACTTCGGAGATGGTCAGGGAATACTACAGCTATTGCAATAGAAGAAGCGATAGCGATGAAGGCGACAAAAGCGGCGGCGCGGGAAACAGGGAAGATGCCAGGCAACGGGCAAAAATGCGTTTGGCAAACTTCTTAGGCAGTACATTTGGGGGGGAATGGTTTGAGGAAGGAATGCCCAAAGCTATTCTTCGGAGTGATAAGAATAAGATGCCGCTGACAATAGGATATTTTGGAAAGAGCAATGAAGAGCAAATCTCTATTGAGAGAGAGTTCCCCCTTGATATCAATTCGCAAAAAGGGGTAAAGAAGCTAATCGGAGACCTGACAAGCTATGTACCTTATCTGGAATGTATATCGCTTCTTTTTTCAAATTTACGTAACTCTTCAGGGAAGGTAGATATATTAAAATGGAATTTCAAGGTGAAAAGCGGTATTACAGTGAAAGGAAGCGGAAGTAAAATTATAATGATAAGTGAAGTTGAGAAAATGGATTTCGACTTATTGGGCTTTGTAGGAAGAGAGATAAAAGATGCCCCTAATATGAAGGAGACATTCCTCAATAGCTTGTGCGATAGTATTTACGAGTGTATAGAAGAATTATTATCAAGCGAAAGCAAGCAGCATAATAAGCAGTATAAAAAACAACAGTTGGAAGAGTGGGAAAAGCTGGTCAAAGAAGAGGCGAATGCAAAGTCTATTTGGAAGGCAGAAGATAAAGGAAATGAAAATATGGTTTACCTGCCGTTTTATAATTTGGATATGACCTATAATGTAATGAAGCGGGTCCGGAATAGGACAAAAGAGGACTCGGGGGTGGAATTATCCGATATCGCTAAATATTTCCAAAGGGTATATAGCTATATAGCGGAAGAACTGGGGAAAGAAGATGAAGCATACATAAATATGGGAATCCCGGAGCAGAGGAGGCCAAAATTATTAGAAAAATTCTATTGCTGCCCTTTCATTAAAGCATTCGGATGCAGCGATGTAAAAGGAAGCCTGGACGTGTCTGTATTGAATGACTTTATATTGCAAATAGTGAAAAGTACCAATACTTCGATTGACATGGAAGAGCAGGATATCGAAGAATAATACGAAAGAAGGTAAAAGGGGAATACTGTGCATAATTTAGATAATGTAGTAAAGTGCTATTTCAGCACTGTTTCCGTAAACGATATTCTCAGGGAAACTATTCGTTATGATTGTTTCCCTGAACATGATTTTTTACAGTTGTCCAAGGCATATATGCGCCAATACAGCGATACGGAGAATTCGCAGTTATATAAATACATAGAAAAAAGTGCATGGGAGGAAGGCCATCCCTTTTCCAGTATGAAAGACAGGAGCGGCCTGAATGTATTTGCTGCTTTGGAAGAATTGTCGGAGCGGTTATTGATTACAGAAAATAATGAGACTTTATGCATTTACGGGAATCTTCTGCGGTTTCGGTCAGTAACCAATTATGTAGAAGAAGACCTGTTAATATGTGCTTATTATGCGATGCGTTTTAAAAGGCGTCGGGATAAGCATGTTGATTTTACATGGAATATAACGATTGACCATAATAATATGCAGTTAAGGCGTATTCTGGAAAGAGGGATTTCGGAAAATCATTTTCATCTCTTTGGCTCTGCGCCGTACTTTCATCTGATGTGGATTTATTTCATGAACCATGTTAGCTCGGGTATATTGTCGGATTTTTCCAAAGAAGCAGAAAAAACACAGAGGGCAACAAGGGAACATTATAATATCAAATATTCTGAGGATTCTTTTGCAGTCAGGATTCTGAAAGCGGCATTGATACGGGTTTATATTGTTTATGGGCTTCTGGAGATGAAACAGGAGGAATTTAGCAAAGCTCAAATCGATATGTTATTGACAGGGGAAATGGATATAGGGATTTACCACTATCAGATTCAGACTATGATTGACCATGTAAAAGAGTTCGCTTTGCTAAAAGGGTTTGATGAGCTTTTGGATTATGCCCTTTATGATGTAAGTAATTTAAAGAAGTCAAAGCCGGAGATGTACTGGTTTGCCGGTGAAAGATGGATGATGTACCGGGTTCTGGTGGATGAACTGTCGGATAGGAAGCTGCCGAAAAAATATTACCAATTGTTTTATGCCTATCTGGTGATGAAGCAAAGCGTGCGAAGCGAGCTGGTCCAGGTAAACCATGCATTAGGCTTTGAGAATTTTCAGATATACAACAGCCGTAAAGGGGTATATACGGATTCCAGAAAAATGATAGAAAGCGCTGTTTATGGCAGTATGGAAAGCGGAAATATCCAATGCCTGGAAATCAGGGTATCGCCTAAAGACTGCGCGGAGAAAAATGCGGAGATGATTCTGGGAATTGATTCTGTTTTAAAACAGCGTGTAAATCCCATATCGAAAAAGAACTACTACTATGTATTTCATTTTGCAAAAAGAAAAGATGAGGATTTGCCTGATGAGGAATGCTTTGACGGATGCTATTGCAGGCATTATACGAGGCGGAAGGTGCTGGAAGGACAGGCCAATGCCCTGTATGATTTCCGTGAACGGTTTCGGAAAGCAGCTTCCAATGTACTCGGTATAGACGCCTGCGCCCAGGAAATTGGATGCAGGCCGGAAGTTTTTGCGGTAGTGTTCCGCTTTCTGGCAGAGCATGTGACGGAGGAAGTGGTTGGTGCGGAAAAAGTTCCCCAATTGAAAATGACATATCATGTAGGGGAAGACTTCCTTGATGTGGTGGATGGTCTGCGCGCTGTAGATGAAGCTATTTACTTTTTGAATCTCCAATGCGGTGACAGGATAGGGCATGGTACAGTACTGGGGATTGATGTGAAAAAGTGGTATGCATTGAAGCAGTATACCATTGTGCTTCCCCAGCAAGATTATTTGGACAATGTGGTCTGGCTTTATCATAAGCTCATCGAGTATGGATTGCAGAAATTTGACCACTTAAAGGAAGTGCTTTTGAGGGAATTTGATTTTTATTTTTCACAGGTATATGGAAAGAATGGGGCAAGGAATAGCTTAGTTCCCAACATCCATGCTTATTATGAAGCATGGAAGCTTAGGGGGGATGAACCGGAACTGTATATAAACGGCCAATTCGGAGATGAGATTACATATAGGCAGGACTGGCTGATAAACCGGAAGTTCCCTAAGGAGCATAAAAACAGGCTAAGGGAAGAGGTTGGTTTTTTATACTATTTATATCATTATAATTGGCGGGTGAGGAAAGAAGGGGAAAAGAGCATACAGAGATATATTCCTTCTATGTATGTAAAAGGGGTAGAGGCAGTGCAGAAGGCCATGGCAAAGGATTTCGCTTCCAGAGGAATCGGGGTGGAAACGAACCCGTCCTCCAATCTGGCTATCAGTACGGCAGAAAATTACGATGAACTGCCGATAGTACAGCTTTATAATAAGGACATGACATGGGATATTGGGAAGCTGCAGTCATGCCCCCAGATTAATGTATCCATCAACACGGATGACAAGGGTGTTTTCCATACTTCCCTGGAAAATGAATATGCGCTGATGGCATGTGCCCTGGAAAAAGTCAGGGATGAAAATGAAAACCAGGTATATGACAGGCAGATGATATACCAGTGGATTGAGAATATAAGGCAGATGGGGAATCTGCAAAGTTTTAAGGAGAAAACGTGCAGCAGGGGAGAGTGAGCCGTGCCGAAATGGGACAACCTATGAATTATTTGATTCCCGCGGGCAACGAGCCAAGTAGCCTCACTTGTGCGGAGATTTGGCGACTGCCGCGTGGGTCAATGCTCCGCCGCTTGCAGCGCTGGAAGTTTGCTGCCCCATTGCTTGCGGCGGGGTTGTCGACTTAAGGCCGGCTAACCGCTCCCTGGCCGGCCCATACCCTCCGCATTTCTTATAATACATTATGGCTGCCTGCGCATCCCCCATACACTCATAAATAACCCCAACATTATAATAAGCCTTATAACTATTCACCCCATCAACGGCGCAGACGTCAATGGAAGTGGCCTTTAAAAATTCATCAATAGCCCGCTGGAACATAGCATTGTTCATATAGATAAGCCCCATGAGAAAAACAAAATCCGCCGTTTGGGAGAAAATATCGTAGATACCCTCCAACTCCAGGGCTTTTGCATGGAATCCCAGGTTCAGCAGGCAATAGCCATAAGATTCTATCATTGTCTGAATATATGTCTCCTTTTCATTTACGTCCATAGAAAGAATTTGTTCAAAATAAGGAAGCGCATGTTCGTAATCCGAAAGGCCAAAGTAAGACTGCCCCAATTGAAAAAGGATATAAGAATCGGCATTTCCGGCCTGCAATTCGGCCTCCAGCATGGCGATATTGCGGGATGCCTTTTCCTTTTTAATAGCGGTAGTGCTATATCCTGCATGATAAAAAGTTAGGGGAACAGGTATGAATTCCAGGGGAGAACCATTGAGGGCGGCAAGCTGTTCGTGGATACTCCCCACATAGTGCACATATCCCCGGTGAAAAAAGCGGGCGATGGACTCATGCACGAAAGGAACGGAAGTATCAGCCCCCCTGCTTTCGGATAAATCTGCATCCGGGCTGATGCGGTGCACCATACCGGCCTGCATGGGCGATATCTGCTGCACCATTTTCTGCAAGAAAGCGTCATTTATTCCATCGCTTTCCAGATATTCGTCGCAGTCAACGGTCAGTATATAATCGTAGCTGGCTTTTTGGACAGCATAATTTTTGGCCGCGCTAAAATCATTAATCCAGTCAAAATGATAAACACAGGGTGTATAGGTGCGGGCAATTTCCACCGTCCGGTCAGTGGAACCGGTATCTACAACAACGATTTCCCAATGAAAGCGGGCAAGGCGGCTTAAGCATTCGCCGATATATTTTTCTTCATTTTTGGCAATAAGGCAGACGGATATAGGGAGCATGTCAAGTACCTCCATAGTAAGTGTGCTGTTGTTTGAAATTTGCTGTGCCTGGCATTATTTCACAGACGATTCTCCAAAATCTCCAAAAACCTTTCCGCCCGGTTTTTCCATTGATGGTTAGCAAAGGCTTTTTCAAATCCATGGTTTGCTATAGCTTCCAATCTGGCATCATCTGCCAGCAGCCCTTTTACCAGCCCGGGAAGCTGATGAATCTGGTGTAAGGAAAAAAGCAGCAAATCATTCCCGTCGGAAAAATTTTTCTCCAAAGCGGTACTGCGGTCGGATAATACAACGGAACGGCAGAGCATGGCATTCAATACCCGTTCGGTCAGCCCATCCTTATGCCAGGACATGACATTTAAGGAAATCCTGGACTGTGCCATAACTTTCAGGCTTTCTTCCGCGTTGAGGGCAGGATGGCAGATAAGCTTTTCGTGCCCGAAAAAAGGGGCATTATGCCAGGTAGGGCTGTATACATGGATTTCAATCCCGGCATCTAACAACGTGCGGATAATTTTTTCCCTATAATAGTGCATGATGCAGAAGCTGGCCAGACGCAATTCAAAGAATAATGACAGAAAACCGTCATTATCCAGGCTGATATGATAGTAGTCCAAAGCCTTCTGAAATGCCAGCTCCGCAGGGCAGTCCGGATTCCGGCGCATAAGCAGCAGGAAACGGGCGGCCAGGAAACGTTTGGGCCGCTCGAAGGCAGCTATATCAAAAAGCCGGTCCCGGTAGTTGTAGTAGGAGCCGATGAAAGTGATATCATATATCTTTTCCGCCCTCCCTTCCAGGGGGAGAGTGCCTCCTGGGGGAAGATAAAAACAGCCTTTCACCATGGAATAATAATATTTGGCAAAGGATATATAATTTCGGTCATGAAGGAGCAGATAATAATCTTTCGGGCCGTTTTCGATATGCTCTTTCATTAAAGAAGGATGGTCAAGAATGATATTATATTTTGGACCGGTAATCAAATCGTGAAGATTAGTTTCCTTATCCTGCATCATAATGGAAAAAACATAGGTTTGAACGCCGATGATGGCTTTGAAACGGCAGTCAATCCACTGGGTCAGCGCCTGATTGCCTTCTTTTTCCACATCAAACACTATGACTTGCTGGCCGCAGGAGCGCAGCGCATCTGCTAGCTGGTCGGCCAAAAGGTTTAAAATATTGTAACATGTATCGGAACCGCGGTATATGAGAATAGGGCGGGTATTGTCATCTATTTCAAAATATTGGGGGGCATGGGAAATCATGTCCTCCAGCCATTTAGTGGTTTCTTCGTAACCGGGCATCCGGGAAGCATCCGCAAGCAGGCATTGGATAACGGAATCAAAGCATTGGGAGGAAAGAAGCTCCTGCTGGTATTTGCCTGCAATGTAGCAGTCGGTACGGTAACGGTCCAAAGGAGCTGGGTTCGGTATCCCATAACCGCAGGGGAGCGGGATGAATCCGTCAGGAGCCTGGAAATGGGATACATCCTGCGGAATGCCTGCGGGTATCCCTATAGCGGTAAACGGGTATTTTTGCACCGCGCGCAACAGGAATTCATAACGTTGATTGGCGGAAAGCCTGCTATTAAAGCTGCCCACTTCCTGAAAAATTCCTTCGGGGCAAAAAATCACCCCTTCTGCCCAACGTTCATCATAAAGGAGTTCCATAAATGGAATATTCTGTTTGGTGCCTTCGGGCAAACGGACAGTATAACAGATGATTTCTTCCATGGCTTTCTTTTCTATCTCCTTCTAATCCTCAAAATGAATCCACTGCATTGAATCAGTACTATTATTTTGATGGACTAGAGGGAATATGTCAAGGGGGCTTGCGGATTATCAAGGGGAATCGGTGAGAAATACAACGATGAATTGCGTTGATGCGCAAGCAGGCCATCAATTTTCTGACAGAAATTGGTGACATATGATATAATAAAAAATAAGGGTAGGGAGTATGTATAAGTCTATGGATAAGAAAGGCGTGGTTGTGAGTATGGTCAAAGTATCGGTTATTTTACCCGTTTACAACGAAGAAAAGTATTTGCCTCAATGTCTGGATAGTATATGTGGACAGACGTTGAGAGAAATTGAAATTATATGTGTGGATGATGGCTCGACGGATAGTTCGCCCCAGATTTTGGAGGGGTATGCGAAAAAAGATGCTAGGGTAAAGCTGATAAGGCAGGAAAACCAATTTGCCGGTGCAGCCAGGAATAAAGGTATGTCATATGCCACGGGAAAATATTTGTCCTTTTTGGATGCGGATGATTATTATGCGCCCGAGATGCTGGAAAAAATGGCGGAAGAGGCGGAGAAGAATAAAGCGGATATTGTGATTTGCAGATATGGGCAATGCTGTGCGGAAGGGGGGATGGAAGAAGAGCAGCCGAATGCCTGGGATTATGAAGATTTATTTTTAAACGGGAAAGGGATATTTTCCGGAGGGGAGCTTTTATGTGCGGGTATTTTCCAGATTGCCAAAGGATGGGCATGGGATAAGCTTTTCCGCACGGAGTTTGTGGTAAAATGCGGCTATCAGTTCCCTTGTTTCCGTTCATCGGAGGATGGGTTCTTTGTGTATATGCTTATGGCCAGGGCGGAAAGGATGGCTTACCGTAAAGAGAAATGGGCGGTGCACAGGATAAGCAGCGGCTCCTTGTCCAACACAAAGGAAAAAGATTGGAAAAACGGCTTTACTATGTGGTCGCTGATTGCGGAAGAACTGAAAAGGCAGGGGTTGTATGGAATCTATGGGCAAAGTTTGATAAACGAATTTCTTTATTTCATGCTCTGGTATTTGGAATCTATGAAGACATTTGAAGCTTTCAGCAATTGCTATCAGTATATACAATCGGCGGTGGAGCCGGAGTTTGGGATTCTGGATTATGGTAAAGATTTCTTTTTCCAGAAGGAAATTTATGATTGGTATCAGGAAGTGATGGAGCTGCCGCTGGCGGAATATCTGTTTTATCACAGAGGGACGTAGGGGAGCGCAGCGGCCGGGGCGGAAGCCGCGGGCATCCATGCCCATGCTTCCTAAAACCGCCATCCATGGCAATGTCATTAAGTTAGCACCTCAGTCCAGCCCGCTACGCTGCCCATGAAATTGATTTCCGTGTCGAACAAATACTATATTTGACGGCTATCTGGGGAAATGGTATAGTATATATAAAAAATAATGAAGGTGCGGTTCCGTTGATGTACCAAAGATTTGCCAAGTTTGCGTCCGTAGGGCATCCGCAAACCCGATAAATGAAAAGCCGCACAGAAATGGGGTAAAAAATGGAACAATTAATGAATGAGAAAAAAGAAGCTGTAGAAGTAGCAAGGGAGTATTTGGAGAAACTGATTCCGGGCATGGAGACTCTGTGCAGGGAATTAAAGGGGGAAAGACAGGCTGATACGGATGATTTCCAGAAGCAGTGCATCGATGGGCTGAATTGGGTGATTGAGATTTACAACAGGACATCCGACGTGATGGATATAGGGAAAATCCGGGTGGAGAAACAGGAGTTGAATGCCAAACTGATGGAGCTCGGAACGGCAATTAAGGATAGGGAAGATGGAAAGATTGCCCAGACGTTGGAAGATATTGTAATTCCGTTTTTGAAGGATTTGAAGGAAGCTTCTAAAATTTAGAATAGAAACGTATGGCTGCATAAGGCTGCCGTAAGTAGGCAGGAATACAAAATATGCGGATGTGCATATTCCCCCCGAATTTTATTATAATTCAATATAATATATTGACCAGAGAAACATTATTTAATAAAATAGAGTTATGAATTATTATCCCATACATATCATAATGTTGGAGTTTCAGTTTCTCATGGTCATATCTTGAGCCCCATTGAAATTTTTTTATAAAAAATTCTTAATTTTACGAAAAAATTTCAATAGGGTCTTTCTATTTTTTAAGTTTTTTGGTATTATAAAAAAAATATTCATAAAGTTTTTGTACACTGCAAAAAAATGATGGCGTGAGAATGTATATGTGCTATAATATGGACAGATGAATAACCAGATATTTGTATGTAATATTTTAGCGGTCAACAGTATGCGCAAAGAAGCGTTAGGAGGAAGTATAAGTATGACAAAAGCAGAGATTTTGAAAAGGGAAATTTTATCACAGTACAAAAGTGTACGCCAATTTGCTATTGAGATGCAGATACCGTATAGCACGTTGGTTACAGCATTAGATAGAGGGATTGAAGGCATGGCCTATGGCACAGTGATTAAAATGTGTGATAAGTTGAATTTAAACCCGGTTGACTTTACATCTCTGGAGAAAGGTGCAAGCCTTGGCGAGAAGATTCTCGAAAACAGGGTAATGCAGTATTATGTACGGTTAAATAAGACAGGACGTAAGAAAATACTGGAAATGATGGATGATTTCGTACAGTTGGAGAAGTATCAGTTGAAAGAATAACAGCAGGTGACAGAATCTGAAAGGATAAACTGTATATATGCATTATGATTATCTGATTGTGGGCGCTGGTTTATTTGGCTCCGTTTTTGCGTGTGAAATGAAAAAAAGGGGAAAAAGTTGTGTTGTCATTGATAAGCGGAATCATATTGCGGGAAATATCTATACGGAGGAAACTCTAGGTATCCATGTGCATAAGTATGGGGCGCATATTTTTCATACATCGGACAGGCGTGTATGGGAATATATTAATCAGTATGCGGAATTTAACCGTTTTGTGAATTCACCGGTAGCAGTATATAAAGATGAATTGTATAATTTGCCTTTTAATATGAATACTTTTAGCCGGATGTGGGGGGTTAGGACTCCATCGGAGGCAAAAAAGATAATAGAGGGGCAGATAAGTGAAGTTGGCGTTGCAGAACCCAAAAACCTGGAAGAGCAGGCGCTTTCTTTGGCGGGCAAGGATGTGTATGAAAAACTAATTAAAGGATATACCGAAAAGCAATGGGGACGTTCCTGTAAGGAACTTCCGGCATTCATTATCCGGCGTATTCCCCTCCGCTTTACTTATGATAATAATTATTTCAATGATTTGTACCAGGGGATTCCGTTAGGGGGATACACTGCGGTTGTGGAAAAGCTTCTGGATGGGATAGAAGTGCATACCAATACTGCTTATAAGGATTTTCTGGAAAAATGTATGGGGAAGGGGATTACATTTGGCAGAGTCCTTTATACCGGTATGATAGACGAATATTTTGATTATAGACTGGGAACTTTGGAATATCGTTCCTTAAAGTTTGAAGAGGAACAGCTTCCTGACTGTAGCAACTATCAGGGCAACGCGGTTGTAAACTATACGGAACGGGAAATACCATATACCAGGATTATTGAGCACAAGCATTTTGAATTCGGTATCCAGCCGGGAACGGTGATTACAAGAGAGTTTCCATCGAGCTGGAAGCCGGGCGATGAGCCGTATTACCCTGTGAATGATGAGCGCAACGAAAAATTGTTCCAGGAGTATGAGAAACTGGCCAGGAAAGAAAAAAATGTGCTCTTTGGCGGCAGGCTCGGGCAATATAAATATTACGATATGGATAAAGTGATTGCGGCGGCTCTTGACATGGCGGAAGCAGAAAAATAAAAATTAAGATGGATTTGAAGAAAGCAGCATAAAACGCTTCGGAGACTCATAAGAGTGTACTCCGGGGCGTTTTTTTACCTTATAGGAAATGACGCCATAGCGTTGTAAGTCATTTTTTTGCACAGCCTCTTGCAAAATAGAAAAAGTATGCTATAATAATCCTAAAATAATTTGAATATCAAATAAATTAAATATCAAATTATTTAAAGCTCAAATTGAAATGGTGAAGAAGAAAAGAAGAGTGAGGAAAGCTATGAAATGGGATGAAGCGATTTTAGATTTGGAGAAACGCCGGGAAAAAGCAAAACTGGGCGGAGGTGCGGCTAGAATTGAGAAACAGCATTCCAGCGGCAAGATGACAGCGAGAGAAAGAATCGATATATTGCTGGACAAAGATACCTTTGTGGAAGTGGATGGCATGATTGAGTCCAGAATTGATGATTTTGATTTGGATAAACGCCGTGTGGCAGGGGATGGCGTGGTCACAGGGTATGGGGAAATAGACGGAAGGCTGGTGTTTGTGGCGAGTGAAGATTTTACGGTAATCGGCGGAACGCTGGGCGAATACCATTCCTTTAAAATCTGCCGGATTCAGGATATGGCAATGGAAATGAAAGCGCCTTTAATTTGCATCAATGACAGCGGCGGGGCAAGGATTGAGGAAGGCATTTCCTCACTGAGCGGGTACAGTGGAATGTTCTTAAGGCATACGAAGGCATCGGGGGTCATTCCCCAGATAGCGGTAATTTTAGGGCCATGTTCCGGCGGCGCCTGCTATGCGCCAGCAATTTGCGATTTTATTTTTATGGTAAAGGACATTTCTAAAATGTTTATTACCGGGCCCAATGTGGTAAAAACTGTAATTAATGAAGAGGTGACTACTGAGGAATTGGGTGGGGCTAAGGTTCATTCGGAAAAAAGCGGTGTTTCCCATTTTACATATGAAACGGAAGGGGAGTGCCTGATGGGAGTGAGGAAGTTGCTTTCTTACCTTCCGTCCAATTATACGGAGAAATCCCCAGTGGTGAAGACGATTAGCGAAAAACAGTCATTCCTGTATGCGGTAAATAAGATGTTCGGGAAAGTGGGGAATTTCAATAAAGTGCTGCCCCAGGGAGAAAAAGAGAAAGCACAGCGCCTGCGTGAAATTGTGCCGGATAATTCCCGCAGGGCTTATGATGTAAAAGCAGTGATTGATTGTCTTGTGGATGAAGGGAGCTTTTTTGAAGTACAGAAAGAATTTGCCCCCAATGGGGTCATCGGATGGGGGCGTATGGAAGGGGAAGTGGTAGGGTTTGTGGCAAATCAGCCGGAAAGTATGGGCGGTTCCCTGGATTACCAGGCTTCCGATAAGATTGCCCGTTTTATCAGGTTCTGCGACTGCTTTAATATCCCTTTAGTGACGCTGGTGGATGTGCCTGCATTTTTGCCTGGAACACAGCAGGAGCATAATGGGATTATCCGGCATGGGGCTAAAATTCTGTATGCTTATTCAGAGGCTACGGTTCCGAAAATATCCGTTATTATGCGAAAAGCTTATGGGGGTGCTTATATCGCCATGAATTCCAAAGAAATGGGCGCGGATATGGTGTTTGCATGGCCTATTGCAGAAATTGCAGTAATGGGCGCGGAAGGCGCGGTCAATATCGCATTCAAACGGAAAATCAAAGCAGCCAGCGACCCACAGGCGATGCGGGAACAGTGTAGGCGGGAGTATGAGGAACGCTTTCTGAACCCCTATGTGGCAGCAGCCCGCGGATTTGTGAATGAGGTAATTAAACCGGAAGAAACACGTGGGAAGCTTTTAAAAGCATTGAAGGCGTTGCGGAATAAATCGGTGGATGGCCCTAAAAAGAAACATGGAAATATTCCGCTTTGATGCCGAAATGATATGCTTATGGTGAAATGGCTAATGATATATACCTTTGCGCAACAAAAAAGGAACTGTTAGGGCGGCACTCATAAGACAGTATTAGAAATGTTTTCGGGAAACGGCGTAGCTTGCAGGCTATGCCGTTTCTCCGTTTTGCAGGTCATTCAGTAAAGACGCGGGGAGTATTCCCACAAGGTCATAGGAAATGTCAATCTGCTCTTCCCTATGCCCCTTTGATTTATCCGGCGCGTGAACGTACACCGCCTTTACCATGTCATTTAAGACCGCGGGCATTAATTCGTCCAAGTCCAGATACTTCCGTACTTTGCTGGTGAACCTGTCAATGTTCTCTGTTTGTTTTTCCGTAATTCCTGCACCCGCGCCCATGTGTCAGCGTCAATGATTGCCTCGTGGGTATTCTCAAACACAAGCCATTTTTCCTCTGGATTGTAACAGGTTTTCTTGCTCTTGTAGGACTGCTTATAGGTCTTAAAGTTTACCGTATGCCCTTGATATTCTGGACGCTCCAAAATGTCAGCTATGGTATCGCCCGTCCAGTTATAGGGATTGTCCGGCGGCGTGTTCCTCGTTGCCCTGCCTGTCTGCTGAAAATGGATTGTCGGCGTTATGACTTTATCCTCTTTCAGAATACGGGCAATCTGCGACGGTCCGTAACCGTCCAGACAAAGGGCAAATATCCGCTTGACTACTTCGGCGGCTTCTCCGTCCACAATCCACCGTTTCCTGTTTTCCATAAGTAGCCCCCTTTCGCTAACAAGACGTTTGCAAGCGGTTTTTCTACCCGTTTTACGATAATTTTTCTTTCACTACCTACTACGGGGAATTTTCAAAAATGCCAAATATACACCGAAAAAATGTTCCATATTTCTAATTGTGTTATATCAAAGTGTCAATTGACTTTTTAGTATCAAAATGATAATATTTTCATATATCAACGCAGGAGGGTGAAAGATGACAGATAGGCTTATGGAGTGCATTACAAATCCGGTGAAATGTAAATTACTGCTTGAAATACATTCACAGGGGAAAGCAACTGCGAAACAGTTAGCCGATATTTATACCGATATTCCCCAAGCTACCTTATACCGGCATCTCAAAAAAATGTTAAGCGACGGTATTTTACAGGTGGTGGAAGAAACACAGGTGCGCGGTACGGTAGAAAAAACTTATTCGCTGGCACACAACCTCAGCAGCGATATAGAAACAATAGTCGAGAAAAATTCCGGCGAACTTTATATGCAGTATTTCATGCAATATTTTATTGGGTTTGCAAAACAGTTTCAGGAATATTGCCACTCTCCGAATATTAATATCAAAAAAGATATGACGGGATTTTCTCTTTCCCCACTATATCTTTCTGATGATGAATTGACTTCTCTTATAACAAGTATTTCTCAAATAATCAGCGCAGCAAAAAGCAATGAACCCAACTCGGAACGCAAGCTGCGGACGATAGGCATAATCGTATCTCCGGCAGAAAATACAGATAAATAAAATGACCGTCCCAAATCAGAGGGACGGTTTCTATTGACTTTATATTATCATTATGATAATATTATTGAAACGATAAAATAGGAGGTAAAAATATTGAACACATTATTTGAAATTCTGCCATTACTTGTTCCCGTTCTACTAATAGACATTGCTCTTGCAGTAACAGCAGTAAGACACGTTCTACAACATCCACGCTATCGTTTTGGGAACAAAACCATGTGGCTTGTAATTGTTGTAGTCCTTTTGCTTTTTGGACCGATTATTTATTTTGTCTTTGGAAAGGGGGAGAACGAATGAACGTCCTCACAATACAAAATTTATCAAAAAGTTTTGGAAAGCAGAAAATCATTGACAATCTTAATCTGTCTGTTCAGAGAGAAGTATCTTTGGCTTCATAGGGAAAAATGGTGCTGGCAAAACAACGACTATGAAAATGGTATTGGGACTGTTACAGCCCGACAAGGGAGAAATCCATGTCTGCAATGAGCCTGTTTGTTTTGGACAGACAAGGACAAATCAATATATTGGATATTTGCCGGACGTTCCAGAATTTTATAACTATATGACGCCGATACAGTATCTAAAGCTATGTGGAGAAGTCATTGGTCTATCAAAATCCGAAATTTCAAAAAGAAGTGATGAACTCCTTTCCCTTGTCAGTCTAAACGATGCGACAAAGCAAATCGGCGGATTTTCTCGCGGTATGAAACAACGATTAGGAATTGCACAGGCATTGCTCACACAGCCCAAATTACTGATTTGTGATGAACCGACAAGCGCGCTTGACCCCGTAGGAAGAAAAGAGATTTTGGATATTCTTTATAAAATCAGCGGAACAACAACGGTGTTATTTTCCACGCATATTCTTTCTGATGTGGAGCGCGTTTGCGACCATGCCGCCTTTTTGAATGAGGGAAAAATCGCTGTTACTGGAACACTTGCAGAAATTAAGGCTTTATATGGACATGACAGCTTGCTTTTAGAATTTTCGGCGGTTCAAGATTTACGGCTTTTCAAAAAACAAAAATCCATAGAGCCAATGCTGCTTCATTCCGAAGAAAATAACAGGGAACTTATTTTGCATAGCCGAGATATGGTAAGTGTGCAAAAATTATTGTTTCGCGAACTTGCGGAAACAGGGATTTGTCCCGTAAAAATAGAACTTATGGAGCCGTCCCTTGAAAGTCTGTTTTTGGAGGTAGTGAAATGAGTGGATATATTGCTTTTATAAAAAAAGAATTTACGGAAAATATGAAGAACTATCGTTTCCTTATCCTGTTCGCAGTCTTTCTGATTTTCGGTATTATGAGTGCGTTTCTCGCAAAGTTTACGCCGGAAATATTATCGGCTTTAGCCGCAGATATGGAAATGACCTCTGAACCAGTCGCTTTGGACGCATGGAAACAATTTTACAAGAACATTTCCGGCGTTGGTTTCAGTGCATTTATCATTTTGTTTGGAAGTTGTCTGTCAAATGAATATTCCAAAGGAACCTTAGTTTTAATGGTTACGAAGGGATTATCCCGTAAAGCTGTTATTCTTGCAAAATATACGGTAGCCGCCGCGCTTATGACAATCAGTTATTGGATTGGATATGCTGCGACATACGGTTATACAGCCCTTTTATGGAATGATAACCACCTTTCAAATGTTGCTTTCGCGGCAGTTTCCCTTTGGATAGTCGGCTTTCTGTATTTGAGTATTTTAATGATTGGGTGCGTGATATTCAGACAGACTTTCACAAGCATACTCTTTACAGGCGGCATGGTCGCCATAATATCCCTGCTCGGAATGATAGAACCGATTGCGAAATTCAATCCGTTCATTTTAACTTCAAAAAATATAGATTTGATTTCCGGCGAAGCTGTTCCGGCAGAATTTATGATACCTGCTGTTATTTCCATTGCCTTATCCATTTTGGGGGTGCTGATTGCCATTCGCCTTTTCAATAAAAAACAGCTTTAATTGTCGAATTTGCAACGTTGGATTTTCCAACGTAGGCTTTTCCAACATTGGAAAAGCCAAGATAGGTGGTCTATGCTCCCTCGTATAATTACCATAGTTTTGTTACGCAGTAGAAAGGCGTTTTTGAGGGAAAAGGTATAAAACCCTTGCCACGCGGAAAGCGCCCCCGCAAAGCCGCTTGTATCAATGCTTTTTCAGCCCCTACTGCGTAACAAAGTGCATGAAAAAAGCGGGCAAGAAACGCTTTGTTTCTCACTCGCCTTTTTCTGCACCCTGTATGGCAGTTCCTTTTTTAACAATAATAATTAAATAACATTCCGCTGAACGCACTCGTAATATAAGGGGTTGGATAATTTTTCCCCGGATTTTTATAAGCGACAATTGTTTTATCCACGTAATCCATAGGATTCAACGATATCTGGTCCATTTTGCGTACCAGGGAGTTGGCAAAATCCCGGACGGATGCAAAATCTTCTTTGGCATATTCCGATAAAGCAGCGTGCTCTAAGCTGTTTTTATTAATTTCCAAAGTACCGTTTTCCTGAAACTGCAGCCCTACAATATCCAATTCACTGCGGTAAAGGTTGGCAATACCATTCATTTCTTTTAAAAGCCGTTGGCTGCCGGTAAAATTATCCCGGTAAGAGGCCATGCTCACAATGAACCGGTTATAGCCGTGAGCCAAGGAACTGATATTTTCGGTTAACGATTCCATATCAGTTTTTAGCCCAAAGGTGGCGCTGTCGCCCTCCATGGAACTGATTCCCTTTAAAGTCACGTCAAACAGTTTATCTATGGTAAACCGGTTAGAAGTGGAAGTATGTTTTTCGCCGTTCAATATAAATTCAGCATTGGACGCAGGGCGGGCAAGATAATCCAGGCCAAAATAATCTACCGAACCTCTTTGCTTGCTGGTATACTCATCGCTGACTACAAAAAGGGAGGGGTCATTGTTTTTAGTTCCCTCGGCTAAAGAACGGAGACGGAGGGCAGAATTGCCTTTTCCATCTTCTATCACGTCAGCTTGAAGCCCTATTTCTGCAGTGCTGACCAGTTTGGCCAGCCTGGACTGGATATCCTTGTTGCTTTCGCCTTCCCGAATATTAAACTGGAATTCGTAGTTTAAATCATTAATCATAACATCAAAAGAATAGGTGTCAGGCGGGAGGGCAGGTTTGGTATCCGGGAGAAAAACCCCCATATTTATCTGTCCCGCAGCAAGGGAATGAACCTCAATATCATAGGAGGGGCTTCCGGAGTCTTCCGGGGAGCCTCCAATATAGTTGACCGACACAATATCCTCATTGCTGGAAAAAGATGATTTTTTATTTAGTATTTTTTCCTCGTCCAGACCGCCCAGAGATGCGATTACATTACGAAGCTCACGGGCATCTTCTTTAATGCCGACGGCAAAGCTTTTGGATGCCTTGCTGGTGTCCAGTTTGTATAGAGGAGATTCTTTGTTTAGCTTGACAATAGAATTGTATATATTACGAAGCTCGCTCTTCTTATGTGTGTCATAACGGGTCGAGGTCTTCGGCGTATAAGTAGTCATATAATAGTTGTAGACATTGCTGAGAATTGCATTATTATATGCCATGGTACTCCCCCTCCTTTCTTCCTTGAAATGATACATCCACAGGAATCTGTTCCTGCGTAGGCTGCCAGGTAATAAAACGGCGGCCGCGTATGGGGTTTTACGGGTAACAATGATTTGCCTGTACATCCGCACAATTTGCTATATGCCCATTGGTGGCTTTATCCAGAAACAAATGGCTATTTTCGCATATTAATATAGTTTATTATATCATATTTATCGGAATTTGAAAGAGAAAATTTATACAAAATGAAAAAAAGAAATGAAGAAAACAGGAAGCGGGGAAATAGAATCCGATATTTTTGCGGCAGGGGAGGAGGACGGGATGAATTGCTAAAAAAATGAAAAAAAAGAAGTGAAATTAGTTCATATTATAAACGAAAAATCTTGGGTTATTAGGAAGATTGCTTCAAAATCACCAATTATTTTCCATAAACCAGACAAGATTTGTGTAAACCAGACTATTTCGTACAACTTTGTGAAAAAAATAGAAAAAGTTGTTGAGACCGGAAATGGGATTATGCTATATTGTAACCACACTTAAGAGATGCGAAAAACTGCAGGAATCGTAATTTTATTATGAAAAAGGAGATGGGAAGATGAAGAAAAGATTATTGAGTTCTATTTTGGCTTTTGCGATGACAGTTGGGCTGCTGGCAGGATGCGGCGGCAGCAAGACGGCGAGTTGGACAGTGACCTGCCCGTGGGCTCCGTCAGGGGTTGCGGCGATGGTAAGCCAGAAAGCGGCGGCCATGTCAACGGATTATTCCGAGAACATTATTCTTGTGGCGGATGCGATAAAAGGAGATGCAGCTACGGTGAATACATGGGTGGCGGATACAAAGGCAAACGATACCGAATTGGTATTTGCCGGAGAGGGATTGTTCTCAATTACTTCAATTCTTGACCCGGCTAAGCTGCAGTTTACATATGATGATTTTGTGTTTGTAGAAAACCTGTATTCCTCTATATTTGTTATGTCGGCGGATGCGAGTTTGAACATAAAGAGTATTGATGATTTAGACGCTTATGCTTCAACAGCCGATGAAATTAGTGTAGCGGCTAATGGGGCAACGAGTTCAGAGGCTTTCCTGGCAGCAGCTCTTTTCGGGTCTATGGGTTATGGGGATAAACTGAAAATTACGCCTTACAGTTCAGCAGCGGAAGCAGCCCAGGCGGTAGCGAGGGGAGAAACCAATTTTGCAGTTTCCCATCAGTCGCAGATTCTGGAAACTTATCAGCAGGGTGGTGTTACTATTGTCTGCGCTTTTGACGGTGAAGATATTGCCGAAGGTGATTTTGCCGGTGTAGAAGGTGTAGGAAAACATGGCTATCCGTATTTCCGCAATCGTTGCTTTATCCTTGCCCGCTCTGGAACCAAAGCGGAAACGGTATCCGAGCTGAAGAAGCTGTATGACGATATTCTTGCGGACAGCGAGATGGCAAGCTGGCTAAGCGACACGATGATGCTGGAAGTGGATACGATGAGCGAGGCGGATGTCCAGGAGCATATCCAAAATGTTCAGAATATTGTAAATGAATATTATGATATCGTAGTAGGCTGATAAAAACCTTTTCATGGGATGGACAAGACTGGATAGGACTGCCCATCCCATTTATTATTGTTGTCCGTTAGGGCAGGTGCTGCCCGCTATTGGATTAATGGTAGTTCGCGAAGGGCATTATTGGATGTTTAAGAAAGGAGTCCGTGCATATGAAGGAAAAACAAGGATGGATGGATTGGCTGGATGAAAAAAGGGATACAATAGGTGAAAAGCTTTCAAAAAAAGAAATGAAGCTGCCTATCGACATAGTTACAGGAATCTTTTTCCTGCTTTTGGGAGCAGTGATTTTACTGATTATGCCGCAGCAGGTGCCAGTGTCTGATTCGGATGTGATAAATGGACAGGCGTTTCCCACATTGCTGATGGTAGTTATGATGATATGCAGCGGTGTAGTTCTGGCAAAGGAATTGTATAATATTTTTGTGGTAAAAAAGGCGCCTACAATGAAAAATATCAATTTACTGGTAGAAGTAAAGGCGTTGGAAATTTTGGCGATATTGCTGTTGACCTATGTGATTTGCCGGGTTACGGATTTGTTTGTTGCCGGGGCCATTTTCTGTAGCCTTGCTTTTCTTGTTTATTTCCGCTGCCGTAAATTGAGCTACTATGCGATTACTTTGACGGTAGCCGTATTGATATGGATTGCATTCCGTTTCGGCCTGAACGTGAATTTTTAAAGGAAGGGGGTATTTGGTATGCTGGAATTTATAGGTCCTGCACTGCAACATTTGTTTACGGTAGAAAATTTCCTTTGGATTAATCTGGGCGTATTTATCGGCTCGGTGTTTGCGGCGGTTCCGGGTCTTACGGTTATTCTTTGCGTGATTCTGTTTTTGCCGTTTACATATAAGATGACGGCAATTCCGGGTATGATGTTTCTTCTCGGAATATACTGTGCCGGGGGATATGGAGGAAGCGTATCTGCAATTTTAATCAATACGCCGGGGACTCCCCATGCAGCAACAACAATGATGGACGGACATCCGCTTTCCCAGAAGGGGCGTACAAAGGCGGCCTTGAAGATTGCTTTATATGCTTCCACTTTTGGCGGTATTTTTTCAGCGCTGATGCTTCTGTTTTTAGGCCCCCAGGTGGCTGAAATTGCAGCGCAGCTCGGTACGGCGGAGTATTTTATGGTCTGCGTATTTGGTCTGACAATTATTGCAGGGGTATCGGGGAAAAGCATGATTAAAGGGGTTATTGCGGCGTGTATTGGCCTTTTGATTTCCTGTATCGGTGCGGACCCGATGACAAGTTATGACAGGTTTACTTTTGGCATTCCACGCCTGTATCTGGGATTGGATTTGGCAATCTGCCTGATTGGTTTGTTTGCCCTTGTGGAAATATTGGCAAAAGCGGAGAAAAAGCCGGGGCCTCTTTTGCTGGATACGAAGAAGATGAATGACGATGGGAAAATTACCAAAGAGGAATATAAGAGGATGCTGAGGCCTACGCTGCTCTCTTCCCTTATCGGGGTTATGGTAGGCATTGTGCCGGGAACAGGGGCTTCCGAAGCATCCTGGTTCAGTTATGACAGGGCAAAGGCAATGTCTAAACATAAGGAAGAATTCGGGCATGGCTCGGTAGAGGGAATAGCAGCCGCGGAAGCGGCAAATAATGCGGTGACGGGGGCTACACTGATACCGCTTTTGACAATGGGGATTCCCGGCGATGGAACAGTGGCAATTATGCTTTCTGCTCTGATGATTAACGGACTGAACCCTGGGCTTAGCCTGTTTACAACTCAGGGAGATATTATGTATGCAATTATGATTGGCCTGATTTTCGTTAATTTGTTTATGCTTTTCCAGGGGAGTTTCCTGACAAAATTGTTTGCTAAAGTGGTTTCTATCCCGCAGGAAATTCTGACACCAATTATTGTGCTTTTCTGTTTTGCGGGTGCTTATTCGGTGAACAAGAATTATTTTGACGTAGGGGTTGCCTTGATTTTTGCAGTAGTCGCCTGGCTTTTGCGGAAGCTGGATATGCCCCCGGTTCCCATTCTCCTTGGAATGGTGCTTGGAAATATGACGGAAACGAATTTCCGCCGCGCTTTATTGATTTCCAATGGCAGCCCGACAATTTTTGTAAGCAGCATTTATTGCATTATTTTCGTGGTATTGATTGTTCTTGCAGTGGCCACTCTAATCAGGAGTAAGATGAAAGAGGCGAAGGCAGAAGGAAAAAATAATGGGAGGTAAATTAGTTTATGGCTTATAATATAATATTTTATTTTACGGACCAACAACGGGCGGATACTTGCGGATGTTATGGGCAGCCGTTGGACATCACCCCCAACCTGGACCGTCTGGCGGCGGAAGGGGTCAAATTTGAGTATGCATTTTCTCCCCAGCCTGTATGCGGGCCTTGCCGTGCGCTCTTCCAGACAGGAAAATATCCTACACAAACCGGATGCTTCCGCAACAATATTATGCTGCCCTCCGGCATTAAAACGCTGGCAGATTATATTGAAGAAGCAGGTTATGAGACCGCCTATATCGGGAAGTGGCATTTGGCCAGCGATGGGGAGCTGGAAAAACCCCCGACTATCGACCATACGATTACACCTATCCCCCGCGAACTGAGAGGGGGGTATACGGGGTTCTGGCGCACGGCGGACGTGCTGGAATTCACTTCCCACGGTTATGATGGATATGTATTTGATGAGAACAACAATAGAATAGATTTTAAAGGCTACCGTGCGGATTGCATCACCGATTTGGCCTTGGATTTCTTTGAGGAAAGGGATGGGGGGAAACCATTTTTTATGACGATTTCCCACATTGAGCCTCATCATCAAAATGACAGGAAATGTTACGAGGGTCCGAAGGGTTCAAAGGAAAAATTCAAAAATTTTGTACTGCCGGAGGATTTGAAGGCGCTGCAAGGGGATGCGGCGGAGGAATATCCGGATTATCTGGGTGCATGCGAGAGCCTGGACCAGAATCTCGGTAAGCTTGTGGATAAATTAAAAGAGAAAGGGTTATACGAGAATACAATTATTATATTTGGAGCGGACCATGGTTCCCACTTTAAGACAAGGAACAGGGACAGCCATCTGAACGGTTATGACGATTACAAACGTTCCTGCCATGACGCGTGCCTCAGGGTGCCTTTGGTAATAGCCGGAGGACCATTTAAGGGTGGAATAACGGTAGAAGAGCTGGTAAGCACAGAAAGCCTTCCGAAAACGATTCTTGCTATGGCAGGAGTGGATGTGGGGGATGCTATGATTGGAGAAAATCTTTTGGATGTGGTGGAGAAAAAAGATGCCGAACGACCCAATCAGGTGTTTGCACAGATTTCGGAGAGCCGAATCGGTAGATGTATCCGTACACCGAGATATACCTATTCCGTTTACGCGCCGGGGATGAACGGCGGAGAAGCGGCTGCGTCGGATATATATGAAGACGATTTTTTATATGATATGGAAAAAGACCCATATCAGTTGAATAATGTGGTAGACAGCCCGGATTACATGGATGTAAAATTAAATATGAGGGAACGGTTGCTGGACTGGATAGAAAAGGCAGAAGGAAACAGGCCGGTGATTCGGGATTAGTACAAAGGTTTGTAATGAACCGGGCTTCATGCTTGCCTGAAGCTTCGTCTGCTTTGTTGCATTAGGGAGGGTATTTTCATGGGGGCTTTGGATAAAAAGTCGGAACAGATATATTTTTGGCTGCGTTCTTATATTGATGAGAATAAGTTTGCCAATAATTCCAAGCTCCCATCGGAAAATGTTATAAGCCATCGCCTGTCAGTAAGCCGTGAAACGGTGCGGGCAGCTCTTGCCCGCCTGTCGGAAGAGGGGCTTATTTATAAAGTTAAGGGAAGCGGGACATATATCAATAAGGAAGTAGCCCTTACGAAAGAACTGGGAGGCAACGGCGGTATAATCAAGGTGGGCCTGATACTGCAGGGGCAGGATACCAACGCTAATTCTGCGCTGATTGAGGGGATACGGAGCGTGCTTTTGGCCGATAAAGTGGATTTGCGTATTTTTTTGACGGACAATAAGTTTTCCAATGAAAGGCGCTGCCTTCAAACGGTAGTCCATCAGGATTTTCAGGGCTTTATCGTGGATGGTGTAAAGGCAAGTCTGATGAATCCCAATCTGGATTGCTATATGCAGATTTATCAGAAGGGCATTCCGGTTATATTCTACAATAATTATTATAAAGAATTGGGTTACCCCAAGGTGACGATTAATGATAAACAGTGCGCTGACCGTCTTCTTGGGCTTTTGATTAAGGCTGGGCACAGGCATATTGCAGGAATATTTATTTATGACAATTATCAGAGCATCGAGAAATTTCAGGGGATGGCAGCGGCTTTGAAACGACATGGAGTGGAGTTTCAGGATGATTATATCAAATGGTGTGTTTCCAACGAAGCCCATGATGACAAGTTTGCACATTCCATAAAAAAGTTTTTAAAAGGGATACCCAAATGCAGCGCGATAGTCTGCTGCAATCATATGATTTACCGCCTGGTAAGGCAGGTATTAAAAGAGCAGGGAAAAAGGATGCCGGAGGACTATTCAATTGTCTGCTTCGATTATTCAAGGAATAACTGGGAGGAGGAAGGGATTACTTGTTCCATTCATCAGGGCTATCTGATTGGCCGTGAAGTGGCGGCGCGCCTTTTAAAAATGATTGAACGGAAAGAATGTAAGGGGCAGGGCTATTCGTGCGTCATGCCCCCGAAGATTCATATAGGAAATTCTATCAGGCAGATAGAAAAACAACGCTGATGATATTCATGGCAACAGTTTGGGCCAAAACTATTACTGCCCATGTGAAAAAAGCCCATGAAAAAGCATTAAAACCGGTTGACGAATGGGAAATCTTGTGCTATAGTTAACAAACAAGATTTATTGAGGTCTTTTTTTTATGCTCAAATTTGGAGGGAAAATAAATGCGTACGAGAATTACATTGGCATGTACAGAATGCAAACAGAGGAATTATAACACTACAAAGGACAAGAAGACACATCCGGAAAGAATGGAGTTAAGGAAATATTGCAGATTCTGCAGGAAGCATACTCCGCACAAGGAAACAAAATAAGACTGGAAAGGGCATGGTTATTAACATGGGAGGTTCCGCAAAAACAGATAAGACACCGAAACCGAGTTTTTTCAAAGGTGTGAAAACTGAGTTTAAAAAGATTGCCTGGCCGGACAAGGATTCGCTTGTGAAACAGTCCGTTGCGGTTGTATGCATCTCGGTTGTGGTTGGAGTGATTATCGCTATATTGGATTTCTTTTTCCAGTATGGCATAGATTTCTTGACAACATTATAGAGTGAGGGTAAATAGATGGCAGAGGCAAACTGGTATGTAGTCCATACCTATTCCGGATATGAAAATAAAGTCAAAGCCAATATTGATAAGATGAGGGAGAACAGGCATCTGGAAGAAGAGATTCTTGAAGTCCGTGTTCCTATGCAGGATGTTGTAGAGATGAAGAACGGGGCGAAAAAGACTGTCCAGAAGAAACTGTTCCCAGGTTATGTCCTTATCAATATGGTGATGAATGATGACACATGGTATGTGGTCAGAAATACGAGAGGTGTTACAGGATTCGTAGGGCCGGGAAGCAAGCCGGTGCCGCTTACGGAAACGGAGATGAGGCCGCTTGGAATCAAGTCCGAGAATTTCACTGTGGATTTCGGCGAAGGGGATACGATTGCTGTAATTGCCGGAGTGTGGAAAGACACGGTGGGAATGGTTCAGAGGATGGATTACGGAAAGCAGACGGCAACGATAAATGTAGACTTATTTGGAAGGGAAACCCCGGTCGAAATAGGTTTTGAAGAAGTAAGAAAAATGCAGTAAATGGTCAGGAAAAGGTATTTATGCCGGGAATCCGGCTTAAATATAAGCGGCTTTATGCGGCTGGAAGTGCCGGGGGGAACCTTTTAGGAACGGACAGCGGATAAAATAGCGCCGCGGCAGCAAGGTGAAAGCCCCCGGAAGCAGCCGGGGCAGTGGGAGCAGCGCCGTACTGGGCGAATGCGCCATACCACAATATTTTAGGAGGTAGCCAAGATGGCAAAGAAAGTAGAAGGATACATTAAGTTACAGATTCCTGCCGGAAAAGCAACACCGGCTCCACCGGTTGGTCCTGCACTTGGACAGCATGGTGTAAATATCGTTGAGTTTACGAAACAGTTCAACGCAAGGACAGCGGATAAGGGCGATACGATTATTCCTGTTGTTATTACGGTATACGCAGACAGAAGCTTCAGTTTTGTGACTAAGACTCCTCCTGCAGCAGTACTTCTGAAGAAAGCATGCAACATCAAATCCGGTTCCGCAGTACCGAACAAGACGAAAGTTGCATCCATTTCAAAAGATAAGCTGAAGGAAATTGCAGAAATGAAGATGCCGGATTTGAACGCAGCATCCATCGAAGCAGCGATGAGTATGATTGCAGGTACGGCAAGAAGTATGGGAATCACAGTAGAAGATTAATCACAATAAAATTGGGAGGCAGCCGTGGGCATAAAAGCCCTGGTGAAGGACTGCCGGTTGAACCATAGGAGGATTTAGCGATGAAACATGGAAAAAAATATAAAGAGGCCGCAAAGCAGGTAGACCGCACTGTTCAGTATGAGCCTATCGAAGCGATTGGGCTTGCGAAAAAAACGGCAACTGCAAAATTTGACGAAACAATTGAAGCCCATATTAGGACAGGTTGTGACGGACGTCATGCGGAGCAGCAGATTCGTGGTGCTGTTGTACTGCCGAATGGAACTGGTAAGGAAGTAAAGGTATTGGTATTTGCCAAAGGCGATAAGCTTACGGAAGCAGAAGCGGCAGGCGCGGATTTCGTAGGCGGGGATGAACTCATCCCGAAAATCCAGAACGAAGGCTGGCTGGATTTCGACGTTGTAGTTGCTACACCTGATATGATGGGCGTGGTAGGACGTCTCGGTAAGACATTAGGTCCGAAAGGATTAATGCCCAACCCTAAAGCCGGAACTGTTACCATGGATGTTACCAAGGCGGTTAAGGATATCAAAGCCGGTAAGATTGAATATAGATTGGATAAATCCAATATCATTCATGTTCCGATTGGAAAAGCTTCTTTTACGGAAGAGCAGCTAGAGCAGAACTTTAATGCGCTTATGGAAGCTATCGTAAAGGCAAGGCCGTCAGCAGTGAAAGGCCAGTTCTTAAGAAGCATTACATTGTCTTCTACAATGGGTCCTGGCGTAAAGGTAAGCGTTGCAAAATTCTAATGGAATATTTGTTTATCAGACAAATGCTGAGACCATCTGTATGGGAAACCTTGCAGATGGTCTTTGTGGCATAGGGGAATTTAATCACAGTGTTGTGGGAAAACGGCAGGTATTGTGGAGTAATTCTTGGGAGCATATATGAAAAAGAAAAAAAGGAAAAAGAAAAAAAACCATTTTCTGAATATGATTCTGACGTTCTGGAGTGTTTTTGCGGGCGTAATAATTCTGGGGATTTTGGCCTTTCTGCTTTATAGAAAAGAGGGAGAGGAAAGGGCAGCGGAGAAGGGCATGGAAGAGATGGCGGAAGCTGTTTCCGATGCGGTGGTGGAAGCAATTCCAGAGCAGGAGGAAAATCTGCCGTCCGAGGACCAGCATATAGAAGAACTGCCTCCGGATGAGCCGAAAGGCAAGTATGATGACATTCTTTCCGATGGGGAATATATGCGGGAGAATAATATCTATGCAAAAGAGGCGGCAAAAGAAAAAGAAGTAACCATAGCCTTTGCCGGAGATATTTTGTTCGACCCTTACTACAGTGTTATGTCGCGGCTGCTGCAAAGGGAAAATGGGATACATGACAGTATTTCGGAAGATTTAATGGATGAGATGATAAGTGCCGATATCATGATGATTAATAATGAGTTCCCTTATTCCAGCAGGGGTACCCCCACGGAAGGAAAACAGTTTACGTTCCGGGCAAAGCCGGAATATGCTTCTATTTTGCAGGAAATGGGCGTGGATATCGTATCTTTGGCCAATAACCATGCTTACGATTACGGAGAAGATGCTTTCCTGGATACATTGGATACGTTGGCGGGAATAGAAATGCCCTATGTTGGGGCAGGGCGCAATCTGGAAGAGGCGGCCAGCCCTGTTTATTTCATTGCAGGGGATATAAAAATTGCCATAGTATCGGCTACACAGATTGAACGTTTGGATAATCCGGACACTAAAGGCGCTACCGATGAAAGCCCTGGTGTATTTCGATGCCTGGAGCCATCCAAACTGTTAGAAGTGGTACAGGAGGCGAAGGAGAACAGCGACTTTGTTATTGTATATATCCATTGGGGAACGGAAAACACTGTGGAAATCGACTGGATTCAGAAGGACCAGGCACCGAAAATTGCCGATGCGGGTGCAGACCTGATTATTGGGGACCATCCCCACTGCCTACAGCCAATTGATTATGTCAATGGAATCCCTGTGGTATATAGCCTGGGGAACTTCTGGTTTAACTCCAAAGAATTGGATACATGCCTGGTGAAAGCAGTCATTGACGAAAATGGCCTGCAATCCCTGCAATTTGTTCCGGCGCTGCAAAAGGGCTGTACTACCACTATGCTGCATGAGGGGGAAAAAGAAAGGGTGCTCGCCTATATGCGTTCCATTTCGCCGGGGGTGGACATTGATGGGGATGGGTTTATAACTCAGAAATAGGATGGAAAAAATATTGCGGAAATCAATTTTCATGGGCAGTGCAGCGGGCAGGGCCTTTGGCTCATGCAGGATTCGGTTTTAAGAAGCATAGGCATGGATGCCAATGTCATTTAGTTAACGATGGCGGACGCCGTGAGGGAAATAAAATGCTTCGTCGCCACGCTCCCGCTCCAAAAAAGAATGCTTCGCATTCTCTACAAGTTCGTTGCGCGAACTTGTGAATTCATGCGTTTTACAACGCAGTTTCCTATAAGGAAAAAAAGCGTAGCGGGAACTAGGTTCGTGAATTACCTCACCAAGTGCCGACGCTTTTTAAGGAACTCCTTAAGTATTTTATTTCCCTCACGGCTGGGCTGAAGTGCTAACTTAATGATATAGGCATGGATACCCGTTGCTTCTGGCTCGTCCGCATCCAACCCCTTTATCCATTTCATTAGTGAAATCTGCTTTTTATCTTAGCCGCAAAACCGAACGCTGCATGAGCCAAAGGCTCTGCCCGCTGCGCTGCCCATGAAAATTGATTTCCGTGAAAAAACATCACAGGCTATTGACAATGGCTTATGTTTATCGTATAGTAATAAAGGCTATTTAATAAAAAAGGTAGCTATGCCGAAGACAGTAGGTGCTGTATCCACAGCGTAAGTGTAAAACGCCTACCGAGGAAAAGAGTGGACTTGTTCGTACTTTATACCTTTCTGTCTTTGGGTTTTCCAAACAGGAAGGTTTTTTATGTGCAGGCCGGCATATGGAAGTTTGCCGTTGAGGCAGCGTATGGGCCGCGCAGCGGGCAGGGAGGAAGTTCCCCCATCCCGATTGTAGATATAGAAAACTCCTTTCGGCAAAAAGGGCCGGTGGGAATACCGGTTCTATACAAATCTATAAGGAGGTAAAGAAAGTGGCAAAAATTGAATTGAAGCAACCTGTTGTGGAAGAGATTTCTGCAAACATTAAGGATGCGCAGTCGATTGTACTTGTGGATTACCGTGGCCTTACGGTAGAACAGGACACAAGGCTTCGTAAGGAGTTGCGTGAAGCGGGAATTACTTATAAGGTTTACAAAAACACGATGATGAATTTCGCGTTTAAAGGAACAGACTATGAAGCGCTTACTCCATATTTGGAAGGCCCCAGCGCAATTGCAATTTCCGACTCGGATGCTACAGCACCGGCAAGGATACTGTGCAAATTTGCTAAGGAAGCCAGCAAACTGGAAGTAAAAGGCGGAATGGTTGAAGGCGTTGCTTATGATGCGGCAGGAATCATGGATATTGCAAAGATTCCTTCAAGGGAAGAATTGATTTCCAAGCTGCTTGGAAGCTTACAGTCCCCGATTACAAACTTCGCACGCGTTATGAACCAATTGGCAGAAAAAGGCGGTGCATCAGCATGTGAAGCACCTGCTGCAGAAGCGGAAGCTGCCGCAGAAGAAGCAGCACCGGAACAGGAAACTCCGGCAGAGTAAAGGACAGCACCAGGTGGGAATTCCCATAGGATGGAAGGCTGAAAACATCGAAATACAATTAAAATTCAAATTTAATTATGGAGGTAAACAATAATGGCAAAATTAACAGCTCAGGAACTTATTGACGCTATCAAAGAGTTAACAGTTTTAGAATTAAATGATTTAGTAAAAGCTTGCGAAGAAGAATTTGGCGTATCCGCAGCAGCAGGTGTGGTAGTTGCGGCAGCAGCAGATGCAGGCGCAGCAGAAGAAGAAAAGACCGAATTCGATGTAGAGCTTACAGAAGTAGGCCCGAACAAAGTTAAGGTTATCAAAGTAGTTCGTGAAGCTACAGGTCTTGGACTGAAAGAAGCAAAAGACCTTGTTGATTCCGCTCCTAAGATGGTGAAGGAAGGCGTATCTAAGGAAGAAGCTGAAGAAGTAAAAGGCAAATTGGAAGCAGAAGGCGCTAAAGCTACTATTAAATAGTTCTTAAGCGGTTTCCAGCAGATAAAAGGACCGGTACAAGGAAGCACCGTATGGTGTTCCGGGTACCGGTTTTTGTCTTATAGGAAATTCCGTAAGGGCTCTAAAAAACTCTTGACGCTTCCAAATATTTGTAGTAAAATGGATGATGCACTATTGTGGTAAGGTGTCCTTACTTTAATTTCGTGTGAATAAAAACATAGTGGAATTAGAGTACCAGATATGTAAATCACCGGTAAATAGGCTCAAAATCATAAAGAACGGGGTGAAATGTCAATGGAAAAAAACAGAATACGTCCCATTGCCGCAGGCAAAGATATACGTATGAGTTATTCACGGCAAAAAGAGGTTTTGGAAATGCCAAACCTGATAGAAGTACAGAAATACTCCTATAGATGGTTTCTCGAAGAAGGCTTGAAAGAAGTCTTTGACGATATATCTCCGATTGCGGATTACAGCGGCCATTTGAGCTTGGAATTCGTAGACTTTGAATTGTGTGAAAAGGAAGTAAAGTATTCTATCGAAAAATGCAAGGAAAGAGATGCAACCTATGCGGCGCCATTAAAGGTTAAGGTTCGCCTTTATAATAAAGAAAAAGAAGAAATCAGCGAACATGAAATCTTTATGGGAGACCTTCCGTTGATGACCGAGACGGGAACATTCGTAATCAATGGTGCGGAGCGTGTTATCGTTAGCCAGCTTGTTCGTTCCCCGGGCATTTATTATGCTATCGGGCATGATAAGATAGGTAAAAGGCTTTTCTCTTCCACAGTAATCCCTAACCGCGGTGCATGGCTTGAGTATGAGACGGACTCCAATGATGTTTTTTATGTACGGGTAGATAGGACAAGGAAAGTACCGATTACTGTTCTGATTAGGGCATTAGGAGTAGGTACTAATGATGAAATCAGGGCATTGTTCGGCGATGAACCGAAGATTGAGGCAAGCTTTGGCAAAGACACTGCTGAAAATTATCAGGAGGGTCTGTTGGAGCTGTATAAAAAAATACGTCCGGGCGAACCCCTTAGCGTAGAGAGTGCGGAAAGCCTTATTACCGCCATGTTTTTTGACCCCAGAAGATATGATTTGGCAAAAGTCGGAAGATATAAATTTAACAAGAAGTTGGCGTTCAGGAATAGGATAAGAGGCCATATTTTGGCGGAAGATGTGGTGGATATAACCACTGGAGAGATACTGGCAGAGGCAGGGACAAAGGTAAAGGCAGAACTGGCGGATGCCATCCAGAATGCGGCCATCCCGTATGTTTATATCCAGACAGAAGAGAAAAACGTAAAGATACTCTCCAATATGATGGTGGATATTACGAATTTTGTGGACTGCAACCCCAGGGAATTGGGAGTTACGGAATTAGTTTATTATCCGGTTCTTGCGCAGATTTTGGATGAGTACAGCGATAATCCGGAAGAGCTGGCAGAAGCCATCCAGAAGAATGTGCATGAACTGATACCGAAGCACATTACGAAGGAAGATATTCTCGCTTCCATAAATTATAATATCCATTTGGAATACGGCATCGGAAATCCTGACGATATTGACCATTTGGGCAACAGGCGTATCAGGGCAGTCGGTGAACTGTTGCAGAACCAGTATAGAATCGGTTTATCCAGGCTGGAAAGGGTAGTCCGTGAAAGGATGACAACCCATGATGCGGAGGAAATTTCCCCGCAGGTATTGATTAATATTAAACCGGTACAGGCTGCTGTGAAGGAATTTTTCGGCTCCTCCCAGCTTTCCCAGTTCATGGACCAGAACAATCCGTTGGGTGAGCTGACTCATAAAAGACGTTTGTCGGCATTAGGCCCGGGCGGTTTGTCCAGGGATAGGGCAGGATTTGAGGTTCGTGACGTGCATTATTCCCATTATGGAAGAATGTGCCCGATTGAGACGCCGGAAGGTCCGAATATTGGTTTGATTAACTCCCTGGCCAGCTATGCCAGGATTAATGAGTATGGCTTTGTTGAGGCGCCATACCGTAAGATTGATAAATCTGACCCGGCTAACCCGCGGGTAACGGATGAAGTTATTTATATGACGGCGGATGAGGAAGATAACTATCATGTGGCTCAGGCTAATGAATTACTGGATGAGAATGGTTATTTCGTAAGGAATACAGTATCCGGCCGCTACAAGGAGGAGACTTCCGAATATCCGAAAGCCATGTTTGATTATATGGATGTATCCCCTAAAATGGTATTTTCTGTGGCTACGGCATTGATTCCTTTCCTGGAGAACGATGATGCGAACCGTGCGCTGATGGGGTCTAACATGCAGCGTCAGGCAGTTCCGCTTCTGGATACAGAAGCGCCTGCTGTAGGAACGGGAATGGAGCCGAAGGCAGCGGTGGACTCCGGTGTATGCGTGGTTGCCAGGAAATCAGGGACAATCGATTATGTGTCTTCAAGGATTATTAAGATTACTTATGATGACGGGGAACGGGATGAATACCGTTTGACGAAATTTACACGAAGCAACCAGTCCAACTGCTATAACCAGAAGCCCATTGTATTTAAGGGCGACCATGTGGAAAAAGGGCAGGTAATTGCGGACGGACCTTCCACTTCCGGCGGGGAGCTGGCTTTGGGCAAGAACCCGTTAATCGGCTTTATGACATGGGAAGGTTATAACTATGAGGATGCCGTCCTTTTGAGCGAGCGTCTGGTACAGGAGGATGTGTATACATCTGTCCATATTGAAGAATATGAAGCGGAAGCCCGCGATACGAAGCTGGGGCCGGAAGAGATTACAAGGGATGTTCCAGGCGTGGGCGATGATGCTTTGAAGGATTTGGATGACAGGGGAATTATTAGAATCGGTGCGGAGGTTCGTGCCGGAGATATATTAGTCGGTAAAGTAACCCCCAAGGGAGAAACGGAACTGACAGCGGAAGAAAGGCTGCTGCGTGCTATTTTCGGTGAGAAGGCAAGGGAAGTAAGGGATACTTCTTTAAAAGTGCCTCACGGGGAATATGGTATCGTAGTGGATGCGAAAGTATTTACAAGGGAAAACGGCGATGAACTTTCCCCAGGCGTGAACCATGCGGTGCGTATTTATATTGCCCAGAAGAGAAAAATTTCTGTAGGGGATAAGATGGCAGGGCGTCACGGGAATAAGGGTGTTGTTTCCCGTGTGCTTCCGGTAGAGGATATGCCGTATCTGCCGAATGGCCGCCCCCTTGATATTGTATTGAATCCTTTGGGCGTGCCTTCCCGTATGAATATCGGACAGGTATTGGAAATTCACTTGTCCCTGGCTGCCAAAGCGCTTGGCTTTAACGTAGCTACACCTGTATTTGACGGTGCAAACGAAAATGATATTATGGATACTCTTGACCTGGCCAATGACTATGTGAACTTGGAGTGGGAAGAGTTTGAGAAAAAGCATAAAGAGGAACTGCTTCCGGAAGTAATGGACTACTTGTATGAGCACAGAGACCACAGGGAAGTGTGGAAAGGCGTACCTATTTCCAGGGATGGGAAGGTAAGGCTGCGCGATGGCAGGACAGGGGAATATTTCGATAGCCCTGTTACTATTGGCCATATGCATTATCTGAAACTGCACCATCTGGTAGATGATAAGATTCATGCCCGTTCCACAGGCCCTTACTCTTTGGTAACCCAGCAGCCTTTGGGCGGTAAAGCCCAGTTTGGCGGACAGAGGTTCGGTGAAATGGAAGTTTGGGCTCTGGAAGCATATGGTGCTTCTTACACGCTGCAGGAAATCCTGACTGTGAAGTCCGATGATGTGATTGGGCGTGTGAAGACTTATGAAGCGATTATTAAAGGGGATAATATCCCTGAACCGGGCATTCCGGAATCCTTTAAGGTTCTGTTAAAAGAATTGCAGTCCCTCGGCCTTGATGTACGTGTTCTCCGCGAAGACCATACGGAAGTGGAAATTATGGAAACCATCGACTATGGTGATACCGATTACCGTTATGAGATGGAAGGGGATTCTAAAAATTATGACTATGAGCAGGATTCCTTTGGCTCTATGGGCTATCAGAAACAGGAATTCGATGAGGACAGCGGGGAACTGGTCAATACGGATGAGGATGAATTGGACGATGACTTGGAATTGCCATTGGATGATGAAGCTGAGTTCGTAGAAGCTTATGACGAGTAAATTGCAGTCATTTCTGTAGGTAAATAATTGTAACAGTGGGGCTATGCGCTTCACTGTTACAAATGCACAGACCCGTGCAAGAGAAATAGGCCGCTTAGGCGGCGCACGTATCGCGCGGCGAGCAAGGGGAGGCCATCCCCCTGCTCAATGAAATAGTAACAGTCCGAAAAGAAAGGAATGTGTGAAGATGCCGGATATTAAACAGGAAACGTATCAACCGATGACATTCGATGCGATTAAAATTGGTTTAGCATCTCCTGAAAAAATCAGGGAATGGTCCAGAGGTGAGGTAACAAAGCCGGAAACCATTAATTACAGGACATTGAAGCCGGAGAAAGAAGGCTTGTTCTGTGAAAGGATTTTCGGCCCCAGCAAGGACTGGGAATGTCATTGCGGTAAATATAAGAAAATCAGGTATAAAGGCGTTGTGTGTGACCGCTGTGGCGTAGAAGTTACAAAAGCCAGCGTGCGCAGGGAACGTATGGGGCATATCGAATTGGCAGCCCCGGTATCCCATATCTGGTATTTTAAAGGGATTCCCAGCCGTATGGGCCTGATTCTTGACTTATCGCCAAGGGTACTTGAAAAAGTACTCTATTTCGCGTCTTATATTGTATTGGATGCAGGCGATACAGATATGGATTATAAACAAGTGCTGTCCGAGAAGGAATACCAGGATGCGAGGGAAACATGGGGAAGCCGTTTCCGCGTCGGAATGGGGGCGGAAGCCATTAAAGAACTGCTGGAAGCCATTGATTTGGAAACGGAAGCGGCAGAATTAAAAAGCGGCCTGAAGGAATCCACCGGCCAGAAAAGGGCAAGGATTATCAAAAGGCTGGAAGTAGTGGAAGCGTTCCGGGAATCCGGCAATCAGCCGTCATGGATGATTATGGATGCGATTCCGGTAATCCCGCCGGATTTGCGCCCTATGGTGCAGTTGGACGGCGGACGTTTTGCTACTTCGGATTTGAACGATTTGTATAGAAGAATCATTAACAGGAATAACCGTTTAAAGAGGCTTCTCGAATTGGGGGCACCGGATATTATCGTCCGCAATGAAAAGAGGATGCTTCAGGAAGCGGTGGATGCCCTGATTGACAACGGCAGGAGGGGCAGGCCGGTAACCGGGCCAGGCAACAGGGCGCTGAAGTCTTTGTCCGATATGTTAAAAGGAAAGTCCGGGCGTTTCCGCCAGAACCTGCTTGGAAAACGTGTGGATTATTCCGGGCGTTCCGTTATTGTAGTAGGGCCGGAACTGAAAATTTATCAGTGCGGGCTTCCTAAGGAAATGGCAATTGAACTTTTTAAGCCATTTGTTATGAAAGAATTGGTAGCTAGAGGAATTTCACAGAATATAAAGAATGCAAAAAAACTGGTGGAGAGGCTGGATACCCAGGTATGGGACGTGCTGGAAGAAGTAATCAAAGAGCACCCGGTTATGTTAAACCGCGCCCCTACTCTTCACAGGCTGGGCATTCAGGCATTTGAGCCTATTTTGGTAGAGGGTAAGGCGATTAAGCTGCATCCTTTGGTTTGTACTGCATTTAACGCGGACTTCGACGGAGACCAGATGGCAGTCCATCTTCCGCTTTCCGTAGAAGCCCAGGCAGAGTGCCGCTTCCTGCTATTATCTCCGAACAACCTGTTAAAGCCTTCCGATGGCGGCCCGGTAGCGGTGCCTTCACAGGATATGGTTCTGGGCATCTATTACCTGACACAGGAAAGGCCAGGAGCAAAAGGGGAAGGTAAATTTTATAAAAATGTAAACGAAGCTATCCTGGCTTATGAAAATGGGTTTACTACGCTGCATACCAGGATTATTGTCAGGGTGAGCAAGGTAAATGAGGATGGGGAAGAGATAAGCGGCAATGTGGAATCTACGCTGGGGCGTTTCTTGTTTAACGAAATCCTGCCTCAGGACTTAGGCTTCGTGGACAGGACGAATCCGGAGAACCTTCTCAGCCTGGAAGTAGATTTCCATGTGGGCAAGAAGCAGCTAAAGCAGATTCTGGAAAAAGTAATCAATACCCATGGCGCTTCCAAGACAGCAGAGGTGCTGGATTTAATTAAGTCAACAGGCTATAAGTATTCCACTAAGGCAGCCATGACTGTATCCATTTCGGATATGACAGTGCCTGAGCAGAAGCAGGAGCTGCTGGATGCAGCACAGACAACGGTAGATAAGATTTCCCAGAACTTCAGGAGGGGGCTTATCACGGAAGAGGAAAGATACCGTGCCGTAGTGGAGACATGGAATGAGACGGATAAGGAACTTACAGACGTGCTTTTGTCAGGGCTGGATAAGTATAATAACATCTTTATGATGGCTGACTCCGGCGCCCGTGGTTCCAACCAGCAGATTAAACAGTTGGCTGGTATGCGTGGACTGATGGCGGATACAACGGGAAGGACGATAGAATTGCCTATTAAGTCCAACTTCCGTGAAGGGCTGGACGTTCTGGAATACTTTATGTCCGCCCATGGTGCGCGTAAAGGTTTGTCCGATACTGCCTTGCGTACCGCCGACTCCGGATATTTGACAAGGCGTATGGTTGACGTTTCCCAGGAGCTGATTATCCGCGAAGTGGATTGCTGTGAAGGGAAGGACGAAATTCCGGGCATGACAGTGAAAGCCTTTATGGATGGAAAGGAAACCATCGAAGGGCTGAAAGATAGAATTAACGGAAGGTATTCCTGTGAAGATATTAAAGACCGGGATGGGAATATTATTGTAAAGAGAAACCATATGATTACGCCCAGCCGTGCGGCGAAGATTTTGAGCATAGGCGTAAATGGAAAAGGCGAGCCGATTGAAGAAGTGAGAATCCGTACAATTCTCGCCTGCCGCTCCCACAATGGTATCTGTGCAAAATGTTATGGCGCGAATATGGCAACCGGCGAAGCAGTACAGGTAGGGGAGGCAGTAGGGATTATTGCGGCCCAGTCTATCGGTGAACCGGGTACACAGCTAACAATGCGTACATTCCATACAGGTGGCGTGGCCGGTGATGATATCACACAGGGTCTTCCCCGTGTAGAGGAACTTTTTGAAGCGAGAAAACCCAAGGGCCTTGCCATTATTGCAGAGTTTGGCGGAATGGCAACGATTAAGGATACGAAGAAAAAGCGTGAAATCGTCATTACCAATGAAGAAACAGGGGATACAAAGACTTATTTGATTCCTTATGGTTCCAGAATCAAGATTATGGACGGAACTGTTTTGGAGGCCGGTGATGAATTGACAGAAGGTAGCGTAAACCCCCATGACTTGCTGAAAATCAAAGGTGTCCGCGCCGTACAGGACTACATGCTCCGTGAAGTGCAGAGGGTATACCGTCTGCAAGGCGTTGATATTAGCGATAAGCATATCGAAGTGATTGTACGCCAGATGTTAAAGAAAGTGCGTATTGAAAATAATGGGGATGCGGACTTCCTGCCAGGGACTCTGGTAGATATCCTGGAATATGAAGACATGAATGAAAGGCTGATTGCCCAAGGTAAAGAACCGGCAGAAGGCAAGCAGGTAATGCTTGGTATTACAAAAGCGGCGTTGGCCACCAATTCCTTCCTGTCGGCAGCATCCTTCCAGGAAACAACAAAGGTTCTTACAGAAGCGGCCATCAAAGGGAAAGTGGACCCGTTAATCGGTTTGAAGGAAAATGTTATTATTGGTAAACTGATTCCTGCCGGTACAGGAATGAAGAGGTATAGGAATACAGTCCTGGATACCGACAATGACCTGATGGGAACTATATCCTTTGATGAAGAGGATTTCTATGAAGAGGAAAACTTGGAAGATTTCCCGGAAGAAGACCTCGATGAGGAGGCTATAGAACCGGAAGAAACAGAGGAAGAAGCCGGCTTGGAAGAAGAGTTTGAAGACCTGGACGAAGCCGAAGATACAGAAGCGGACGAAGAAGAGTAATAGTTACTGTATAAGAATTATAAACAACATCCAAAGCGCCGATACCAAAAGCCTAAAAGGCTTACGGTATTGGCGTTTTTTGGACTTTTATACGTCTTATTTTCAGCAGCGTTACTTTTCCGCAAAAAATCTATTGACAATAATCCCCTAACCACTTATACTATCAAAGTGTGCATGTAAGTGCATTAATTTTTGTGTGCATGAAATCCCACAAAATGGAAAGACTAATTTCTGACATTTTATTGCACACAGAACCAATACTTTAGATACAGTCTATATCACAGGAGGTGAAACAGAATGCCAACATTTAATCAGTTAGTAAGAAAAGGACGTCAGACATCCGTTAAGAAGTCAACAGCACCGGCTCTTCAGAAGGGATGGAACTCTCTTCACAAGAAAGCAATCGGTACTTCTTCTCCTCAGAAAAGGGGCGTTTGTACGGCTGTTAAGACAGCAACTCCTAAGAAACCTAACTCAGCGCTCAGGAAAATCGCCAGAGTACGTCTTTCTAACGGGATTGAAGTAACAAGCTATATTCCCGGTGAAGGCCACAACCTGCAGGAGCATAGCGTTGTGCTAATCAGGGGCGGTAGGGTAAAGGACTTGCCCGGTACAAGATACCATGTAATCAGGGGTACGCTTGATACAGCGGGAGTCGCTAACAGAAGGCAGGCACGTTCAAAATACGGTGCTAAGAGGCCTAAGGCTGGTAAGTAATTAGGATTTTGTACCACAAAACAGAACTAATTTGTGTTGGAATTCTGCAGTATGGGCATGATGCCATATCACCATGTGTTAAACAAGGGATACCGCGTAGGCGGTGACCCATATTTGATAGAAAACCGCACGAACACATTAGTAGCAGCAAATAGCTGCTTGCATCGCCGAAAGGGCAGGTGCATCTCATATGTGAGTACCGTTGAATTATTCAGGTGACGGGAAGTCGTATCAGAGAGGGATTTGCATAGCGCGACAGGGTGGAACATTGCTGAATGGATGCAGTGGGAAATTTGCCTGCGGCAAATTTCGATTTGTAACGATTTATCGTTACAAATTAATAAGGAGGGAAGAAACGTGCCACGTAAAGGACATATTCAGAAAAGAGATGTATTAGCAGATCCTTTATATGATAATAAGGTAGTTACTAAACTTATCAACAATATTATGTTGGATGGTAAGAAAGGTGTTGCCCAGAAAATCGTATATGGTGCATTTGCAAAAGTAGAAGAAAAATCAGGTAAGCCGGCCCTCGAAGTATTCGAAGAGGCAATGAACAACATTATGCCTGTTCTGGAAGTAAAGGCCAGACGTATCGGCGGTGCTACTTATCAGGTGCCGATTGAAGTTAGGCCGGATAGGCGTCAGGCTCTGGCTCTTCGCTGGTTAACAATGTTTTCCCGTAAAAGAGGCGAGAAGACAATGAAAGATAGACTGGCAAATGAAATCCTTGATGCAGCAAACAATACTGGCGCTGCAGTGAAGAGGAAAGAAGATATGCACAAGATGGCAGAGGCTAATAAAGCATTTGCGCATTACAGATTCTAAAGGAGGAAAAACCCTTGGCTGGAAGAGAATATCCATTAGAGAGAACCAGGAACATCGGTATTATGGCTCATATTGATGCGGGTAAGACAACTCTTACTGAACGTATCTTATATTATACCGGTGTGAATTATAAAATTGGTGATACTCATGAAGGAACTGCTACCATGGACTGGATGGAACAGGAGCAGGAGCGAGGAATTACAATTACATCAGCCGCTACCACATGCCACTGGACGAAGCAGGAAGAATGCAAACCTATGCAGGGAGCATTGGAACACCGTATCAATATTATTGATACACCAGGGCACGTTGACTTCACGGTAGAAGTTGAGCGTTCACTCCGTGTGCTTGATGGCGCAGTAGGCGTATTTTGTGCAAAGGGTGGAGTAGAACCTCAGTCGGAAAACGTATGGCGTCAGGCTGACACTTATAATGTACCGAGAATGGCATTTATCAACAAAATGGACATTTTAGGGGCAAACTTTTATGGTGCAGTAGAGCAGATAAAAACAAGGCTTGGTAAAAATGCTATCTGTATCCAATTGCCTATCGGCAAGGAAGATGAATTCAAAGGAATCATCGACCTGTTTGAAATGAAGGCTTATATTTATAATGATGAAAAGGGCGAAAATATTTCAGTAGTAGAGATTCCCGATGATATGAAGGATGAAGCTGAACTTTATCGTTCGGAGTTAGTGGAAAAAATCAGTGAACTGGATGATGACCTAATGATGATGTACCTGGAAGGGGAAGAACCGTCCAACGAGCAGTTGAAGGCTGGGCTTAGAAAAGCTACCTGCGAGTGTACAGCAATCCCTGTATGCTGCGGTACCGCTTACAGGAACAAGGGTGTCCAGAAGCTTTTGGATGCTATTTTGGAGTTCATGCCGGCTCCTACAGATATCCCTGCAATTAAGGGTACTGATTTGGAAGGTAATGAAGTGGAAAGGCATTCATCCGATGACGAACCTTTTTCGGCTCTGGCCTTTAAGATTATGGCTGACCCGTTTGTTGGGAAGCTGGCCTTTTTCAGAGTGTATTCCGGTACAATGAACTCAGGTTCTTATGTACTGAATGCAACAAAAGATAAAAAAGAACGTGTTGGACGTATCCTTCAGATGCATGCGAACAAAAGGGCTGAACTTGACAAGGTTTATTCCGGCGATATCGCAGCAGCGGTAGGATTTAAAATAACAACAACAGGCGATACCATCTGCGATGAACAGCATCCGGTTATATTGGAATCCATGGAATTCCCGGAACCTGTTATTGAATTGGCTATTGAGCCGAAAACAAAGGCAGGGCAGGGCAAGATGGGCGAAGCTTTGGCGAAGCTGGCAGAAGAAGACCCTACTTTCCGTGCACATACGGACCAGGAAACCGGCCAGACCATCATTGCAGGTATGGGTGAACTTCACCTTGAAATTATCGTAGACAGATTACTTCGTGAATACAAGGTGGAAGCGAATGTAGGTGCACCTCAGGTTGCCTACAAAGAAACATTTACGAAACCGGTTGACCAGGAATACAAATATGCAAAACAGTCCGGCGGCCGTGGCCAGTATGGTCATTGTAAAGTTAAGTTCGAGCCTATGGACCCGAACGGCGAGGAGACATTTAAATATGAATCCACCGTTGTCGGCGGTGCTATTCCGAAGGAATATATCCCGGCAGTCGGGGAAGGTATCGAAGAAGCAACAAAAGCAGGTATCCTGGGCGGATTCCCTGTGCTTGGCGTACACGCCAATGTATATGATGGTTCTTACCATGAAGTCGATTCTTCTGAAATGGCATTCCATATTGCCGGTTCTATGGCGTTTAAGGAAGCTATGAAGAAGGGTAATCCGGTACTTCTTGAGCCCATTATGAAGGTCGAGGTAACAATGCCCGAAGAGTATATGGGAGATGTTATCGGTGATATTAATTCACGCCGCGGACGTATCGAAGGCATGGAAGATATTGGCGGAGGCAAGATGGTAAAAGGTTATGTACCCCTTGCTGAAATGTTCGGTTATTCCACAGACTTGCGTTCCAAGACTCAGGGACGTGGCAATTACTCCATGTTCTTTGAGAAATATGAACAGGTGCCGAAGAGCGTACAAGAGAAAGTCTTGGCAGCAAAGACAAAATAAAGGCGGCAGGGCTTTATCCTGAGGAAAATGTTCTGGACACGAAAGCAAAATAGGCAACAAAGACTAAATAATACTTGAAAAACTTGGCATTATTTAATATAATCAAAGAAGCTGGGTAAATCGAAAATTAGTAGATATTTTTAAAACAATTTAAAGGAGGACTTTAGAAATGGCTAAAGCTAAATTTGAAAGAACTAAAACCCATTGTAATATTGGTACCATTGGTCACGTTGACCATGGTAAAACTACTTTGACAGCAGCAATCACAAAAACATTGAATGTAAGATTAGGTACAGGCGAAGCTGTTGCATTCGATATGATTGATAAAGCTCCTGAAGAGAGAGAACGTGGTATTACAATTTCTACGGCTCACGTTGAGTATGAAACAGAAAAAAGACATTATGCACACGTTGACTGCCCTGGGCATGCTGACTATGTAAAGAACATGATTACAGGTGCGGCTCAGATGGATGGTGCAATCCTCGTTGTTGCTGCTACAGATGGTGTAATGGCTCAGACAAAAGAGCACATCCTGCTTTCACGTCAGGTAGGCGTTCCTTATATTGTAGTATTCATGAACAAATGCGATATGGTAGATGACGCAGAATTGCTTGAACTGGTTGAAATGGAAATCAGAGAATTGCTGTCCGAGTATGAATTCCCGGGCGATGACATTCCGGTTATCCAGGGTTCCGCTTTGAAAGCTCTTGAAGACCCTTCTTGCGAATGGGGCGACAAGATTATTGAACTGATGACCGCTGTTGACGATTATATTCCGGACCCTCAGCGTGATACAGATAAGCCTTTCCTTATGCCTGTTGAAGACGTATTTACTATTACAGGACGTGGTACTGTTGCTACAGGCCGTGTTGAGCGTGGTACACTTCACCTCAATGAGGAAGTTGAAATCGTTGGTATCAAAGAAGAAACAAAGAAAACTGTTGTTACAGGTATTGAAATGTTCCGTAAGATGCTTGACGAGGCTCAGGCAGGCGATAACATTGGTGCACTGCTTCGTGGTGTACAGAGAACTGAAATCGAAAGAGGACAGGTTCTTTCCAAACCCGGCTCTGTAAAATGCCATAAGAAATTTACGGCTCAGGTTTACGTTTTAACCAAAGATGAAGGTGGACGTCATACTCCTTTCTTCAACAACTACAGACCTCAGTTCTACTTCAGAACAACTGATGTAACTGGTGTATGTAACTTACCGGAAGGCACAGAAATGTGCATGCCTGGCGATAACGTAGAGATGACGATTGAATTGATTCATCCCATCGCTATGGAGCAGGGGCTTACGTTTGCTATTCGTGAGGGTGGACGTACAGTAGGTTCTGGTAGGGTTGCTACAATCATCGAGTAATCTTGTGATTAGAGCCAAATAATAAAAATAAGCACCGCAATCCTTTGAGAAATCAAGGGGTTGCGGTTTCTTAATGTCTGAAAATAATATTGAACAAAAGGAAAAGCCACTTGCCGGAATTTTATTGTGAATGGCTTGTGCCTCTAAAATGGCTCTAAAAATAAATTAAAAATAGGGAGTCCGCTCGTGACTCCCTTTGCTTAATTACAATAAATCCTTTGGCACACGTCCAAAGAAGAATTGTAATAGTATTTTATGTTGAAGAAGAAAAATTATGTATAGATAAAAATAAAGGGAACTCGCTCGTAGTTCCCTTGTTTGAAATACTATACTAGCGTTCCACTCGTGAACACTTTTCTTGTATCCTTATACTAGCATGAAAATCTAAATTTGTCTACATTTCTTTTTGAGATTTTTCTAAAAAATCTGCTAAATTTTGAATATCTGAAAATTGGTAGGTATCAAGCAATTCTTGGAATTTATCAAGTTGTTGTTGTTTTGAATCCAAATCGGTTTGTAGTAAGGTGCGATTGTTTTTCAGCTTTTCAATGTATTGTAGTTTATCGTCATACATATTTTGCAATGTCTGATAATGGTGGTTTATGCCAAGCGATAAAGAAATAGCTTTGTCAACAGCTTTCATTTCATCAGCAGAAAGGTCGGTAATATAATCGCTAAGTCTTGCTTTGCTTACGCATGTAATATTTCCCAGAAGAACATTTCCGTCAAGTATGAGTTTGCCGGAGGAATCTTTTTTCTCCGCAATCGGTACAACAATAGGAAGTGTAGAGGTGGTATGCGTTATAGGTGCAACCAGTGTATTAGGAGATGTTCTGTTAGCTGAATTATATTGGAGAACCACACAAGGTCGCTCTTTGCATTCCTCACTGCCAATGCCAACGCCTAAGTTGCAACGGTATACTTGTCCTCTATATACGATACGATTTTTAGCAGAGGTCGCAATAGCGTTTAGGTATAGTTTGTTTTTGAACCATTCAAGATATTGTTGGGTTTTCGTAAGGTCAATATTCATGCAAATCTCCTTTGTTTTTTGCAAAAAGTATTTGGATTGAGTGTATATCGATCAGATGTATTCGTCAATCGGCACATTAAATAATTTCAAAGTATCTTCTAGCCACATATCATATTCTTCTTTATCCATTTTACCGGAAATTAAGGCTTGATTTACTTTGTTCCAGTCGGGAATAAAGGTTGCAATCTGTGCATTGGGTATATCTAATGTCAAATGGGCAGTTAGTTGATTATCCTCTTGTGAATAGGTTGTGTTTCCTTTTATTTGCAATCCCCTACGGTCTAAATCTATCAGAATAGAAAAAAAATCAGCAAAAGTATTTACAGTAGCAGTTTTATTTGAAGTAATCTTTATTTCCAGTAAATCATTTAAAGTAATTCCAAGTGTATCACAAAATTTCAGTATTGTTTCGACTGGTGGTTCACTATATCCATTTTCGTAATTAGAATATGAGGAATTAGTCAAAGAAAGTCTTGAAGACATATCACGTTGGTTAATTCCTGCGTTAGTTCGCGCTTGTTTCATTCGCTTTCCAATCTCAAAATATTCGCCTAATCTCATGCCACAACCTCCTTTTAGAATAATGTAACATATATACATACAAAAATCAATGTATATATTACAAGAAATCTAATAATTGATATTGACAAACTAGAAATAATGTAATATATTTGATTTACAAGAAAACTTGTAATAATACAAGAAATGAAAGAGAGGCAAATTTATTGAAACAAAATCACATGATGACAGCGAAAGATGTAGCAAAAGAATTAGGAGTATCTAAAGGTCATGCTTACAAGCTGATAAGGGAACTTAATGGAGAATTGAAAAAGGCTGGTTATCTTGTGATAGCCGGGAAAGTGCCAAAAGCATTTTGGGAAACAAAGTTTTACGGTTACAATCAGCCGAACCAAACCGCATGAAAGGGGGATAAGGAATGTCTGCTTCAAGAGATGAAAAGACCGGGAAATGGACTGCTCAATGCTATTACGAAAACTGGAAAGGGGAGAAGAAGCACAAAAAGAAACGTGGTTTTGCCACGAAAAAGGAAGCGTTGGAGTGGGAAAGAGAATTTCTGAAAAGTACATCTGCCAATATGGATATGATGTTAGGCGCATTTGTTGATGTGTATTTCCGGGATAAAGCAGGAGAACTAAAGGGACGCACGATAAAAAATAAGCGTTACATGATAGAAGCCCATATATTACCGTATTTTGAGAATAAGCAAATGAACGAAATAAGCCCCTCTGATATTATCCAGTGGCAGAACGCTATCAGAGCAAAAGGGTATTCGCAGACTTATTTACGCATGGTGCAAAATCAGATTACCGCATTATTTACTCATGCAAGTAACATTTACAATCTCAATAATAACCCATGTAAAAAGGTTAAGAAAATGGGAAAGTCTGACGCTGACAAGCTGAACTTTTGGACGAAAGACGAATACGATTGTTTCATCAGCGGCATTGACCGGGAAAGCAAGTATTATGTAATATTTGAAATTCTCTTTTGGACGGGTTGCAGAGAGGGGGAAATGTTGGCACTGACAAAAGAAGATGTTGATTTTCAAAACAATCAAATTAGCATTACTAAGACTTATTACAGAACGGAGCGTAGGGATATTATTACAATGCCGAAAACGGAACAGTCGGTTAGAGTGATTGACATTCCCCAATTTTTAACGAAAGAGATTGAAATGTATGTGAACCGTTGCTATGGTCTGCCGGATAATGAAAGACTGTTCCCGATTGTAGCAGAAGCGGTACAGCACAAGCTGAAACGTGCGTGTGTGAAATCGGGTGTAAAGCAGATTAGGGTACATGATTTACGTCATAGCCATGTAGCATATCTTATCAATCAAGGTGTACAGCCTTTGATTATAAAAGAACGGTTAGGGCATAGGGATATTAAAATCACGCTGAATACTTATGGGCATTTATATCCTAATCAGCAAAAGAAAGTGGCAGATATGTTAAACGCCGCAAGAAATGAAAACGCCCCTGTCGATTGACAAGGACATTTCACTACAAAGGCAGAGCCTGTTGTATTTATATCTCGCAAATATAGTATAACAAAGGCTCTGCTGAAACTCAATCGAATTATTTCAGTGGAGGACACAAATGGAAGAAAAAAGAGAAAAAAATTATCGTTTAATCAACATGGAAGATGTAGAAGCAAGAGAAGTAAACTGGCTGTGGTATCCCTACATTCTTTTTGGAAAGCTGACGATTGTGCAAGGCGATCCGGGAGAGGGAAAGACCACTTTTATTTTGCACCTTGCGGCACTTCTCACAAAAGGCGAAGCACTTCCCTGTGAGGAAACAGCAGAGAGCAGAGAGCCGGTCAATGTAATTTATCAGAACGCAGAGGACAGTTTGGAAGATACCATAAAACCCCGATTGTTAGAAGCAGGAGCAGACTGCAATCGGGTGTTGGTAATTGATGAAAGTATTGATTGTTTAAGCATGACAGATGAAAGGCTTGTCCGGGCAATCAAGGAAACCGGGGCGAAAATGGTTGTGTTAGACCCGATACAAGCCTATTTGGGCGCAGATGTGGATATGCACCGGGCAAACGAAATCAGATCAGTGCTGAAGCAGTTGGGAAATATTGCGGAAGAATACGGGTGTGCGATTGTCCTTATCGGTCACATGAATAAGGCAAGCGGAAGTAAATCGACTTACCGGGGCTTGGGTTCAATAGATTTTCAAGCTACTGCCCGGAGTGTGTTGGTAGTCGGCAGGATAAAAGACGATACTACTCTGCGTGTGATAGCGCATGATAAGAGCAGTCTTGCGCCAGAGGGAATGTCAATAGCATTTCGCATGGATAAGGACAACGGTTTTACTTGGGAGGGTGTTTATGACATTACGGTTGAGGAATTGCTTTCCGGCGAAAGCAGAGGGCAGAAAACAAAGGACGCAAAATCATTTCTTGCGGAGATTTTAGCAGAGGGGCAGTTGTCTTGTAATGAGATTACAGAAGCAGCAAAGGAAAGAGGTATCAAGAAGAAAACGCTGTGGAACGCCAAAAAGGAAATGAACATTGACAGTGTGAAAGTCGGAAATCAATGGTACTGGACTTTGTAACAAAGGAAGATAGCAAGATTACCTTTTCTAAAGATAGGGTAATCTTGCCACCTTGATTAGAAACGTGGCGGTAACAAGGCGGTGAAAGCCGCCCCGTCCGTTAGGACGGTATGCTGTCTAACGGACAGCTTGCCCCCGGCAGGGCGCAAAACCCGCTTGCG
>QXWV01000116.1 GCA_009911195.1 Lachnospiraceae bacterium | reverse complement strand
AAGGAAAATTTATTGAAGCGGACAATCAGCGTTATGACAGGGAAAGGCTCTGTCAACCACAACAGCAGAAAATTCCATGCAAAGAACACTGACCCGGAGCGGAGTTGTCTGAATGTGGAATACTGCAATGAGAATATCAAAGATGTATACCATGAATTATTTGATGAAGCACTCGCCCGATACAATGAAAAGCAGACCAGAAGTGACCGCCGGATTGATGATTACTATGAGAAATGATTTTGTCAAGATTAGTTGACACATTTTCCTCAAGGATTTTGTATCCTATGCTGCTTCTTTCAGGGAATCAT
>QXWV01000115.1 GCA_009911195.1 Lachnospiraceae bacterium | reverse complement strand
GGTAAAAAAGTGGCTTCGCCACTTCATGAAGAACCTTCGGTTCTTCGTCAATTTATGTCCGTCTGGCGACGGAATTTTCTATAATGTAAAAAAAGAGGCTACAGCAGCCTCTTCCCAATTTAATCATATATAATTTGCATCATCCAATCCGGCGCAGAATCCCGTCAATATCTTCTTTCCTTCCCAATACCATGATATGTTCGTCTTCCCGCATAACATAGTTGGCTCCCGGCAGCAAATCCAGTTTCCCGTCTTTTTTCATGCCCAGCACATTCACATGGTATTTTGCCCTGATATCCACTTCCCCGATAGATTTCCCTGCCCAGTTTTTCATGATGGGGATTTCATAAATGGAATATTCCTCCGTCAGCTCAATATAATCGAATACATGGTTCGCGCTCACCCTTACTGCCAGTTTCTCGGCAATATCCCTGTCCGGGTAAATCACTTCGTCAGCGCCGTTCCTCAAAAGGAACTTGGCATGGATATCCCTGTTCGCCTTGCTAATCACATATTTCGCCCCCAGCTCCTTAATCAGGCTGGTAATTTCAAGGCTGCTTTGAAAATTAGTTCCTATGCAGACAAAACAGATGTCAAAATTCCGGATTCCCAGGCTGCGCAGCACTTCTTCGTTGGTGCAGTCGCCGATTTTGGCACTGGTTACCACAGGAAGCAAATCCTCTATCGTTTCTTCCTTCTCATCCACAATCATAATTTCATTATCCAGCTTTGCCAAATTATAGCATAAATGATGGCCGAATTTTCCCATTCCGATAATTAAAATTGATTTCATACTAGCAACCATGCCCTTTCCACAACCTACAAACTTTCATCAAATAGCCATTCCCTGCCCACAAGCTAACCAATAATAATTTTCTCTGCCGGAAGCTGTACCGGCGCTACTTTTTTGCGTTCCGTAAAAGACAGGGCAAAAGTCATGCTCCCTATTCTCCCGCAATACATAAGTAAAATTATAATAACTCTCGATACAGATGTCAAATCCCTGGTGATACCCGATGACATGCCCACCGTACCTATAGCGGAAAACACCTCCAGCAGAATATCCTCTGTGGGAAGGTTTTGGAATGCACATAGAAGGATGGCCGCCCCTACGGCCAACAGTAAATTAATGGTCACAACTATGCTGGCTTTCCTGATTTCCTCTTCTTCCAAACGTCTGCCGAACACATTGCTGCCATGGCTGCCCCTCAGATTTGCCCATACAAAAATAAGCATTACCGCAAAGGTTGTTGTTTTCACGCCGCCTGCCGTAGAGCCCGGGCTGCCTCCAATAAACATCAAAACTATAGTCACCAGCTTGCTGCCGGAACTCATCTTCCCTATATCTATCGTATTAAACCCTGCCGTCCGTGCTGTCACCGATGCGAACAGGGAGGCCAAGATGCTTTCCCCCGCACCCATATCAGCCATCAGCCCGTCTTTTTCCAACAAATAAATTGACAGGGCACCGCCTAAAATCAAAGAAACTGTCATAGTAAGGACAATCTTCGTGTGAAGCCGGTATTCCTTGAAACGGAACTTTTTTTTCTGCAAATCATCCCATACCAGGAAGCCAATCCCCCCTATGACAATCAGCAGCATCACCGTTATATTGACCAGATAATCCCCTGAAAATGCTACCAAAGAGGAATATTCCTCCTCTTTCCCCATCAAGTCAAAACCCGCATTGCAAAAAGCCGATATGGAATGAAAAATCCCATTGCAAATCCCTTCTAACCATCCCATCCTGGGGATAAAGCGGATAGACAAAAGCAAAGCCCCGATTCCTTCTATGAGGAAAGTTCCTATGGTTATTTTTTTCACCAGCCGGACAATCCCGCCTATCTGCAAAGCATTCATGCTTTCCTGCAGGATTCCCCTTTCCTTCAGGCCAATGTTCCGCTTCATCAGAACAGCCACAAATACACCTACGGTCATAAACCCCAGGCCACCCACCTGAATCAGCACGAGGAGAATGATTTTCCCAAATACCGACCAGCCGGCATAAGTATCCACAACCACCAGGCCGGTCACACAAGTAGCGCTGGTAGCCGTAAAGAGCGATGACAAAAAGTCCTTCGCCTTCCCATCGGCCGATGAAACCGGAAGCATCAGCAGCAAAGTGCCTATCAATATAATGGCCAGAAAGCCCAAAGCAATCGTCCGTGTTGCCGTCATTTTGCTATGCCATTTTTTCTCCCATGGCTTTTTCCATATCCTATTCATACAGCCTTCTTTCATCTACGGCAAGACAACTTTAACAGCGCATCCATAAGGTGTTTCGCCACTTCTTCCTTGCTCATGACAGGAAGTTCCTCACAACCGCTCGCTGTAATAAGGGTAACGATATTGGTATCTCCCCCAAAGCCAGCCCCTTCCTGCTTCAAATTGTTGGCAACTATCATATCCACATGCTTTTTTTCCAGCTTTGCCCTGGAATTTTCCACCATGTTTTCCGTCTCCATAGAAAACCCGCATAATATTTGCCCTGGCCTGCGGTTTTCCCCAAGAAACTGAAGGATATCCTCCGTCCGTTCCAACAGAATGGACATTTCCCCATCCTTTTTCTTCACTTTTTCTTCCGATACATTGGCCGGGCGGTAATCGGCTACTGCTGCAGACTTGATGATAATATCCTGCTTTTCGCAACATCCCCGCACAGCCCGGAACATATCCTCTGCGGATTCCACTTCCACCGTATTCACAAAAAGCGGCCGCTCCAACTGGGTTTTCCCGGTAATCAAGGTAACTTCCGCTCCCCGCTGCATACAATGCCTGGCAATGGCATACCCCATTTTCCCGGTAGAATGGTTTGTAATGTAACGGACAGGGTCTATTTTTTCCTGGGTAGGCCCTGCCGTAACCAGAACCTTTTTCCCCTGCAAATCTTTCTCCCTGCATATTTCCCTTAAAATGTATTCCAACAATGTCTGCTCGGAAGGCATCTTCCCTTCCCCCACATCGCCGCATGCCAGGTATCCGGTATCCGGCATTACCACTTCCATGCCATAATGCTGCAGCTTCTTTATATTATCCTGTACTACCGCATTATGATACATATGGGTATTCATAGCCGGGGCTACTATCTTTTTGCACTCACAAGCCATCACAGTAGTGGTAAGCATATCATCGGCAATACCATTGGCCAGCTTTCCAATCACATTCGCTGTAGCCGGCGCCACCAACACCACGTCCGTGCGCTTTGCCAGCGACACATGTTCCACGCTATACTCAAAATTCCGGTCAAAAGTATCGATTAAACATTTATTTCCAGTCAAAGTTTCAAAGGTAATGGGATTGATAAAGTTTACCGCATTCTTCGTCATCAGAACCGTAACATCCGCTTCCATCTTTTTCAGCATGCTTGCCAAATATGCTATCTTATAAGCCGCAATGCTTCCCGTCACCGCCAATATAATGTTTTTTCCACGCAGCATAAAATGTTCCTTCCTTTATCCCCGCGGGCAACGAGCCAGATGAGTATGCAGGCATACTCATCTGCAACTGCCGCTAGGGTCAAGCTCCCCGCTCCGTCTGCCTTAACGGTTTTCCTGTTGTTTTCGCAGCCTGAGGGGCGACCCTGAGCAAGGCAAGGCTTACCGCCCCGCCGATGACTACTGCTACAATCATTTCCGGAATCCCATTGGCAGCAATAATCCCAAGAATCAAACTGTAAACTGCATCCACTGCCACATTCCTTGCTGCCGCAAATTCCTCCCGGAAACAGAAGAATATCAGATGCATTACTAACAATGTATTGATTAAGGCTCCGGATGCACATGCCACTGGCAGGGCGATGGCTCTTCTCGCCTTTACATTCTTTAACAGCTTTTCCAAACCAATAAATACATAATAAGGCATTACCCCTACCAAAATTCTGGGCACTAATGCAATCACTACGCTCCAGCCATTCCCTCCGATATCGCCTAACTGATAGAAAGGCGAAAACGCAAAGGACAAAAGGCTTGGCTCCAAAGTATTTTTAATCAGGCTGGTAATACCGAATGTTGCCCCCAGCACCGCACCCTTTTTAGGGCCAAGAACAATGGCTCCCACAATTACCGGTACATGAAGCAAAGTTGCTTTGATGACAATGAGGTTTATGTAACCTACATTGGGAATGAAGGTCATGACCGCAATAATCGCCATAAAAAGGCCGGTCAAAACCATAGATAAGGTTTTTTTGTTATTCATTTTTTCTTCCTCCTGTTATCATTCTCTTTTATTAGAGATACAATACGTTAAGAAGATACCACATTTAAGGGAGATTGTAAAGAGGTGAACTTTTTTTGTGCTACAGTTTCTATATAAAAAAGAGTTGGCCCAGCGGCCAACTCCAAAGAATGCTCCGCATTCTTTCCTGGCGACTTATAACGCTGTGGCGGAATTTCCTATTATATAAAAAAAGCCTTTAATACAAAGGCTTTTCAGAGCAGATAATGGGAGTCGAACCCACCCCCTCAGCTTGGGAAGCTGATGTACTACCGATATACTATATCTGCATAATATCATTCTTTTACAATAAAGGATTCAATGGAAGCTATAATTTCTTCTATCTGCTCATTGGTTTCTAAAATACGTAATTCCAATGCTCTGGATAAATCCATACTAAAAATACCCATTACAGACTTCGCATCTACTACATATCTACCGGAAGCCAAATCGAAATATCCTTTAAACTGTGCCATGATACTGACAAAAGCTTTCACGTCTTCTATGGTCTCCAGCCTAATCATAATACTTCTCATCCGGCAACCTCTCCCTCTTGTTCTCAATGACATTGATTATTATACTCCCAAATACAGGATTTGTACAGCATAATTTTAAAATTCCAGATTTTTCATCATTTTTCACAAAAAAATCATCGTTCTCTTCATTAAATATATACTAACCAACTATTTTTTACCTGGATTAATAGAAAAACTCAAACCATGTCCGCGATATCTTTGACAATTTCACCTGCCATCAGCAGACCTGCCACTGGCGGTACGAATGATGTACTGCCAGGAATGGCACGCCGCGAAGAGCCTTCCGGTATTTCTTCCGTATACCGCAGGCTAACAGGTTCTTCTTTTGAATATACCACTTTTAGGCTGTCCACCCCTCTTTTTTTCAGTTCCCTGCGCATCACCCTGGCCAGGGGGCAGACACTGGTCTTATAAATGTCCGCCACCTCAAATCCCGCCGGATTCAACTTATTCCCTGTTCCCATGCTGGAAATAATCGGCACGCCCCAAGCTTTTGCCTGCAAAGCCAGTTCGATTTTCGCAGCCACTGTATCCACCGCATCCGCGATATAGGAATAGCTGCCAAAGTCGAACTGTTCTTTATTTTCCGGCAGGAAAAAGCATTGGAATGTATTGACCTTTGCATCAGGATTAATTTCCATAATCCTTTCTTTCATCACCTCTGTCTTATACCGTCCAATTGTGCCAGAAAGAGCGATAATCTGCCGATTGCAATTGCTTTCCGATATTTTATCGCTGTCAATCAAATCAATGCTGCCAATACCGCTTCTGGCCAGAGCCTCCGCCACATAGCCGCCAACGCCCCCAATGCCGAATACTGCTACCCTGGCATTTTTTAGCCGTTCCATCGCCATCTCCCCTAATAGCATCTGCGTCCGCCCAAAACGGGTATTCGCTCCCCCTTTATCTGTTCTCATTGACATAAATCTGTACCCTGTTCTGGATGATATCGGCCACCTCATTTACATTTTTCTGCCCTGCAAAGTAGGGCGCGGCCTCTTCCGTAATAATATTTATCAGTTCCTGGTTATTGCCGGAATGCTCTTCCACCGACTGGAGGAAACCGACCACTTCGTCCACTTCCGCCTGAGTCATAGGCGAAATCACAATTTCCGCTCCATTAATAAAGCAATAATCGTCATACTCCACCTTATTGCCGTTTTCATCTTCATAGAAAGGCTTTTCCATCGCCTTCTTTCCCAGGGCTTCCACATGCTTCATGCTAATGGGCCATCCATAAGTTAAGTTTTCCTGATATTCGTCCATCAAAAAATAACGGAGAAACTGCCATGCCCCTTCCTTATTTTTTGATTTGGATGACATGGCCAATTCCATTTCCACAGAAATGACAGAGCCCATCCCTCCTTCATTGGGAAAGCCTATCAGAGTAATATCTTCCCCGAAAGTCCCTTTTTTCGTATAATTATAATTATAAAAGCTGTCCAAAACCATCCGGCATAGCAGCACATCCCCATTCCGGAACCATCCGTCATAACTTCCCCTTAAAGGATTATCATAATAGTCATCCGGCAGGGTTTCCGGAAAGTTTTTTACAAATTCCAATAAGGAAATAAACCCTTTGGAATTAAAATCGCATTTTCCGCTCTTCCAGTCAATAAACTGGCTTCCTGACATTTCCATGCTGTAATAGAGCATACTATCCCTTGTGGCTTCCGGGAATACCTCCGTACCTTCCGGTTTGGCAGCCATAAGCGCATTCAAATCATCCAGCGTCCATCCCCTTTCCGTTCCCACCTCCGATGTTTTTCCTGCCACAGTGTGGATGACAAAGCTTGGGAACAGACTGTATAGCTTCCCGTCATTTTCATAAGATTTCAGTATATTGGAAAAATAATCTTCCCGTTGAATCTCCTCATCCTTATCCATATAAGGATACAAGTCTTCAAATAAGCCTTTGGCTTTATAGCTTTCTACCGGCAATTCATTACTCAAAAGGAGAATATCCGGCATCTTCCCTGATACAATATCGGTATTCAGCCTTGTCACGCCTATGGTATAATCCTCATCCGTATTGTACTGGGAATAATCCACAATACGCACCCTGTAATCCGGATTGGTTTTATTAAATTCCACCACATACTTCCTCACATTCCAATCCAGATAATTGCAGGCAAGGGTAAGTACCGTCTTATCCTTCACATCTTTAGGCTCTACCTTAGTAAACTTCATAAGCGATTCTTCCCCGGTGGTATCATCGTTTATCATTCCATAGAATTCCTTTTCGCTGATAGCGTTTAAGTTATAAAGATAGGATGAATTAATATCCGAGTCAATAAAGTCCATCAGCTTCTTTACTTCTTTATCCCCCAGGTTATAAGAATAAATCCCTCCATTCCCTATCAACATAAAGTCGCAGTCTGCCCCTGGGTACAAGCTATACCTGTTCATTCCTCCCGGAATCTCATAATTCCCGTCCGCTTTTCCCGTATCCAAATCCAGTTTCTTAAGCAAAGCCTTCCCTGTTTTTTCTTCATAAGCATATACATAGGCAGTCCCATCCCTTAAAAAATAAACTCCGCCATCCAATCCTTCGTCCAGTTTGACCTTCCCATCCGCATTCCCGTCCTGGTCATAAAAAACAATCTCTTCCTGTCCTGCCACGGCGATTCTTCCATCCGCCAGCATCCGCATCCAGTTTACCCAATATCCGTTTTGCCCATCTCCACTTAAAAGCTGCCGCCAAACCTCTTTGCCCGAACTATCCAGTTTCATCAAGTAATAGTCATCCTGGAACGTATAATTTTCAGTATCAATTCCTTCTTCGATATATTCCTCATAAATCAAATAGTAATTCCCTTGCCCATCCGGAACAAAATAGGAAAAATAACAGTTTGCTCCCAGCTCCATCTGAAAAGATTGGGCATCCGAACCATCTATACCGCTGTTCACCACTGTTATCAGGCTGCCTTCCTCCTTCCACTCCTGGATAGTGTAATACATTTTCTCATCTTTAATGTAAAAATCGCGCAGGCTGCTATTATCATTCAGCCCCTCAAGTGCTATTTCCTCCGCTTTATATACATAATCTTTAGAATTCGCCGTTCCAACGCCATTTCCTCCCCCTTTGCCGCCGCAGCCGGCAAACAATACCACCATGCAGCTTATCAGCAAATAAAAATACCCTCTCTTCATAGCTCCCTCCCTTTTCCACATAAACCCCGAAATCTCCTCACATCCTTCTATGCAGATTCCTAAAACTATAACATACCTAAAAATGTTTCCACTTATTTTTTTCGCCCCGGGCTTTCTCTACCATCCTGTCCTTACATTCCACAAGAAAGTGCCCCACATCTTTCCAAGTCCACTGCTTCCGCCTCCAGGCAGCAACCACCGCTGCCAAGAAAATAACCGATGGAGTAAGCAAACATAAAATCTGCAAAATCAAAACCACTGCCAATACATCTTCCCAGCCCCGAGCCACATTTTCCCAATAAGGATACCTGATTGCCCTGTTATTCATAGAACGGAGCCCGAATTCGGAAACCACGGTAAAAAGCCCTTTCCATCCGAAACGGGCAGAATTTTCCACTACCCACATATGGTTTTCATCCATGCCAAATTTTTCTTTCACGCTGTTATAGGCAAAATTTTTCACCGGATTCGGCATTACAATTTCATAACTATCAATTCCTTCGGTCACCCCAAACTCTTCCAGCGTTTCACAGGAGACATAAACCACCGTTTTATTTAACCCGGCTGCTTCTGCAAAACGCCCGTCTTCCCGTTTGATAACCCCTGCAATATAGTGGGGTATTCCGCCAATTTTAACCTCCATCCCCACCACGTCATTGGAGCCAAAAAGCTGCCATGCCGCCTCTTCATCTATGATTACCTTATCATGCATTAAATCATTGCCTGAAAAATAGGCGCCATCCAGTAGCCTCACCGGATGAAAAAGGAAAAAATCCCCCCCTATCCCCACTGCTGTTACATCTGTCAGGGAAGTCTTGCCCGAAGACAACGTAATCTTCCCCGAAGCGCTATAGGCATCCGCCCATAACCTGGCATTTTCATTAGGCGCTGTAATAGAAGCTTCCAGAAGCACCTTATCCAAATCATTCTCGAACGTTCTTATTCTGTTTTTATCAATTTCTGTGCTTTCCGTAAAAAAGCAGCTTATCTGCGCAACATTGTTTTCTTCTGACCAGCGCTTTGCTGCCATCTGGTCCAAAAGCCCGTTTTTCTTCACCGTGGCAAAAACCGTCAACCCGACCCACAAAGCCAGGCAGGAAACAACGATGGCAGAACAAACAATCTGCTTCCACGTAAGGCTTTTTATAAAACTTACTATTTTATTCATAGACTGTTTCCATTCAACCCTTCCAAACACCTGTGCATATTTAATCCGTTAACCGGACCTGTTTACCTGCTTCCACCGGTTTGGTTGCCGTAGTAATTACATATTCATATCCGTAAAGCCCGGCAGAAATCGCCGTATGGGTATCATCCGAAGCCAATACTTCCACATCCACCCTGGTAGCGATATAACGGTTGCCAAGAGGGCTGCTTTTGGATTCTACAATTAAAATAAATTTCCCGTTGTTATCCTCCCTGATGGCGCTATTCGGCACTACCAGTTCATATTCGGAGCTTCTCTGCCCTACTGACAGGCTTAAGGATTGCCCCGCCTGCACATCCCCTTCCACATTAAAGGTGAGCAGCTTTTTCTGCGCCGGGTCATCCGGGTCCGGCTTGATGGAAGCCAGCGTGGCTTTCACATCGTCATAATACCAAGCATTCTGCAGTTCCGCCATATCGCCCACAGAAAGCTTCTTGGCCTGCTCTGTGGTAGCGGAGAAAGATAGGGTGAAGCCTTTGCCCGCTACCTGTACCACTGCTAACGTTGCCTGGGGTTCTGTTTTCTCTCCAGATGCTTTATCCAATGATATAACCACTCCATCGACAGGAGCATCAATAGTTGCACCAATAGACTTTTCTTTTAGCTTTTCAATTTTCTCCATCTGCAATTCAATGGCTTCATTCTGCGACTCCAGATTAATCTCTGCCAGTAATTCCTTTTGAATCTCTGCCATATCTTCTTTTGCTTTATCCAAGGCTGTTTGAGCTTTTTCTTGTCTATCTTGCGCTTCTAAAAGTTGATTAGAAGCATTTGCCTTAGCTACAGTATTATCATTACTGTTTTCTTTATCTGTCAGTGCTTGTTGCGCATTGGTAACTGCAGAGGTTTTATTACTTTGCTCATTTTGCTTATTTGCCACTTCTTTGTTAGCTTCTGCTACCTGATTTTCGGCATTAATAACCGCCTGCTTTGCCTGTTCCAATTCATTTTCTTTCATTGCAGCATTGGCTATCAACTGATTCAGCTTTGCGTCGCCTCCCATATTATTGTATTGCTCTTGCAATGACGGATATGCACTTACATAAGAATCATAATCCTGTTTTGCTGTATCAAAAGCCGCTTTCGCATTAGCATGTTCAGAACTAATCTGATTTACTTTCTCTTCCTGTTTTTGAACAGCTTCTATTTGTTTCCATTCGTCTTCTGGGTTAGCTGGATTGGGATTATCATTCTGCCATTGATTCAATGCATCTTTCAAACGCTGCAAGTCACTTTGTGCATTATTCAATGTTGATTCCGCATTAGCCAATGCCGTTGATGCTGCATCAACGGCAGATTGCTTATTCTGCAAGGTTGTTGAATAACTACTTACTTCATTTTTTAATGTCTGCATACTTTCTATCTCTGCATTCGCAAGTGTTAATTCTTCTTCTTTCACCGTCACATTATTTTTGGCAATTGTAACATCTTCAATAGCCTTTGCCGCATTTGCTTGAGCATTTGCTACTGCCTGTGCCGCATTATTTGCCTCCTTTTGCGCATTTGACACAGCACTTTTCTCACTTGATGTATCTACTACCTGATTCCCAATATATCCTACTTCTTTATTTGCTGACGCTACTTGCAACGTCGCACTGTCATATTCTGCCTGCGCCACATCCACTGCGGCCATAGCGTTTTGCAATTTTTGCTGCTTTTGCGTCAAAGTAAGAGTATTATCATTTTCAATACTGCTCACCGTTCCTACTTTCATACTTTCCGTAATTACTGCAACCTGATAAGCAAGAATCAATGTATTCAATTCTTTTTCTGCCTCTAATAATTCTGTACTTTCTTCGTCCTCAAGGTAAAATAAAACATCACCTTTTTTAACTTCATCCCCAACTTTTACTGCAACACTGGAGATTACACGGCTCTCTTCAATAGATACATTATAGGGGTCTGAAGCCGTTATATTACCTGTTCCCCTCACCTTCGCCGTAATCGTTCCGCTCTGCACATATTCCGTTGCTACCTCCGGCAAAGAATAATTCATAATCGTATTGGAAAAAAATGTCAGCACAAGCATAATGGACAAAAAGATGATTGCCGCATTCTTCACCCATTCCCTTCTCTTTGACGGATTCGTATTCTCATTCATTTCCATTTCCTCCTATCCCTTAATACCGCCCTGGTAAGTAATCCCTTCCACCAGATAATCCTCCCCATAAAGGAAAACCAGCAATGTAGGTACCATGTATATTGTCGCTACTGCAAATGCAAGCCCGATTTCCCCGTTCTTGATTTTGGAAAGAAAGACGGAAAGGGGATGCATCGTATCTTCTGAAAGCAATATTAATGGCTGCTCCACCATATTCCAGTAGTCGATAAAAATTAATATCGCTACGGAACATAGGCAACCCTTGCAAAGTGGCAGACAGATACGTCTAAATATTTGCCATTCCCCAGCCCCGTCAATCTGTGCCGCTTCGATAACCGATATAGGTATCCTGCGCATGAATTTCGTTAACAGATATACCGCAAAAGGGGAGAAAATCCCAGGCAGCCATATCGCCCATCTTGTATCCAGGATATGAAGCCAATTGGATACAAGGTAATTGGGAACCAGCGTCACCTGATAAGGCATCAGCATCAAAATAATATATATAAAAAAAATCATTTCCTTTAATCTACCCCGGTATCTGGTAAAACCATACGAAGCCAGTACCGCAACCAAAAGCTGGAAAAACACAATCGGAACTACCAAAATGACAGAATTCCAAAATTTAAACAAATAATCCGGGCTTTTCAGCAATACGGTAATATACTGGCTGAACGATACCATATCCGGGATAAATTTTAAGTTCACCTTTTCCGAAATATATGTCTTCCCCCCGGTATCGTTGGTAGCAAAAACCTGCCCATAGTTGGACGAAATTTCCGATGAAGACATAAAGGAATTGGTAATTGTCAACACAATAGGCATCAGGAAAAGGATGGCGAAAAATGCCGCAATCGCTGTTGCCAGCCATTTTTTTACAAACTGCCTCCCCTTCTTTCTTCTCACCATCCACCGGTAAGCCCTCTCCTCCGCATTGATTCCCGGTTTCTTTTTCTTTACCTTCTCCTGGCCGGAAAATATCCCTTCCGGCTTTTCCTGCAGTCCCTCATCCGTTTTTCTCTGCAGCGTCTCATCCGTCTTCCCCAAGTCTTCCTCCCCGGAATCCGAAATTATTATTTCCCTGTCAATCCCGTTTCCCATCATCCTTCCACATCCCTTCCGAAATGGTTTTCCGCCAGGAACAATATCCCTATGATAACCACCATCACAATGGACATCATAATCGCCGCTGCCGAAAGCCTCTGGTAATCCAGGTTTCCAAAGGTATTATTCATAAAATGCTGCATCATATATACTGTAGGATAGGGATAATCATCCGTCAACAGATATATTTCCCTGAATACTTTAAAGGAGTTAATTAATGACATAATGGTCACGAACAGCAGCGTAGATGACAGATACCGTATTTTGATAAACAGGAAAATCTGCCATGGTTTTGCGCTCTCCAATACGGCCACCTCCAGAATATCCTTAGGGATACTGCTCAAAGCCGCCATAAACAGAATCATATTATAGCCCAGGTTCTTCCATAGAAACAGGACAATAATCACTACCTGGGCATGTTCCGATTTCAGCCAGTCCACCTTTCCCGCCCCAAAAAGCGCTGTAATATCATTCACCATCCCATTATAATGGAACAGCACCTGCCATATGAGCACGATAGATGCGATAGGCACCATCATCGGCGTCAGGAAAAAGGTGCGGAACTGGCTTTTAAAGGGCATCTTGCTGTCCAGCAGCATCGCAAGGCCCAAAGATAATACCACAGCCAATGGCACCGCAATTACGGAAAACTTCATCGTATTGGAAGCAGCCTGCCGGAATGCCGCATTTTGGAATACTGTCTTAAAATTATCCAGAAATACAAACTGATGGCTGATAGGATTGTCCACTACCGAGTAAAAAAATACTACAAAAAAGGGAATCACAAAAAACACCAGTACCCCCAGCACGCTGGGGGATAAAAACACCGATGAAACTTTCCTTCCACGCGCATCCCTTTTCGTGAAACGCTTGCTTTTTTCACTTTTTTCTTTCCACAACTTGCCCGGTTTCCCGGCAAATTTCATTATTTTCATAATTACTGCAACTGCTTTCTATCTTTTTTCATTAATATAAATCTGCATCCGGTTCTGAATCAGTGCCGCTACCTCCTGGGCACTCTTTTGCCCGTCAAAAAAGCTTTGCGCCTCATCCATTATAATTTCCAGCATCTGCGAATCTATATGGTGGTTTTCTGCCATCTCTATCATTTCCCACATTTTATCTGTCTGCTCTTTCGTAGCAGCATAAACATCTACGGTAACTTCTCCCTTGCTTCCGCTTGTCCATGTTCCCTTCGGCTTTTCCTTCTTCTCGCCGTCCACATCTTCATAATACTCCGCCTGCATGTCTTTTTCAAACTGTTTTTCCAAAGCGCTGCGCATTACGGGGAATCCTGCATTGGCAGACTGCAGATTTTCCTGGCGTTCTTCTTCCAAAAGGAAACGGAAAAATTCCCAGACACCCTCTTTATTTTTGGAATTCACATTCATTGCCGCCGTTGTACCGTTAGGCTCAATCATAGTACCGCTTGTTTTCGTTGTAGGATAGCCAATCAGGTTTACAGGCTCACCAAACTTGTATTCATATAACTGATACTGCTGCACTGACGTTACGGACTCTTTCAGCAGAAGGAGTTCCCCACTCCTTATTTTTTCCATTTGGCTTGGGCCATTGGGGTCATATTCCACTTCGCTCGGGAAACGGTTGGCGAATTCCAGAATTTTTATGAATTCCTCGTCTTCAAAATTGCATTCCCCACTTTCCTCATCCACAAATAAATCCTCATTAGTCTGCATCATCATCTGCAAAGCATTGTATTTGGTAGTATATTCAAAAAGTTCCACACCAGAGCCTTTTCCATCCATCAGCGCAAACACATCATCTAATGTCCATGTAGCGCCGCTTCCCACATCGGAAGTTTTCCCAATTACTGTAGATATGCCGAAACAACGCATAATAGCATACAGCTTACCGTCCAGTTCGTAAGCTTTCATAGCGTTTTCGATATAATCCTCCCTATTCAGTTCTCCGTCTTTGTCCAAATAGGGATACAGGTCTTCCACCACCCCCATATCCACCAGTTCTTTCAATCCCACCGGGCAATAATACATATCGATGATATCCGGCCCTTCCCCGCTGGACAAATCGGCGGACCAAAGATTCATCATCGTTTCATAATCCTTATCCCCTTCGCCGTATTCTTTGATTTCAATCCGGTATTTATCGCTCTGCTTGTTAAATGCAACTACATCTGTTTTTACAAAGTAGGGCACATACAGAGTTCCATATGTAAGGACTATTTTTTCCGATACCTCCGACCTGCTCTTTTTGGTCAGGACCGCCATTTCCCCTTTACTTGTCTGCGAGCTCCAGTCAATAGAAACTGCCACCACTTTCCCATCTTCCAAAATGGCAAAGTCCTGCAGATTTCCGCTGTCAATGTCGCTATCCACCCAGTTCAGAATCTCTGTGGGTTTCTCTTCGCCTATATTGTATGTATAGAGCTTTGTTCCCTCTGTATACAGAATATCCGCCCCATTGCCTCCACTTTGGTATGTGCCATATTCAAAGGCTATCTGGCTATCCAATGCTTTCAGGCTTTTTCCTGCCATATCCACTTCCTGCAGTTCCCATCCCCTGTCGCCATAATAAGCCGCCACTGTCTTTTCCCCTTTTATGCTGAACATATTGCTGATATAAGTTCCCGCATCCACTTGAAAATAGGGCTCTCCATCCGGCTTTAACACATAGATTCCCCTGCCGTAGCAAATAAAATAATTCCCTTCCTTATCTTCCAGCAGGCTTTGCATATAAAAATCCTGTTCCTTTAACAACGCTTTTCCCGTATCAACTTCCTCAATTACGGTTCCATCCGGCTTTATTTTCCTTATGCTGACGTTTTCCGTCATCTGTTCCGCTCCGCTGCCGCTTCCTTTCAGCAATCCAAGCAGCAAGTTGCCTTCCGTATCCTTGCCAATTGCGCCAATTGTTGTGTTTTCCCCCAGTTCCACTGGGATTTCCGCTTTCCCTCCATCCATTTTCCGGGCAGCCAGCTTCGTTCCCTCTTCATTGACCTTCGTATAAAATACAGTACCGTCTTCCCCTACAACTGCATTCCCTACTCCATAGCCGTCTTCCGCCAATTCCCCATATTCTGCCACATAGACAAAACCGTTTTCTTCCTTCTGGCTTTCCTCTGGTGCTTCCGCTTTCGGTGATATTTCACCTTCTCCCCCACATCCTGCCAGGGCATAGGCAAACATACATGCTATTCCCCATAATATAATACCTTTTTTCTTCATTCCCAGCCTCCATTCTTACTTCATCTGCCTCCAGCCATCCAAACCCCTGGTACTGCCCTAATCTTAGCGGTTTTCATTTACATAGACCTGAATCCTGTTCTGGATAACGTCCGCAACTTCCTTTGCCGACTTCTGCCCTTCAAAAAAGGGATTGGCTTCTTCCGTAATGATTTCCATCATCTTTTCATCATACTGGTACATCGTATCAACACTTTCGATAAGGCTTCTTACCGCTTCCACTTCATAGTCCTTAGCCGCATATATTTTTACCGAAAAATTATCGTATCCCCATGTAGTCTTTTCTGAACGCACCTTATTGCCATCCATATCTTCATAGTATTCTTCTGTCATATCCTCTTCCAGTTGCTTTTCCAGCGCCGACTTCATCACAGGGAAACCATATCCTCCCCGGCTGCTGTTGCCTTCCTGGGCCTCTTTCGTTAACTGTTGCCGTATAAACCGCCATGCCCCATCTTTATATGGGGATTTTGCATTAATGGCCATAATTGAGCCATCATGGGATAAGAAAGAACCATTATCTTTTGTTGTAGGATAGCCGATAAAAGCTATTGGTTCGCCAAACATCGCTTCATAAAGGATATATTCCTGCATTGAACTGATGGATGTCTCAGACATCAGCAGAAGGTCCTGTTTGATTTTCTCCGGCCTGCTTAGCCCTTCCTCATCATATTGGTATTCCTTATCAAACTGATTTGCAAACTCCAATGATTTGATAAATTCATCACTATTAAACTTGCACTCCCCTGTACTCCAATTCACATATTCGTCCATATTCATCATAATATTGGTCATTAGAATGGAACTTTTCGTCGCATATTCATAGAGCTGTGCATCCTCCGGAAGCCCTTTGGCAATTTCCATTACTTCATCCAAAGTTATGCTTCGTTTATCCCCGACCTTGGATACTTTGGCCAACACCGTATTGATATAGAACCGGGATGGCATCGTATAGAGTTTTCCGTCCACTTCAAAGGCTTTCAGCACATTGGGCAGATAGTCTTCCCTGTTAATCTCTTCGTCCGCATCCATATAAGGGTATAAATCCTCTAAAATCCCCTTGGCGGCATACATCTTCAGATTCCTGCCACTTAATTCTATAATATCGGGGCCTTTCCCACTAACAATATCCGAATTCATCTGTTCCTGCCCAGAACCATATCCTTCTATACTGTTATCGGTCACATATTCTTTCACTTCAATCCGGTATTCCTGGTTCGTCCTGTTGAACTCAATAATCTGTTTTCTGACATAATAGTCCAGATAAAGCGTTCCATAAGTAATAATCTTCTGCTCCGGAACTTCCGACCCTTTCTTTTTGGTCAGATAAACCAATTCTGTAGTACTCATACCGGTTTCTTCATCCCAGCCTGAAAGAAGGACAAGAATCCTCCCATCTTCAAGCAAGGCAAAAGAACGTACATCATCCCTGTCAATATCGCATTCAATCCAGTTCAAAATCTTGTTTGGCGCTTCATCCCCTATGGAATATGTATATAAATTGCTGTCCGCGCTGAAAATAATATCTGTGTCCAGCCCTGGCGCAAAAACATAACTCCCGCCCCTTCCTGACATTATATTTTTCTCCGCGTCGCCCATCTTTTTGGCATTGATATCCACTGGATGGGCTTCCATTCCATTCTCGCCATAATATACTGCAAATACCGTACCGCTCTTTGTTGAGAAGATATTATCAATCCAATTATCCACTTCCAACTTACAAATTTGTTTTCCGTCCTTATCCAATACCGTTATATTTTGGTCAAAACATAAATAAACATTGCCTTCCTTATCTATTTCCATCCCCTGTATATACGTATTTCCATCGGTATCCAGTTCCCCATCGATATCCACCCTGGAAATAATGCTTCCATCTTTCCCCAGCTTGCATAATTCCATAATCTGGGAGGTAGGCTCTGACCATTCTTCACCAACACCAAAAGATACGGAGCCGCCCATAGAATAAGTGGACACCGCATAACCCCGGCCGCTTCCGCCATCCTCTACTACTTCATAAGACATTTCTTCCTTTCCCGTCTTACTGCTGCCTGCATCTTCCACAGCTTCCTCCCCGGAATCTATAGCATCTTCCGGTGTGGACGCATCCTCTTCCTCCGTTTCCAATTCTTCTTCATCCGTTTCCCCACTGGCTGCTGCTTCATCCCCTTCGGCTACAGCGCCATTGTCCCCAGTATCCCCAACGCTTTCGTCTGCCTCGTCATCGGACACTTCTTCAACATCTGCATCCCCTGTGCCATCTTCACCATCCGCCATATCTTCATACACATATGTGTTTAATATAGCATACAGATTCCCTTCCGCATCCATCCCTATCCGCTGAATATTGCTGTTTTCCCCAAAATCGAGGGGAATCTTTTCCGGCGTATCCTCACCTATTTTAAACATTGCCAAATATTCCTGGTAGCTTTGTGTCTCTTCATCATAAGACCCAGTCTTTCCGTAGAGCATATCTCCCCTTACAAAGACCTGGTCTATCCCATCTCCTATTTTCAGCTTCTGGTATTCCGGCACATATACGAATTCCTTCTTCGACGTTGTATTTTCCGCCCCAGAGCCTCCACAGCCCACCGCCTGTAACGCAAAAATCCCCACTAAAACCGCACAAATAGCTTTTCTCCAATTCCCTTTTTTCATAATATATCTCCCTGCTCCTTTCAGCTTCCGGAAACATTCAGACAACGGTAAACCCAATCGTCCTCTCGGGGTAATCCCCCAAATTAACTCTTTCAAACATCTGTTTTTACAAGACTTTGTACTTCAGCGCATAATCCCAGCACTATATATTGCATCATATCACAGACTTGCCCACAGCACAATCAAACATTTCTTAATAATTTCTGAACCACCCAAAAACATGCCTAAAAAGAACCCCCTCCTCCAAATATAACCGGAGGAGGGAGTCTTCTGCTGTTTCCATGTTTCAATTCTTAAAACTGTGAATGGGCGCAGGAATCCTTCCGCCCCTGTTGACAAATGCATCGCATGAAAACTGATTGACAGGCATAATCGGCGCATGGCCCAGCAAGCCGCCGAATTCCACGCTTTCCCCCACTGTCTTCCCAATAACCGGGATAATTCTCACCGCTGTAGTCTTCTGGTTCACCATGCCAATCGCCATTTCATCCGCTATAATGCCGGAAATGGTGGTTGCCTTTGTATCCCCTGGGATAGCAATCATGTCCAGCCCTACCGAACATACACAAGTCATCGCCTCCAGTTTTTCCAGAGTAAGCGCCCCAGCCGTTACCGCATCAATCATCCCCTGGTCCTCGCTGACAGGAATAAAAGCACCGCTCAATCCTCCCACATAAGAGGAAGCCATAACCCCACCTTTCTTTACCTGGTCATTTAACAATGCAAGCGCCGCCGTTGTTCCCGGCGCTCCCGCATATTCCAAACCGATTTCACATAAAATGTCCGCTACACTATCCCCTATAGCCGGAGTAGGCGCCAGGGACAAATCCACAATACCAAAGGGAACCCCTAATCTCCTGGAAGCCTCCTGTGCCACCAACTGCCCCACTCTGGTCACTTTAAAAGCCGTCTTTTTGATGGTTTCGCACAGCACTTCAAAGTTTTCACCCCGAACCTTTCCAAGAGCCGTTTTTACCACCCCCGGGCCACTGACGCCCACATTGATAATCCTGTCGCTTTCTGTCACTCCATGGAATGCCCCTGCCATAAACGGATTGTCGTCCGGGGCATTACAGAACACCACCAGCTTGGCACAGCCAAGGGAATCCTTTTCCTTCGTGTGCTCCGCCGTTTCTTTTACGATTTCCCCCATCAGCTTCACCGCATCCATATTTATGCCGGTCTTAGTAGAGCCAAGGTTGACGGAACTGCATACCCTCTCCGTGGTAGAAAGGGCTAAAGGAATCGACTGAATCAAAAGCTTGTCTGCCGCTGTCATCCCCTTGGACACCAGGGCTGAATAGCCACCGATAAAATTTACGCCTACTTCATGGGCTACCTTGTCCAGAGTCCTTGCAATTTCCGCAAAATCTTCCGCCGTTTTGCATGCTGCCCCGCCAATTAAGGCAATAGGCGTAACAGAGATTCTTTTATTTACAATAGGAATCCCAAACTCCCTTGAAATCTTTTCCCCTGTTTTTACCAAATCTTTCGCCGCATCGTGGATTTTAAAATATATCTTCTCTTTCAATTCTTCCAAATCGGAGTCTATACAATCAAGCAGGCTGATACCTAATGTTATCGTCCTTACGTCCAGATTTTCCTTTTCTATCATCTGGTTTGTTTCCGCCACTTCAAATATATTAATCATCCTTTTACCTCATTTCCCATATCCCTTATCTAATCCAGCCTTTTGCTGGCTAAATCCTGTGCATTTTATCAAAAATTTCTTCTTTCTGGCATTTAATGATTACACCGATTTGCTCCCCCAATACCCCCAGTTCATCCACAATGTCCCCAAAATGCTTACCTGTCTGGCTCATATCCACAATCATCATCATATTAAAATATCCCTGAACAATGGTCTGGGAAATATCCAGAATATTGATTTTATTCTCCGCCAGATATGTACATACTTTTGCAATAATCCCTACGGTATCCTTCCCCACTACTGTAATGATTGTCTTCTTCATTTTCTCTCCCTTTCTGCAGCCTTAAACAATACTGCCCTTTTGTAACGTCTGACATATTTTCTGCTATGCTATTCCTATTATCCTAATATCGCTATGCAATCTCAATAATTTCCGAAACCTCGCTCCTGCTCGCCACCCGTATGGGGAAATCCGTCGCCTTATATCCATTATCCGCCATAGCAATTTCCACCCTTACCGTTTCGTAGGCCAATTCCGGTAGATTATTTTCCTTACTCAAATGCCCCAGTACAATTGTCTGCATCCCGTCATTGAGCAGACGGCAGAGCAACTGTCCGGAAAGTTCATTGGAAAGATGCCCTCTATCCCCCGCGATACGCTTTTTCAAGTAATACGGATACGGTCCTACCTGAAGCATATTTAAGTCATGGTTTGCTTCAATCAGCAATGCATTCATCCCCCTTAAACATTCCACCGTATAATCATTGTAACAGCCCAAATCCGTAATAATCCCAAGCTTCTGCCTCCCATGGCTGATACGGTAAGCCACCGGCTCTGCCGCATCATGGGAAATCCTCATAGGGTTTAGCGTCAGGTCTTTAACAATCACTTTACTGTCCGCTTCCACTTCCTGAAAAAGGCCCTCATCGATTTCGCCTACCGAGGAAGAATACTTAATCGCTTCCAACGTGCCTTTTGTGCCATAAATGGGAATTCCATACTTCCTTGCCATCACTCCCAACCCGCTGATATGGTCCGCATGTTCGTGGGTGATGAATATCCCGTCCAGTTCTTCTGCTTTTACCCCCAGTTTTTCCAATCCCTCTTTTGTCCTTTTCCCACTGATTCCCACATCCACCAATATATGGGTAGTTTCAGAGCCTACATAGATGCAGTTTCCGCTGCTCCCGCTGGCTATACTGCACATCCGCATATCCTTATCCAGCCTTTCTTTATATTTTATCTCACAACAATTCCCCTAATACCCTTTTCATGTAATTACTTATCTGTCCATAAGCGTCTTCCAGGCTGCCGCTGTTATCAATCACCACTCTACAATGCTTTCTGAACTCCTCTTCCGAAAGCTGCTGCCGGAAGATAGCCTTTATCTTTTCCTCACTGTACTCCCTGGATGTCTTCAACCGATGCAGCCTGTCCTCTTCGCTGGCATAAATATACCAAAGTTCGTCCACAACATCCCCGTAGCCGTCCTCAATCAGCAAGGCGGCCTCAATAAACAGCACATCAATATGGCTTTCCTTTTCCAGCCGTTCCTTCTCTTCCAGGATATATTCCTTTACCATGGGATGCATCAGCCGGTTTACCTGTTCCAGAAGAGCCTTATCCTGGAATATTTTCTCTGCCATCTTTCCCTTATCGATTTTTTTATCCGCCGCCAGAATTTCTTCTCCCAGCAGCTCAATCAACGGTACATAGCACCGCTCCCCTGGCTCTTTTATCCTATGGGCTACTTCGTCGGCTAAAATCACTTCACAGTTATAATGGCCCTTTAAATATGCCAGTATCTGCGATTTTCCCCCTCCTACGCCCCCGGTAATCCCTATCGTTCTCATGCCGTCCCCCCCGCTGCTTTATCCATTTTATCATAAATTTTTATAAGCATGGTTACTGGCACTGGACTGCACTCTCCGCCATCATGCCGGAAATTATTTCGCCTCGTACCAGTTTTTCCCAGTATGCATATCGATTTCCAATGTCACCGACAAAGCTGCCGCTGCCGTCATTTCCTCTTCTAAAATATCTTTTACCTTTTCGATTTCATCCTCTGCCGTCTCAATTAACAGTTCATCATGTACCTGGAGAATCAGCCTGGACTTTAAGCCCTCTTCCTTCAGCCTCTTCCAAACCCGTATCATCGCTATTTTAATGATATCCGCCGCCGTTCCCTGTATAGGGGAATTCATCGCCACCCTTTCGCCAAAGGAACGTTGCATAAAATTACTGGATGACAGCTCCGGCACCGGCCTCCTGCGGCCAAACATTGTAGTCACATAGCCATCTTTCTTTGCGCTTTCCACCTGTCCGTCCAAAAATTTCTTCACTCCCGGATAAGTGGCAAAATACTGTTCGATATATTCCGCCGCTTCTTTCCTGGAAATGCTCAAATCCTGGCTCAGCCCAAAAGAACTAATACCATACACAATGCCGAAGTTTACCGCTTTCGCATTCCGTCTTTGTAAATCCGTCACCTCTTCAAAGGGCGTATGGAATACCTTGGATGCCGTTATCCTATGGATATCTTCATCCATCTTATAAGCCTCTATAAGCTGGGCGTCTTCCGACATATGTGCCAATACTCGTAGCTCAATCTGGGAATAATCCGCATCCGTGAATACATACCCCTCTTTTGGAATAAACACTTTCCGTATCAGCCTTCCCAGTTCCATCCTCATAGGGATATTCTGTAAATTAGGCTCCGTGGAGCTAATCCTTCCAGTTGCCGTAATTGTCTGGTTAAAGCTGCTGTGAATCCTGTCATCTTGGCCGATAAAAGCCGCCAGCCCCTCCGCATAAGTGGATTTTAGCTTGGCCAATCCCCGGTATTCCAGTATTTCTTCTACTATTGGGTAATCAGGCGCCAGCTTCTCCAGCACATCCGCTGCTGTAGAATAACCTGTTTTTGTCTTCTTACCTCCCGGAATCTGCATTTGCCCAAATAAAATCTCTCCCAACTGCTTGGGGGAATTAATATTGAAATCACAGCCCGCTTTCTGGTGAATACTCGTTTCCAGTTCCTCAATCCGCCCGTTCAAAGCTTCCCCATAAGCTTTTAATTCATCCGGCTTTACCAGTATGCCTTCTTTTTCCATATCGTAAAGCACATAGGACAACGGCATCTCAATTTCATTCATAAGCCGCTCCATCCCCATTTGTGCCAGCTTCCCTTTCAAAATAGGCTCCGCCATCCACTCCACATAGGCCAAAAAGCAGGCATATTCCGCCATTGTCCGCCCTTTTTCCTCCGCTGCCGCTTTCAAGGGTGTTTTCCCAAATAACTGCACCCTTCCCGGTATCGTCATTCCTAAATACTCCGATGCGATATCCTCAGGCCCATAATCATTTTTCAGAGGGTTCAGGAGGTAAGCCGCTATCAGTATATCAAACAGCCGCCCTGTCCTATCCGTCTTTAGATACCTATATTTCTTTTTAATGTCAAATGTCACCAACCGCACATCTCCAGCCGCTTCCGAAAGCATTCCCAACAGATAATCCTTTTTCAGGAAGCCTTCTGGCTTTAGGAAATAAACTTCCGTTTCCCCAAAAGCCAGCGCCAACCCTACAAAATCCTCTTCCTTACAACTATCCTCAATGATTTCAAAAGAGGCCCTTTCCTCACCTTTCAGCCCTTTCAAGCGCTGGAAAATCTTTTCGGCCTCCCCAAAGTCCGTAACCTCTTTGAAATAGTCTGCCTGCTTATTCTCCTCCCTGCTCTTCTCAAACCGGCTTAACATATTCTTAAAACCTAACCGCATAAAAATCTTGTATGCATCATCCGTATAAAAATCCCTGATTTTTGCATCCTCATAATCGAATGCAACATCTCCGTCCACCTTAATCGTTGCCAGCACTTTGCTCAAATCCGCCAGTTCCCTGTTAGCTGCCAGCGATTCACGGATAGATTTTTTGGATACCTCATCAATATGGTTATAAATCTCTTCCAGAGAGCCGAATTTTACCATCAATTCTGTGGCCGTTTTCTCTCCCACTTTTGGAACTCCTGGGATATTATCCGCCGTATCCCCCATTAACGCCTTCAAGTCAATAAACTGCACCGGATTTACTTGGTATTTCGCTTCCACATCCGCTGCATAATAATCCTCTATTTCCGTCCTTCCACCCTTCGTTTTCGGTATCCTTATCTTTATATGGGAAGATGCAATTTGCAGCAAATCCCTGTCACCGGAAATCAGGGAAACTTCCAGACCATCTTTCTCCGCCCGCTTAGCCAATGTTCCAAGGATATCATCCGCTTCCAGGCCCGGCTGTTCCACTGTCCGAATCCCCATAGCGCCCAGCACTTCCTTCATTACCGGCACCTGTTCCCGCAGCTCTTCTGGCATAGGCTTACGCGTTCCTTTATATTCGGTGTATATTTCATGCCGGAATGTAGGGGCATGCACATCAAACGCCACCGCCAGGTACTCCGGCTTTTCCTCCTCCAGAATCTTAAACATAATGTTCAAAAAGCCATAAATAGCGTTGGTATGAAGCCCTTCCCCATTGCTCAAATCAGGAACTCCATAAAATGCCCTATGCAGCATACTATGCCCATCAATCAAAACAATCTTACCCATCTCATCCGTCTCCATCAATATTATACGTCACCAAATTATAACAGGAAATAACAAATTTCCCTATAGCACAATAATCAAAATAATAATTGTCAAAATCGTAATAATTACCAAAATCTCTATTCCATAGACAATGTAATTGATTATCCTGCCAATACGCATCTTCCTCCGCGCATCCTCCATCACCCTGTCGAACTCATTCTGTAAATCAAAAATATCCCCGCCCTCCAGCCGTGCCATACCCTCCTGCACAAGAAACTGTATACTTAGCTCTTCCTTACAGTCCTTGCACCTCTCCATATGCTCGATAAAACTCTTAAGTTCCCTGCCGTTCAAATCATTGTTCAGAAAGTCAGGTATCATCTTAATCACATCTTTACAATTCATAGCAGCTCCCCGCCGTCCTCATAATCCCATCCCATATCCTCTATGTGTTGCGTTATTCCTATTCTGTAACCATACATCTTGTACTATACACTATAATGGAACTTTTTAAAAGTATTAAGGCAAAAAAATTTTCCGTCAAAAAGCCGGTACTAAGTCCCCTACCAGTACCGGCTTTTCCTAAAATCCTTATATATCCTCTCAGTCAGTTCATAAAAGATGCCGCGTATCCAGTCATCCTACAGAGATTTCCCCCGTAACACCACTTTCTCTAAGGCCAAATCCTTCTTTTTCAGCAACACCACGTTAGCTACCTTCCCTGGCGTAATGCTTCCATATTTATCATATATCCCAACACTCTTAGCCGGATTCACTGCCGCACATTTCACAGCGCTCTCTAAAGGGATATGCATTTTCTGTACTGCAGTCCTCATACAATCCATCAAATTAGTGGCTGAGCCTGCAATCGTTCCGTCCGCAAGCGTGGCCAAATTCCCCACTACTTTTACCGCCTGTCCTCCCAGGCTATAATCCCCATCTTCCAGTCCTGTTGCCATCATACTATCGCTGATTAAGATAACTTTATCATCGCCAAAGATTTTAAATGTAGTACGGACAACAGCCGGATGAATATGGACACCATCACAAATAAGCTCCACTTCTGCCCCCGCATCTGCCGCAGCGGCAATCGGGCCTGGTGCCCTATGGGTATACGGGTTCATCGCGTTATACAAATGGGTCACATGGCTGGCACCTTTTTCAAAAGCTTCCACTGCTGTGTCATAATCTGTTGCGGTATGAGCCACAGAAAGAACGGTTTCATCTCTTTTCGCTTTAATAAACTCCATCGCCCCATCCACTTCAGGCGCAATGGCAACCAGCTTTATCATATTTCCGGATGCCTTGTTCAGCTTATCAAACATCTCTATATCCGGCTCGCGGATATAAGCCCCATTCTGTGCGCCCTTTTTGCTTGCTGCAACATATGGCCCTTCCATGTTTATCCCACACAAATCCGCCGCTTTATCATTTCTTACTTCTTTTACATAAGCTGCTGCCGTCTCACAAATGCCATGCAATGTATCTTCCCCAAGTGTCATCGTTGCCGGGACAATGGACGTAACGCCCACCGAAGCTTCATATTCTGCCATAGCCGTAATCGCATCCCTTGTTCCGTCACAAAAATCATGTCCCATACAGCCATGGAAATGGATGTCGGTAAGCCCTGGAATCGCAAAGCATTCTTCTGCATCAATGATTTCTTCCCCATCCGCTTCCTCTGGGGATTTTACAAATTTATCAGCTTTTATATAAATGTCCTGCTTTACAAATTTGCCTTCTTCTGTAAAAACACTCGCATTTCTTATTATCATCTCATCAAATCCTCTTTTTACAAATTTTACGAATTATGCAAAATATTATATCCAAATGACGCTTTACCAATACCTTATCAAAAAATTATTTTACCAGCGATAATGCCGCTTTATCTGCTACTACCGTTACATTGGGATGAAGCTGCAAAACCGAAGCCTGAACCTTAGGGGTAATCGGCCCGAAAAATGCATCCCTTACAATCGCTGCCTTATCTTCGCCGCTAACCACTACCAGCACAGACTTTGCCAGCATGATTGTCTTAATCCCCATCGTATAAGCCTGCTTTGGCACATCATCATAAGATGCAAAAAATCTCTTGTTCGCCTCAATGGTAGAAGGTGTTAAATCAACACAATGAGTCTCCGGGATAAACTCATCGGCCGGCTCGTTAAATCCGATATGTCCGTTATGCCCCAGCCCAAGAAGCTGCAAGTCAATCCCGCCAACCGATTCAATTACTTTATTGTAATCGGAGCATGCTTTATCGCTGTCCGATTCTGTTCCGTCCGGAAGATGAGTATTATTTTTGTCTATATTCACTTTACTGAAAAGATGGTCATTCATAAAATAGTAGTAGCTTTGGTCATTGTCCCTTGTAAGCCCTTTATACTCATCCAAATTCACCGATGTAACCTTGGAGAAATCCAAATCCCCTTTTTTATACCATTCTACTAGCTGCTCATACGTACCAATCGGCGTCGAGCCCGTTGCCAACCCAAGCACACAGTCAGGTTTCATAATCACCTGGGCCGAAATGATATTGGCAGCCTTCCTGCTCATATCCTTATAATCCTCTGCTCTTACAATCCTCATTTTTTTACATGCTCCTTTCTCGCTTTACATATATTTCCATCTAAAGGCATTATACCATATTATACTATAATTTCCCATAAGTTTAAATATCGGAAGCCCAAAAGAGCTTCCGATATGCCAGGAACTTTACTATGGACAAAACAACCTAATCCATTCAAGTAAGATTACAACATTTTCTTCATTTCATCTGCAACAAACTGAACCTTTGTTCCTACAATTACCTGAACAGAAGTTTTGCTCGGTCTCATAATACCGGCTACACCGGCTGACTTAATCTTCTTCTCATCAACCTTTGTATAGTCCTTGATTTCAAAGCGAAGCCTTGTAATACAGTTATCAAGAGATTTTACATTGTCTTTTCCGCCAATACCGTCCAGAACGATTTTAGCTACTTCTGTAAAGTTATCATTGGAAAGAACTACTCTCTTTTCAGCTTCTAAGTCTTCATCTTCCCTACCAGGTGTCTTCAGGTCGAAAGTAGTAATTACGAAACGGAATACTACGTAATAAATAATACCTACAACGATACCTACCGGAACCAGGAACCAAGGGTTCTGTGCCAAAGGTGTGAAAGAGCTCAGTACCATATCAACTGCACCACCGGAGAACGAGAAGCCTGCACGGATAGGAAGTGCAACCGTAATCGCTGCCGTAACACCTGCCAAAACAGCATGCACTGCATATAAGCCGGGTGCAAGGAACATAAATGCGAATTCGATAGGCTCTGTAACACCTGTGAAGAAGGAACAGAACGCTGCTGATGTCAACAAACCATAAACAACTTTTTTCTTATCGGATTTTGCTGTGTGGTACATAGCCAGACAAGCTGCAGGAAGACCGAACATCATGAACGGGAAGAATCCTGTCATATAGATACCTGTCTGTCCGTAAACACCGGTATTGCCCCAGAAATTACTCAAGTCATTAATTCCTGCAACGTCAAACCAGAATACGGAGTTAAGTGCGTGGTGCAAACCAAACGGAATAAGCAACCTGTTAAAGAATGCATAAATACCTGCACCGATAGCTCCCATACCGGAAATCGCTCCGCCCAAACCAACCAGGGCGCCGAATACGATAGGCCATATGATAAACAGGACAGCCGATACTACGATAGATGCCAAAGCTGTAACAATTGCTACTGCACGTTTGCCACTAAAGAAGGAAAGGGCATCGGGAAGCTTCACGCTCTTGAATTTGTTATAGCATGTAGCACCAATTAAACCGGCAAGAATACCAATAAACTGGTTATTAATCTTACCAAATGCCGCATGCGCGTCTTTACCTGTCAGACCTGCGATTGTCCCGCTGCTTAACAATGTAATAAACATCAGGAAAGAAACAAGGCCAGCCAGACCAGCCGTACCATCATTGTCATCGGACATACCTACTGCAACACCGATTGCGAACAGATAAGGCATATTGTCGATTAAAGCGCCACCTGCCTTAATCAGGAACAGACCTACGGAATAAAGGAAACCGCCTGCCGTAAACCCTGCTACTTCACCGGCCATCGCTGCAGGAGCCAAAATATACCCAATCCCCATCAGGATACCGCATACCGGCAAACAAGCAACCGGAAGCATCAGTGCCTTACCAATTCTCTGCAAATATCTCATCATAAATCAATTACCCCCTTGTTTAAGTTTTTGAATTCTGCCCTGGCTGCAGAATTTTGTTACTTCTATTATTCAAAGGATTTCTCCTTGGAATACGGAATTATAAATTTTCTTCAAAGAACTTCTTCAATGCCTCTATGGCCTCCCCTTCATCCGGTCCTTCTGCTGAAACGGTAACCGTCATCCCCTTTTTTACACCTGCCCCCATCAATGCCATTATTTTCTTTGCATCCGCTTTTTTTGTACCGGTATCCACAGCAATCGCACTCTTAAAAGGTGATGCCTGCTTCACCAACAGCCCTGCAGGTCTTGCGTGGATTCCCAGTTCATCTTTAATCGTATAACTAAATTCTTGCATAATGGTCTCCTCATTTTTCTTATTATTTTATTTCTGGATTTCTATTACAGTATCCCCTGCATTCACATCCTTATCTGTCAACCCTTTTATCTCCGAATACTCATCGGAATTGCAGACAATCACTGGTGTAATTACATCATACCCTGCTGCTTTTACTTTCTCCAAATCCACCTCCATCAGCAGGTCACCTTTCTTTACTTTCTGCCCTTCCTTTGCAATAATTTTAAAGCCATCCCCTTTTAATGCAACGGTATCCAGCCCTACATGAACGAGCAGCTCCGCCCCTCCGGATGCTGTCATCCCTACCGCATGGCCTGTGGGGAACATGGTTGTAATCACTCCGTCCGCCGGCGCACAAACCTTGCCATCTTCCGGGATTACCGCCACCCCTTTCCCCAAAATCTCCTCGCTGAAAGTAGGGTCGCTCACTTCCTTAATACTGACGCATCTCCCTTTCAGCGGTGCCCCGATTTCCATTCCTTTTTTCTTAAAAGCATCAAATAAACCCATCATATACCTCCTATTAGTCCGTCTTTTTATTCTGCTGATAAATCCTTAATCCTTTTCACATTTAATGTCAAATAAATCTTTTCCTCTTCCGCCATTGTACATCCATATTTTTCTTTAATAAATGCATCCACTTTTCTTATCAACTGATATTCAGCCTTGCAATGATTCCTTACAAAATCAAACAGCACCTCATCCCCTTTTCCAGGATTGGGTATTTCTTTCATCATCCGGTATGACATATGTTTCAGATTAATTGTCAACCTATCCCTGTGATTGAACGATTCCACACAAGCCGGAATTTCTTTTGTAATAATTTCAAGCATCTCCTGTATCATCTGTGTATAAGCAAAGGTAGTGCTGATAGCCTCGTTATATTCCGCATTCACTATATGGATTGCTATAGTAGCCGCTTCATCGTCAATCAGCCGTATTCCCGTCTTCTCTTCTATCAGATACAATGCATGGCTTCCTATCATGTATTCATTTGGATAAAACATCTTAATCTCTTCAAAAAGTGCATTATGGAAAAGCATCCCTTCTTTAAACTTATCAATAGCAAAGCTGATATGGTCTGTTAATGTCAAATAAACATTCTCATTCAGCCTCTCTTCCAGCACCTCTTTTGCATAAGAAATAATCTCATCCGTTACCTGAATGTATTCCAATGGAAGCTTTTTCAACAATTCTTTGAAACGTTCCAGGCTATCCTTATTATCCAACTTAAATATTTTTTCAATTTTGTTTTCGTCAAGCTTCTGTCCCGCCCTTTTGCCGAAGCCAATACCACAACCCATAATAATCAGCTCGTTCCCCTCGCAGTCTGTAGACGAAACAATATTATTATTAATTATTTTATCTGCTTTCATTCTTAATACCTATTGAGTATATCCTATTTAGCAAACAATACCATTGGTTGATACTATAAAGTAGAAAAACCAAATTTTATAAGCTAACCTTCCTAGTATGATTAACTTACAAAATTTGGTTTTGCCTGCCTGCCAGTAACAATCCAACGTTTTATATTAATAATGCTTTCCTTTATTCATCTGAATCCATAATAACAATTTATACAATTTTTGTCAAGTGAAATATTTCCATTTTTGTATTTTTTGTTGTGCTATTTACTTCTATCATTTATTTTATTATGCATATTGCAAATAAATAAAAGCTTTTTTATATTTCTTGTTCTATATGTATGTTTTTTTGTCAAATTTGGCATTCAAAAGCCTTATACGCAAAAAAAAATTTGGAATACCCATTTCTGTAGTTTTCCAAACCTTTTCCTACTGCCGGCGATGGGACTTGAACCCATACGTGGTTGCCCACAACAGATTTTGAGTCTGCCTCGTCTGCCATTCCGACACGCCGGCTATTTTTTCCTGCTGGCTACTATTTTCATCTAACAGCCGAGTTATATAATACCATATCCAGCAGGAATTGACAAGTACTTTTTTTAAATTTTATATGATTTGTATGATTGCATGATTCTACATAGCAGTTCAGCCCTCAAATTCCTTCTTCAGGCTTTCATAAATCCCTAAGCCATCAAAAGTACTGAAATAATCCTTCGGGGTCTCTGCCCTGCGGATGAGTTGGATATCCCCGTTTTCTTTCAGTAGAAGCTCCGCCGACTTCAATTTTCCATTATAATTATATCCCATGGAAAATCCGTGTGCACCAGTATCATGGATAAACAGAAAGTCACCCTTTTCAACCTTTGGCACATCCTGTCCACCGCAAATTTATCATTGTTCTCACATAAAGAACCCACCACATCATATTTATAGCTGCAAGCTTCCTTCTCTTTTCCCAGAACAGTAATATGGTGATATGCTCCATACATCGCCGGACGCATCAAATTCACCGCACATGCATCTACACCTATATATTCTTTATACGTATGTTTTTCATGGATTGCCTTCGTTACCAATGCTCCATAAGGCCCCATCATAAAACGCCCCATCTCCGCATAAATGGACACATCACCCATCCCCGCCGGTTCAAGCACTTCTTCATATACCGTTCTTACCCCTTCGCCGATTGCCCGGATATCATTCCCGTCCTGTCCCGGTTGATAAGGAATCCCCACCCCGCCGGACAGATTAACAAATTGAATATTTACACCCGTTTCCTTTTTCAACTGCACTGCCAATTCAAAAAGCTGTTTCGCCAATAAAGGGTAATACTCATTCGTCACCGTATTGCTGGCCAAAAATGCATGAATCCCAAAGTTCTTCACTCCTTTCAATTTCAGTATACGAAACCCTTCAAACATCTGCTCTTTTGTAAATCCATACTTGGAATCCCCTGGATTATCCATAATTCCATTACTCATAGTAAATACGCCGCCCGGGTTATACCGGCAGCTCATTGTTTCCGGCAGCTTCCCCAGAATCCCTTCCAGAAAATCAATATGAGTAATATCATCCAGGTTAATAATTGCCCCCAGCTTCGCGGCATATGCGTACTCCTCCGCCGGTGTTTCATTGGAGGAAAACATAATGTCCTTCCCTTCCATGCCTACTGCCTTACTTAACATCAGCTCCGTCATGGAAGAACAGTCGCAGCCACAGCCATATTCCTTAAGAATTTGTATTAAGTATGGGTTTGGAGTCGCCTTAACTGCAAAATATTCCTTAAATCCTTTATTCCAGGAAAAAGCCTCCTTTACAGCCTGCGCGTTTTCCCTAATCCCCTTTTCATCATAAATATGAAAGGGGGTAGGATAGGCTTTAACCACTTTTTCTATCATCTCTTTTGTTACAAATGTTTCTTTACTCATTCCTGTTTTCTCCTTTGGTCAATTCTATTAATTTTATTTCATTTCTAAGAGCCTCTTTAAAAACACTGACAAAATTCCTCTGCCCTGAATAAAGGCATGTGTCCGCCTTCCCCCCTCCAATATCCCCTGTCAATACATACACCGAATCGATAATCAAGCGTATCTGTTTCTCTTTCTTATCCGTAAGATACAAGAAGGAATGCCCGATTCCCATATCCTTATCGGTAATAAGCACCAGCTTAATCTTTCGTTCCATTACTGTTTCCAGTTCTTCCCGAATGTTCTCCAGGAAATCCCCTGGAGCGGAAAGATAGATTCTTTGCTCCGCTTTTTCCAGCATAGTAACTATTTTATTTCTAATGTTAGAAGCCCCTTCAATTGTAATGTACCCATCCAAGGGCTCATTAGCCATTGGCATATTTTCAATAAGGAATTCTTTCTCCCTTTCCAATGCCCGGATTTTATTATTGCAAAACTCCTCAATAGAAACGGCAAGATACCGGTTGGTACTCCCTTCCAGCAAATATGCAGCGCCTATTCCGGCAAGCCCTGACAACCCCCCATACACATTAGAACGTGAAATCCCGGTCTGCTTCGATACTTCATAACCTGTAAGCCCGTCCTTCCCGTACAAGCAAAGATAAATCGCCGCCTCCTGTCTCGTCAAGCCAAACCCCATTAATTTTTCCATCAACAAAGTCTCATCCATCTCCCACCATTCCTTTTCTATCCAGGATAGTGTTTCTTTACAGAACTACTATATTGCCTTCCTGCAATTTTGTCAAGGAAAATTTTTACGTATGCTTGGCAGCTCCACAAAATTTTTCGTATATTTTAAGCAGCATGTACATTTTAATTTTATTAGGATATTTTCTCAAAAATTAAGATGTCAAAAGCCTTTTATGTACAAAACCTTTGACATCCTAATCCTATCTCTATAAGGTAAAATATTCCTAACGTTCTAAAAATTCTTATATATCTTCAATCTGCCAATCCACTGGCTCTACGCCATTCTTTACCAGAAAATCGTTCGCCTGGCTGAAATGCCTGCATCCAAAAAAACCGCGGAAAGCAGACAGTGGGCTGGGATGGGGGGCTTTCAAAATTAAATGTCTAGGATTGCTCAGCATAGAAGCTTTATTCTGGGCCGGCCTTCCCCATAACAAATAAACAATCGGCCTCTCCTGGGCATTAACAGCTTCTATCACAGCATCCGTAAACTGCTCCCATCCTTTTCCCTGATGTGAATTGGCCTTATGCGCCCTCACAGTCAGAACTGTATTAAGAAGCAGTACCCCCTGGTCAGCCCATTTCTTTAAATAGCCGTTATTCGGTATACTGCATCCCAAATCGTCATGCAGCTCCTGATAAATATTCTGCAAAGACGGAGGTATTTCCTTCTGGTCGGGTAAAACGGAAAAACTCATCCCATGAGCCTGATGCGCATTATGGTAAGGGTCCTGCCCCAGCAGCAGCACCTTTACTTTGCTCAAAGGGGTGAAATGAAATGCATTAAAAATATCTTCTGCCGGAGGATAAATCACAGCCTTGCTGTATTCCCCCTGAACAAACTGAAAAAGCTGTTTGTAATATGGCTTGGAAAACTCAGGTTTCAACGCATCCAGCCAGTCATTCTGAATCATTGCCATTCTTTTGTACTCCTTTTGCCCCATTCCCCGATAGCTTCTTTATTGCCTTACCGGCTTAGCCATTTCAATATCTTACGGAAACCCCCTGCTCCTTTAGGAAATCTTTCACTTCATTGATTTCCAATTCCTTATAGTGGAACAGCGATGCCGCCAATGCTGCATCCGCTTTCCCTTCCGTAAGTGCCTGATAAAAATGGCCCAAATCCCCTGCGCCTCCAGAAGCAATCACAGGAATGGATACGTTTTCTGCTATTGTTCTCGTCAATTCAATATCGTATCCTGTCTTTGTGCCGTCACAATCCATGCTTGTGAGCAGGATTTCACCTGCCCCCAGCCGGTCTACCTTCATGGCCCATTCCACAGCGTCCAGTCCTACATCTATCCGACCGCCATTTTTATAAATATTCCATCCGAAGCCATCAGGCCTTCTTTTTGCATCAATAGCTACCACCACACACTGGCTTCCGAATTGCTCCGCAGCTTCGCTAACTAAGGCAGGGCGGTTTATCGCCGATGAATTGATGGAGACTTTATCCGCCCCTTCCCTGAGAATAGCCTTAAAATCGTCCACTGTACGAATTCCACCCCCAACAGTAAATGGTATAAAAACCCGTTCCGCTACCCGCCTTACCATATCTACAACCGTTGCACGGGCATCGGAAGATGCCGTAATATCCAAAAATACTAATTCGTCAGCCCCTGCCTTGTCATAGGCTTCCGCTATCTCCACAGGGTTTCCCGCATCCTTTAAGTTTACAAAATTAACACCTTTTACAACCCTTCCGTTATGTACATCCAAACAAGGGATAATACGCTTTGTATGCATTTATACTCCCTCCCTTTGTATTTGAATAAAATTTCGGAGGATATCCAGCCCTACCTTGGAACTTTTTTCCGGATGGAACTGGCAGGCAAATACATTATCTTTCTCCACAGACGCATGAATCAGCGTATTATACTCCGTAGTGGCGGTAACAATCCCTTCTTCCTCCGCCTTCAAGTAATAAGAATGCACAAAATATACATAAGCATCCTCGGGGATTCCGGCAAACAGCCTCCCCTGATTGGGATATCTTAAAGAGTTCCATCCTATCTGCGGAACCTTTCCGCCATTCTTTTCCGGTATCTTCAATATCTCACCCTTTAAAATCCCCAGTCCTTTCACCCCATCGCTTTCCTCACTGCGTTCAAATAAAAGCTGAAGCCCTAAACAAATGCCCAAAAATGGCGTTCCCTTCCCGATTATTTCTTTTATAACCTCTTCCAAGCCATAACCGCGTATTTTTTCCATAGCCCTGCCAAAGGACCCTACCCCCGGCAAAATAACTTTATCAGCGCTAAGAATCCTTTCCCTCTCCCGGGTCACACAGACATTTTCACCTAGGAAAAGCAGCGCCTTCTCCACACTTTTCATATTTCCTGCATCGTAATCTATGATTGCTGTCATATTCTTTATATCCTCTATAAATAGGTATTTTTCTATACTTTCACCTGTTTTTTCCCCTAAATCGTATCCATTTTGTTACATTTTATTATGTTTCATTACATCTCATTTCGCAGAATAATTCGTAAATAATTCGTATGTAAAAATTCTTACGAATTAGGTTAGTGCGTTCGCTATAACATTGATTTCCGCTAATTGTTGCGCGGTTGGTCTTGCATCCACATAATGATTCATTGTTGTACTGATATTGCCATGCCCCAAAATAGATTGTAAAGTTTTGGGCGGTAGCCCTTGCATATTAGTCGCAAATGTATGCCTGCATATATGCGGTTCAAACTTACGGATCGGACATGACGGGTTAGCCAGATTGTACCTTTTGATACAATTCTGCAAATATTCCTCAACATGACTGCGAACAATCGTCTTTCTACTACGTGTTGCAAGAAACACAAAACCTTCATACACATTGCCACGCTCGTCGTAACATACCGGTTCAATATCACCTTTAAGATACCTATTCGCAAGAACAGATATAAAACGCTGATAAACGCCGTCTGTCATAGGAATATATCTTACCCCGTTCGAGGTTTTGGGTTTTAAAACAGTATGATTGTGATTGATGCATTGTAACTGTTTTTCTACTTTTATTATGTGATTATCCAAATCCAGATTGTCTATCGTCAGACCACATAATTCTGATACCCGTAACCCAGTCCAAAATAAAATATATACCATGTCATAACAATGCAAACTGTGCGCGTCTCTGGAACAAAAATCTAAAAAATTATTCATTTCATCGACTGGAATGGCTTCCATGATTTTACTGTCGCTTCTATCCGTAGTAATTCGCCTAAATGGGTTCTTTGCAATATAGTCATAATCAATAGCATATTCAAACGAACGTTTAATCAAACTGATTTGACTTTGTATCGACGAACCGCGATATTTTTTCTTCATATCAGAAAGCCATTCTTCACAATGTTCTGGCTTTATCTTTCCTATCTCCATGTAACCAAGTTTATATTGCTTTAAAGCATTCACCGTCACATTGTAACCAGTTTTGGTGTTATGACTTAGTTCTTTCCTATTATAGAGATAGTTAAGATATTTATCAACCACATCAAGTAATGTAAATTTTGCCCCATCGATATCAATGTTATTATCTAGCAGTGCGTTTATCTCTGCCTCCTTCTCACGCAAACTCTTCCCAGATTTCTTTCCTTTCGGAAGTTGGTCTGTAGGTTCCAACCTGTAAGAACTCACAACGCGATTCTTTCCAAAGACATCTTTATATCTATACTCGTATCTCTTTGTTTTAGGGTTAAAAAACTCGTTTTCTCGCAATGTTTTTCTTGCAGGTTTATTTTTATTACTTGCTTTTTTATTTGCCATATTCTCAGCCCTCCACTTAGAAAGCGCCTCGAATGCATATGTTATCATACCACATTAAAGGTGCTTTGTCGATATTATATCTGATTCACACTATTTATATATTCTTCAAATGCTTTTCTTTTTATCTTTATTACGCGTCCAACAGTAAGATGATATTTGCAATTATAGTCTTCGTGGATAATTTCTCGTAACCTGTGTTGTCCTATTCCGAATAGGTGAGACGCTTCTATTATTGAGAGTAAAAATTTTTCTTGCATTTCACAAATCACCTCCATTTCGGATATTATAATACTTTCTATGATTGTAACCTGAATACGGAAATATCCAGTAAAAATGAAAAAAATAAAATAAGATGTAAACGCCGCTACATTATCAGAACAGAAATGGAGCGGATATAATGTACTAATACTGTACATCACTCCGCCTTTTTCCATTTCTCCTACAATTTTACACTTATTGATAATTACCGCTTATTGTACTGTGCGGTACTGATCCCCAGAAGAACCCCCAAGAAAGTATCAATGGCCGTGATAGTTCCGACCACCTGCTCTCCGCAGGGCAGTCCCCAAATTCCCGCCAGGGCAAAATATAATGTGCCGGCAGCCGGAAGAAGATACTGTGCGATCCATTTCAAAGTGTCATAGGTTTTGTTAGTCATCTTCATGATTTGTTTCCTCCTTGTATTGTGATTTGTGTATAGGTAGTTTGTTTACCTCGTTCATGATACGCTTGGCGGAGCCGTTACCGCCCATCTTTTCATACGGCTTGTAGAGATACTCGTAAAGATTCTCATATTCATCGGAAGTGATCCACCCCCGGTCGATATATGACATTCCAAGATACATAATCCGATCATGTCCCAGGCCTATAAGCATCTCTGTCTTTACGTCTTTTTTCTCTGCTCTTTTGGCGATATAAGCCCACAGCCCAGAAGACGCTAAAACTGAGCTAAAAACTGTCAGCAGTATTTGCATCCAGCCATCCATCTACATAACCTCCTTCAGTTTTTCTTGTGACTTATCCGTTATAATCATCTTTTTATTGATAATTGTAATAGTCTTATCGAACAGCTCCTCGTACAAGCTGATTAGATTTTGCCGTTGCTGTCTCGACAATAATTTATAAAAGCTGCCCATCCAGCCACGGAACATGTTCTCCACATTTTCATATGGAATTTCCCCTTCCTGAACTTTTACAGCCAGCTTTTTCAGTTTCCTCCTCATAGTTGTGACACGAGTCGGATTGATCCGCTTAATGATTTTGCCATCCTTTGTGAGACTGTAGCGAATCTGCAAATATTTATAAGTACTCGAAATCTTCACAATCCGGGTCTTCTTCATGTTGATATGAATACCAAGCTCTTTTGCAATCCTACAGATATTTTCCAGCAAATCCTGTAACTCTTCCTTGCTGGGACTCATGATGTACCAATCATCCATATACCGACCGTAAAATTTCTGACTTCTCACATATTTCACATAATTGTCAATTCGGTATGGATAATAGATGCCAATAATCTGAGACAGCTGGTCGCCAATATTGACAGACTTATACATCCACTTTTCGCCTGTCAACAGATTCTTCGGAACATTCCGGTAATCAAGCTTGTTAAACGTGTCCTCCATGCAGGACTCATATTCCTCGTCTGACATATAAGAAACGTCAATCTTGAAGCCTTCAAATATAAGAGTAAGTAGCCAGTCAATGAATTTATCATCGTCAAACAGCTTCAGCAATTCCCTCTTTGCTATCTCATGTATGATATTGTCATAAAACTTGGAAAAATCCCCGAATACTATCCATCCCTCGTTACCATACAGCTTATAGTAACGGCGAAGATGAACCTCGAACCGATCTCTTTGATGCGAAATACCTCTTCCCTTGATAGAAGCGCCGTTGTCATAAATGATATGCTTACGGACTTCTGGAAGAAGAACCTCATCACATAAGACGTGCCGTACAATCCGGTCACGGATACGAATGCTCGTAATAGGCCTAACCCGGCCTCTTTCAGACAGCGAGAACTCCTCAGTCGGTCCATTTTGAAGTGTATGGTTGAGAAGGTCATCCTGTATGGAAATGAGGTACCGCAGGAAGTTTATCATGAACTTCTGGGTGGTCTCCTTCCATTTGCTGCCCTTAATCGAGGCCTTGTAAGCCTTATACAAGTTGTTAGCGTCACAGACTATCTCCTCATACGTCATAAGATTATTCACCGTTATAGCAATACTTACCGTAGTAAATTGCGTCCGGCTTTGCTATTTATCCTTGATGGAAAGGACAACATCTCCTTCTCTGTTGGTTAGGCAGAGAATCCGGACGAACCCCAAGAGAGTTCGACGCGTTGTTGTAGTTCGTATTGCCATTGTTGTTCACATTAGCGAAATTCGTTCCAGAAACGACGCAAAATTAGATGTTCCCCTGCTGCACGTATGACTTGATTTTGTTGTCCCGCTGACGCCACTTCTTTATCAAACCGATTTCTCGGTCGATAGCTTTTACATACCTGCCATAAACATTCAAGTCCACCTCAAAGGTTTCCACAACACGCTGCAGTTCCTTGATGATCTGCTCGCAGTTCACGATGGCTGAGGACTGGTAATCTCTCCGCGTTTCATATTCCCTCATGGTAGTCGGATAGATGCTGTTGGCGGCTCTGACATTATTGGTCATGAGTGTTGCCAGATGATCGATTTCCCTTTTATGAGTCTGCATCAGATAACGATATTTACTGAAATCCTCAACGTCATCTTTTCCATAGGCATAACGAAGCTGGACGAAATGTTCCAAATCTTTTACTCCAAAGTTTCTCTGCATGAATTCCCGCAGCATGTTGTGTAATTCCGTAGAGTACGTGATGGGCTCAAACTTTGACTCTGTCCGGTCACTTACTAGGACACTCATCAATACTCCTTACCGGTGATTTCCTGGAATTCCGCCTCAGTAATCCAGCCCATCTTTACGGCGTTACGGACGCGGGTCTCGTCCCACATCTTCATATCATAGTAACGCTTTACTTTCTGGTAATTCTTGCTATATTCCATGGTGTTCCTCCTTCTTTCAGTCTTCTTTCTATTAGATCTCCACGCCGGCCATCATTGCGACATACTCGATATCGGACTGCATTTTGATTTTTTCCAATTCCGCCGATGAGAGATCGCGCAGAACGAACCAGTAATCTTCCCCGACAGGAGTAATCTGAACCAGCTCCATGTTCTCATGAATTTCTTCATTCTCCCCATCGTTAATAGTTATAGGAGAGCAGTTTCCCTCAAAATTCATCGCATCAATGGGTGTTCTGGAAATGAAGTTGTTTCCGTTGATTCTAAGATTTCCGATCTCAGTTCCGTCAGCAAGGGTTATCTTATAGATTTTCTCATCCATTTCTATCGTTCCTTTCTTTTTTACCATTTTTTTCTGTTACCCGGGTACGGTTTTCACAAGGGGCACAAGGCCCCCAGATCACCTAACCAACAACACCGAAGACCGGACGAACCCCAAGAGAGTCCGACGCGGCGTGGTAGCCGGACGTATAGCCAAGGTAGTTCACATAAGCGAAATTCGCTCCAGAAACGACGTCTCTCAGCCACTGATTCTGCCTGTGGGGATTGATGAACCTCGGATAAAGCCGCATCAAAGCCAACTGCGTTTTATCGATTGTATAACGATACGGAACAGTCGTACCGTTTCCGGCCGGAGTATGCACGTAAGTTCCATACATCATGATCTCGTTGGGCAATTCCACCTTAGAATCATACCAGGCCCCCGCAGAAGGGTATCCATTACTTACAGCATTCACCAGAAGTTCTCTGTGGTTCAGAATATTTACAGCGCCAAAGGCCGCATTCACCAAAGTCTTTGCATTCTCCAGATTTGTTGTATACATTTTGGAGCCGACATAGCCTCCAGTGGTAATATTCGTCTCGTTCATCTGGGCATTGTATAATACGGCATCCGGCATGATCACCAGATGAGGCGTTGTGCAGGAAGTATCGCCGCAGTTCAGCCAGTAATTGATGTCAACAATTCTCCATATATTATCACCAACGGTCCAGTAATCACCGACAAAGAACCCCTTGAATGTTCCAGCCTTGATCTCCACTTTCTGTGCCGCAGTCAGAGCGGGTCCCAGGTTCTTCCCCCTGAAAATATTTCTCCTCATTTCTACAGTAGCAAATTCATCAAGAACCGCAAACAGCACATCATTGGCTGCGATAGCCTTATTTCCGGCAGATGTTCCCACAAGAATCTTATCGTTAGCTGATAATGCATTGATCTGCGGCAGTTCGGAAAGATTGACTCCAGATATAAACTGCTCAGAATTAAGCAGGCCAACCAAAGCTTTCGCAAGATCTCCCGCCAGGATTCCTTTTGTGCCACTTTCTCCGTCAATAAGAAAAACATTGTCGGTTGAAAGTTTCTGCACCTTCTCATAATCTACGATTTTCATATTGTTCCTCCTTAAATCATTTCGTTACAAATATAACTCTGGCATCAATCGGATTCCCGTCGCTGTCCAGAATAAGTTCGCTTGAATGGGTACGGCCAATCACCGGATCAATATCACTGTCAAGAATATCTTTATTTGAAGAGTCCTGTACAGAGGCATATGTTCTGTACCCACTATCATAAAGCTTATGGTATACAGCATACTCCGTTGAAAGAACTTCGGAGAACACTTCCAAGACTTTTGTCCGCTTTTGGAGTTCCAAAATCTCTTTTGCCATATTGGCTGCGACATCGCTTGAAAGCATAGCCTGAAGATTTTGAAACCAGGTTATAAAATCAGTTTGGCTCCGATCCCTCCAGTCAGCCATTTCAGTGGTATATTCGTTGATGTATCCGTAAAACCACTGTTCCCATTGCTGTTTCCAGAAAGCATTCGTGCGTTCCATATCCAATGTCTGGGAGTTAAACCAATCAGTCCATTGCTTTTCCCATGCAAGATACGCCTCCTGAATCTCCGTTGTCTGTGCCAAAAACCAAGTTGCCCACTGTTCTTTCCAGAAGATATTGGTTCGTTCCATATCGGCCACTTGCTTTGCATAGTATTCCTCCCACTGATCGCCCCACTGTGCAATAAGGTCATCAATATTGATGGTGTCAATAATCCCGGTAACGAACGGCGTCACTGATGTCCCCACCATGTTGGTGATGTTAGCCTGCCGGATTTCTGTGACTCCAGATCCCACATATATGTATGCCAATGGATACTGATGCACAGCGCTCGTATTGATCATTGCCGGTCTTACAGGATTCGTAGCAGGTGTGCCTTTTACTACTTTGATTATATTTTCGCGAACTGCTTCCTCCGCATTCACTTCCAAAATCACAGCGTCAATTCGGTTAAGGATTATCTCAGATAATGGTATCTCAATCGGAAGCAGAGAATCGTTCAAAGTCCATGTATGATTGAACCAGGCTCGTCCTACTCCAACTGTAACCATCATTCCGGAATTTGACTTTACGACCATGTGATCGCCAATCGACATATAAATGCCATCGCTGATAATTCCGTCAAAAATACTTGATATCTGGATTGAATTGTATCGGCGGTCATGGTTCTTCGCATTGTAAAATCCATACGTTACACTCATTTGCAGAACCTCCTATTCCACTACACTGAAAGTCGGATATGTTTCATAGCCAGTGGTGTCCTGTGCCCTGACAATTTCAATTACCCGAACTTTTGATTCTATTCCATACTCATTAACAATCTGAACAATATCCCCCTTATAAAAATCCTTACCATAAACAAAGGTTTGTGTGGATTCTACCTGCCCTTCAAACGACTTAGTGAATGGATGCTCTGAAAGCTTTTCTCTTCCTCTTTGGTCTAACTGGGCATTGTATTCTGCATCTGACAATTTCCCATCCTGTGTTTCGGACTGCACATCTCTGGCGTCCGTATAAATCTCTCTCCGGTTTAAATCCTTTCCCGTTCCGACAATTCTTGTACGCCTGGTTGTACCTTCATCTTCTCCCGCAACCAAAGTCACATTTTTCAATGTTTTTTTTGACTCCAGGTAATTGCTGTTAATGATGTTTTCAAACCTGGGGGAAAATATAACGTAAGGGTTGACCGACTGGTCGTAAGAACGGTCCGCTCCTGAATAGAGCATAAAGACGAACTGATTTTGTTCATTAAGCGTAATCTGGAATCCCAAATTGTACGCTTTGCAGATTGTTTCAATGGTTTCATAAAGATTGTCTCCGGTATATTGGGCTCGTATGGATAACCCCGTTACATGTGGATCTTGTGAATCCTGAAATACAAATCCGGCAATCTTCCGATCCCCAATAGCTGGAGAGATAACATTCTCTGTGATCAATTTTTTAATCCCATTTTGAAGATTTCCATTAAGTACTGTCTGCTGCCAGATAATGCGACGATCCAGTATAGATTCCAATGAACGACCGGATATTGTTAAATGTCCTCCTGTTTCTACTTCTGTGCTAATCTGAACTTCCTCAACAATCATTACCTGATCCGAATCTTTCAGCCATGCATAATAATCTTGCTTGACGGTTCTCATAAGTTCAGCATTTGCCGGCGTGTAAATCTCAAAGTCCCCAAAACCATGATACCTCTCAGTCCAGATTAGAGACTCGAAAGCATCAATCAGGCAGACCTGCTGGAACTTTTCGTCCATAATCAATACTTCCATAGTCTATACTCCTTCATAAATGATTCTGTTTTCAATCTTGAACTGTAGGTTTTCCGAACCGTATTCTGCCACATAGGCAAAAATATTGTCCCCTTTCGATAGCTGGAACCAGTCGGAACCTTTATCAAGGCAGTTGAGAATATTGGTATATCGCCCTGTCCTTAGCAGCCGGATCGACTTCTCGCCTCGAACAGTCGTGATGATAATATCGTCACCAGATATGATTCCAGAGCCAGTCAAAGCTTCCAGTTTGTCTGTATCGATCCGCATCACTTCTCTGGTGCCGGTATTATAGATCGTGATATTCCTTGCTTCTCCAATAGCGTGGATTGTAATCGTTACTCCGATTTCAGCATCTCCGTCATAATAGACCGAGCGTTCCGTCTGATTCTCTATAGAACCAAACTCTATCAAATCCTCGTCAAGTGAGTTGTTGTCGAACTCGAACTCAAAAAGCGGCTCCACGCCATAGAAGATGGTTACATTATTTCCGTTTTCTCCGGCCGAATAAAAATATGGGTCCGGACATACGATTGAAATCTGGCTGGTTTCCTGCTCACTGAAAATATTGGGTTCGTTAGATTCAACATACCCTTTTGTCTTGACGATACGATTATCCGTTTCAACAAGGAATTCAAGAAATTTCTTAATCGGAAAATACTTGTATGTTGTCTGCCTCGCATCTTCAATCCTTGGAGCCTCGGCAAAGTATAACTGCATGACGATATTTCGTTCTTCCAGTCTCGCCGAGTTATACAGCGAGCCGTCATTCGTTGCCAGATTTGTCGTATTGATATCGGCCTTAGCAGGACCAATACCTTCTATGCTTTTGATAAGCAAACCATGTTCCGGTTCATCATCCGCAAGGTTGATCTTGATCCATTCACCAAGGTAGTTCGTTACTGTTACTGATTTAATCATGTGCTACTCACCGCTCCTTTCATCGCCGCAAACTGGTTTCTTGTCTGCCTGTAAATATCCTTTCTGGACAAGGCTTTCGGCGAGTAGTTGTTCTGCACGAAATTGAAGCTGTTCGATGCAGGTTGTTGATAGTTACTTGGATGGATTTCCGAGACAGACGAACCAACTTTATTGCTCCTGGTCACGGCCAGTGCTTTATCATATGAAGCGGACATATTCAATCCCTTAGAAAACAAAGAATTGATTTCCTGTACGCCATTTTGAACATTCGTCATGTCCAGTACCGGCCGGATGGTCGGCTCTGAATCCATCTCATTGTTTACGATGTCAGATATATGGCTGATGGCAGATTTCATTGAGTCTATGGTCTCTCTGCCAAGATCCGTGCCAGCAGCGCCAACACGGCTTAAGTATGCTCGGATGCCATTTATCATTCCAAGATCCACATTCTCACCGATTTTAAAGAAAACCTTCGATGGTGAATGTTCATCAAGTTCTTTCTTGGCTTCCCTCACTGCTCTTTTTGCCGCATCTATTGCCGCATCTGCAATCTCATTGATTTTGCTTCTGATTCCGTCTGCCAAGCCTTGGGCAGCATTCGCTCCGACCCCTCTTAACTCATCGGCTGAAAGACCGTTTCTGAATGCGTTCATAGTAGCGCTGCATACTGCTTTGGCGGCTTCCTCAGATGTGCTCTGCTTGCTTTTAATTCCATTAGCCAAAGCCTGGACAAGATTTTCGCCAAGCGTCTGGAACGTGGCTGTTGGTAATTCCGACCTGAATTTTGCAACCAGCGCAACACAAAGGTTTCTTGCCGTTGCCAATAACAGTTCTCTCTTAGCATTCATTCCATTGATAATAGCCTGGATTACATTTTGGCCAATCGTGTTGAATGTGGCACTCGGCAATGATGTCCTGAACTGCTGAATCAACACCGTACAATGGTTTTTCGCCGTACTCAATAAAAGAGCTCTTTTTGCATTCAGACCGTTAATCAGTCCCTGCATAACATTTGTTTGACCAATCGTGTTGAATGTGGCACTTGGCAAACCGACCCTCGTTGTTTGTATCAAGGTCATGCACATACCACTTATGGCGGATATTGCAAGCGGCTTTTGAGTATTGATTCCGTTGATTAAGCCGGTTCCGAGACTTTGTCCCGCAGTAGTACCTGATGCCGTCAAAGTGCCTACCTGAGCTTGCATTGTGGATGTAACTGTTGTCAATAAAGCAGTCACTCCCTGCTGCACTTTCTCATTAGCATTCGTAAAGGCCTGAATAAATCCATCGATGCCGTTGTTTCCCATGGTTGTTAAATCACTTGCGAATTTAGTCATTCCTGAAGTATCTACCCCAGATATACCATTTGCCATGTCCACAAGTTTACCAAGTTCCACTATCACAGCACCAAGAAGCGCCGTATCAATCCCGGAAATAGAATTATAATAACCAGCAAATGACTGCCCGAACTTTTCCAGGCTCTGCCCGAACTTTCCGATATCGTTGTCGCCAGTAAACCAGCTCACAAGCCCTCCTGTATTCGGAAGGTTATTCGCCAGTTCGCTAAGTGCTTTCGCCGCATTGGCTGACGCTGTGACTACCGTAGGCTGTACGCCTGCTACAGCCTGGGCATACTTAGCTATATGAGGGCCAAATTTTTCCAGTTCCTCGCCAAACTCCGAAATCGTATTGTCACCCATGATCAGCGCCGCCAAGCCACCAGAATTAGGCAGAGTTGATGCCATATCCGATAGAACCTGCGCCGCCTGAGCGGATGCCTTTACTGCCGCTGGGTCAACCCCATTGACATCTTTTGCGTACTTGCTGATGTGCGGTCCGAACTTTTCCAACTCTTCGCCGAATGCCGAGAGCGTATTATCGCCCATAATTTTAGCAGCTAACCCTCCTGAGTTTGGAAGTGTCGCTGCCATATCAGCCATCATTTGTGCTGCTTCTGCCGAAGCTTTAACTGCAGCTGAATCCAGCCCTTTTACCTGATCCCCATATTTTTTAATATAAGGACCAAACTTTTCTAACTCTGCCCCAAAATCGGACAGATTGTTCTCTCCGAATATCTTACCGGCAAGACCTCCACTATTGGGAAGTTTTGATGCCATTTCAGCCAGAGCAAGCGCCGCATTAGAAGAAGCGGTTATTACTTCCGGATTGATACCGGCAATCTCATCAGAATATCTCTTGAAATATGGTCCGAATTCTGCCAGTTCCTCGCCAAACTTCACAAGGCTGGTTCCTCCGGTAAACCATTTGGTCAATCCGTCCAAAATATTAGCTGCTGTCAAAAGCAGGATTGTTTGTGCAAGAGCATTGACTCCCTGCAGCATGGCCGGGTCAATCTTTTTTGCTCCTTCAATGAATCCCTGGGCGTTGGCCATGAAATCGGTCAAATCCTGACCAATCTGAGGAAACTGTGCCGAGATACCGCCGAGGAATCCTCCAACAATACCCCCGACAAATTTTCCAATAGCTGTACCTACGCCCTGTAATAAATCCCCTCCTTCACCAATAAGCCATTTCAATCCGGGAAGCTGTGCAAGCGCTCCGACAGCCGCCAACACCAGCGACATTTCGGCAATAACTACACCCATGCCAAGAACTCCCGCCATAGCTCCTGGTATCAGTCCTGCCACCGCAGAAAGTGCCAGCATGATAGCCGAAAGCAGACCAATGCCAACGATGCCCTCCATAAGCGTAGCGGTATCAATCCCTTTCAGAGCGTCCACAACGCCCCTAAAGAATGCACCGATCAAGTTCACTGCCGCTTTAATCAGTTCCGGAAGCCTTGCTGCAATCGCATTAATAACCCCAATCAGGAAGTCCATCAGATAGGTCACTATGTTTGGCCCGTGCTCCGCCAGAGATTTCAGCACCTCCTCGATCAATGTAAGCACCCCTTCCGCAATCGGTGGGGCGCATTCAACTATAACGTCTACGATTGCAAGAACAATCGCTTTCACCGCACCGGCTATGGCTTTCGCACTGTTTGCGATAACCCCCAACACCCCGACAATCAGGATTTCCAAAGCCGCTACCAATGCCGTTACTCCAGCCACACCGGAAACCGCTAGGGAAGCCAGCCCCGCTGAGAATGCCAATATTCCAACGCCGCAAGCCGCGACTGCTACACCAAGCAATGCTAACGCCCCGGATAAGCCGAGAATTGCAGGAACCATAGGCCCGAGCACTGCCCCAGCAATACCCAAAACCGTAAATGCTCCGGCCAGAGCCAAAAGACCTTTTCCAATCTCTTCCAAATTCATTGCTCCAAGGGATTTCAAGACCGGAGTAAAGACAACAAGCGCCGCTGACATGACCAGCATTGCCGATGCTCCTCCAAGGGTTCCTTTCATAGCATTGAGCGCTACTGCTAGAATCGTCATGGAACCGGCGAGAACAACCATGCCCTTTCCGATTTCTTCCCATTTCATCCCGCCGGCATCCTGGATGACACTACCGATGATTTTAAGTGCTGCTGCTACTTCGACCAATCCGAGCCCAATGCCGACCATATTCTTTGGCATAAGATTTACAGCTATTGCTACGGCAGCCAACGCACCGCCAATTCCGATCAATCCTTTTCCAATCGTTTCAATGGACAGTGACCCGATATCTTTAATCGCTTTCCCAAATATCAACATGGCTGCTCCGATAACAGTCAAAGCCGTTGCACTGGAAAGAATATTTTTCGCTTTTCCAGCGATTACCGAAAATCCGGCCACTTCCGCAAGAACAACGCCGACACCAGCCAAACCTTGCTTTATCGTTTCGATGTCCATTGACCCAAAACCGGAAACCGACTTCTCCAAAATCAGAAGTGCCGCTGACAATTCGATGATTGCTAGTCCCTGTGTCGCTTTGAAATTTCCAAACTTTGAAGCAACCATGAATGCCGCTAACTCCGCCATGAGTACACCGACACCAACAAGCCCTTTTGTCAGCTTATCCGTATCAAGTGCCCCCAGTTTCCCGACAGCATTTGCCAGAATATTGATGGCTTCGGCGAACAGAATCATTGATACCGCACTTGTCTTTATCTTCCCACCCCATTTTGAAAGTGCCAGGGAAGCCGCCACCATCTCTCCGATCAGGACCGTTATACCGACAAGAGCGCCGGCCAACTTATCCGAATCGATACTCGCAATCTTCTTAAGAGCTGAGGCAAGCACAAGAATAGCGGCTGACATTTCAATCATCGCCATCCCAAACTTATTCAGACCTTTCTGCCCGCTCAATGTTTTATCAAACAACGCCATAGATGCGGCCAGTTCGGCAAAGAGGATGCTGATAGAAGCTAATGCCCCTCCCAGTTTATCCGAATCGATCAGCGACAGCACCAAAAGTGAACCGGCAAGAACCGCAATAGAACCGGCAATCTTCATCAGTATATCCGCTTTCAGACTTGCCTGGAAATCTGCAAGGGTTTCTTTTGCTCCGTTGATAGCGCCCTTGAATCCCTCTATAATTCCAGCAAACCCGCCAATAGCATCGTCTGCAGTGCTTTCCAATCCGGTAAGGTTCTTGATGAACTTCATGATGCCTACACCAATACCAGTGACAATACCACCGTTCAACAGGTCAATTAGCGAATCAAATCCTTCGCCTCGCAATGCTTTCATGATTCCGTCAATTACTTTTCCGAGAGCATCGACAATGATTCCACCCAGATTCGCCAGGACAGGAGCAGATGCCTTGAATGCATCAACCAATTTTCCCATCGCTTCCTTTGCGACTTCACCTATTTTTTTGAGCGGTTCAATTCTTGCTTTCAGCTTATCTGCCACGCTCATAAGTCCAGATGTGTCCGGAACATTGAAATGCGTTTCTGCAAATTTCTTGATTGCCACAACAGCGCCGTCGATATGCCCTTTTATCGATTTGAAGATCGGGCTGACTTTATCATGGAATTTCTGTATTGCCTGGTTAAAAACATCGCTCTTCTTTGCTGCCTGGTCCAGAGATACAAGCCATTCCCCGATTTTCCCGGTTACGCTCAAAACCCCAGATCCGAGACTCCCAAGCCCTTTTGTCATCGGGAACACTGCTTTAACGAGCGCACCAATTCCCTGTTTCACAAGATCCAAAACTGCGAACAGACCCTTGAAAGTATTCTTTAGGTTTTGGGAATCTTTATCGCTCAGTTTCAAATGCGATGTAAACTCTTTTAAACCTTTAGTCAGGTTCATAAGCTGTTCCGATGTAGTTGCTGGGAAAATTTCACGAAACGCCTCTCCAACCGGCTTAACCACGCTCATCAGACCACTGAATGCATTTTGAACGGACTCAATGAGGGCTTGTCTCCCGCCCAAATCTTTCCAACCCTGGAGCATGTCATTTCTGGCTTTTGACGATTGGTCAATAAACCCACCTACAACTTGACTTACAGCGGTCCATAAAACTTTTGCCTCTTCCAGATCGCCAAATAAAATCTCAAATGTCTGTGCCCATCCGGAACCTGCTGCTTCTTTGAGCGTATCCATCAACTGGCTGAACGTTTTTACATCCTGCGCCGAGTCATACGCTTTCTGCCCAAGTTCTTCGATAGCCTTGATCTGCTCTTCGGTGTATCCGATGCCTCGGAGTTTTTCCTCATATGCCTTCTTCTCGGCGGAGGTCATTTCCCGCACATCAGTTGCATAATTACCCAATGTCTGCACAAGAACATCTGTAGTCATCCATTGCGAGGAAAGAGAATCGTTAAACATACTCGTTGCTGTAAACAAGTCAGATATCTTTCCCTGTGCATCTGTTGTTGTCGACTGATATTTATCGCCGACTTTGACGACTGTTCCCATTGCGAGAGCCGTATCCAGCAATGACTGTTTGAACTCTACAGTGGCCATATTGGCGTTTTCAATGGACTTCCAGTCTATCAGTTTTACTGCTCCTGAAGACAATGCCTGAGCGAAGTTATACATAGCCCTGGATGCTTCGTTTGCGTTTGCTCCTGAAACCGCCGCCTCATTGCTGATACCCTTGATCGCCTTTACTGCATCATCCAGAGAAACGCCTGCATTTGTAAATTTACCAATGCTTGAAGTCATATCAGCAAACGAATAAATGGTTTTATCCGAATATGTATTTAATTCTTCAAGGTATCCATTGACTGTCTTGATATCTGCTCCCGTGCTCGCCATGATGGTCTGCACGGATCCCATTTTGAGTTCGTACTCTGCAAACCCCTGCTGAATCGGCTCCATCGTAAACGAATCAACGAGTTTCTTTCCGGCATTGACCACTGAATTCGTGATGTTCGCCAATGCTGTGATTGCCACCACTTCAAGTGCCGAAAACCTGCTCTTAACAGTTTCTACCGCACTACTCAGCCCTGATATGTTAATCCCTTTTGCCGCTTTATCGATATCTTCAAGACCTTTTGTCGCTCCATCGAGTTTCAGGGAATGTTTAAGCTTGTCAAGCGTACCCATAGTAGTCTGTACGCCCTTCTCGAACTGCTGATTGTCAAACCGCATCTCGACAATGCGTTTTTCTACAGACTTACTCATAGATTCGTTACCTCCCTCCAAGCTTCATTTGCCATCTTATCGAAAATTGGCTGTATGGCTGGATTGATGTAATCTCTTCCCGCCACGTATCCGCCGCCTTTTGTTCCATGCCCATACTGTAAAATAATTGCGATATTCACCCCGTTGCTCACATTGGAATTGGTGAACGCAATAGTTGTTTCTTTCCCGTTATGGGTTATCTCGTAATCCCAGGAAGCTGCTGTCAAACCGCTGTCCTTTGGCGTTGCAGCGACGAGAGCCGCAACCCCCGCCTGCCCATAACGCTCCAGCACGTTGAGATAATCCAACTTCAAAAGAGAATTAAAAAACTTCTCCGTTTTGGAGAAGTCGCCTTTATGCCGGAACGTTATGCCGCTCATAATTTACACCCTTTCTGTAATATCCAAAGAAATCCATCCGTCCCTGTCATCCGCATAGGACTTCAAAAGCCCCCATCCAGAATCCGAGCCCTCGCCGGGCTGTACCTCCACAATCGTAAATACTCCAATCCCTGTATACTTCCCGGTCTTGGCGTAGTTGGTTCCCGGCTTTTTCCTGATGTTCAGATACGAAGTATTCACCCTTACCAAAAAGGGCTTTGCCAGTACCTCTTTGAACGTTTCATTATTATTCCCGGATACCTCCGATTGTTTTTCCTTGGCAAACAGGTCAAAAAATGTCTGTCCGTATTCCGCCCGTTTCTTTTCCATTGTTTCAGACTGATCCGCCGGACGCTCATAATCATGCAGGACAACATTGGATGCTTCAAGAACAGAACCCGCATTTTGAAGCTTTTTAAGAAACGGCGCTTTTTGCATCACTTCTTTCCAGAAAAATGAGAGCTGCATGTGCATATCAGCAATGGACACACCGATTGTCTTTGCGTATTCATACAAAGCCTGCTTCCGGCTCCAATATGTCCACTGCGCCAATCCATAGCCAGCCTTGTCATTTATAAACGCATTCTTGTTGTATGCTCCGGAATCCACTGCCGCAGTATAAGCCGCATCATCCATGTCCAGCTTCTTCTCAAAACTGTTCTGAAGATTATCAGGTCTCAATCCACTTTCTGCATACAGATTTCCCATTACACCTGCCGCTGCAAAAGAGTTAAGACCGCATTCGATGGTCAGAAAATCCCAGATCGCTTTCTCTTTACTTTCGGCTTCAACCACATCCGTGCTCTCAGTCTTTTTCTCCACAACCAATTCTTCTGCTATGGATTCAGAAACTGAAGCATCCATAACCATTTTGACATCCCGCCGAAACCCGTCCATTGTATAGCCCATGCCAAGCTGGGACCATAAATGTTCCGGGTCTCCATGATTCGAGGCAATCCCACGGTCATGACCTTCCTTATGTGAAATCACCACCCCATCTGCCAAAGGGTCAAGCTCAAACTTCTTACAGAGCATAGCGAACAGTTCCACTGCAGACTCATAAGTCCTCTTGACCACCGTCTTTGCAGCATCCATATCAGAGCAGGTGAAGCTCGCACCACTCGTATACTTGATACAGGCGGGTTCACACATCTCGATCCCGATGTGAGTGTTGTTTCCGCTGCCTTTTGATCCGCTTGCACAGTGCCATCCTCTGTGTTCCCACGGAAGTGTCTGATATACTGTGCCGTCATTTCCATCGATAAATCCGTGAACACACGAATTGCTGTGCGACGGGCTGTTCCAGCTGTTGACAAAGGCCGATGCTTTGGGCTGTGGACAACCTACGGAATGAAGCATCAAGCCCATTACTTTAATCTTCTTTCCTGCCGTATAGCAGGGATTCTGGCTTAAAATAGATTCCACCAATTTCATAGCCTATTTCCTCCTTTTGCTTTATGCGCTTTCCTTCTGGCGGCATTTATTGCCGCATTCCTTTTGGCAATCTCGTTCTTGGAGAGCTTCTCCGGCGGTGCATTTTTCACATTGCAGACTCTTATCAGGGTCAAAAGCCTGTTCAAGTGCCATTTCTGGCATTCAAATGGGATGTTAAGCGCAATCATCCAGTAATAAATAATCTCCGCCGTAATGACTTCCCTATTTGGAGAACCCTTGTCCTCTTTCGAGAACCACGTAGCCGTCATCGAATCGTCAATGTAGTCGGAAACCTGTCCGATTATTTCGTTGGTAATAAAGTCATAGACCGACGGATTGACATTCTGTGTCAATGTCATACAGCGTATATAGTCCACTGTCTCTTCCACCGTTTTATCTCCATTTCCGAGAAACGGTTTATGCCATTTGGATTCCCATTTTGAAAGGGAGACCAGGGAATGCTCTAACTGCAGAGTTGCGCCTTTTGTATTGACGAATACTTCTTTTTCCTCATCCCAGAATTCCTGACCGGGTATCGTGATTTTAAGCATTTCTCCAATCTCCCTCTTTCATAGATTTAAGCGGTAGGCGGAGTAACCCTTGTGATGGGGGGCTGGCCGGGAAGAGCGGTAATATTCTGTCCATTCTTGGCCTTTGTCTTGGGTATAATGCCGTTGACGAACTCGGCCGCCTTGTTTGCATCGTGTGCCAGCTCCATGAAAATGTCAGAGTAAGCAACCGTAGAGGCAAATTCCTCGCGAACACTGTCGTTCTTGATGAACTGCCTGCCATCCAGGCTCTTTACGCCATAAGCCATAATCACAATCTTCTTGAAATACTCAATGATCTGTTTCTGATCATCCTCTTTGATGATCTTCTCCAGTAACTGGGATAATCCGCCATTCATGGAATACTCCAACTCCGTCAGTTCAGCCTCTGTCAGATTGAAGTAAAAATCCTCAGTTCTCTCGTTTCCATCGAAGTCAGTATAGGTCTGTGTTTTCTTTAACATGATTTCTTTCTCCTTTCGATTTGCATAAAAAAACGGAGCCGCAATTCATTCGTCTGAAAGCAGCCCCGCTATACATGTTCTGTTATTAAATTGTTGTTTTGGGCTTAACCCGCTTCATTGAAGAACTTGATCACTTCGTCCGGTAAAGGCAGTCTTGCATCGACAGGCTCCACTGTTGCCTCGTAATAGGTCTTAGAGGCATCGAAAGTCTGGTCAGCAGTCTTCACGTACTCGCCGTCCACCAGCTCATAATATTTCTTTCCAGAGCTGAAATCAGTATCGGTAGTTGCAGTAAACTCCCCATCTTTACCGTAAAGAATCTCCTCAAATGCCGCCAGCTTCTCCGGATCGGTCCTTGTGGAATCAATCTGTAAATGCGCCGCCGGTTTGTAGACTTTTCCAGTCTTCGGATTGATTATGTTAATTACCACCGGTGTGGTAGATACCGACCAACTGAGCTGAACAGCCTCCGGGCTCTCATTCACGGTATTGCGGGCTCTCTCCGACGGAGCCGCTTTTCCGTTGTACACCAGATGGATCTTATAACCGTGGTCCGTATCATCTACATCGTTGCCAATCAGGCTTCGATAGGACAGACCGAACGGTTTCCTTGTCTGCTGGCCAACGATTACTCCGGGAGCCGCTTCCGCCGAACCATCGCATTCATCAAATTCCACGGGAGAGAAGTATGCCTCGATGGTCGCCGCAAACTTCTCTGCGGAAACCAGATTCAGATATTCAATGTTATCCGCATACTGCGGTGTCGATTCTGCTCCCGAAGGGCTCTCATTTACGTTAATCAGACCGTCCCAGGCTACGCCTTTCGGATAAGATGCCTTTACGGCGGGGTAAAGAACGCCATGATCCACGCCAGTTTCATAGAGACGCTTACCGACTTCGTCCCACTTAATTCTACTCATGAATTACTACCTCCTTAAAAATATAGTGTGAAGACATCGTGATTGAGATTATCCGCCGTAAAATGAGTATTAAATCTGCAATATCCCAGTTCCAACAGCTTATCAGGAATCTCCGAATCCGGGTCTTCGTCAATGTATGTGACTGTATACTGATTGTGCTTCAGATACGCTTTGTTGTTTGCCGAATCGATACGAATACCGCTCCGTTCATAAACAATGCACGGATAGTTCAGCTTGACCGACTCAGGGAGCTGGAAATATACGTTGCGGCTTCCAAGAAGTTTCTCAAACAGAGTCTGCAATGCTTCTCTAGGTTTCGCCATCGTTATACACACCCCCTATCGTCAGTATCAGCCGGGGATACTGGACTTCCACACTCGTGATCTTCCACTTTGCCCCCATGAATTCAACATACCGCATGGAGTGGAAATTCTGCCTGGCATATGGATCGGCTACGATGCTAATCTCATTTGCGATATTGAGATTGTCATTGACCTGCCCGGAAGATTCATACCGACGCGTATTCCGCGTCAAATCTCCGAAGTACTGCTTCTCGATTATCTTCGGTCTCCATACACCCGGTTTTGTTTCCACCGTTTTAGCGTAGCCGATTGCTCCATAAAATTTCGCCATTTTGAATTTTCTCCTCCGGTCTTATCCCTGCTCCTCTACCAGTTCCTCGATAACAATAGCGGACTTGATCCTAGTAAGCTGGCCAGACTTACGAGTCTCCAGCAAAGACTGAAGCTGGTTGAACTTGATATCAAAGTCTGTAAAGTGCGTCACATCGCCGCCCTTGGAAGCGCCATAGCCGTAATCAGCCATGTTCACACAGATAGCATGGAGCTTATGCTTCTTATTGTCAGCATCGGTACGAATCTTGTCCTCGAACTGAGTTACTTCATAGATATTGGCAACACCCAAAGCAGCCGCCAGTTCGGTATCCGTCTCGTAGATACGTCTACCATTGCGATCACGCGCAAGAATCATGGTGTTATGCATGTCGGTAGTGATATACAGATCAGGCTTACCGGTACCGCGGAAATGCTTGCGTGCCTTGCGCAAAGCTGTAACCATCGCTTCCGCATAAATGAAGCTCTCGCCGAAGTAATCCTCCGTGCTGTTACCCTGAAGTTCTTTAGCCATAGCGGCAAAATCAATATCCCTATGGATGGTGTAAAGCTCATCGTCCACCCAGATAGGACGGATATGTTCCGGGAAGATCTTTTCCGGATCACTGTCAGGACGGTTATCACCCAGCATAGTAGCAACAGCCAGAGTCTCCTTCAGCGAAATCTGATCGATGCCATACTGGAACTGAACGTAATCGAAGTTCTCGATATCTACCACATCATCACGATGCAGTTCAGACGTAACATACACGCACTGAGGGTCAGTAGTACGTCTTACCAAGGCATAGTTGCCGGTAATCTTCTTCTCATTGCCTTTGGTATAACCCTTAGCAGCCAGAGAGTCGATATTACGGATATCTACATGGGAAGTACGAACACGACCGTGAGGGATCTTCTGAGTCTTGGCCATAATAGCATCGACCCATCCCATATCATTGGTAATAAGCTCAGGAGTGCGACTGGGATGTGCTTCAACATACTCGGGGAACAGTGTAGCAACATTACCGTTGCCGGTCTGAACAAAACCGCTGATGTCAGAGTGCTGAAGATTGTTTTCCTCCATATAAATCTTTATAGCGGTTTTGAAAGAGCCAACCCCATCGGATTTTGCCAGTTTCAAAATCTCTGCCTGATCCGCATGGGACAGAACGTTGCTCTGAACCTGCTGGTCATTGTCAAATACATTATGCTTCATATTTTCATTACCTCCTTTTTCTTTCTCCTCTTTTTTCTTGTCATCCGGAGAGCCATTCTGGGACATAATCTCTCCGACTACAGCATAGAAAACATCTTTCTGCTTTTTATTAAAAGTATTGATGATATCCTCAATGGTCTCATCATCTTCGCCATCCTTCTTATCCGGATTTTTATCCTTGTCATCAAGATCATCCGTGCCGTCTTCATCATCTTCCTTGGTTCCCGAATGATAAAGGCTGATCGGTTCCCCGGTATAAATGATTGCTTCTCCATCCGCGTCATCGCCGTGGGAAAGCGCTATCGTATCAATGAATGCGCCCGGATTCGCACCAGCCAGCACAAGACTGACTTCCCGGATGGCACCATGAAGTACATTTGATGCACGCTCCCGCAACTGATTCGCAAAGATCGATAACGCCGAAACATCTCCATGTTTCACCAGGAGCTTGGCATTTCTCCCCTGCTCAGTGTCATTGAACGTACAATACGCATATACGCCATCCGCACGATTTTCCAACAATGCGTGTCCGAGAACATTAAACGGTTCATTGTGCTGGTGGTTCCATACAAGCGGAACCGTCTGCCCGTCATTATCCTTGAATGCATCCTTCATGATTGTCCGTCCGTCAGAGCATTTCAGGTTGTTCCGGGTAGCCCAGCCACTAAAGTCGAATTTCTTCATTTTGAATTTTCCTCCTTCTATGTCTGGTTGTTTTCATTAACAGCTTCTTCAGGTGTGACGTTCGCAGGAACCTCCTTATCTACAGCCGATTCGCTCAGATTCTTATTCCGCAGTTCATCGGCTTTTGGGTCATCCGACGGCTTCATACCTATAACCTGCCGGACTTCGTTTGACGTCATAATCTCGTTCCTTGTGAACTTGTCCGCAATCTCTGAAATCTCGGATACAGGAACAAGCTTGAACGGATCTCTGAAGAATTTGATTGACTGTCTCTGAGACCGGGCGGTCTTGGTGAGAAACTTCCGTTTCATTTCATCAGCAATCGCTGATAAGATAGGCTCAATCGTCCGGTTATAGTAGTTGAGCATCGTCTTCTCGTCAGCAGTACCATCCAAAATCCCCTGAGTAATCCCCAACTGGCTGTACAGCATACTCGTCAGGTATTCAATCTGGGACATCAGATTGTTCTCAACGGGACGGTTCAACTGCGTGATATGCTCTGTACCATCGGTATAGGCAATCCCATATTTCGACCCCCGTAATTGATCCTCAATATCTTTGCGCCGGCTTTCAGCCTGCCGACGCCTCGCCTCGGTCTTGATAATATAGGGAAGTTGGATGATCAGATCCAATTTCCCGGAGCTGTTCTGTTCATCAATGACGTCCAACAGATTCAGCTTCCTGATCAGACGCTGCATGGTAGAGTTTGGTTCGTTGATGACCGCATAAAGCGGATTCTCAATAATAGCCACAGACTGTTTTGTCATGAGAATGTCTTCTTTCTGGCCAGTCCGTTCGTTATAGACCCGAACCCTCACATGCTGCGGATACCACTCCAGAATCTGCCCGGTCCGCATAGCGTCGATGTCAAAAGAGCCGGGAATCCCATCTCCCGGATCGTCATCCGTATCTGTCGGGACAATGGCAACGCACCCCTCATCCATCATTGACATGACCACGTCCTGTAAAAACGCCCTACCAGTCTGATCCGTATTGGCCTCAACTGTGAGACAGTTGTTAAGCCCGGAATCAATCGTGGAAAGGAATCTGTTGTTTTCATCCAGCCGTACATGGAACATGTCCACAGCAGCCACATCAAGCGCGATCCGGTTGTAAACGGATGTCACAATAGAACGTTCATTGCCCCTTGAAAAGCGCATCCTATCCGGTCGGAATGAATACCCTATGCCAATGTCCCGATAACTTCTTGTAGGGTCTTTATTAAAGAAAGCATTCCAGGCATGTTTCATCCTGGAACTAAGTGAAATCTCCATTTTGAATTTTCCTCCATAAAAAAAAGAACTGCTTGCGCAATCCCTAATCAAACGCTTCCCTGTTCAGTTTGTATGCAACAAACGCATCCATCATAGCTGCTACGGCATCAATCTTGGCATCGTACCGTTTCTTAAGGAGCTTCCTGTTTCCGTTCGTGTCCTCCATGACGATGCAGTTCCCCATCGCAAATGTCATCAGTTCTTCGTCAAACAACAGCATCCGTTCTTCGGAAAGTTTCTTCAACTCACCCAAAGGAACCGATTCAGTCTTAGCGCCCTGGATGACTTTCTCTATACCGAATGGCCCGTTTTCCGATTCCCATCTCGCCACGAAATCCTTCGCATTGTAAGGGTCGTAGCCGAAGCAACGCACATCATAATCGCACTCAGCAATATGATTATCCAAGTCCTCATAGACCTGCATCATATCCAGCACAGTGCCTTCAAGGACAATCAGGCTTCCCTCAGCCATAAACTGGTCATATTTATGCCGCATTGCCGCTGGGAGTTTCGATAGAGTCAACGAAGAAATATAGTTACGGGTTTTAACCCCAAAAGCTCCATTCGATAATGGAAATAGAAATGTAAACGAACAGAAGTCGTCTCCCTGGGACATATCTCCTCCGAGAGAACATGACATCCTCCAGTAATCACGCTTCTTATGAGCAAGTGTCTCCTCGTAAGTGAAGTAATAAGTATACCCCTCCATCGGGATTCCAAAACGCTTGGCAAGAATATCGTTCCGTACTGCAGGCGCTCTCTCAGCTCTCTCTACATCTAGCTGATATGTCTCATAGCTGACCGTTTTTCCCAGATTCGGGTTTGCTTTCACCCACATAGCTGGATTACCGACCTCATCAATGGAATCCAGTCTATAATACCAAATAGATACATGGGGGTTAATGTAATCCCCTTTCAGGATGTCCAGCAACTCCATTTTGATTGTGTCGCCGCTCCCGTTTCTCACTGTACCCTCAGAGCTGATAGCCACAATCAGATAGTCATCCAGTTTAGATGCTCCCTGCTCTATTGCTCCGACAACATCCTCCCTTATGTCTCCCGATAGCCATTCGTCCACCGTCGAGATTTTAGGGCGCAGTCCCTGAAGCTTATTGATGCTCATCGGACGGACTTCCAAAAGAGAACCTGTCAGAAAATTCTCAATCCCCTTTTTGGTCGATGCCAGTTTTACCCGGTTCGCCTTGGAACCTGTGGTATTCTGCAAAGAACCGTCTGTAAGGAATTTAAAGAACGGTCCTCTCGACCTTGTGATCGCTGTCCGGATAGGGGACATCACTTCATCAGCCTGTTTCATTGTAGGGGCTGTCGTAATCTGGTGTGTCGTAGATGTGTCTATGTTCAGGAAATAATTCTGGATACAGGAAGCGTACATCGATTTGGCTGCGCCTCTGGCAACAATCAGATATTGCTTATTGATAAGCCGGCGTTTCACATTTTTCCTGACATAACGCCCGCCATGTCCATCGGGATTCGGTACATATACGCTCCGCTCGACAAAGTAGTACCAACCGAAGATCTGCTCCGCCCAAAGCTTAAAAGTATCGAGCAATCTCAAATCAGCTCCGTCCGTGAGTGTCAGTTCCTCTTCGCAATAGGCGATGAAACCGTCGATAGCCTTGTCGTCATACCAGATACCAGGATTTGCAATCAGGTCATCTATCCGGTTCATCTCCAGTGAGATCATTTCACAGACAGGTATTTCGCCCTTCATTACGGCATCTCGAAACTGGCCGTAATACTTCGGTGTGGCCATGTTCGACAATGCCATGTTCATATCCTCCTTTTATATCCCAAGTGCTTTTCTGCCAACCAATACCATCTGCGAAAACCTCTGCTCGCTCGTCTTTGTCCGGTAAACATCTTTAGGAACGACCTGTTCCATATCAAATACGATTACCGGAGACCTGGCTTTGAATCCTCCGTATATAGCGTCATTCGTGTCAAGAACGGCTCCATACCCTGCCTGTTTACACGCATTAAAAAACTTGGTCCTCTGTGTATAAGCATCCCGCCCTTTGCGCGCATCGCCCTGTCCGTCATAAGGAATGACATAGTTAAACATTCGATACACTTTCTGAAGTTCTTCAGCAGTCGGAACATAATCATCGTTCCTCATCCGTTTCAAGACATCTCTGGCTTCCCGGTATCCCTTGAACTTGTACTTGTCGCTCACGAAATAACTCTGCATCCGCTCATCATCTGTAACGAAATTATAAAAATCCCTGTCTTTTTTGTACAAATTCCTGAATACCTCTGCCCCGGAATCTTCGCTGGCAACCTTTACATTCTGCTTAAGCGAATTATCGATTCGATATTTCAGAAACATCCCTGTCCCAAGACTGTTTCCATTTTCATCATACAGAGTCTGGGACACTTTCCGGTTAAATAAGGCGTTGTACTGATGTTTATCCAACACATTATGCGTTGCATAAAACATGTCGGTATTCTTTGTCCGATCCCTATCATACGATAAGGTGCTGAGTGTCGTTTTGTCTGCGCTCAATACTTCATCGAAATGCTTCTTGTTGTATATGCTGTTCGGCTGCTTCCTCTTCTTATAAATAGCTTTCCTTTCCGCCTGAGTATAATCGCCGCCGCCAAGTGGATAAGGCGGACCATTCCGTTTTCCCCACTTCTGCCCGAGAATACCATGGTGCTGTAATCCAATCTTATAGTCCATTTTGAATTCTCCTCCCCATAGTATCTTCTAGCTTTTCAGCTGATGAATCATCATCATGATACTTGTGGCGGAAGCGCCAAACGCAAGAACGTCTCCGGTTGTAGATAGGAAGCTGGATATATAGTCCCTTCCCGATTTAATGTGCTCCGTAGATAGAGCCTTGTAATTACGCTCCAGATTGAGACGGTTGATTGCAGCCTGAAGCTCTTTATCCGTCATTTTCGACAAATCCATTTTGTCCATCGCCTTTGCCTGTTTGCGATTTGCTCCGCGGCTGCTTATGCTTGAAGCAGCCTTTGCAGCATTGCTTGCAGACTGTAGCCCGGCTCCGGCATTCTTATAGTCGTTTGCAACCGTTTGATGGACGGCTCCTCTTGCACGGCCGCTATTATCGCCACTTACGCGACCATTCTCATCAGAAGATATCCCGCTCCCCTGAAGTCGCCTTCTTCCGGTAGCCGTTAATGTTCCATCGCTGTTCTGATAGCGCCGCACTCCCCAGCGCTGTCCTAAAACACCATGATGATACAGCTCCGAATGCTTCACATCTGCCGGCTTGGTTCCCTTCTTTGCGGATGTAAGAGATTTATTCTTTTTAAGGATCTCATTTACTTTTTTCTGGACTTCGGAATAATCTTCGCCGAGCAAATCTTTCCGGACTGTTCCGTTACCAAAGTTTCCACGGATAACTTCATTAGCCAGCGCTTCGACATCTTCCTTATCCAGCTTACTTTCTGACTCCTTCTGGGCATAATGGTTCGCTACTTTCTGGCGCATACGCTCGATTTCTTCCTTAGATAATTTGTCAGCATCAACTCCTGCGAATTCAGCAAGAGTCAGTCCAAAATCCTGCCAGTTATCATCAGTTATCTGGGACGGGTCAAACAGCCCAGGATTCTTTTTCAGGGTTGCTTCGATATCTTCATACATCGTCTTTTCCCAGTCTTCAAGCTCGCCTCCGCCAGCGCTGTCGGGTAACTGTCGGCCGCCCTTATAGCCCTTGGGATAATAATAGGTCCCGTTCAACCGTTTAATGTACTTATGCTCTTTCCAGGTTGAACCCTTAGCACTATGCTGTAAGTTCATTTTGAATCTTCCTCCTCTCCTTTAGAATCTTCCGGATCAACCGCCACATTAAGCCGCCACTCGAATTCATTTATCTGCCGGTTCATAACTTCAATGACAGCTGAACCCAATGGCGGGTCAAAAAGCAGTTTGACTTTTATATGCATATATGATTTCACAAGTTCCAACTGCTGGTTCGCCGGAATAAAGTCGGTCCATGTCTCGTCCTTACCTGTAATTGCGAATCCGTTCGCCGGTCCAACTCCGAGTTGGTTCAGAATCATAAACACCGAATTTATATGCATGATCAAATCCGCATCGAAGTGCTCGTACTCATCAGTGATCCCGAGCATCTTCTTAATTGATGTAAGTATGCTTTCCATAAAGTTTTCCTTTCCTCAATGTTTCCATGGACACGTATCATTCTTCCTCCGTTCAGGGGGAAGCCTGACCAACAGTTCCTCATCTCCATAATGGATAGCATTGTGTGTGTTCAGAGTAGTCGTAATTAGGTACTCCGGATTAAGCAGAAAATCGCTATTGGTCTCAATATCCTTTGGCAGAATCGGATTCATATGATGAATAAATATCTTTCCGCATATGTCATATCCATCAACTCCCAAATCGCATCCGCCATCCCGCAAGATCACGAAATCACGGATAGTCTTCCATTCCTGGGATCTATAAAACTCCTGGTTAATAAACCTGTCAAAACCAAAAGTTTCCTTGCCTACAGAACCATTAAGCTGCAGGTATCGAAACCTCTCCTCGAACGTCTTCAGCAAAGAAAGCTCGGAATATGTTCTAATACTCATCTTCATCATCCTCCTGCCCACTGTATCTACGGAAAGAGGCCATCGCCTGATCGTACATCTCCTTTATGTCCTTGGCAGAAGCAACTGCTTCCGTTTTAGCCTTTACAAGCTCATTCTCCAAAGCAATCTTTTCTTGCTCATGCTTCTCTCTGGATGAGCCAAGCTTTAAAAAGTGAACTATCTCCTGAGACGATGCCGTTCCATTCCTTAACCGTTCCTCTGCAACATCCATTGCCAAAGAAATCATCTGATTTTCCCTTGCCTCAGGTGTCAGAGCCGGACGCATCCTGCGGGTAGGCCCAGACGAACTAACGACTTTGGTTTTTCCCACAGTTATTACCTCCTCTCATTCAAATCTCTTCTATTTTTTTCTTACTCCTGTAGGGAATCAATGCACTTATAGACCTGTTTCATGGTACTAAAAAGAGCCCTCAAAGCTGTTGCACACCTGAATCTGAAAGGAGAAAACAGGAAAGCGATTCCTGTGGTGTCATACGAACCCTGCGAGCTCTTTTTAGTATCATGAAAATATAAAAAGTTTCCACAAAATTTACCCCCGGAGAATTTTCAAAGACCGCCGCGATAAGGGAGGGGGTGCTATTTTGGAGACACCCCCCTATACCTTACGCCTGCCTGTCAGCGGAGGCTCTGACAGTATGCAAATTATCGTTAGCTCGCTTTTTCTTTATTTACTTCTCTTTTTACCTTTTTATAGATGTTCATGAAATCGTATTTAATGATTTCATCGATTGCACGTTCTACTTCTCTGTCATTCTCATCATCTGACAGTTGTTCAGAAGTTCTTACAATTCTTCCAAGATAAGCGCAAGTATTGTAACCTTTTTCCACATCGAACAGAAACCAGGAATCAAACTGTTCAAATGGATCAAACGGATTGTCGATTGTTGTCAATCTGTATTGCTGTTGCATGAACAATTCACTCCTTTCCTTACAAGTATTTCGATACAGTCGATGTTGAAATACCAAGCGCTTTGCAATCTCAGATGTACTGTAGCCAGATGCACTCATAGAGGCTATCTTACTCTGCTTGGCGGCACTCAATGCTGTAGTAGCCCGGGGTGTTGCCCGTTGTCTGAGACTGTCAATGTCTGCATTATTGAGAATTTGTGTCAGTTTACTCTCGCTTATGGCACCGGCTTGTATAGCTTCCCATTCTCTATCTGTTATGACAACTGGCTTACGCTCTGCGCCCACCTGTGACCGTGCTGATGTAAGAGCCTGTTGATTGGCTTTCTTAATCTCGGCATTAGTCATGTCGGGGTTTGCTTGTTTCTTTGCAGCCACTGTGGCATTGGCAATCACTTGAGCCTGCCTTTCACGAGGGGCATTCTTAAGAGCTACATTGAGCTTGGCATTAAGGGAGTCCACTTCGTTCTGGTAGGCCGCCTTGGCGGAGGCAGAGTAGGGGATCTTACCGGTGCTCACCATCTCCTTACGGGCCTGGTTAGCTAAGGACTTCATCTTATTAGCATAGGAGGCATAGGCTTCTTCCTGAGGGGTGCCTGATGAAAGGGTACGGGCATCCTTAGTCTCTACCATCTGGGTACTGGCCTGTGTACGAGTCTTGGTCTTTCCGGTCTTTTTATCGACATAGGTAAGATCATCAGCCGTCTTATAGTTCAAAGAACCATCCTCATTGATGGTCGGGCTTCCTTTTCGCTTAGGCACAGATACTTCAGATTTGGCACGCGAAATCAAAGTGGCGGCACCTTCTTTATACTTTCCGTCTTCGACTCTCCCCTGGTACTTCTTTTTCAGAGATGCGATTCCGTTATCCTGCTCACTTCTCTTATAGTCGAGATTGTGCTTCTCAGCGTCAATAACAACCATGCTATGTCGAACGGCACGAGCAAGTTCATCTTCGGTAGCGCCCTTTAATGTCATATCCGTAATCAGGTTTGACACTTTTCCCATCTCTGTCTGAGTATTTTTCATCCTCTTATAAGGTTGCGTGGTACTGTCAGGACCATACTTCTCCTTGGGATCGAAGCCTTCCAACCCTTTGAGTGGATGGGTGGATGTAATCTTGATTTTTCCGCCTGTCGGAATCACCATAACCGTGTCGCCATCGAAATCGGCTCCAGACAAACGTTCCGCAACTTTACTGTTAATACCGATTGCATCTTTTGGTGTATTGCCGAGCACCTTCTTACCTTCCGGCTGCTTATTATTCACGGTGAGAACCGGAATTTCAAAAGTACCGCCATGCGGATACCGAATCAAAGCGACCTGTTCTCCATTCTTATAATTTGGAGCATAGACTTCCGTGTCTTTGATTGTGGTCAAAGGTAATATGACCTGATACTTCTGCCTGGGCAATGCCGCTGCCTGAAGATGTACTGCTGCTGAATCACAATCATCAGCAAATGATTTTAACAATGCCTTCTTGACAGTGGGATTGGTAAGCGCACAAATTTCATCATACTCTGCAACTTTATCTGCGGCGGCAAGTCCAAGCTGCTTATTGATAAGGGTCATGCTTTGCTTAGATAAAAACTGAGACGGAAGATGGTCGCTCCATTCCCCCCAATCTCCTTCTTCCGCACGCTTGTTGATAAGGGAAAGTTTCTCGTTCCCATCTTTGTCAAAATAATAGCTCTGCCCGCCATGTTCCTTAATCAAAGAACCAAACGGGTTGTCGGGATCATCCTTAATTTTCTTAAGGACATCAGTCATCGGTGTTCCGGATTTCTTATTTGTATTGAATAATACATCTATGCCATCCGGGAGGTCATCGGAATATACTGCCATCCCTTTCAGATAATGAGTCCCGTCAACCATAATCCGAACCTGTGCATAGTGCGAATCGCCAAGCGACAAATCGTCTACGCCTCTCCGAATTTCAATTACGCCATCTTTCTGAATACCACCGTCTTCCGCATAGTTAATTTTCAGGCGGCTGGAATCCATGCTTTCCGGATACTGAAACGCAGGCCTTATTTTCTGCCCATCTTCGCTGAGAATCTGGTCATAATCCTTTACTGAATGAACGTTATCGAAATCATAAATTTCTCTATGCTCTGTTCCAGGGGGGCATATAACTTTGATGTTTGTCTGCTTACCAGGATTTGTTACTTGCGGAACGCCACCGCCATAAACCGGATAACCCTCCAATTCCAAAATATAGAGCGCCTGATTCAACTTCTCTCTGGAAATCCCAAGTTCCCGCTCAACTCCTGTACCGACGTCAATCATCCCTTTTTCATCAATCATCTTTTTCAGAAAATCGGCAGTCGTTTTAGCTTGGTTCATGCGGGCTTCGGAATTTTCATTGAGTAGAGAGCGTACCGAAGAATCATTGGCAAATCCCATCTTTTCGGCAATTTCATTGAGACTGTAACCTTTCTCTCTCAATCCTTTGGCAGTTGCGACCTGAAGAGAGCGCCGTTCATCTTTCGCAAGGCTCATCTGAGTACGCAACTGAGTAGTTGTCAGCCCGAGATGTTCCGCAATTTCTGTCTCACGAAGTCCCTGACTTTTCAACTCATCAATACGGCTGAGAAAATCGCCGCTGTGCTGGTAAGGATTGTCGCCGGAACCCCAAGGATAGCGGCCGGAACGTCTTGGCATTCCATAATGCATTAAAATTTCTTCCGCGATGGGATTCATGCTTACTCCTCCTGTTCTTTAATTTTGTTGATAATTCTGTCAAACGTGATGATTTTATCCATGATCGGTGCAATATCCTCTACGGTTGGATTACCAACCAAAATATCATCCGACTGATACAGACGGAGCTCCATACGAATATCTGCCGGTTTGACTTTGTATTCCAAACAAAAAAGAGCAGCATATACTTCTAACTGCTCCATGTGGGCGGGAATAGCTCCTGTTTTTAAATCATGTATTCTCAGAAGTTCATCACGAAAAACGATTGCATCTGCTGTGCCGAAGCAATTATCTGAATAAAACAAAATTTGTTCCGGCGTCATTTTGAAACCTATAGCATCATTGACAAATGCGTTCAGTGTCTTCTTCGACTTCGGTAATTTCTGGCCAAGCCGGATACATTGAGCTGCAAATTCGTGAAGCTGTGTTCCTTTCTGTGTCGCTAAAAATCTGCTGTAGGATTCCGCAACTTTATCTTCACTGTAATTGATCCAGTGGTACTTGCTTGCGCCGAGAAAGGCGTGCTGCCCTTCAAAGTTTAAATGCTTGTTGAAGATCATACAATACTTCCTCCTTGTTCTCTGGACAGATGAATCTTGAAAAAGACATCTTGTTCATCAGTCCGACGTAATACTCTTGGTTTGGCTGTTTTTTAGCCCTAGCAGATTTCTTACATTCCAAGGTGGCCCATTTATCTTTATACAGAATCAAGAGGTCTGGTATCCCCTGAATATGACTGGCATCCAGTTTGGTTACAATGCAACCTACAAACAGTTTTTTCAATTCTCTTATAAGATTTGCTTGGAAGTCTCGTTCCAACTTTGTCCCAGCCATAGGGAAACCTCCTCTCGTTTTTTTCTGAAAATAAAAAAGAGAAAGTAAAAGCTAAAATGGCGCTTTTATTCTTCTCTCTTCATAAAAGGGTATGTTTTTTTCGCGGGCAAAAAAAATAGCAAAAGAAAAGAGCCGCTGTATGCGACTCAAATCCGTAGTATGTTATTCTTCATCCTCGACGTAACCATAAGGACAGATTACGCATCCCGGATAAATATTTTCGCATCCGGCACATTCCGGACCAGGAGGCTCCGCTCCGATATAATTGAAAAATGTTTCTCGATCCATCCGCTGCCCGCACTCAGGGCATACACACTCATTATCTTTCCATTTCATTTCTCCGCCGCATAAATCACAAATAACGGCATCTCCATCCTCATCATAGATGTCTTCATATCTTTCTGTTGGATCTGAGAATCTTTTACTGATGCCTCCATAAATAACTTCATACTCGCTTTTTCTTCTTGTCATTTTTTTATCTCCTTTCAGTAATCAGGAAATAGGGCTGCCCCACTTCCAAATTGAACCGAAGAGACAAAAAGCTTTTTATCCTCTCCTTTCATAAAACACCTTGTAAAATGCACGTAGGGCATGTACCATCTTTATGCAGTTCTCAAATATAAATCACCATTGCTGTTCACATAGTACTCTGCTTTTGCTTCCGAAGCGTGCAGAACAGAACGAATCGATTTGAGCATCTCAGATTCTGTACCTCTGCTGAATGAATCCACCACCAGATTAACTTTCTTTTCAAGAGCCGGCTTATCAACCTTTTTTAGAGGACCCTCTTTAAAATTCTGAATATGCGTGCTCAATTTACTGAAACTGCTTAACATGCGCTTCTCACATTTACCGATGTAGATAACGGATTCTTCCTCGACATTTGAAATATAATTGGCATCGTAATTCTGTGAATAGTAGATTTCTAACAGACTGCTCATGGAATAAAGCTGTATAGAAAGCTCTAAGCAGTCCTTAATCTGAAATATCTTGTCAGTCCAAGCTACAATATCGGAACCACTTTTAGTATTGACAGTGGAATCCAGATCCGACATATAAAACTCAATATCTTTCATTGCAACTTTCTTTGCTTCCTGTAAACTGACAAGGGTGGCAAACCGCTGGTGCTCATGCTCCATAATTGAACTGTAATTTTGGTAGGCAGATTTCACAAAGCTAACTTCGGATATAAGTTCCGCTTTCTTATCACCGTAAAGGAACTCCAGAATTTTGTCAATGTTCTGGTTCATCGTTTTAAGTTCGCTGTTAATCTGTGCAAGAAAATACTGGCCAGATACTATCGACATGGCATTGAACGCTCCAAGAACGGCTGCCTGTGCTTCGACGGGATATAAAGAAGCAGTTCCTGCAATCCGCCCATTCTCGCCTTTGACTATGGTGCTGAATCCGCCTTGCTTTAGTTGAGCTAATACATGTGGCAGACCATCCGGAAATTGTACCATATAACAGCCGCTCAAAGCCCCCGTTGCCATTACTGCCGGAAACTGTTGTGTTAATCCTCCCATCTGAATTTTCTGAGCTGAGGTAAGTGCCAGTTTCTTAAATCCGGTCTTACTTTCAATATCTGCTATTTGTTCACATGGCGTAATTTCAAAGTTTCCGCTTACGGCAATATTATCCATCTTGCTACCTCCAAAAAAATAGAGAGAACATGTACTCCCTCATTGTTGCCACACAACCCTAAGCCTCAACCGTAGAGAATTCGCTCTGGTAAGAGGAAGTACCGTTCTCCATAATAGAGCTTGTATTCTTCACGAAGTTGTCCTATGTTGACACAAAATAAAAAGTGCGCCCTCGCAATAAGAAGACGCACCTAAAAAGTGTTCTCCCTATTGCTGCGACACAACCTTAACTCTGCTAATAGGGTATAAGTAAAGAGAGATAACACTTTTTTAACAAAGTATTCTCCCTATTAGCAAATAAATATTAAGCTGTGTCGCAGTTCAAGTATACCACATACACGGCAAAAAAGAAATATCATTCTCAAAATTCTGCTCATGCTGTGACAAACCTAGCTCGTCTTTCGGCCTCATTATATACCATACGCAGCCCATCCGGAAAATATACCAGAATCGACATATAATCATACGGACAATATCCGACGGCTCCTTTCTTCAAATTCGGATAGATTGACTGAAAGCTTTCATAAATCTCGGACCATGCGTTCTTCTTTTTCATAAAGCCTCCTTTCTCTCGCTCTGCCCACTTTCCCACCTTTTTTCACAACCTATATATATATTTAAACTTTTTATCACAATTAGTTAAGAAAAAGGGTGGGCAAATGGGCTTTGAGCCCGCAAACCCGCATAAATACTGGGTTTTTAGTGACCAAATCAGGTTTTCAAAAGTGGGCAGAAAGTGGGCAAATGGGCAGAAAATTGACCATTTTTACCCAAATTCCACCAATTTTCGTCCGTAGCATTCCCCCAACTCTTCCAAACTGCTCCAAAAAGTGGGCAGCCAAAAACAAAAGTGGGCATGGATTTGCTTAATAAGATCGCCTCATATACGGCAAATTTCTCCTGGCAGTAGGTATGTAGCGGTATTGTACGGACGGTTTTTCTTTCCGATGATACCGTCTCTTCCTGGTAGCAGCGTTCTTGGGGAGCTCCAGAGAAACTTCCTTCTGACCAAAAACGTCATGAAAAATTTTCTGAATAGCCGTTCTGAGTTTAATCACTTTACCCCTCAGCTGTTCCCAAACATGCATCACACGCTCAATAGTTTCTTCGATTGTCATAATGTTCACCTCCAAACCTTTCCTGTCTGTAAATCTTTCAGGACAATCCGCTCTTCCAAGTGAAACCCTGAGAGCTCGCAAATTGTGAAAATAGTATTCAGCAGCTTGTGAAATCTTTCGTCATCTGCATCGGCGCTTGTGATTGCTTTGTACGCCGTCGGATCAGAATATCCAGAAGCATTCTTTCGTAAATCATTATTAGCCATTTCCATCTCTACCTCCCCATCGGAACGAGTTGTCCATCCAAACAGCACACGACTTAATAGCCTTTGCAGCTATCACTGCTGTTAAGCCGATGAGGAATGAAGCAACTCCAAATATCATTTTAATCACTGTTTAACCTCCTTCTTCCAGCCGAACTCCACCATAATTCCACAAATCTTTTTTTAGCTTTTCCATATCCAACTCACCGTTCTGCCATCTTTCGTAATATTCCAGAACATGCTGAGTAAACTCCGGAATGCGTTTCGCATAGGATTTCGGCCAGTAGTGATCCATCAGAACCTCTAATGGCAGCGTCAGCAATAATATCATAGCTGTATTGACAGCATCATCTGTAGCCTGCTGCCGAATTTTCACCAGCTCATTTTTGATTTGTTCCCGCACCATAGCATCCAACTGTGCCTTGGTCAGGTTATAGGTGGCGGTCTTTGCTTTCTTCTCATTTTTCATTGCCCGCCGAATTTCCGCACGTCCCATAAAACTGCCTCCTATCCAATCCAATTTTCTTTGAAAAAGAATAATGTAAGCCCAGCCACTAAAGTAAATAAAAAGAACGTTGCGTCCCATTCAATAGGGACAGACAACACTCCAAGAAATATAATTGCTATGGCATAGAGCTTATTTTTCAGCAATTCTCTCCGCCACATAATTAACCTCCAAACCGCTGTAAGAAAACTGTTGGAACCGATACGCTTTTAAGTAAACGATTCCTTATGGCTGTAACGTCATTCTCGATCGAAACAGCTAACACCTTTTCCCATAATCTGGTTGGGGCATGGTACCTTCGTCCGTCATCCGTCAGAACCATAGTCTGTTCTTCACAGGCAGTCGGTATATAGAATTTAATGCATTTTCCGATCACTCCGGTTTTAACACATCTGATTCTATCTCCAATATTAAATTTTCTCTCCAACATCTCGTTTCTCCTTATTAGATTTCTCGATACCAGCCTCAACCGCATCCATCGTTACCAGCACACCGTTCTCCCGGAACTTAGAGTATGCCCTTGCGGTAGCGCAATGTTCAATACACTGACAAATCCTGCCTATCAGTGCATAAACACAGAGATAAACGATAACAAAAGCTATAACCATCTGCCAAAAAGTCATACTGATTTTTCCTCCAATTCTTCATTCATATATTTTCCGAGAATGACTTTAATCGTCTCGGATTCTTCTTTACTGGCAATATCCAAAAATGGAAATCTCACTGATGTTAATACACAAAACCAGGCAAGAGCCTTTTGCGCCGCACGTCTCTTAGATTTGGCATCCAGTTTTTCAAACTCCTTTTTGGTCATTGGACACCTCCTTCTTGATTTTTAAATTCTTATCTGCAGGTTCGGGCACAATACTCATAGACCGCAATGCACAAGCATTGATAATGCAAATAGATTTTTCGTCATGCTTTTTTACATTAGTGTAATAACCGCCCACATAATACTCATCTTCTGTAAGCAAATCTGTAGTTAAATTAACCTTGCACGCGAGTCCTTTATCATCACGAACTATATTTGCATTACCTATTACGGAACGGGGATCGCCCCGATCAAAATTCCAATATACCGGTACTTTGTTTGGAAATGTAATCTTACAATCTTCTGCAAATTTTCTGTCACACGAATCAACAGTACCGAGATTCAGCAGTCGTCCCTCCATTTTAATCATGAATATCAGTTCTCCTTTTCTCTTCCGTACAATCGCACGATATTCCCATTCCGGCAGCAAACCCTTCTGTAAGATAGTCATAATCATCGCCTTTAATGGCAGCTTCATCATCCGTAGCAATACCTTTCTTTTCCAGCCAGTCTTCGACAACATCCACCATCCTGCCCAGTAATTCCGAATGATCTGCTTTGGACAAGAAAGTAAAATTTCGGTCATCTATGTACTCGTTGGCAAATATCTTTCTGCTATCACCACCCATCCATTCCAGAACCTCAGGCAGATTCTCATTGACCGCATCAAATATAAGTCCCTGCTCTGCAGCCCAGTCGATCACATTCTTAAGTATCTCTCCGACACGGCAAGTCCACAGAACTAACTTGTCACCTGCTGCCTGACGCTCTTTCAGATAAGCAATCAGTTCATTATTTGGCTTCCCAATTTCCGGCCACTTATTCTCGCACAGAGTTCCATCGAAATCCACTGCAATAATTTTAAAATCCATACTTTGCTCCTCTCTTATTTCACAAGTTGTACATTTGGTGGGATTACAAAAATTTATAAGGACATTATTAGAAATCTCGCCAAAATATAAGTCATTTTCTTCATCAGTTTTAACTATCTTACCGATTATTACACCGCCTTGTACCGAGATTGGCTTCCTAATAATTTGTTTAGGTTCCATTTGTCCCTTAGTTATTGAGGATAATTTCCCGCTAATTTTCAATTCGTTTCCTCCTTCTCTCCGACAATGATCTCGCTATACGGAAGCTGCTCGATCCATCGGCAGAACTCCCGCCACTCGTCCAGCTTATGTTCTTTGCGCCAGCGATAAATCCCGACAAGCACCTCATAGTTCAGCATGACCGTTCGTTTCTGGTTATAAGAAGAGGGGAGTAGCTGAATCATCTGCCACCAAATATCTTTTGCGGAAAAACCAGTCTCATCTTCGGTTTTCAATGCTGCTAAGTATCTCTCTCTACATATATTTAACATGTCCACAGTGAGTTCGAGAATGCCATAAGGAGAAAATTTACATTCTCCGCAGCCCAACTCAATCTGGGGAGTAAGCCTCTCATCTTTATTGTGATTGATAAAATTTAACAAATGCTCATGAGAGAAGTCTTCTACCGTAAATTCTTTAGCATGAATCTTATGCATGGTTGAGCAGGAGTTGGCTACGGTTCCTACTTTATAAGTATCAAATTCTTTCCACCAGTAAAGCGGAGCAGTAATGTCCAGATATACCGTAATCATCCGACGATACTTCGCATGAACTGGACCGCCGGCTGCTAAGCTCGCCATAAGTTTGCTGTCATTATATCCAATACAATAATCAACATTATCGGCTCCGCTATATTTCTGCCGATTTAAGCTGTCATATTCTTCTTTATTATGATAACTATCAGAGTAATTCCAGCTGTTCATAGGGTTTCTCATACCACGAATAGCTTCTTCCAAACCATAAACAGATGCATTTTCAATTTTTATCATTATTCATTTCCTCCTCCAATTCTTCGTTCATATACTTACCGAGAATGACCGATGCAAGAAACTACCGCCGAACTAATCCATACCATCATTTTTCTCCCTTCTTATCAATCAACTTATGATACAATTCCTCGGCCTCCTCGCCCTGAAAGGTATTGATAATGTTTATACCGTTTTCAACCTTTGTTCCGACAACTAATACCGGGATATCATTAGAGAAATCGGCACATACCAAAAAGCTTTCTAATTTCTTTTTCATCGTTGTCTCCTTTCAAATAACGGACTCATCCCTTATGCAACTACTATATCCGCCATGTGGTCGTCCTCATTATTACTCGACCCTCTCCCAATTTTTTAGTTATTCCAGCCATTCGTTATCAAGATAATAGAAACCATAGACACAAAATCCAATAAAGATAATCCATAGTACCCAAAATATAATTGTTTCGCCGTTGGATTCAAGTAACTCTACAGTTTCATCAATCGTTCTGTTTGCATAAAAGAGCGTATTGTCTGAAATGGTATTACCTTTCAATTCTGTGAATATCGTTCCGGTGTATTGAGTTGCAACACCGTAATATTTGTATCTCACATGACTTGATTCTTTTATGGTATCAATGTATTCAGCTAGTGGTATATCTATCTTTTTCGATTCAAAAACGCAATCAAGAAATGATACCTCGTTACATATTTGGTAATCGCTACTGACCCTATCCCAGTCCCAATAAGTTCGAGTTTTCCCGTCTACGATTTGCGTATGCTCAGTATATTTTTCCTTTACTTTTTTCACATACATATACTCACCGCCTATTTCTGGATATGTAACGGCGTCTACGGCTTTTAAATCACCGTAGACAAACGCATTACCGACATTGGTTCGCATACCATAGACAAAAATATCAGAACTTTGAATCTTTACAGCCTTGTTGTAGATTTCGTTTTTATCCATTTGATGCTCCGAAATCTTTCCAGAAATCAAAACACCAATCAGAAGCATTATGGCTATAATAGACACACTTGCGAGGATTTCACGCTTCGTTATCTCAAAATCACCGAAGTCAAACCCTCTTTTTTTATGCCAATGATAGTAACCCATACGTCAATCCTCCCCGAATAAATTTTGCGGAGCATCAACTGGGGATTCATAATCCAGATACTGATAGTTCTGCCTTTCATACCCAAGCATATTCAAGAATATCCGTGTCGGGAATTTTTTCATATACCGATTATATGTTTTCACTTGTTTGTTATAGTTGCTCCGATACTCAGCGATAAGATTTTCAGTCATAGCCAGCTCATTCATAAGTTCTCTATAGTTCTCATCGGCTTTTAATTCTGGATACGCCTCAGAAACAGCAGTGATGGCGGTAGTAGCGTTTTCAATGTCTCCGGCAGATCCACGTCCCTCAACAATAGCAGTCAATGTTTCAGCTTCATGCTTGTCGTATTGCTTAACACAATCTGCCAGATTATAAATCAGATCAACTCGCCGCTTTTCCTGAACCTTGATGTCTGATTCAGCGGTATTCACCTGCTCTTCCAGCGCGAAAGCCTGGTTTTGAGAATTCTGCACCCCAAACACACACAATAAAATAACAGCCAAAACTCCGGCTGCCACAATCAATACCACTTTCCAGTTTTCTTTTAATGTTTTCATATCTTTTCTCCTTCCATTTTTTTTGTTACCAATTTACCCAACCAGTTTCATTAAACTTTTTCTTGTTTTTCAACACCTTACTAATTGCCAAATCGATTCCAGAGCGGCTTTTCAGATGATAGTAATATAAATCAGTATAGGGAGTGTTCATCCTATCAATCCGCCCACTGGACTGCACCATAACCTTGTAGGAATAGTTCTGCGAGTAAAATATAATAGTATCTGTCTTGATGCAGTTCCATCCCTCAGCCCCAGCACTGTACTGGACAAGATACACCCAGTTCTCGGATTCTGGAATTGGCTGATGTACATGACCATTCCACTCCGCCATCTCAAATCCGTCAAGTTTAGAATCGCATCTGCCTAAAAATATCTCTCTCAAGATTTCCAACTCGTAATCGAAGTTGTAAAATATAATAGCCCTCGGATGCTTCTCTAAAATCTGTAGCAACGCGACCTGCCTTGATTCGTCTGAATTGACCACTTTCCGTAGTGCATAGCAGAATTCCACAGCATTCTCAATCGGCTTATTCTCCCAGGGATTCCACCGTGTACGACAAATATCCTTATACTTCTCAATGCTATAAGGCACGAACACATCCTCGTGATGGGAGATTGTTTCCCGTTTAAAGTCCATATTGATCAGAATGGAATTCCGAAGCCGTATCAGCCGTCTGGTATTTAGATACCGGTCAACTTTGGGGAACTTGGTAAAATGACTGTAAACAATATGCTCCCTTGTGAACTCGCTTTTGTTCTTATAAAACCCATTGGCGATGAATACCGGAATATAATCCTGCCATGTATCTCCTGGTGTAGCAGAGAGCAGAATCCATCGGTTTACCTTTGCTATTCGTAAGAATGCCTTGACCCAAGCTCCGGTTCCAACAACCCGTTGCTCGTCAAATATAAAGAAAGCGTTCTGCACTTCAGCATACTTCTGAATGTTGTTCCACGAATCAATAACCACTTTGTTAGAATAAAGATTTACTGCGTGATTAGGGGAAAGCAAGAACGGTGAAAGTTCTCCTTCCCATTCACAAGTATCTCGTTTCCGAGCAGTAGTAATAATATAAAGGTCTTTTGGTGGATCACCCATTGGAACATACTCTTCTGTACCAATCTCTCCATCTTCGCATAAATAATAGTAGGCGAGAGCAGTGCGAGACTTACCGCTACCAACTCCGCCACATAGGATGCAGCCGTTTTTCATCCGACGTACCGCATCTAACTGGTAGTCACGCAACTGTATTCCAGCCATAAAGTTCCTCCTGTATCATTTCTTCAATAATCCGATGGCCTCTTTTGCCAGCCGGTCAGCCTCCTCGTTACCAGAAATACCAGAGTGCCCCTTTACATGACGGAAATATAACTTTACACCACAAGCGATAATAGAGCAGGCAAACTGAACATAATCCTTGGTAACTGGTTTCTTTGCTTTCCATATCCCCAAAGGCCAGTTGGCAACTCCTTCATAGTCGTAGAATATAATCAGCTTTTTCATCTGGAGCTTCCTTGCCAGTTCCATTACTTTTTTCGCCCCAAGGATTTCGCCGGCTACATTTCTCATAACCGCCCATTCTTTATTGTCGCCGCTTGCCTGTATAACATGCCTCTTTCCGAACTGATCAATCAAGAATCCGCCACAACCATAAATTTTCGTTACCGGATTGAAAGAACCGTCCACAAAAGCATAAGATCTCTTCGGAATTTTAACCGGGGATTTTTTCATCTTTCTTTTTTCCTCCACATTTCCGGTTTGTCTGTTCCTTCCCTGGCACAAGTATCGAGACACTCATTGCACGGGCTGTCAGTATCTTTCTTCTTTTCGTATTCGCAGGTCTTGCAATACTTCTCAAAATCTACGAACTTAGTGTTTCCTACCAAATTTCATTCCCCACTTTCTGACAATTCTGTTTTTAATATGTTGTTAAAATTCCCTTTATTTCCAAGCGCTTTCTTCATAAAGCAAAGAGCCAGACCTTTTTCAGGGTCATATTTGTCTCCTTTCTGACAAGTTACAACTGTTTTACTTCCGTCCTTCCAAATAACAATCGTTGCAGGAGCATTAAATATAACTTTTTTATATGCCATATCAGAAACACTATTTGCCATTCCCGCGATGCTTCGCGTTATCTTTTTAGCGGAAGAACGGCAATTAATTATTCCAGTCAGTTTGATTTTTGTTTTCATTTCATAAGAAACGCATTCCTCTTCAAGATCTGTAACTATGATTGGTACAATTTTGCCGCTTATGATAAGCTCTACTTCGTTTGTATTTTTAAGTCTCAAAGAATCGAATAATTCACTCATTTTTTTAACTCCTTTCTGAAACAGAAGAGCGGCAACCATGATTAATCACCGCCCCTCGCCATTCTATTCCTGTGGACCCTCAAGCGCCGCATACTTTTCTGCCCACTCATCTTCCTCAATGGTGACATACATGGTTTTCAGATAGGCCTTGATGCCGGTCTTTCCATTGACTTCCCACTCGGACGGATTGATTGTCAAATCCACATTCCGGATTTCTGCATAGTCCAGGGAATCCACGGACTCCTCGTCCAGCGGGGTCTGCACCCGTCTCGTCACAATGATAACTTTCGGCGGAATGACCTTATAGCTCACGGCAACCTGAATATAATTCCTTGCTTCCTCGTCCTCATCACGAGGCGGCAGGATACGCACATTCCATCCATCCGCTGCCAGCTGCTGAGCCATGTCAGGATCTTCGATGATGACACAGAAGTTCCGGTCGCCTTTCCGGTTATACTTTGTCTCCTTACCGGAAAAGTTCCTGAAAATAATCCTTGCGTTCTCGATGTTGATAGGTGGTATTCTTCTTGACATTTTTCCTTCTCCTTTTCTTTTAATTAAACGGGATTTCTTCATCCACTCCATCCGGGATGTTCATAAAATCCCAGTTTTCTGCTTTCACATAAGTGTCGTCCGAAGCAAACTGTTCAAAGTCCCCATACTTCGATATGGTAGCGATTGCTTCGTCCACCATAGAAATATAATACTGCTCGTCAATGTCCTCCTGCTTTCCAAGCTCCCTGACCATTTCCGATTCCAGCCACCGATACCCTTTTGAGCCAGTCGCGGCATAATACTTTCCGTCTTTCTCACGGTAAAGTACACCGCCGCCACAGCCCGGCTTAATCGGACAGAAGTTTCCAACCTTTCCAATGAAAATATAATTGTGACCTTTCTCAATAAGCGAAACCAGCTCCTGCCCTGTTCTCTCAAATGTAGTATCAGACAATTCGCCTTTCTTGTACTTGCTCTCAGCTTTAGCCAGCTCCTTTTCGTATTCGGTCACATCCGGCAGGTCTTCGTTCATGTCCAAATATAATGCACTGCTGACAGACTTTGCCTCGCACAGATCCTCGAACACAATCTCTTCTTTGCTGAACAGCTTCTTGAAAACATACGGCACTGCAAACTGAGTACCTGTAGCTGTCCATTCCCCGGCATGTTTTCCGTCTTTATAGCGAGCAATATAAACCGCATCATTAACCAGGCACATCTTGTCATAGGTGGCCTCATGCTCAAAGGTGTAACCATACTTCTTACCAAACTCCATGACAAACTGAATAATTTCCGGCGTTGCATCCGGGATCTTGATAGAGTCGGTCTTAATATGAGCAACAGTAAAGCCCTGTTCCTGTACCTCATGTTTGAGGTTTACCATAAACAGTGCTCCTCGTTTCGCCACGATATTATCTTTGTTGCGCACATCCCGGAAAGGATTCTCGAATGTTGCCGAAGTCAACCCATACACTGAGTTGATCGCAATCTTCAGTGCCTGCGCCAGATCCGCTGCCGAATCCTCATCCGTTAAGTATTTTGCCAAAGCTCCACCCAACATTTTTCTGGCTTTGTCAAAGTCTTTATGCTTGATGGCAATACGGGCATCCAGAATCTCCTTAAACCTTTGAGTATACACATCACCAAAAAGATTCTCTGCTACGATACTGCTGGGATGCATAGAAGCGATATCCAGTAATGCCACATTTCCATAGATTCCGGGTTCAGCATAAACATAGCCGCCCTCTCCGACCTCTTCTCCACGGTAGATAGATTTTCCATGCTCAAATGTGTAACCGGGAAACTCGGGCTTGCCGTCTTCATCGAAGAAGTTATAAAAGTTCTCTTCTTCTTTTCCGAATGGTAGCTCGTCGATGCCCATATCCCGGTAATTGAACTGATCCTGCGGTTTTCGGTTGTTGCCAAATATAATTCTAGTTGTCAGCGTATTGGTCGTGTCGTTTACCGTCATGCCTGCCACATCGGCCAGAACCTGCCTTGCCGTGAAATCCGATTTCCTTGCATTGAACACCGCTTCTGTAGCCAGAACATCATTGTCACAATATTCGGCCACTTTCGTCCAGAGTTCCTCCGGTACCGGTTTATCCCAGGGCAATCCCAATTCTTGATGGTGGATACCCAACTCAATTTCAAATTTCTTTAAGGACTGCTTTTTACTGGAGAAGTCATAAACATCCGTATAACTTACATTATAAGCCTCTCCAAAGAAACAGTTAGGACTTCCGTTGATGATTTTCTGGGACAAGTTATAAAGCTGCTCATTAGAATATCCCATAAGTCTTGCGTAGAGAATATGATTGTCGTATCTCCGGCAGTTAAACCCCACCAGACGGAACCGCATCAATTCCTCAATCTCTGCCGGAGCCGGGTTAATCATACGGACTACCGGTTTTCCCTCGCCCTCGATCTTCCAGTTTACGAGGAAGAGATTCGGGAATACTTCCACATCATAAAAAACCAGCTTCGCATCTTCGTTCCGCACACCGGATGAAGCATCCTCCGACCTGAACTGCATCTTATTCACAAGTTTGATGCAGTAATCCGCCTGGTTTGTGCTGTTGGCAGCAAAAGCGAGAACGCCGTTACGCATATCCGTGACATCGTACTTCAAATCACTTGCATAGGCATCCTCCAAAATTTTATAGATGAAATCGATACTCGGCTTAGTCCCCGGATGAATCTCTTTATTGAGATTCCGCATAATTAAAGTCCTAAGCCCTTTCTCGCTCTTTATAGCGTCAAAATTTACCATTTTTTCTCCTTTCAATGGCAGCCCGGAGCTAATCGTGGCAATCGGCAAATCATTACATTTGGATAGCTTTCTCCTGAGAGAACTATTGCCGGTGAACACTTTCACTTCGATATGGTCGTCATAAATCCTGCTTAAGCTTCTCGGATCTCCAGCGTAAATATAATGCAGGTGTATCCCGGCACCGCTTTTGCTCAGCTCGGCATAAGTAGGCGGCCATTTGCCTGCCTCTTCGACATTCCTTTCAAAACTCTTGTTCCCGGTCTCGTCCGTAATATCGAAGTCAATGACTATATGATTCTCTGGAACCTTTACATAATGCAGTTTTGATGTGTCCAATGCCGCCAGTTTTGTTTTTACTGCATCCCATTTTTTAGACGGTGTCTCTTGGGATGAAGCGTACTGTGCAGGGCATCCGGAACACTCACGGTCAAATATAGATTCCGTACAGTCAAACTGCAGTAATGGTTTCATTTCCTGTTCTTTTTTACTCTCCTTCCTCTCGTCAAATTTTTCAGTCCGGAAACCAATATAATAACTGCGCACCCTTGTCCCATCATCAAAATTGAAGCGCTCCTTGTACTCATGGAAGTAATTCTTAAGCTCTTCTTTGAAGACTCTCTGGGAAAACGGAAAGCCAACTTTTGCTTCATCGCAGTAAGTCTTGTACATTTCCCAGGCAGCTTTCAAGGTCGTGCCGTCCTCTTTCTTGAACACATGGTAGGAATCAATAATGAAATTATAGAAGTCGTTCGATGCCCCCAACATCGTAATCGGAATATAATCGTCATACTCTCCGGGACTCGTCAGATACACTTCCTGACAGTGATACGCAATCGCACCAAGCTCAAAATCAATCTGCTTCACAATCGCTTTATAATCCTTTGGGTTCAGCTTTTCGCCAGTCGGTGACACGTCAATCAATCTTCGTATCAGACCGGATTTTGCGTCTGTAATCTTTACCGGCTTGTTTGTACCCATGAAAAGAAAACATTTGAAACGATTGGAATAGGTCGATTTAAATTTTTCGTTCACTGTCATAAGTTCGTGGGAGACCAGACTGTTCAACCTCGTGTTATCCTCAATCTTTGACAGGTCCCCATCGTGCTGGATAGCAACCAGAGGATTGCTCTTAAACGCTTCCAAAGCAAAAGAGTTGTTTGAAGAGCCAAGACTTTTGGCATCAAAGACCGAATAGTATCCCTCAAAGAGCTGTTGTATGATGTTAAGAACCGTCGATTTTCCGGTTCCGGCAGCCCCATACAAAACCATAAATTTCTGAAGCTTTTTGGATTCCCCGGATACGACCGACCCAATGGCCCATTCAATCTTGTGTCTCTCTTCTTCGGAATATAATACAGACATCAGCTTGTCATAAGCAGACAAATCGCCAGCTTCAAGCGGATAGTTCAGCTTTTTACTGGCGTAGTCTTTCTTGTCGGTAGGCGTGTTGGAAAATATAAGTTTCTCGTCCAACATATGGAAAGAGTCCCTCATCTGCTTCTGGCAGTATTTATGCCACCGGTCAATCATACCTGATTCGGCATCCCACATATGAAGGACTTTAACATTGGAGTCAAAACGCTGGCGGTTCTCCTCCGCATATCTATCCAGTTCACGGTCGATCAGTTGTAATGCATCCTGCTCATCTGTTGACCATAAACCACGTTCCTCAATCCAGATAGCATAGAAGTCTCCGCCCCGGATCATCAAATCGGAGCTTGTCCTGACAATAAACTTTGGATAGATTTCTATTATTCCACGCTTTGTACTACGTGTTGAAATCATAAGAAAGTCAATCATCGCATTTTTAATCTCCTTCCTTGTCCCTAAGCTCCTTAATTTCTTCGTTCATGTTGTTGAGCTTTTCTTCCAGCTCATTGATTTTCTGATTCTGCGCCAGAAAGCAAAGTTCCACAACAATGCCAAATATAAATCCTGCCATAACATTAGAACGGTTCTTTCTTTTCATCCGCCCGATTTCCCCATTTGCCCGCTGTATCATCCGTACAATAGTTTCCGTATTACGGTTAGCGACGTCGGCTACATCATGTAGATCATAACAATGTACCATCTTCATTGCATATCTCTCCTTTCAAAATATAATTCAGCTCTTAAGTACCTCGTCAAGGTACCACATTGCCTGATACCAGATTTCCACCGACCGCATATCAATCCGGCCATGATGTACTGTAAAGAGGCCGCCATCTCCATTCCGTTTGTATTCACGGTTCAGGAAGCGGTTTAGAACACTCTCAACATAACGTTTATCAAAATGATCGTCCGTCATCTTCTCCAGACCAAGGTTTACAATCATGTCCAGAAACCATTTGCCGGTTCTGTCCCCGATATCCGGATTGTCCATGATATGTTCCTCGCACCGAATAGCAAGGGCGACCATCATCTCCAGTACACTGCAGTCTTTGTTGTCCAGACAGTCTGCAACCGCCGAATTGGCAAACCCGCATTCATAACCAAAACGATACCGTAAATCCACTCCATCTTCCGCACGGTTGCCATCCATAGCAATCGTATAATTAAACGGGGTATCATAAAGCTTACAGAGCAGCTTACGGTAAAACAGTCCTTTGGTATCTTTGCATACGAGCTGGTAAATCCATTCAAAGTATTCGTTAATCAGCTCGTTTTTCATCATACCTCCACCCGATTGGGATTACTGTCGGACACTTCGGAGAATGTTCTTTGATCGAGAAGTATCTCATAGTCGCATTTCCGCTCATCACATCTGACAAATACAGAATCATCCTCATATTCACCAAAGTGATCCAGGGCATCGCCCACAATATCTTCCACATCATCTACAACTTCATTATTGTCATCCGCCAGAACACCATCGGCATAATAAGTGAGGCTGATCTTTTCATAGTCGTCAAACTCGCCAAATTCCTCCGGCGATATGACATAAGGGTATTTATCCTTCATATGTGCCTCCTTTTCTTCGCCGATGTTTCCTCCATATTTTTGAACCATAGCCGCATACTGCACAAGATCAGGCTTATCTTTTGCCTGCTCTGCCGCCTGCATAATCCCGACTTGTAATCCTCTTACAATTCCTTCCCCTACGTTGGTCATTTCTTTTACTTTGGGACCAAACTCTCTTTTATAAAAGACCTCTTTTACAGAGTCAATTTCCTCCTGGGCAATCTTTTCATACTTCCTTTTTACAACAAACCACGTTGTTGCAGAGCCGACCGCCGCGCCAGCAACAAATGCTGCTAAATATAATCCTCTACTCATCCCGCTTTTCCTCCGTCTTTAATGTCATGGTGGTAAGCGCCAGACCGCCGAACAGAAATGACACGCTCAGCAGAATCCCACCGACAATATGCCGCTTACGTTTAGAGTCCAGAGTGAAATCTAACATGGTGATAATAGCTTCAAAATTTTCCATGTTTTTCACTCCTTCCCCCGAACAGGACAGCCAGTCCCGTTATAAAACAAATCCCAGACAACGCTGATAAAGTATAGGACATAACAACTAATCCGCTATTCATAAGCTTCTCCTTTCATTCATAACTACCGAAATAATGGTTTCCTTCCTGGAACATAGGAGTTCCATATTTGCCGTATCCGCCTGCCGTAAAAAATATAACTTCATAGTTTCGACGCTCCTGAAGTTCTTCCCTGACAAGCTGGCATATTTCATCCATGGCATAGCATTGATTCGCCCGTCCGTTCCACATGGATGAAAACTGATTGGGCTGATAAACAACTTCAAAGACCGTATCGGGATAATGCTCGGAATCTACGCGGTTCAAAACCGTATCAATCACCAACCGCTTTCCGTACTCCGATTCCCCCTCTGCCTCAGCCATTGCCACCAGAGCAATCAAATTGATATCTTCTTCTGAAAGTCCTGCCTCTTCGCTGTTATCCAAAAGTTCTTTCACTTCAACCGCGGCAGGAATGCCAGAATGCTCCTCTTCATTTATTGACACTTCGATTTGTTCGGAAATCAGTATGGGTTCTGTACTGACCGGCTCTGCAACGGCGACAATCTCTCCACAAACAGATGCGCAATTCCCGACAACACAAAATATCAAAAGAAGCAAAAGCATTCGTATTCTTCTGTGCATGTCAGCCACTCCTTTCTAAAAATATAAAGGCTGGCCATCCCTAAAACAGATAAGGATAGTCAGCCAAATCGCGATCAAAGTTCCCGGATAGCATAGAGGCATACCCTTCCCTTCAAATCATCTCATTATAAATATTGCCGTCTACGTTGAAGTCGATGGCATAAGCCTCTTCGTACCCGCCCTGCTCGTTCGGGAGATTCACTTTCTTTACATCGAACTCCACATAGTTATCCCCGTTCGGATGGTCCAGATCGTAAATCCAGCCAACTACCATGCCGGCCTTACTGTCGTGAAACCCGAGCATGTCATAGACATCGTTCAGAGTGAGATGACCAGTCGCTTTCAGTTTGTCGTTGGCATAATTCTGCTGTGCCCGCAGGAACATCTCCACATAAGAAGAATCATCTTCCCAGTAAGGATTGCTTCTCGTAAAATACTTTACATAGCCGCTGGCATTCGGGTCAGCAACTTCGACGTTCTTTTTAACCTTCTTCTCCTTGCCTTTCTCGTCCGTAATAGTCTCCTCAACTTCAGTAGCCTTGATATTGTACCGGAGCTGATGATCTACTTCTTTACCGAACCGCTCCACAACACGATCCCTGTACTCCTTAAAACTACGGTCAACTACCGCATAAGCTGCTGCCAGCGCCGCATTACGCTTTCTGAGGATATTGTTGGATGCCAGAATGCTGCTGATGGACAAAATTCCGAGACCGACTGACGGCGCATAGAGCTTGGCCAGCTTCACCCCCGCCTGGGCATAAACGATGGCCGTATCTCTCTTGGAATCTTCCACACTGTACTGCTTTTTCTCTGCATCCGGAGTCCCCGTATACTCGTGAATCTGATCCAACTGCTCCTTGGTCTCGTCCAGGATAGTGCCAATCTTAGTGGTTGCCTTGCAGGCCATTACAGCGCTTACAACTGTACCCACAACACCAGCGGCCACCAGAATCTCAGGGCTACGCTTCTTCAAGCCGAACCCAATCTTATTCAACGCCCCACTGGCCTTACTCATAATTTCATTTGCTTTCATGATTTATTGCTCCTTTTCATATTTTTTTAGTTTAACGGCAATGCCCTCGGCAGTTTAATTGTATATCCGTCACGAACCCTTACCACCGAAGCATTCCGAATATCCGTCCAGCCGTACTTATTGTCCGTATAGCTGCCTGTAATACCTACCAGATCATAGAAATCAGCCACACTGACAAGGCCATATGTAGCAATCAGCTCATCCATCCGGGACAGGACTTCTTCCGCTTCCCCGCGATTGTCCAAGATAACATCATCATAGTCATATCCCGTTCGCGTTCTGGAAGAACCGTAATCCCTACGGTCATCCCGCTTGTTATAATAGCTCCGATAAGATACTTTGGAAGCCGTTCCGCTCTTTTTTGTACGTCCGGCCTCCCCATACAGAATCATATCGATTCCATTTGTTACGATATCAGAAATGGCTTTCTTTACCGCCGGCACCAGCACATCCATCAGAATATAAGACTTTACTTTCTGTGCATCTTCCTGGATAAAGACATCTGCAAATTTCTGGATCTCGCTTTTCTTTCTGGATTTCACAGAACCGCTGACCACTTTCTCTACTTTCTTCTCAGGAGGCGCTGCCTGCTGTTCTTCCTTGGATTTATGGGAGTTTGGCTTGTATTCTTCCATAAATATAATTCTCCTTTCAGATTATCTTCCGCAATTTGCCAGGCAATGTGATTCTTACACCCGTAATACGGTTATTCCTTTTCTTCCACTGGTAAGAAAGATTGCTCCGAGCTTTTGTCTCTGATGCGGCCACGGTCTCCCCCTTCCAGTTGTTCTGGATACAACGGTCAAACTCAATGACCGGTCCTTCGTATATATACTTGTTCATTGCAATCCTCCTCCCAGAAAACGAAAAAAGGGAAAGCACCTTGTTACAGGTACTCCCTCTCGTCTGATCCACCGAATATCATTACTCGGGTTTTTCTTCGGACTCCTCTTTCTCGTCATCTTCAAAGTTGTCATCTTCAAACTCGTCCGCTGTCACATCAATGATAGGTGCTTTCTTCCGCGCCTTGATCTTGGCGATTACCGGTCTTGCCAACTTGCAGATTGCCATACCCGCAAGAATGCCCAGGCCGAAACCAGCCGCCACCTTAAAGCCGCATCCGGAACTCGCCCCCACGATCACCTCCGTTGCTGTTTCGATAACTTCCTCGTTTTCCATGATTTCATTAGGTTCCATAATTGTTCTCCTTTCGTCTATGAAATAGTGTGGATTCTTCCATTAAAGCCAATGTATTTTTTGCGCAGTCACATCAAGGTACGAAAATCATACCTGGGTGCAACATGGTAGTCTATTACCAAACACGGTACGCCGTTTTCCGCCAGCTGGGAACTAAAATGGAAATCAATAAGCCCGTCATCTATATTCCATCCGAGTTCGTCTCCCAGTTCAGATGGCCGTATGCCAATCTCGCAATAAAAGTCATTCAGAGAAACATACATTTCGCTTATCAGCCTTTTATTCAGTATGTTTTCAGCTCTCCGTATCTTCTCTATATCGCCTTTGAAATATTTGGCAATCGGATCATAACACAGATGTTCGCCGTATCCTGTGATGATGACCTCTTTATTCACGACTGGTTCACGCTGAATCTTGTCCTTTGCTACCGCATCCCGGATTTCCCGCTCTTTCTTCTCCCCGATGGTCTCAATCACTTTTTCCTGGTACTCTTTTAAAGCGGACTCCGACAGAGAATAGGCCGCGGCCAGCGCTGCATTACGCCGAATGTTCACTGAGCTGGCTCCAATCAAGCAGGCAATAGAAAATGCACCGGTGATAGTAGCAGGAACATAACAGACCCAAGTAGTCCGAACAAGCTCTATCGGTTTTAGTAGGTCAACTCTAGGATAACTGTCTAATCTCTTTCTTTCGGCATCTTCATACAGCTCTTTATTCTGTCGGCGTTTTTCCTCCTCAATAAGAATCAGCGCTTTAGGCGTTGCTCGCACTGCTAATACGGTGGTGGTAATCATCCCGGCGATGCCAAGCCCTGTAAGGATTTCAGGGCTATGTTTATGTAACCCCGCCTTTACACTCCTGGCAATCCGAGAGAAATCAGGTTTCTTCATTTCGTCGCTTCTCCTTTCAAAATATAGACCGCCCACAAGGGACGGAGATTAGCCTAACCGCAAGCGGAAGACCGGACGAACCCCAAGAGAGTGCGACGCGCTGCCGCAGTTCGCACGGCCAGCGTAGTACACAGTAGCGAAATACGTACCAGAAGACTTCAGCTTGTTCTGCAGCCAGCCCCACTCATAGGGTTCTCCTTCCCGAATAGCGATGCGATTCTTGCGGTCTTCCATAAGCGGCCACTGTTTCTTTCCGCTCGGTTCATAGGAATCGACATCTCCGAAGAATTCCTCTGCATACGGAATACGGAGCGGATCGCCGTTCTTGAACGGAACCATCATTTCCCGGACAGAATCGAAGATTTCCAGAACACTATTCTTCTGAAGCTCTTTACGCAGGTCGCTCGCCTCATAGCCGCCCTCGTTCGTATTCTCACGATTCATCTTATAGGCCTCATCCAGATACTGATCCAAAAGGAAGATAGCCCCTTTTCTGGTGACTTTCTGGCAGGTAGCGGTATACGTTCCAATCTGAATCTGATCCCCAACCTTGAACTCACCTGTTGTCTGAATAGATACTTCCTGTTTTCTTAATACTTTCATCTTTTTTCTCCTTTCGATATGTCATTTCATGGCAATCAGAACGTCCAAAATGTTCTCTGCTATGTCATGTGCGACTGAAAATATAAAACTGGTCTTTTTGTTCCGACATGAGAAGTCATCCATTTTACGGATGAAATCCTCAACAACCATGATGGGCGGCGTGAATCGGGATTCTTCAATGCTTTTCAATATTTCACCCACCGCCCACCGGCTATACGAAACCTGCTTGAACCATTCTTTTGACATACGCCAACCGGGTTCTTTCAGGCATTCATCCGCATATTCCCGAATTACGGATAAAATATAATCGTTGCTCATTGCGCTGCCTCCTCTGCGCAAGAAGAAAGAGCCCTTGTTAGGACTCCTCTTCATTGTTGTCTCTTCTGGACAATGCCTCATTCACTTTCTCTTCGATCTTTTCATCCATCTTCTTTTCGTTGACCCAATCAGTGATGAGTGATGTTCCCATACCAATTACAGTCGCCGCCAATCCGATTCCTTTAATTACCGCTCCAGTCATAAAGCATCTCCTCCTTTCATAATAGTGGTTGCAAATTTTGCGGAGTTGTCAGCATTCCCATTCTTCCAAGACTTCCGGTGCAAATACCATGTCGATGGAATAGCAGGCCGGGCCACCGTCATCGTTATCAATCAGACAGTGCTCAAAATCCACCCACATGATTCCAGAAGACATAGTCCAGCCAACAGTTCCCCCGTATTCTGTTTGCGGCAACCCCAGGAATTCATAGAACTCGTTAAGGAACGCATAGCCTCTCATTGTAAAATTGCGGTTGAAATGATACTCAGCATCTATCACTTCCCGCTCATACCGCATAATGGATTTCCCGGATATTTCATCATAAAATATAACTTTACCATCCGGAACATCCGAATCAAGCGGATGAAAATTACAGTGTTCCCGTATCATGGCATTTCTGATTTCGGCATCTGCTTCTTCGCCATGCAGTTCAATCAACTTATCACGATATTCTTTGTGATAGTTTCTAAGCAAAGCGTAAGCGCTCATCAATCTTGCCTGATGCTGTTTGTTAAGAGCGTTTGCCCCGAAAATACAGAAGATGGTGCCAGCTCCAATAGTAGCCGCCGGGATATACAAATGAGCAACAGTGACGACAATCTCCGTCCTACTTAAATCTGTTCCCTTTTCGTACGTAGCATCTTCCAACAACTTCATAGCTTTAGGAGTCACCTTGACGGCGGCCACGGCTGTCGCGACTACACCAACAGCCGCCACGCAGCACAAAATAGTGGGAGAGGAACGTTTTAAATATAATCTCGACTTACCGCACATTCTGTAGAACCTTTGCTTCAAATTCATCTTTTACCTTTTCCTTTCACTGTGAAGAACTCTTTCCATGAAAACGGCTTTTTGCCCTCCGATTTTTTCATAACCGGCATTTGCGGCGGCTTATGTAACACCATATCGGGTTTCCGAACTTCTTCAGCTTTTAACATTTGAACAAGCTTCGATTCTTTTTCATGAGAATTTTCGCTCCAAGACCTGATTCTCCGGAGTGTCCACACATCAGTGAAATATAACGGTGTAAACCAGATGTTTTCAGGTTTCTTGTAACTTGGTTCTATTGTGGTGCCGCATATAGGCTCTGAAAGAGAGTTCCCTACGACTACATACCCAGGACATCCCAAAAGGCTGATTTGGATGTAACACATCTTTGCGACAACTTCGTCAATGTCCTGCCCGACAAAAAGTACCGACCGCTGGTAATTGATATCCATATCATCTTTACAGACATTTGCAAACGCCATAAGCATACATCCCGCTCCACAGCAGGAGTCGCAAACAGAAATATAATCTTTGGATGCAATCTGGCCTTTTGCCTCATCTCCTAATTGCAGCTTTGCCATCAGTTCAGCAACATGCCACCCGCTTCCAAAGTCGAGCCGCATGTAGAACTTTCCAAGAAAGTCCTGAGCTGGATTCTCCTCCAGGGCTAACGTGGTAATGCCGAGCAGATCGGAGATAAGATTGAGTTCATCTTTGGAATACCTTTTAATTGTCTCCATGTATGAATCCTCTCGCAATTTCCAGACCTCCGGTCTTTTGTCTACAGCATTAGCAATGGCACATGCAGACATATTCACAAAGTCCTGCCACACTTTCCACGAATGATGCCTCCTGCACAACTGCTCAAACACGTCAATAAATTGCTTCTCAAATTCTGTACTACCTCTGATTCCTTTCATTCTTTTTTTTCTCCTTTCGATAAACACTAAGAGCCTCTGTCAAGACTCCAAAACTTAAGAGAAGCAGTGAGGGACTCGAACCCCCGACGCCCACATTTCAGTGGTGCTCTACCAACTGAGCTAACTGTTTCTCCATAATACCCCATGCAAAATTTGCGCAAAAAATAAAAGGGCGAGCCGGGTGGACTCGAACCACCTCTGAATAGCTATTCCATTCAGAATTCTTCCTCAGCGGATTTCCTCCCCTTTCATAAAGATCCATGTAAATTTTGCGCAAGAAGAAAGAGCCCTTGTTAGGACTCCTCTTCGTGGTTCTTAAACTTGCTCTTGATGTACTCCGTGATGTCGCTCCAGTAGAACCAAAGGTACGGAACGATCATCGAAATCGCCAGAAGCACCGAATATCCTTTCCAGTGTTTCTTCAGCCATTTCCATGACGGTCTCATAACCATTTCGTTGTATTCTTTTAATGCTCTCATCATAATTATACCCTCCTGAAATTAGTTTATTTTTCCATAAAAGCCCTTGCAATTTTTGCGTATGTAAAAGCGAAGAGACCGTGTCTCCACGATCCTTCAGCTACTTTATAAACCAATCGCTGCCAGGAGCTTTGTAAGCTCGTCTTTACCCAGTTCTGCATCTACATTCAAATGAACATGAGTTGTTCCGTCCGTAACCGTTGCCGTAAATTCATTCAACTGGATATCCATTTCGTATCCTGTCTTTTTCTTTACTTCCCTTTTTACAAACTTCGCAATCAAATTCCTCAAAAATTTCGAGTTGATTTTCATTTCATCCATACTCCTTTTCTCCTTTCCAAATCGTTGGTTTTCATAAAGGCAGTTGTATTTCAAGCGTAAAGAGAAAGAGCCCTTGTTAGGCTCTATTCTTTAATTTTACAGAAATGGTGATGCCATCATTTTTTACATCGCATTTTTTTCCAAAAACTTTTTTCAGTTCATTTACGATTTCATCCTCTGTCAAAGTTGATGTCAATGCCATATGTGAATTAGTCCCCATGGTATAAGAACATTGCTTTGTACTCATCTTATTACTAAGGGTTCCATACACTACACTGTCAATTTTCTCATCAGCTTCAATAGTATAGAAATACCGTTTCTTTTTCTTAAAAATGTTTAACATAACTAAATCCTCCGTATAAATAATTGTTATCAGTTTCCTCATAATACGGTTTGTAAATTTTGCGAATCTAAATTTCTCGTCTGTCAAATACCGTCTCCCAACGTTCTCTTGGTATAGGCTTCATTTTTAGTGCCCACATAATCTGCCTGACTGTAACAGTAGGATAAAGGCCATCCGCACAATGTCCGGCACGGTTTTCAAAGTACTCTTTAAAACCTGGATGTAAATATAAGTCATCCGTAATCCATGAATCTACCTCGCTCCACCAGGTACTCTTTGTTTCTGCATCAAAACGCTGCTGAATGACTGCTAAACCTTTCTCTCCAATTTTGAATAGTGTACAACTGCTGTATACCGGATGCTCACAGATATAACGTTCCCCATACATGGAGAGGTAGATAGTTGGCTTTTTATAGTGGTACCTCATAATATGCTCCTAAACTGCAAAAAGAAAGAGCCCTTGTTAGGACTCCTCTTTAAAATTATTTAAGTAATTATCCAGATAGTCAAACTCGTCAACACAAACTTTCAGAGTTTTTAAAGCTAATTTAGTTCCTTCTTTACAGAAATATTGATTTTCCTTCTTGGCCCATCTGTGTATAAGCCTGTATATACCACCTCTATTTTTTGTAAGCACATATATTCTTTTACACCGTTCCGCTTGTTGAGTATAGTAGTCAACCTTTCTATGATTCTGACTAATACCAGCTAAAACTCTGTCATGATATGCTTTTGTTTCCTTTTCGTCTACCATAAATATCACACTCCTTTCATAAAAGCAGTTGTTATCTATGCGGAGAAAAACGAAGAGTCCATGCATTTTGCACGAACCCTCCGTTTACTTGCTTTCAAATTCATTTCTTTGTCGGCCTGAATCGATTGAACAATCCTCTGAACGTTATTGACGTATAAGTTCCCGTTTCCTCAAACTTAAATCCTCTCTTCATCCAGGTTGCATAGAATATCAACGGTAACACAATTTCTGCCACTCCTATCCCAAGTTTGAAATATCGGTCTTTAATCTGTTCCGCCAGCTGATCTTTCTTGAATTGTTCCTCGCGGGCCTGCTTGTCCAGCTCGTTTTGCTCGTGCTGTTCGTCCATTTCCATGCGTCGTACCCTTTCATCGTAATCAGTGTCGACTTTTACATCCTCCAATCCCAATCTGTAGAGTTTGGTGACATTTTCCACTGCCGTCTGCTGCTCTTTGCTTCCCGGATTAAGAGCACTCAAGTTATTGAGTTGACTCAAAATCTCGTCTGCCAACGCCTGTCTAATTTGCTCATCCATCGTTTTCTTCTCCTTTCAATGATGAATTTTTATGTTCCATAACAGAAAGTGTTATTTATGCGGTCTGCCTTTATCGACAACATTAAGCTTTACGGTGGCTTGCGCTCTCAATCTTTCGATGTCTAATCTTGAAATTTCAAGGAACATATAAGGACCATCCTCCGGATCATCCGCAATCACCAAATTTCCGATGGCGTCCTTTCTCAAAATATACAGAGTTGCAGCAATCCCAAGCAAAAACCCCACAATTATTCCAACCACTATCAGCACTTCTTTTCCTTTCCGAAAAGTTCTCCCGAATTTCTTACCCGGGGAATTTTCCAAATACCAAAATAGCATGTTTTTCCGTTACCTTTGTTCTGAAAATATAAAAGAAAAGAGCCCTTGTTAGGACTCCTTCTTTGATTCTTCTAAATATTTCTTTACATTAAGCCCCATATGCTCCATCGCATCAAAGCACTTCATGGCGTGCCCTCTCATCACTTCTTCTGCTTTATCACCTTTCAATATACCTAACTGATTAGCTACATTACAGATGTCCAGCATGTTGGCGTGAAAGAATAGCCTCATTTTTGCTACCTTTGTTACCATACTCATATCGATACCTCCATGTAAAATTTTTATTTCCATAATAGAGATTGTATTTTATGCGAAAAAGAAAAGAGCCGCTGTTAAGCGACCCTTCCCTTTGACTCAGTCGGATTCTTTTGCTTCGGACGGCTCATTATTCGTCGGTAAGCCAACACCCGTAGCGATGTAATTCATGCAGTTGAGAATTTCCGTATCGCTCATGCCTTTCGCTCTGAGCCATTCGGTCATTCTTGCCACTTCCTGAACATTCATCATTTCGGTTTTCTCCTTTTCTTCAAAATTAGAACCTTGTTCCATCATATGTATCCTCCTTTCATAAAGGGCAATGTATTATTTGCGAAATAAAACAAACGGCGTCAAGTATCGGCTTGATTGTACCATTTTTTAATCAAAAAATAAAGAACCCTTCATAAAAGAAGTTGTCATTATTGCATACATCACCTCCTTTCCTGATTTAAAATCCAGAAGAAACGTCTGTACAGTTCGTAGTAGACATCTTTACAGCAAGGTACGTTCACCCTGGCTCTGAGATGGTCATAGGAAATCCCTTGTGTAACTGCCTGCAGAATATAATCACCCAGTTCGGCATCTGTTTCTGCAGCTGCTTTCTCTATCAGTTCCATTCTCTCTGAGTAAAACTCTCTTGCCTCTACACATTTGGCAGTCGGATCACCATAACTTCTTGCCAGTATTACAGCATCCATCGGTCGCTGGCTCAGTCCACTCAATGCCGCTCTTGCTTTCTTCCAAATAGGATACTGAAGACAGAAGTGTTTCAGTTCATAATACCGATGCTTCTCAATCCAGTACGGATTTTTCTCTGATAATTCCGGTCGTATTGTTGTTGACATATGCATTTCCTCCTTCTAAATCTATTCTAGGTTAGAAATGCAGATCAGTAAAAACAACCTCGGTGGCATTACGGCAAGAAGAAAGAGCCCTTGTTAGGACTCCTCTTCGCTTTCTTTTTTAGATTTCCGCTGTTTATAAATTATTCGTGCTCCTTCAACAAGAAAACTACAACCAACTCCAATAGCAAGCCATACTGCTCCGGTAATTATTCCGCGCCTGTACATATCAGCGCCATACGCAATCAAAGCTGCTCCATGCTCAGGAATAAGCTGTTCAATTTCTTTCTTTTGAGTTTCTGTAATAATCACAAAATCACGCTCCTTTCATAAAGGGAAATGTATTATTTGCGATTTCCAACGAATCATGGTCATTTCGCACGGATAATCCTCATAGCCGATTGTCTCTGGAGTAATAAATCCTTCCAAGACACCGCGAATGATTTCCGCTTCATACTGCTTATACGGGAAAACGTCGTCAGGTAAATTTCTATGTATGCAACCACAATGCAAGCATCGGAATCTCTGTATTTTTATTTGTCTGGTCTTTCTTCCTTTTGTACGTATAATTCTTAATACACTATCGTAATATTTTACATCTTGTCCACATTTAAAACAAACCGTTTTTGTCTCTGTAGTCACTTAGCTTCCTCCTTTTCATACAATCGATTATACATGAAAAGCCGAAATGATAAGCAAAAAAAAGAGTGCCAACAGAATTATCCGCTGATACTCTTCTCATCAAGTCTTATCATGTTCATTTTTGTATTGCATCCGAGGCATTTTAATTCGTAAATAATTCGTAAAAGCCACAAAACAGATAAAATAGGACGTTGAAAACCTTAAATTTTCAAGATTTTCAAATAATGATTTACATCATAATCTATAATTGCTATCATATGCCCTGCCATTTCCTGTCACTGCTAATTTCCATGTATCTCTACGTCAATGGGCTGCTGGATTCCCTGGATGAGCTCTCCTTGGCTGCCAAATCCTGTATCACCTGTCCATGCAGAGACATCCTCCCCTGGCGAGACGCTGCCTTCCTGAACGGGCACATTTTCTTCCGGTAATACTTCCTCCTGCGGCAGGCTTTCCTCCTCTGGCAAATTAGCCTCAGGCTCTATGTTCCCATCCTGCTCCTCTTGCAGCATTTCTTCCTCTGCCGGCAAGGCATCTTCCGGTTCTGCAGGGATATCTTCTTCGATAATAACCTGTTCCTCCGGCAGAATATCTTGCTCTGTCGCTGATTCCTCTGCTTCCGCAGCCTCTGACGGTTCTGTAAACGGCGTTCCGTTTACCAATGACTCCAGCCTTTTCGTATACAATACATCATCATAGCTGATAATCACCCTGGCTTCTTCTTCCGAAATAAAATATTTATCGTTTAAGACACTTAAAATTGTTTCATAAATTGCATTTACTTCCTGTGTCACCCGATATTCTTCCGCTTTTGCCAAAATTTCAGGGTATCTTTCCACACCGGCCATAAGCGAATCCAATGCACGTACTTCTTCCCCTATTCCAAGCAAGTTATGATAAGAGTCCAACTTACGGTTCAATTCCAGTATTGTTTCAACCTTATGAAACATAATCTCATCGCTTTCGTCTAATTTCTTTCCATATAGCATTTCATAAGCTTTTATATAATCGGATTCATAAAAAGCTTCCCTGGCTTCCCTTTTTTCAAAAAAGTCCGGTATCATGCTGCACATCACTATAATCATAGCCATAAACGAAAGGCATAATGCTGTTATTACTAATATACCTTTCTTGGAAATCCTTTTTCCAGGCTTTTTGTCTTCTGATGAGTCTTGTTCCTTAACAGGCTTTTCCTTTATCTTCTTAGGCTTTTTCTCTTTCTTCTTCTTTTCCTTTGCAGGTTCCTCTTCCTTTTTACTTTTTACCTTCTTCTTCTTTTTCTTTTTATCCTCTTTTTCCAATTCGTCCAGAATATTTTTATTTTCGTCGGATGGTTCTATGCTGCCTATATCCTTATTAGGCACATCATACTCTTCTTCCGTTTCTACTAAAAGCGATAACAGCTTAGCTAAAAAGCCCGGTTTCTTTTCTCCCGCGCTCAATTCATCACCGCTTCCCTCTTCCCCTAATCCGTCTTCCTCTATATTCTTGGCATTTCTTTTTTTACCAAATAATGGTTTCTTCTCTTTCTTTTCTTTTTTCTTTTTCTCTTTTTTCTTCTTTTCTTTTTTCTTCTTTTTCCCGGATTCCTCTTCGCTTCCAGAATCTTTTTCCGGTTCGTCTGAAGCTTCTACAGCATTATTGTTTTCTTTTACTTCTTCCACATCTGCTGGAGCTTCCTGTTTGGCCGCGCTCGATTCGTCATGCATCTCATTTGCTATAGCCGCATCCGCCGCTGCAAACATTGCATCCACTTCATCAGGGGAAATCAGCCCTTCTTCTTCCTCCTCCAATGCAAAGTCCAAGAGGCTCATTTCGTCCATTACCGGCTCATCCAATACAGAATCATCCAGC
>QXWV01000114.1 GCA_009911195.1 Lachnospiraceae bacterium | reverse complement strand
ATCCAATACAGGTTCATCCAATATTGCTTCATCCAGTATCGAATCGTCAATTATTGATTCATCCAGTACAGGTTCATTTACTTCAGGGATAGGCTTCATCAGCTCATCTTCCCCCATATGGCTTTCCTCCTGAAGCCCTTCGCTTAACAATTCATCTAAAGCCTCTATTCCTAAGCTACTTTCATCAGATACTATTTCCTCTACCTTATTTTCTTCTATTTCGCTTTCTTCTATTTCGCTTTCTTCTATTTCATTTTCTTCTTCCTTCAGAAGGTTAAGCAAATCGTCCAAGTTTTCTTCATCTGAGCCCATAATATCAACCCTCACATCTCTGTTATAAATTTATATTCCACATTAACAATCTTAGTTTAACATACATATGTCCATTAGACAAACCAATTTACAAGAAAATCTATTGGTTTTTCTTGTATTTTATACCCTCTTCCCCTAATTTCTTCCGCTAAATGATATAATTTACTATGTACGCGAAATAAACTTGACTTTTCATTTATATAAATCATCCTTTCAAAGGGCCAGCGGATTACTGTAGGATATTGCATTCCGACGCCCAATTCCAGAACGCACAGTTTCTTATTGACAGTACCTTGCAGCCAGCGCATATATTTATTCCATTGTTCCAAATACCCTTCTTCAACATAATGTTCCGCTTTCCTATTGTTAAATACAAGGTTTTTTCCACATTTTGGGCAACGCGGCGGTTGGATTTTATCCTGGTTTCCATCCATTCTTGCAGATTCCGAATTTGAAACATCTATTGAGCCACTTTCCGTTTTACTTCCTTTTCCCACCATAGACTCATAAATTTTCTCAAACAAATGTCCATCCACCTGATATAAATGCTTTCCACATCCATCCTGGCATTGCCAAAACCGGTATCCCCCACAAGGGGTTACTATTCTTTCTGCTTTCAATTTTGTTTGATATATATAATCATCCATACGGGTAGAAACAATAAAATAATTTTTATCTTTCAAAAGTTTTTCCAACGTCTCATACGCTTTCACAGTTTTTTCCGTTCTCATCGAATCTTCATGCATTTTCTCCAGGTATGGAAGCATCCAACGCAATCCTTCATTTTTTTCTATTGACTGACAGTATTCCTCGAACTGGGGAAGTATTTTTCCATTAGCTATAGTTTCTCCAAATTCTTCTCCTATGCCAACTAAAACTAATTCCGCTTCTTTTATCTTTTCAAACAGTAAGTCCTTTTCATTTCCCATCGCTTCTTCCATCACCAACACCTTTCTTAATCAGGTAGCCAAGATATTTTCCTCAACCTATACAACAAAGAAAAGTCACTTTGCCAGTATATTCTTTACTCCCTCCATACATACCGAAAATAAGCCGGGAATTCTCCCGGCTTCTTCTTCAAATTTTTACTGAACCAATTCATCAACTATATGAACCAAATTACCAATTTCAGGTTTGGAAAGCTGTGCATCAGCTCCTAATGCACTCCCTTTCCTCTTCATTTCTTCGTTTACCAATGATGAGAAAATGACAATCGGTATATCTTTCGTTTCATCATCTTCTTTAACTAGCTTCGTTAGGCGGTGTCCATCCATTTCCGGCATTTCAATATCCGTAATAATACATCTCACATGGTCCTTTAGAGTGCCATCCGCTTTACATTGCTGGATAACATCATATGCCTGCCTGCCGTTTTCCGTATGTATTAAATTGGTGTATCCTGCCTGCTTTAAAGAATTAACTATCAGTTTATTCAACAACGGAGAATCTTCTGCAATCAAAATAGGTGTGGACCGAGGCGTTCTTTCTCCCAATGCATCGATTTCTGACAATTTAAGCCCTGTTTCCGGATTAATATCTGTTACAATTTTCTCAAAATCCAAAATAATAATCAATCTTCCATCAATTTTTATAATTCCTGTAGAAACGCCATCTTCGCTAGTAGAAACGGTATTTCCCGGTTTAATAATACTATTCCACGAAACCCTGTGAATACCTAATACCGAGTCTACATGAAATGCAATATCCAATTTATTAAAATTAGTAATAATAAATAGAGAGGATGCTTTTTCTCTTTCCTCATATTCATGCAATTGCAAACAATTCCTCAAATTTATCGCCGTAATCATAGTATCTCTTGGCATGAAAATCCCTTCGATACTAGGATGGGAATTTGGCACTGGTGTAGCTTCCTGATAAGAAATAATTTCTCTTATTTTTGCCACATTAATTCCATAATGACGCCCTTCCAACATAAATTCCAGTACTTCCAATTCGTTTGTGCCATTTTCAAGCAAAATATTTGTATCCATATTCAATCCACCTCACCACATTTATTTATAAAGCACCTCTCGTCATACACAACTAGTGCTATTATAGCATATTATAATAGTAGTGTCAAAAGGTTAAAAACAATAAAAGCTATCTAACCGATAGCTTTTATTTTCCTTATATTAAAAGGATATACCCTCAAAACCGAACACCCCCACACATAAGCAACACACCTGCACACCACACCAAGCCTCCACGATGGGTAAGCC
>QXWV01000113.1 GCA_009911195.1 Lachnospiraceae bacterium | reverse complement strand
AGTATCAAAAAGTACACTTTTTGACAATACCTGATTCAGGAGGCGGAGGCCGTGTCTGCGGAAAAAACAAAAACAGAGACTGTACCGCAGTACAGTGGCGATGATGGACTGCTGCCGGGCGGTGGGAAGATATGCAAGTCCGTACACCAGTACAGTAAAGGAAAAATCGGCAGTGAAAACATGGATGTGCTCATGGACATAGGACACGGGTGCATGGTAGCCAAAAACTATATTTACCAAAGATACGGAGGAGTCAAAAGCCTTGTAAAAGTGTATTCCGGATATGAGGTCGATAATGAAGTCAGGACAGCCGGATTCAGGGAAAAAATAGGTCTTCCCAGCGTGTATTTTTCTGCTTCCGTGAGCAGGGCATTAGCTGATATCAAGATTATGTGGGCACAAGTCAGAAGTGGAATAAACGATGCTATCAGCAGAAATGAACGCTTTTCACCGGAGGATAGGCATTATATCCGCTTCGTGCTTAAAACGTATGTGTGCTATTGGAACATATTGAATGGAAAATCGGCGCCGCTGCCTGAAAAAATACAGTCCGGATATGAGAAAGTCATTGCAGAGCTTGGCGGTGGGAGCGGTCAGCGCGTTAAGAACCTCAACAGATATATATGTAGGCAGACGAGGAAGAGGCTGCACAGGCAACACACGGACAACGAACTGCGTTTTACCATAAAAAAGCAGGGATACAGGTATGGGGAACAGGATGGAGAACACGGCATATTTCTTGCGACAAAGGCAAACCGTCAGAGAATGTTCATACCGCTGACTGACTCAAATGTTTATGACAGGATGCTTGACATCAGCTTAAACCCGCAGAGGAAAAGCATTGAAATCATTATACCGATTTTTGTGAATACCATGCAGCATGAAGATTATGTAGATGAAATCGGTATTTCACTTGGACTGTGGGATATGATTACAACAAGCACGGGAAATGTATACGGCAGCAGCTTTGGAAAAATGCAGCAGGAAATCTCGCGGTTCATATTGGAAGAAAATTACCGGAAGAATACGGAAAACATATCAGATACACAGAAATACCGGGCGCGTAAGGAAAAAATGGATGACGCGCTTAAAAATTATGTGAACAAGGAAATCAACAGGATGATTGCACAGGAAAAGCCGGAGGCAGTTTATATGGCAAAGCTTCCGCGCAATCCGGGAATGCATACTGCCGGATATCGTGATGTGCGGCAGTACGCAAAGGGAACGGGCGACACCCACCTGCTCAGGATGTGGAAGAAAGGCTTCGTGACGGAAAGGCTGCAATGGAAATGCAGGAAAAACAATATAAAAATCATAGAAGTAATCGGTAGGGGAATCGGCAGGGAATGCAGTGCGTGCGGGCAGATTGGATATACAGACAGCGAAAAGTTTAAGTGCCCAGCCTGCGGATTCGAGGAAAATAAAAAGGTAAACAGTGCAAGGAATGCCCTGAATAGGGGGAAAAACGGAAAACAGTTAAATAAAAAATGGTCAGGTGATACGTCCGGAAGATGAATCGGCTGGGAAGCATGGTTTTACCCCGGCTTCGCGTTAGCAGAGATGCTGGCTTTGTAAAGCGGAGGCAATGGGGACTGTGGCGGACGATATCTTGATATAAAAGACAAAAACGGCGTTGGGGATATGCAAAAACAGGTACGCCGGTGTCATGTGAACTCAGCTATATCCATGTCAGCATGGAAACTGAGAATGGCATGGCACGAAGCTGTTCCAAACGGGACGGCATCGTCTTGACAGACGGCTGTGATTCCCTATGTATCCATTGAAGGAAAAGGCTTATGTGTACTTTTTCCGATATGCTGCAGTGCGCATGGCGACTGAATGCCGTGCGCGGATACTGTGGCAGATGGTTATTATTAGAATTTAGAGGAGCTGCTTTTCGTGTGGTGCTGCAGATGCAGCCAGTATTTGTAGTTTCAGCTAAAGGAATGGCAGGAGCGGGATATGAGAAAGACGCAGAAGCGACAGGTGGAAGAAATAACCAGGCAGATGGAAGAAGCCCATGATGAGATTAAAAAGTGCGTAGAACAGGGAAATTTCGTACAGGCGAGGGGGATTCTGGCAGACTGTCAGAACGCCGCGGTCGCCATAGGTACCCTGATTGAGGATACGGAAGGGGAGGGGCATCATACAGTAATGGTTTTAGAGGGATACTGCGAACTGGTATATCAGATTCATGAATGTTTATTGCCAGACGGCAGCGTAAACACAGTTAACGCTGATAAAATATATAAATCCCTGCGGCAGAAGCTTATTGAAGCACAGAACAGTATAAGAAATGATATAAAGATCAGGACGGAGGCAGTATTTCTGCCATATAAGGCAAGCATGTGGGATTCTTTGGAAAGCGTCTGGAAGGCAGCGGACGCCGATCCGGATTGTGACGCGTATGTGATTCCTATTCCTTATTTTGATAAAAACCCCGATGGAAGTTTCCGTGAAATGCATTACGAAGGCGACCAGTATCCGGCTTATGTTCTGGTTACGAAATATGATGAATATGATTTTGAGGCGCATCATCCGGATATGATTTATATTCATAACCCGTATGATGATTTAAATTTTGTGACAAGTGTACCGCCGTTCTTCTTTTCGGAAAATTTAAAGAAATACACGGATAAGCTAGTATATATACCATATTTTACTTTGGAAGAGATAAAGCCGGATGAGGACGAAAGGATAGAAGGAATGAAGCATTTTGTGACAACGTCTGGAGTATTTAATGCAGACAAGGTCATCGTACAGTCAGAGGACATGAAACAGGTATATATAAAGGTTCTTTTAGAGGCTATGAATAACAATAGTGAGGCGGCGAGAAAGTATTGGGATGATAAAATCCTTGGACTTGGTTCTCCGAAGATTGATAAGGCTTTGAATACAAGAAGAGAAGATTATTTATAACAGGTGGAGAAATGCAGCAGAAAATATTATTGATATGCAATTATTTTGCGCCGGATAATGCAATTGCCGCTGTCAGGACGAGCAAGCTGGCAAAATATCTTAAGCAAAGCGGTTATGATGTATATGTAATAGCAGAAAAGAAAGATTCAGAACTAGAGGACGAAATCCTGAAAAGGGATACGGAAGGCATCAAAATAAGCTATGCATATCAATCCGCCCTTTATAAACGCTTTTATAAAACGTATCAGGCAATTATTCAGCCATATAAAAAGAAACGGTTTGATAATTTGGAAAACCGGTACAGAATCAATCCAAAGACTGGAAATGCGGAGTTTTATCCGTTTGAAACAGCATACCCTGTTTTGGGGAGTTTGGATTACATAGCCGGCCTGCTAAAGCAATATGATTTGTTTTGGGGCATAAAGAAGATTTTGAGGCGATGCGAAAATTATGATTATTTGATTACGTCATATGGAGATGCATTCAGCCTGTTTTCAGGACGCTATTACCATAAATATCACAAGAAAACTCCGTGGATCTTTGATATTCGAGATGCAGTTTACCGGTATAAATTTACGCCTTGTTATGTTGGATGGATTGCAAAAAGATATGAGAAACAAATATGGAGGAATGCGGACTGCATTTTAGGCGTGTCAAAAGGAATTTGTAAAAGAGTGCCTTTAAAATACAGAAAAAAAGTATACTGTCTGACAAACGGATATGATTTATCAGACAGAAAGCATTTAAATACAGTAAGGCTTGATACTCCCAAGATGGTATTTACATACACTGGCTCCATGTATGGAGGGATTCGGGATTTATCCGTTTTTTTCAGGGCAGTCAGAGAAGCCATCAAGAAAGGCGGTATGGAGGAAGAACGGTTGGAATTTCATTATGCAGGAAATGATTCGGCATATGAAATTTTTAAAAGCCAGGCACAGAACTACGGGCTTGGAAATAACTGCGTTACACATGGAAAATTGTCGCATAAGGAGTCGTTACAGCTTCAGCAGCAGTCAGATGTTCTGCTTGTGGCTTCCTACGATTATCAGAACAATCAGGGAGGCGTTATTACCGGAAAGGCTTTGGAATATATGTCCGCGGGAAAACCTGTTATTGCCCTGATCATGGGAGATATTGAGCATAGTGAATTGGCAGATATTATTAGGAAGACCAATATAGGGATTGCCTATGAGGATGCACATGAACAGGATGACTATGATCAGTTATATGCTTATGTATGCGGTTTATATAAAGCGTTTATAGAGACCGGAAAAATAGAACACATTCCGGATAAAACAGAACTTCGCAAATATGATTACAGAAATTTATGTAAAAGGTTAATAAAAATAATAAACCAAATAGAAAAATGACAGGGAGAAGAGACATGAGGTATGCATTGATTGGCTGTGGGAGGATTTCACCAAATCATATCGCCGCGGCACAGAATAATGAATTGGAGATTGTGGCAATCTGTGATATTAATCCGGAATGCATGGCGGATAAGGTATTGAAGTTTAAACTGGGTAATGAAGTAAAACAGTATACTAATTATATTGAAATGGTTGAAAAAGAAAAACCTGAACTGGTAGCAATCTGCACGGAAAGCGGAAAACATGCGCAGATTGCACTTGATTGCATCGAGAGGGGAATTCACTGCATTATAGAGAAACCAATTACATTATCCATTCGGGATGCAGATGCGATTGTTTCGGCGTCCATAAAACACCATGTAAAAGTCAGCGCATGCCATCAGAACCGCTTTAACAAATCGGTGCAAATTATCAGGGAAGCGATTGACATGAACCGTTTTGGAAAGCTTTTTTATGGAACGGCACATATCAGATGGTGCCGCAATCATGAATATTATGACAGGGCTACATGGAGGGGGACATGGGCACAGGATGGCGGAGCCCTCATGAACCAATGTATCCACAATATCGACCTGCTACGCTGGATGATGGGAAGCGAGATTGAAGAAGTTGTCGGCATGACGGATAAGCTGAATCACAATTATATTGAGGCGGAGGATTTGGGGATTGCATTAGTCAAGTTTAAGAATGGCAGCTATGGGATTGTAGAGGGTACAACAAATGTTTATCCTAAAAATCTTGAGGAAACGCTGTACATATTTGGCGAAAAAGGTACTGTAAAAGCCGGGGGGCAGTCCGTGAATGTCATTGAAGAATGGAATTTTTCGGATTTACTGGATGACCCGGAACAGGTAAAGGCAAGATTTCATGAAAATCCACCCAATGTATACGGATACGGCCATACACCGCTTTATGCGGATGTGATGAATGCAGTAAAGAATGACAGGCAGCCGTATGTTACGGCAATGGATGGAAAAAGAGCGCTTGAACTTGTGCTTGCAATTTACAAATCGGCGGCAGAAGGGCACAGCATAAAATTTCCGCTGACAGACTGTGCGACAACGGATTTTATAGGAAGATTCGGGTAAAAAGAGGAACTGTATATGGAATTTCGGGATTTAAAAAGACAGTATCAGGCGATAAAGGATGATATTGATTCCAAGATACATGAGGTCATTGAACAGACAAACTTTATTCAGGGAAAGCAAGTAGCGGATTTGGAGAAGCAGCTTGCAGATTATGTCGGAGTAAAGCATTGTGTTGCATGTGCAAATGGTACGGATGCGTTACAACTTGCGTTGATGACGTGGGGAATTGGCAAGGGAGATGCTGTATTTGTTCCAGATTTTACGTTTTTCTCAAGTGGGGAAGCTGTATCGGCTGTCAATGCAGTGCCGGTTTTTGTGGATATTGAACCGGATACATATAATATAGACTGCAATTCATTAGAAACTTTAATACAAGGAGTGATTCAAGAAGGCAGACTACAGCCTAAGGCAATTGTTGCGGTTGATTTATTTGGTCAGCCCGCAGATTATGAGAGGGTAAGAAAGGTAGCAGAAAAATACCATATGTTGCTCCTTGAAGATGCGGCACAGGGATTTGGGGGAAGAATTGGAGAAAAAAGGGCATGCTCTTTTGGAGATATAGCAACAACCAGCTTTTTCCCGGCAAAACCATTCGGATGTTATGGCGATGGAGGGGCGGTTTTTACGGATAATGAGGAGTGGGCGCAGCTTCTGCGGTCTTATCGGGTACATGGGAAAGGCAGTTCTAAATACGATAATGTCAGAATCGGTATGAACTCCAGGCTTGATACCTTGCAGGCTGCGGTGCTGCTGGCGAAATTTCCTGTTTTTATAGAAAAGGAGCTGGATCGGATGCAGCACATTGCAGCAGACTATACACAGCAGCTAAAGGATGTTGTCCATACGCCTTATATAAAAGAAGAAATTTATTCGAGCTGGGCACAGTATACCATTCAGTTGCCTGACAAGACAGTAAGGGACGGATTGCGGGCGTATTTAAAAGAGCAGGGAATACCGAGCGCGGTGTATTATCAAAAACCGATGCATCGGCAGGAGGCTTTTGCAGGAAATAAATATGATGATAGGGATTACCCTGCCACAAACAGGCTTTCAGAAACTGTTTTGTCTCTGCCATTCCATCCGTATATGGAAGTGGAAGAGATTTCGTTGGTTGTTAATGCAGTAAGGAAATATTTGAGGGGATAAGGTTGAAAATGGCGGATTATTTTGTGCATGAAAGCAGTTATATAGATGAAGATGTAGAGATAGGAAAGGGCACAAAGATATGGCATTTCTGCCATATTCAAAAAGGGGCAAGGGTTGGTAATAATTGCTCTTTCGGGCAGAATGTCAACGTATCAAATAATGTGAAAATAGGAAACGGCGTAAAGGTTCAGAATAATGTTTCCATTTATGAAGGCGTGGAATTGGAGGACTATGTATTTTGCGGTCCGTCTATGGTCTTTACGAATGATTTGACGCCAAGGGCGAAATATCCGAAAGGAACAGCAGGATATAAAAAGACCTTGGTTAAGGAAGGCGCGAGTATTGGAGCTAATGCAACGATTGTATGCGGTCATACGATTGGCAGGTACGCAATGATTGCAGCGGGGGCAGTAGTGACAAAAGATGTACCAGATTATGCATTGATGGCTGGAGTGCCAGCGAGACAGATTGGCTGGGTGGATGAGCGCGGTATACTATCATCAAATGTATGACGGACAAATAGCTGGGGGATAGATACCTATGGAAGCAGAGAGGATTTTTCCGGATAATTGGAAAGAAATTGTTCAAGGAAAAAAAGTGATTTTTTATAATACAAGTGTTTCCGGTATGCTGGCGGGAAGGGAAAAACATATCGAAAAGATGAAATGGGTGTTTAAGACTTTTCAGAAACATCCGGAGGTTGTACTGTGGTGGAGACCGCATCCTTTAGAACTGAGTACGCTTCAGTCTTTGAATCCCGGTTTGGAGGAGCAGTACAGGAAGATGCACCGGGAGTATCAGGAAGAAATGATTGGCATTTTAGATGAAAGCGCGGATTTGCATAGGGCCATTGCGATATCAGATGCTTATTATGGAGATTGGAGTTCGATAACATCTCTGTATCGTGCGGTAAAAAAGCCTGTATTATATGAAAATGATAATATTTTTGATTGGAATAAAGGGCTGTTTTTTGATATTACGGATTTTGTGCTTATAGACAGGAATGTATGGTTTCTTTCTTCTACAATAAATATTTTGTTTGCAATGAACTTAGATACCTTTGAATTGGTAGAAACTATAGTAATTCCATACGGAAATATGTCAGAAAAATATATGTCATGCTACATAACTACTGTCGGGGATTATCTTGTATTGATTCCAGGATGCGGAAAATGGATTATTAGATTTGATTTGAACAAAAAAAGTTTTAATAAATTGGAGATAGGAAATTATAGTGAATGTACAAAATTTAGTTCGTATTCTATTTATAATGGATGTATTTACATGCTGCCAGCATCTGAAAGCAGGGTTTTAAAGTATGATGTTGCTCAGAATAAGATTATTTGTGAAAAAAATCTTGGGGAACAAAATAATGGCTTATTTTTAGGAACAAATATCGAAATAACTGGTTCATATATTTATGCGGTAGAGACAGGAGGAAATCATATTTATAAATATGATATGCAGAATGATACATATGAGGAAATACAGGTTTCCGGTGAAGATATACAACTGTTTGGAATTAAAAAAGTGAAAGATTTATTTATGCTGATATTAGCAAATAAAAACAAAATTTTGTTGTGGGATGAAAAAGAGAACAGGACGTGGAAATTGGAGGGGATTCCCAAAGGGTATCCGGAGAAATTAAGGCCATTTTGCGATGTTGTCGAGTGTAAGGGGGATATTTACTTTTTTCCGGAACAGTCGGATAAGGTTTTAAAGTTAAACACAGAGCAAATAATTTTTGAGCCGTATTTGGGGATTGAAGAAAAAAAAGAAGACGGGGATGAAGCATATTTTACCCGGGCTAAAAATATTGGGGACAGAATTTTGGCTTTTGACTATTGGAGTAACCAGTGGATGGTTGTGAATCCGGAAGAACACACTGTAAATAAAAGGAATATTATTGCGCAAAATGAAATGCTTGATAGAATAGCAGGTTATTCTGTAGTTGCAATGGGAGAAATTTTTGATAAACAGGAAAGATTTTATGCAGAAGAAAAGGGCTTTTATACATTGCACAACTATATAAAGTATGTAAGCCATAGAAATCCAAACGAACAGAAGAGGAGAAGGGAATCTGTCGGAGAAAAAATATATGTAGAAATTGCAGCGGATATCGCTATGGGATAAAAGCGGATATGAAGATGCATGTTTGCATAAGAGGATGCGGAAAAGAAATAAATTTTGGCATATAAACATTGGAAAAAACATTTAAGGAAGGGGTCTATTATGAAAGTATTAGTAACAGGTGGAGCAGGACATATTGGATCACATATTGTGGAAAGATTATTGGCAAGAGGGGATGAAGTACTGGTAATAGACAACTATCAGACCGGCAGGCGCGATAATCTTCAGGAACACATGAATTTGCAGATTGTAGAGGACAGTATTGTAAATACGAAAAAAGTATTTGAAGTATTTGAAGCGTTTCAACCGGAAATTTTGGTACATGCAGCAGCTTCTTATAAAGATCCTGAAAACTGGATTGAGGATGCAGCAACCAATGTGGTTGGGGCTGCGAATTTGGTAAAGGCAGCAAAGGAAACAGGAGTAAGGAGAATTATTTATTTTCAAACAGCGCTTTGCTATGGGTTAAAACCAATTGAACAGCCAATCACGCTAACGCATCCTTACTTTTCCGGAGGATATGCAGGTGGCAGCAGCTATGCAATCAGTAAGACAGGCGGTGAATTATATATTGAATTATCGGGAATTGAATTTTTGTCTTTCAGACTTGCGAATTCATATGGTCCTAGAAATTTAAGCGGTCCCCTGCCTACATTTTATAACAGGCTTACCAATGGAAAAGAATGTTTTGTTATGGATACCAGAAGAGATTTTGTGTATGTGGATGATGTTGTAAACGTTATTATTAAGGCGATAGATGGTATGGGAAGCTGTGGCTATTACCATATTTCCAGTGGAAAAGATTATGCAATCAAAGAATTGTTTGACGCAACATTAAAGGCATTGGGTATAACATTGGAGAAGCCGGTTGAAGTACGCCAGAGGGGAGAAGATGATGTTGCTACAATTCTGCTTGATCCGACTAAGGTAAAAAAAGACTTTGACTGGGATGTGCAGATGTCATTAGAAGAAGGAATCAGAAGAACAATTGAATGGTATAAACAGTATGGAATTACACAGACTTATACACATTTAAAAGGAGAGATCAGATAGTGACCAAGGAAGATTATAATTTGTTTGAACACACTACTGTTTTGGTAGTTGGTGGAGCCGGATTTGTAGGGAGTAATTTAATCAGACTCTTATTAAGCAATGTAGAGGAAATCAAAATTATAATTGTGGACAACCTGTTATCTGCAGAGATTGTAAACGTACCTGAAGATACGCGTGTTACATTCATTGAGAAGTCCATTACGGATTTTCGGGTTCTTGCAGGTTTACAGGATAATTTGGACTATGTTTTTCATTTGGCTACTTTTCATGGGAATCAAAGTTCCATTTTTGATCCGATTGCAGACAATGAAAATAATACACAGACAACATTGAAATTATTTGAGCGTCTGAAAGATTTCCGTAATCTTAAAAAAGTTGTATATTCTTCTGCCGGCTGTTCTGTGGCTAAGAAAACGTTTGGAGAAGCAAGCGCAACAACAGAAGAAAGTCCAATTGAACTTCATCAGGATAGCCCGTATTCCATTTCAAAGATAATCGGAGAGTTTTATTCTGCATACTACTATAAACAATACGGACTTCCTGTTGTCAGAGCCAGATTTCAAAATGTATATGGCCCGGGGGAAATTTTGGGGGCAGGTAATTGGAGAGGCACGTATGCAACGATTTGGAGGAATGTTACGCCAACTTTTATTTACAGGGCATTAACAAATCAGGATATTTTGTTGGAAAATGAAGGGGTTGCGACAAGAGATTTTATTTTTGTGGAGGACATCTGCCGTGGCCTTATGCTGTGCGCTTTAAAAGGGGAGGCGGGAGATGTGTATAATATCGGTTCAGGAGTTGAAACTTCTATTTCGGACTTGGCACAAAGAATTATACAAATTGCGGATAGCAGGTCAAAATTGAAAATGATTCCTAAAAGGGCATGGGATACATCAGGAAAACGCTTTGCTTCTGTGGTGAAATCTCAGGAAAAACTTGGATTTACAGCCGAGGCCGCATTACAGGAAGGACTGGAAAAGACTGTCGCATGGACAAGAGAAAATCAGGCAATTATACAAAGCTGTATTAAAAAGCATGAAATGCATTTAGCATACTATCAAAAACAATAGATATAGGGATATACGATATGTGTTCAATAGCGGGAATGTTAAGCATTGAAAAAAATAGAATACAGCATATTTCGCATAAATTAAATGTTATGAACGAATTGCAAAAACATAGAGGGCCGGATGACACGGGGATTTGGGTTAATCAGCAAAGATATGTGGGCTTAGCGCATAACCGATTGAGCATTCTTGATTTGACCGATAGCGGACACCAACCTATGAAAGATGTTGTAACAGGGAATGTAGTATGTTTCAACGGAGAAATTTATAACTACATTGAATTGAAAAGGGAAATTGGTTGTGTATTCAAAACGAATACAGATACAGAAGTAATTTTAAAAGCATATGAGAAATGGGGAACAGATTGCGTTACACATTTTAAGGGGATGTTTTCGTTTGTTGTTTGGGATGAAAATAATCAAACATTATTTTGTGCAAGAGACAGATTTGGCATTAAGCCGTTTTATTATGCGGTTGTTGAAAATGTTTTTTACTTTGCTTCTGAGATGAAAGCATTGCTTCCGTTCCTTTCAGATATTGAAACGGATATGGAAGGGTTCAAAGATTACTTGACATTTCAGTTTTGCTTAGGGGAACACACACTGTTTCAGGGTATTAAGGCACTGGAACCTGCACATTGTATGGTAATCCATAATAAAGATATTAACATTAGAAAATACTGGCAGGTATTTTATGATTTGGATTGGAATCACACGGAAAAGTATTTTATTGAAAAGCTTGATGAACTTTTACATAATTCAATCAGATACCACATCAGAAGTGATGTTCCGATAGGAGGATATGTAAGCGGCGGTGTAGACTCATCTGTAGTTTCTGCCATGGCAGCAGACATGGCGGGAGGCCAATATGCAGGATTTACAGGAAAATTCGGCATTAGCAGACTTTATGATGAGAGCATGTATGCAGAGGATGTGGCTTACGAACATGATTTTCCTTTATATCTGATTGATATGAATTGCAATGATTTTCTGAATAATATTGAAAATGTTATTTATCATTTAGATACACCTGTTGCAGGCCCAGGCTCTTTTTGCCAATATATGGTGTCCGGTTTGGCATCCAAGCACAGAAAGGTAGTGCTTGGTGGTCAGGGAGGGGACGAGATATTTGGGGGATATACGAGATATTTAGTCGCTTATTTTGAACAGTGCATTAAAGGTGCGATAGAAGGAACGATGGATAGTCAAAAATATATAGTGACCTATGAATCCATTATTCCGAATCTAACAGCACTAAAAAATTATAAGCCTATGCTTAAGGCTTTTTGGAGTTCCGGATTATTTGAAGAAAGTGATAAGCGGTATTTTAAGCTGGTGAATAGAGCGCCGCTTCTCCATGATTGTATACATGCGGATATGCTGAATGATTATGACCCCTATCAAAAATTCAGAGATATCTTTTATGCAGAAAATTTAAAGAATACATGTTACTTTGATAATATGACTCACTTTGACTTCAAAACATTATTGCCGGCTTTATTACAGGTAGAAGACAGAATGAGCATGGCTCATGGGCTGGAGTCAAGAGTTCCCCTTTTGGACGATGAACTGATAGAATTTGTGGCGACGATTCCGGCGAATTTTAAACTGAAAAACGGGGATATGAAATACATTTTTAAAAAGACAATGAATAAATATCTGCCGGAAAGCATAAAGAAACGAACAGATAAAATGGGGTTTCCGATTCCATTTAATCAATGGATCAAAAATGAGGCAAAGGATTTTATCTATGATATTTTTAACTCAGAAAAAGCTTATAGCAGGCAACTGATTGATAATAAAAAGGTATATAAGAAAATAGAAAACGAAAGTGATTTTGGAAGAAATATATGGGGGATGTTATGCATGGAGTTATGGCAGCGGACATTTCATGATAGGAAATGTGAGTATAAAGGTATGCTGAATACTAGGATGTAATGATACGCGGAGGATAATAAATGAGGATATTGGTGTTATGGAGGCAGGCGACAGTTGACATGAGAATGAGAAATACAGATATCGATCATGCATTCTGCTTTCAAAGATATGATACAAAGAATGAATATTTTTATTTTAATATATACAAGGGGAGATTTGCTGAAGATTATAACTGGATAAATGGGGACATGTTTGATGTTGTGCTTTTTCACTATTCTGCTATGGAATTGAGAACTTCAGACAAGTACTGGGATAATTTTCGACAACTTATGACAACTGTGTGGAGAGATTATCCTTGTAAGAAAATTATTATGGTACAAGATGATTATACGATTACTAAAAGAATTTGGGATTTAGCGTTAGGAATAAAAGCGGATAAAATATATACGGTAATACGGGAATGTGATTGTTTAACTTTGTATCCACCAAACATACTTGGTGATATTGAGATTAAAACAGTTTTGACAGGATATATAGAAGAAAGTTATATCAATAAGATACATCTACAGAATCATAGATGCAGAAAACATGATGTTGTTTATAGGGCACAGAAATTACCATATAAATATGGGAAGCATGGTCAGTTAAAATATAAACTGGCATTATATTTTGGGGAGCGACTAAAAGATTCCGGACTTATTTGTGATTTGGCTGGTACGGATGGCAATAAGGGAGCAGTGCTGGGAGATAGCTGGTTTGATTTTTTAGCTTCATCAAGAACTACAATTGGCTGTTTAGGTGGAGCGGGATTTGCGGATACAACAGGAGAAATCGAAACGAAAGTAAGAGAATATATGGCACTGCATACAGATGCAACATATGAGGAAACGAAAGATGCGTGTTTTTCTAATATAGAAGAAAATCTTATGGGTGTAATTTCTCCTAGAATTTTTGATGCCGCAATTACAAAAACCTGTCAGGTACTTGTTGGTGAGGATTATCAGGGAATTTTAATGCCTAATATTGACTATATCGTTTTAGATACAGATTTTAGCAATATTGATGAAGTGGTAATGGAAATGAAAGATATTGACTATTGTGAAGAAATAGCGAATAACTGCTATGAACATGTTGTAAAATCTCAGAAGTATACATACGCAAAATTTGCACAGTGGATCATCCGTGATATTGGTAATGTAGATTATGTTAAAAGTCCTTCCAGTGATTTAAGCAGGTATATAGAAAAAATGTGTAAAAAGAATAATGATACAGTGATGAATGCAATATTATTGGGAGAAGAGAAAAGAAAATGAAAAGAAAAATAATTTTATTTGGAGCAGGCGCTTATGGCAGACAGGCGTTTGATAATCTGAAAGCAAAACATGAAATTGTATGCTTTGTGGACAATAATCCTAGCCTTTGGGGTATGACATTGTTTGATGTTCCAATCATTTCTGCGGAACAGATTTCTAAATACAGGAAAGATGAGGCAGATATTGTAATCAGTACATTAGCATGCCATCAAGTGGGGACGCAACTGAAGGAAATGGGAATTACGGATTATTTTGTCATGCTGGATGGCCATATATATAGAAATGAAAGCAATACGGCGGAAAGCAGGGTATGCACAAGATGCATTATGAATAATGCATCGGATGAATGGATTCTTTTTGACGAGAATGGGCATTGTAATTACTGCAATATGGCATATGGATACATAGGAAAAATATATTTCCCAAATGATGAGGGAAAGAAAAAATTAGAGCAGTTGTTAAGCGAAGTAAAAGAGAGTGGAAAAGGGAAAAAATATGACTGCATTATGGGAATTTCAGGAGGGCTTGATTCTTCGTATTTGGCATACCTTGGCTATCAATGGGGACTAAGGGTTCTTGCAGTTCATATAGACGATGGCTTTGACACAGAGATATCAAAATCAAATTTAAATAAGCTGGTTTCGGCTACTGGTTTTGACTATGAGGTTATCAAACCTGATGCTGTACAGTTTAATGACCTGACATTAGCATATATGAAAGCAGGGGTTCCTAATATTGCAATTCCACAGGATAATGTTTTATTTGCTTTCCTATATAAAAAGATGAAAGAATATGATATTAAATATTTTCTGTCCGGCGGTAACTTTGCCCTTGAGTGCATATTGCAGAGAGGGAATACATATCATGCATTTGATGTAACCAATATTATTGATATCCATAATAAATTTGGGAAAGAATCAATTGATAAACTGGAACTGTTATCAAATAAACAGAGGGAAGATGACCAAAAAAAGCTTGGAATAGAATCGCCTAGGCCATTAAATTATATTGATTACAATCGAGAAAAGGCGTTTAAGGAATTAAAAGAATTTTGCGGTTTTGAATATTATGGACGCAAACATCTTGAAAATATTTTAACGGCATTTATCCAGTTATATTGGTTCCCGAAAAAATTCGGTGTAGATAAAAGGACATCCCACTTATCCAGTATGATTGTAAGCGGTCAAATGACACGAGTGGAAGCACTCAGGAAGATGGAAGAGCCTATATATGATAAAGAAATGATGGAGCGTTATATAGAGAGGATTAAGAAAAGCTTAAAAATTACGGATGATGAATTTGACGAAATAATGTCTGCCCCTGTCCATCAACATGAGGAATATGCAGTAGATAATTATTTTTGAGATAAAAAGCAACAATATATGGGAAAACAGTAAGATCATGTTAAAACTTGCAGTTTGTGGAAGGGAGCATGGTTATAAAGATGCTTAAAAGGTATATGACATGAAAAAATGTATTATATTTGGCTGCGGTAATATGGGGAAAGCGGCTTATGGGAAATTAAAAGAATATTACGAGATTGTTGCATGGGCTGATAATAATCAGGAGCTACATGGACAAAAAATAGAGGGGATATCGGTAATAAAGCCTTCTGAAATTCCTTTATTTGAACAAAAATACGATTTAGATGTATTTGTGTCCGTGTTCCGGACAAGTATGGTTGTGAATCAGCTTAAGAGGTTAAAGGTATCCAATATATATGTTTGTAAGGGGCGTTTTTTCTTTTCGGCAGACGGGCAGTATCCTTTGGAATTTCCGGCTTTGAAGTATCATGAAAAGGGCAATGATAAATCTTTACATGTGCTTTTTGTTTCGGATGCTGCGAATATCAGGGATCATAAAATGGCGTCTGTTGTAAAGAAAGCAGGGGAGAAAGTGTTTCTTGCATATTTACATAAATCACCATATGACGGGTGGTTAGAATATGCAGATATGTATGAGGAAATATATCAGATTATGTCTATGCAGTCGCTTGTTGATTTTGTAAAAAACAGTGAGTTTGATATTATACATTGTTCAAGCGAGCCGGAATATACAACGCCGATGTTGATTCGTTCTGGTAAAACGGTGATTTGTGACTGTCATGATTTGCGCAGTTCCAATCAATCATTGACACCTGATAAGCTTGCAATTGAATATCTTGCGCATACAGGTGCGGCGGGGGTGATATATCCAACAGCCGGATTAAGGGATGAGGCTGTAAGAAAATTTGCATTGCCCAAGGAAAGAACGCTGGTAATCGAAAATTATCCTTTTAAAGATTTATTGCAAAATGCGAAAAAAGAAAAACTCAGTAGTGCAGACGGAGAGATTCATTGTGTTTATGAAGGCGGAATAACGCATGGGGACAAAGCCGACAAGCGTTATTTTGAAGAAAAATGGCTTAAAATGGCGGAGGAAGGACTGCATATACACTATTACTCACAGTCGGATGAAGAGTATTGCAGACTTTTGGAAACATTACACCCTCGTTTCCATTACGAGGGAAATGTATCGTCATATGAGTTATCCTATGAACTGACGCAGTATGATGTGGGTTTATGTATTTATAATAGTACCCCTAAGTGCCAGTTGTATTTAGAATATTCATCACCAAATAAACTATATGAATATGTTCATGCCGGCATTCCTGTGGCGGTAGGTGACGTGAAGAGCCATATGTTAATCGTTGAAGAAAACAATTTTGGAAAACATATAGATTTTAATAAAGATATCATGCAGCAGATGAAAGAGCTTATTAAAATAAAAATACCATTTGGAATATTAGAAAAAAAGGGATTTACATTTGAGAGTAGAACCGAAGAACTATTGGATTTTTACAAAACAGTTAATCAATATACGCAAAAGGGAGTTTGATTTGTGAAAAGGAATATTATTATTTTTGGGATTGGACATTATGGGAAAAACGCATATTGGAAGTTGAAAGATGCATATCATATTACTGCATTTGCAGATAATAACCGTGATGTACAGGGAACATTTTATGAAGGTATTCCGGTAGTATCGGGAGAAGAACTTATGCACATGAATAGGGGGGATACGGATATTGTCATCTGTACGCGTGCCTATTACCAGATTGGAACGCAAATTTTTGATATGGGTATTTTTAGCTATTATGTAATGTTGGAGGGATTTCTTTATCATACAGATTTGAATGAAACTATGATGCCGGTGGAATTATGTAAGGCATCTTATCTAAGAAAAAGGGATGGCGAAAAGAATATCTTGTTTGTACAGAATGCTGCATGCATACGTACTTATAAAATTGCTAAAGCCATGAAAGAGGAAGGGTACAAAGTTTATCTTTTATATACACTGGCTCCACCATATGCGGCATATGAGGAGTTTGCTGATATCTATGAAGACATTTGGGGTTTTTCTTCAGCGAATGGCATACTTGATTTTATTTCAAATAGTGATTTTGATATTGTACATTGCTCAAACGAACCGGATATATTGGTGAATATTGTACAAAGAAGCAATAAGCCTGTGGTTGCTGATACGCATGATATGCAAAGCATCAGGAGCGATACAGACTTTGATACCCTTGTCTTAGAATATTTAGCAAATGTTAATAGTGATGGAGTAATGTACACATCAGCGTATGGCGCGAATATTGCAAAAAATAAATACCGATTGGATGAAAAAAAAGTGTTTTATGTTAATAATATGGTAATGGAGCAGGCTTCGGTTTCACAAGCATTGCCAAAACTGAGTGCATCAGATAATACAATCCATTGCGTGTATGAAGGTGGAGTGGTTGGCAACAACAAAGAGAGCCATCGTTTCTTTGATGAGATGTGGAAAAAAATAACCGATGCAGGTGTGCATATCCATTTTTTTTCTCCTTCGAGTATAGAATACTGCAAAAGATTAGAGGACATCAGCTCGCTGATTCATTATGAAGGAAATATTAATGGAGAGAAATTAATTCTTGAAATGACAAAGTATGACTGCGGATTGGCTGTTTTTAATTCCGTTAACAATAATAAGTTTCATCTTGAAAGTGCATCTCCGAATAAAGTATATGAATATATAAGTGCTGGAATTCCCGTGATATCAGCAGGTGCAAAGTCACTTAAAGAATTTGTTGAACAGTATCACGTAGGTATAGAACTGGATTTTTCGGGGGATATCAGGAAGCAGTTGGAGGAAGCATGTAAACTGCATATTGATGATGATTTTTTGACACGGAATAATATGACGATGAAATCTTGTGGAAAAGAATTAGCAGCATTTTATGAAAGCATAAAACAAAAGCAAGCAATTGGATGTAGATAATATCAGTTACAGGTATAAGGCCACAGTTTATGGGAATAACGGAAGCGCGGTAGAATATAAGAGAATAAAAGAAAAAGCACATTGACAATTTTATATGTGTGATGGAGCAGGCAGTATGAAAAGTACAGATAGAATTTTATCGTATCTCGAAGATGAGCAGTCTAAGTTTATTTATCAAAAAAGATTGGAATATAACGAAACAGGAGATTTTAATGCCATAAAAGAAATCGTTACGCGGTATCTGCCAAAACTTCGGAATAAGCCTTATTATCCCGGCATGGAGGAGGAATTGCTAAAGCGGTTGGAAGATAAGCGCAATATCATTATTTTTGGAAGCGGCATGAATGGGAAAGGTATTGTGCAGTCCTTGAAAGCCCGTGGTATTATGCCGGTATGTTATGTGGACAATGCAAAGGACAAGTGGGGAAGCCGGGTGGAAGGGCTGGAAGTAAAGCCTCTTTCGGAGATTGATTTTAAGGCGGCAGATGTAGTTGTGATTACGCCTTTTAAGCATGAGATTGTGGATGCAATGCGTAAACAGTTGTTGGAATTAGGCGTCAAAGAAGAGATTTTGTTGAATTACAAGGATTTTAGCGCAACCGTATTGGAACACGAACTATATTTTGACGCGAATCTCATTAAGCTTCATGAGAATGAGGTGTTTGTGGATGCAGGCGCTTTGAACATGGAGACAAGCCTGCGATTCATGGAGGAGTGTAAAAAAAACCATATTCAACATTATCGGATACACGCATTTGAGCCGGATTACATATCGTATGAAAAATGTAAGAATGTGTTGAAAAATATGCCGGATGAAGATATTCAGGTATATCATGCTGGGCTGTGGTGCGAAGGCATAATGCTACATTTTTCGGAGAAAGGAAATGCGGCGAGCCGGATATCCGCGGAACAGACAGGGACATTGATTAAGGCGGTTGCCTTGGATAACTGTATTTCTGACTTGGTTACGTTTATCAAGATGGATATAGAGGGAGCTGAACTGGAAGCATTGAAGGGGAGCAGGGAAATCCTGAAAAGGTACAGGCCAAGATTGGCAATTTCCCTTTATCATAAAAAGGAAGATTTGGAGGAGATTCCGGTATATATAAAGGAACTGGTTTCGGAATATAAGCTTTATATCCGTCATTACAGCAATGCCAGTGTGGAGACAGTGCTGTATGCAGTGTGACGTTCTTGTAAGGAAGGTTAGTCGGCTTAGGAAAGGTGCAGTGGAATTTGAATATGACATACACACTTGATACAAGGGATGAATTGTTGGAACTTTTATCGGAAAATGACGGGATAAAAGTATATGGTGCAAGTTATACGCTGCGGCTGTTCCTTGAGATGCTTAAGATATTGGAATATTCCCCTGATTATATCAAAGAAATTTTAGTGACGGATATGGAAAACAATCCGAAAGCTGTTGAGAATATTCCTGTGAGGGTGTACCGGAAAGAAAATTTAAAACAGGGGGAAAAAGTTCTCCTTACGTTAGCTATGGATTATATTCCAAGTGTATCCAAAAGGCTGGAAGAAGATGGCTTTCTGCCTATCAGCATCACGGAATGGCTGAAATATGAAATCGTGGATTATGACTACATATACAATGACATTTACCGCATGATGGAGGGATTTATAGATGCTTTTCCGAATCATGTTACAGGATTAAACGAACCTGTTTATAGTGGGAAAAAGTATGCATGGAGCTGCTGGTGGCAAGGCATGGGGAAAGCGCCGGATCTCATTAAGGCATGCTTAAACAGTCAAAAGAGATATCTCCCCAAAGAAACGGAACTGGTTATTATCACACAGGACAATTACCGTGATTATGTGGATTTCCCACAGTGGCTGCTTGACAAGGTGGATAGCGGAAAGGTAACGCTCACAACCTTTTCCGATGTAATTCGCGCCAGTCTTTTGTACAAATATGGGGGGATTTGGATAGATTCTACGATTCTTTTAACAGAACAACTGCCGCTGGACTTTTGGGATTATGATGTATTCACTTTAAGGGAATTTCGGTACTGTCTGCCGTTTATGGGAGGAAAACCGGGACAGACGTTTTATTGGTTTTTAATGGAAGGGTTTTTTTACTATTACAGCAACTATGAGTACACAAAATATTATTTACTGGTAACATACCTTCTTGATATTGCAAGGAAAAAATATCCGGACATACAGGGAAAATATGACAGGCTGCCCGTAAAGAGCGTAGGAATCAGCAATATTAACAATTTTGATTCCCTTTCTTATCATATGCATGAAACATATACACCGGAGTTATATCGCAAATATATGGAAGGCATTTATATCCATAAGCTTCAGAGAAGATTTGACAGATTCGGAGACAAAATCCAGGATCCCGATAATATTTACCATTATATTTTGAAGGAATTTTTATAATCTTTTTAGGGGGAAGATCATACATGAAAGTAGTATCGGTAGTGGGCGCAAGACCCCAGTTTATAAAAGCAGCGGCTGTTTCGCGCGTCATCCGCAGCTATGCGGAGGAAATATTAGTCCATACAGGGCAGCACTATGACAGCGATATGTCGGATATATTTTTTGAGGAGCTGGATATACCAAGGCCGGATTATTATTTGGGTGTCGGTTCCGGAACGCACGCAAGGCAGACGGCGGAAATGCTGATAGGGTTGGAAGAAATTTATTTAAAAGAAAAGCCGGATTTTGTTTTGGTGTACGGGGATACAAATTCCACGTTGGCAGGGGCGCTGGCGGCGTCTAAAATATTGATTCCGGTCATTCATGTGGAAGCAGGCCTGCGTTCATTCAATATGGCAATGCCGGAAGAACAAAACAGAATCCTGACGGATCACATTTCAGAGTATTTGTTTTGCCCGACACAGACAGCAGTCAGCCATTTGAGGAATGAAAATATAACGAATCACGTTTACCAAATTGGCGATGTCATGTGTGATGCGGTTTTATTTTATTTAAAGAAAGTAAAAAGTGTTCCACATGGGGAATTTATGGACAGGCTTTCGTTTTTATTCCAGTGGAAAAAGCCGTTAGAACGCTGGTACATTGCTACAGTGCATCGGGCAGAAAATACGCAGAACAAAGAGAAACTCAGTGAAATCTTAAAAGCATTTGAGGAGCTTGAAGCTCCTGTAATCTTTCCCGTTCACCCGAGAATCAGGAAATTTGTAAATAGTCTGATGGAAAGGAACCATTATTCCAACGTATGCTTTGTGGAACCACTGGGATATTTGGAAATGCTGTTTTTTACAAGCAATGCGGTTAAGGTAATAACAGATTCCGGGGGATTGCAAAAAGAAGCATATATCATGCATAAAAATGTTGTAACTTTGAGAACTCAGACCGAATGGGTGGAAACTTTAGAAGGAAATCACAATATACTTTGTCCGATTGACAAAAGCTGCATCCTTGAGGCTGTCAGAGGAACGGATATTGCAGAAGAATTTAATGATTTTTTATATGGAAACGGAAACGCGGCGCAGATCATGTGCGACCTTGTATTCCATAGAGATTAAAGAGGGATGTTATGATACTGAAATGCATGTCATTTGAACAGATGAACAAGGAAATGACAGAACAGGATATGTCAATTGTTGTATTTGGGGCAGGCGTTATTGGCACGGTCACAGTTCCGGAGATTCTAAAGCAATATGATTTATGGAGCCGTGTGTTGTTTTATGTCGATAATCGCTGCAGGGAATATCAAAAAATGGTGAATATCGGGAATAAGGCAATGGATATCAGATCTGTTGATCAATTAAATAATGTTGGGAAAAATACAGTTATTATAATAGCAATCAGCAGGTATGCGGAAGCGCTGGAACAATTGGGGAACATGGCTTGCACCAGTGGTATGACTGTCTATATCATGCCAATAATGTGTATCCATAATTTTTGCAGCGGCAGTTCAGACGGTTTGCCGTTACTAGAAGACAAACCGCTGATTCCGAAAAAGATTCATTATATGTGGCTGGGAAAAAAGCCAATACCGGATAACCTGCAAAAATGTATTGACAGTTGGAAAAGATATTGCCCTGATTATGAAATTATACAGTGGGATGAATCAAGCTATGACATATCAAAAAACAGGTATATGAAACAGGCGTATGAAGTGGGGGCATATGGTTTTGTGCCGGATTATGCGAGGCTGGATATCTTATATCAATATGGTGGTATTTATATGGATACGGATGTGGAGGTTGTTAGAAACCTGGATGATATGCTTTACCAGGGGGCATTTTGCGGTGTGGAAAAATGGCAGACAATTAATTTTGGCGGATGCAGCGGCGCGGTAAAAGGTCATGAAGCGCTTCGACAGATGCTGGATTACCGAAAAAATTTATCTTTTCTTTGCGAGGATGGAAGTCAAAATAAAACTACCTGCGGATTTTATGATACAAATGTGGCTTTAAGGAATGGCTATATCATGAATGGAAAAACACAAAATATCATGGAAATGAATATTTACGCATTTGACTATTTTCATCCATATGATTATATGTCCGGACAGACTGTCAGGACAAAAAACACATACACGATACATTGGTTTAACGGCGGCTGGCTGGATGAAAAAACGAAAAAGGATAATAGGAATACAGTAAATGAATATAACAGGGTATATCAGGAATGTATTAAAAACCAATAAGGATACATATTTGACTGGGAATAAAAGGTATTATGGGAGATAACATAAATGGATTTTGAATTAATGGCATCACTGATGTGTGCCAACTATGGCAATTTAGAAAAAGAAATAAGGGAACTGGACGAGGGCGGCATTGATTCCTTCCACATTGATATCATGGATGGCAGGTTTGTTCCGAACTTTGCAATGTCCTTAAATGACATGAAATACATAGCAGGTGCGACAAAAAAACCGCTTGATGTGCATCTGATGATAGAGCATCCAAACAACCGCGTGGAGATATTCTTAGGAAATTTGAGAAAAGGAGATACGGTATACATCCATCCCGAAGCGGAGTACCACCCGTCAACAACTCTGCAGAAAATCATTGACGCAGGCATGATACCGGGGATTGCAATCAATCCGGGAACAAGCATAGAGACTGTGTTTGAGATGCTCCGCATCGTTAAAAAAGTGCTTATCATGTCGGTAAATCCCGGAAATGCCGGTCAGATGTTTCTGCCTTATGTTGGTAAAAAGATACACAAGCTCCTGGTTTTAAAGGAAGAAATGGGATTTAAGATATATTGGGACGGGGCATGCAGTGCGGATAAGATATTAAAATATGCGCCGCAGGGAATGGATGGATTTGTGCTTGGCACAACGTTGCTTTTTAACAAGGGGCGGCCATATAAGGAAATTATCGAAGAAATCCATCACTACTGTGATGACAGTAGCAATAGTTCCGGGGATGCGTAAATAGGGAGAGATATATGACTCATGCATTGGTTTTATCAGGAGGTGGAGGCACACGCCTTGGAGGTATTGTTCCAAAACAATATATGGAAGTAAATAACAGATGTGTCATTTCTTATTGCCTACATACGCTGTCATACAGTGAATATATAGACACTATACGGATAGTGGCAGACAGGCGGTGGCATGGAGTGATAACGGACTGTCTGAAAATGTATGGCGGCACAGGGAAATTCAGAGGTTTTTCAAAACCGGGAGAGAACAGGCAGATGTCAATATTTTATGGGCTTAATGACATCATGGAATACGCAGATGTGTCAGATGCGGTTTTCATTCATGACGCGGCGCGTCCATGCATATCGGCAGCTCAGATAACAGACTGCCTGAAGGCGGCTAAAGGACATGACGGCACGCTTCCCGTGCTTCCGATGAAAGATACCGTCTATTTCAGCGAGGATGGGAAGTCGGTATCTTCTTTATTGGACAGAGGAAAGGTTTATGCCGGGCAGGCGCCGGAAGTATTTCTGCTGGGCAAATATTATGAGGCGAACAGGGCGCTTCTGCCGGATAAGATTTTAGAAATTAACGGTTCTACGGAGCCTGCAGTAATGGCGGGGATGGACATTGTCATGATACCGGGGGATGAGAGAAACTTCAAGATTACAACGGCGGCGGACTTAGAGCGTTTTCGGGAAATCGTGCAGAAAGGCGGATGTATGATATAGGGCATTATAAACCGTTCCGTAAACGGTTCGGGAGAAGGGCTAAAAGAGAAGTATGAAGAAACAGCTAGAAGCAAGGAGGGAGGCGCTGATGAAGGCATGGGTTCTGCATGGTATAGGCGATATACAATATAATGAGGTAAAAGAGCCGATGCCTGCGGAGGACGAGGTGATTGTAAAAGTGAAGTCCGCAGGTATCTGCGGTTCGGACATTCCCCGCATCTATCAGACGGGAACCTATCACTTTCCGACCATACCGGGACATGAATTTTCCGGTATAGTGGCAGATGTGGGCATCGGCGTGAAACCGGAATGGAAGAATAAGCGAGTGGGCGTTTTCCCGCTTATTCCATGCCGTGTATGCGCTTCCTGTAAGAAAGAGCAGTATGAGATGTGCAGAAGCTACGGCTATTTAGGATCCAGGCAGGATGGCGGTTTTGCAGAGTATGTTGCGATACCGGAATGGAATCTCATAGAATTGCCAGGGAGCGTATCATTCGAGGAGGCGGCGATGATGGAACCCATGTCGGTTGCCGTACACGCTATAAAAAGGGCACAGCCTGATATGGACGATGTATGTGTCATATACGGTCTTGGCACGATAGGGATGCTTATTTTAATGTTTTTGAAAGCTGCTGGTGTGAAAAACGTTCTTGCAGTGTGCAACAAAGATTTTCAGCGGCGGACAGCCGTGAAATATGGGCTGGAGGAGGACTGTTGCTGTGACAGCAGAATGGAAGATGTTTCTAAATGGGTTATGGAGCATACGGATAACAGGGGTGCGAATATATTTTTTGAATGTGTGGGAAAAAATGAGACGGTATCGCAGTCTTTTGACCTGACGGCTTCGGCAGGAAAAGTAATGCTTGTCGGGAATCCGGCTTCGGACATGGTATTTCAAAAAGCTGTGTATTGGAAGATTCTGCGAAGCCAGCTAACGGTGCTGGGAACATGGAATTCTTCATTTACGCACAGTATGGAAGATGACTGGCATTATGTGATGGAGCGGCTTCAAAACCATAGAATCCATCCCAAGGAGATAATTACACACCGTTTCCCGCTTGAAAGGCTTTCGGAAAGTCTTATGTTAATGCGCGATAAACCAGAGGAGTCGGGCAAGGTTATGATTACATTATAAAGATTATTCTACTGGCCTGCCTTTAACAAAATTTTCATACTGCTGTTCTAGGATTTGCAGGCTCATTCTTTTAGGAGTGATGCCTGTATATTTTTTAATATTTGTCCTGTGCCTACTTTCAAGCCAAGATACCAGTTCCCATTGTAGACGGCATAAGCATCAAAAGAGTAAAAGTAGTGATTGTTATTTTATATATTTGTAAGTATAATGAATACGAAAAAGATTACTCATTTAAGGATATTATATGCAACTATTGACAGGTTTTCGGAAAGTAGCGTCAGTATGGCTGGTAAACAAGATTGTGAAAGGTAATTTGAGGCAAAAATGGAAATATACTTCGCCCCTCTAGAGGGGATTACAGGATATATTTATAGAAATGCATTTCATGATTATTTTACGGGGATAGATAAATATTTTACCCCTTTTTTATCCCCCAATCAAAACCGGGCACTGAATCCAAAGGAAATCAGGGATGTGCTGCCGGAGAATAACAAGGGGATGTACATAGTTCCGCAGATTTTAACTAACCGTGCGGAATATTTTCTGCGTGCAGCGGATGAATTGGAGGAAAGGTACGGATATGGAGAAGTGAACCTGAATTTGGGATGTCCTTCCCGGACAGTGGTAACAAAAGGGAAAGGTGCAGGATTTCTTGCAAAACCGGAGGAATTGGATGCCTTTTTCCAGGAAATTTTTGGGAAATTGAGAAGCAAGGTCTCGGTAAAGGCTAGAATAGGCGTAAACAGCCCGAAGGAATTCTGTCATTTATTGGAGATTTTTGACAAGTATCCATTGTACGAGCTAATTATCCATCCCCGCGTCCAGAAAGATTTCTATAATAATACACCTAATTGGGGAGCATTTGAAGAGGCTGTGGATACAAGCTGCAATTCCCTATGCTATAATGGAGATATTTTTACGCTGGAGGATTACAGGAGGCTGAAAGCCCAATTCCCTGAAATAAAAAAACTGATGTTGGGGCGTGGGCTGCTTAGGAATCCGGCGCTTGCGGAAATGATAAAGGCTGAAGAATCAGGGGGAAAAACAAAGGGCACAAGTGAGGCAGTGGATAAAAAACGGTTGAAGGGATTTCATGACAGGATGTATACCGACTATAAAGCGGTTATGTCAGGGGATAAAAACGTGCTGTTTAAAATGAAAGAGTTCTGGGTCTACGCGGGGAATTTGTTCCCGGAAGAAGAAAAGCAGTTAAAAAGGATAAGGAAAGCTTCACGGCTATGGGAGTATGATGAGGCTGTGGGATGGATTTTAGGCTGATGGATGAGAAAATTATTTTGAGGTTGGACGGTGGCTGCCGATTCCTTTAAGGCAAAAGCCATTGCTATTTCTGGTAGGATGGAATAAAATAGTAACAGTCTATAAGAACCATTTGAGGCGGGATGGAGGAGGAAAATTATGCATAATCAGCTTACAGAGCAGGATATAAAGCGCATGGAAGAAGAAATAGAGTATCGGAAGCTGGTGGTTCGCAAAGAAGCGCTGGAAGCTGTGAAGGAAGCCAGGGCGCATGGAGATTTAAGCGAAAATTTTGAATATTATGCGGCAAAAAGAGAAAAGAATAAGAATGAGAGCAGGATTCGTTTCCTGGAGAGGATGATTAAGACGGCTGAAATTATTTCCGATGACTCAAAAGAAGATGAAATCGGGGTAAATAATACGGTGGAAGTATGCTTTGAGGAAGATGGGACTTTGGAAACCTATAAAATAGTGACTACCATGAGGGGGAATTCCCTGGAAGGGCTGGTAAGTACGGAATCCCCCATTGGAAAGGCGCTGTTGGGGCACAAAGTGGGCGATAGGGTTTGCGTTCATGTGAACGATAGCTTTAGCTACTATATTGTGGTGAAAAAAATTGACAAAACAGTGGATGACGGCAGTGATAAGATACGCAGCTTCTGATGATTGAGTCGACAACCCCGCCGCAGGCGACGGAGCATTTTATTTTCCTCATGGCGTCCGCCATCGTTAACTAAATGATATTGCGGCCGTCGCCAAATATTCACACAAGTGCGGCTGCCTGGTTCGTTGGCTGCGGGAATGAATCAGTCAAGCAAAAGCGTGGAAAACTCAGGATATCAAAGCCGCGCAGAAATGAGGGATGAAATGAGGAATAGGGATATGGATAAAAATGAGACAAATAGGAAGGTAATAGACGGGAAGGCAGCGGATAAGAATCCGGTGGAAGAAAAGGATATTGAAAATGTATTGAAGATTTTGGAAGAGTTTTCGGAATCGGAAACGAGTCGGCTAAAGATTCAGGTTTCGGAGGAGGAGACGCCAGGGAAGGCGGAAAGGGTTTACCATTATGGGCGCTGTGATGTGGGAAGCCCATGGGCGAGAGGGGAATGTTATGATTTGCCGGAGCAGGACTGAGGCTGGAAATCCTGTGACTGGAACTCCCGTGAGGGAAGAAAAAAGAACGGATGGGAAGAAAAAGTTGGCCAATAAGAAGAAAAAATTGGCAGAATAGAAAAAAACTTTGGCAGCATGAAGGAATACAGTATATAGGGCAAGCAAAGGAGTAAAGGATAAATGATTATTAGCAAGTTGTTTGAACAGAAGAAACCGGTAATTTCATTTGAGATTTTTCCGCCCAAAAAAGAAGCGGAATTGCAGAATATTGATGAGACGTTAAAGACTTTGGCGACTCTCCGCCCCGACTTCATCAGCGTAACCTTTGGGGCAGGGGGGAGCAGTGCGGATAACCGGACGGTGAAATTGGCACAAAAGATTAAAAGGGATTATGATATAGAGCCGTTGGTGCATCTGACATGTATAAGCAATAGCAAAGAGGAAATTAAGGAAATCCTTGGACAGATGGAGATGGCAGGGCTTAAGAACGTATTGGCCCTGCGGGGGGATGTGAATCCTAACGTACCGGCAAAAGATGATTTCAAGTATGCCAGCGAACTGGTGTCATTCATTAAAGGGCAGGGGGATTTCCATGTGAGCGGGGCATGCTATCCGGAAGTACATCTGGAAGCGCCGGACGAGGTGACCGATTTAAGGAATTTGAGAAAGAAGGTGGATGCAGGGGCGGAGCACCTGGTTTCCCAACTTTTTTTTGACAACAATAAATTCTATGATTTCCTTTCAAAGGTGCGGATTGCCGGAATCGATACCCCTGTGGAAGCCGGGATTATGCCAGTGACAAATAAAGCTCAGATTAAAAGGATGGTAACAATATGCGGTGCCAGCCTGCCGTATAAATTTGAACGGATTCTGGAAAGATATGGGGAAAATAAAGCGGCCCTTTTCGATGCAGGCATGGTATATGCGGTGAATCAAATTGTGGAACTGATTTCCAGCGGGGTAGATGGGATACATATTTTTACAATGAATAATCCGGTGGTGGCAAGACGAATCTGCGAGGAGATTAAAAATTTGATATAAGAATTCATTACATGGCATGGCGAGAGGGTATAAAATGGGAGTCAAAAAGGAGAAGAAGAGTATACTATAATAAAGGAAGAGTTGGGAAGGAGAAGGTTTATTTATGTATGATTTGATTATTATCGGTTCCGGACCGGCAGGATTGTCGGCAGCAGTATATGCCAAAAGGGCTGGGCTGGATGCATTGGTAATGGAAAAAAGCCCGATGAGCGGCGGGCAGGTACTGACTACTTATGAAGTGGATAATTATTTAGGGATGCCGGGCATCAACGGCTATGACTTGGGAATGAAGTTCAGGGAGCATGCTGACCATATGGGAGTGGAATTCCTTGAAACAGAAGTATTTTCTGTGGAGAAGGCTGGGGGTAGGCATGTGGGAAGTGGGGCAGAACTGATTGCCTGTGACAATGGACAGGGGGAAGGGTTCTGCATTGTGACGGACAAAGGGGAATACAGGGCGAAAACGGTATTGGCGGCCACAGGGGCGGTTCATGCTAAATTAGGCGTGCCTGGAGAGGAAGAACTGGCCGGTATGGGAGTTTCCTATTGCGCTACTTGTGACGGGGCTTTTTTCAGAAACCGGGTGGTGGCAGTGGTAGGAGGCGGGGATGTGGCTGTGGAAGATGCTATTTTTCTGGCCAGAACCAGCCAGAAGGTATATCTGATTCACCGCAGGAATGAATTCAGGGCGGCAAAGGTGCTTCAAGAGAGGGTGAAAAGCCTGCCTAATGTGGAAATTCTCTGGGATACGGTGGTGGATGAGATTCTCGGGGAAGACCAGGTGAAGAAAATCAGCATCCGCAATGTAGCATCGGGCAATAAGCGTGAACTGGAACTGGATGGAATATTTATTGCCGTGGGGATTCACCCAAATACAGAGCTGTTTGAAAATCTGGTAGAATGTGATGAGAAAGGCTATATTATAGCGGGGGAAGACGGAATGACAACAAAGAAAGGGATTTTTGCGGCGGGGGATGTGCGTTCCAAACCGTTGCGCCAGATTGTAACAGCGGTGGCGGATGGGGCAAATGCCATTGCGGGAATACAAAACTTTCTGTAATATTCCTGGGTTAGCCAAATATCTTAACGATTACTACGATTTTTCTCCAATTTTTTCTACTTTTTTGTATGAATCCATAGGTTGACAAAGATACGTGGAAGTGCTATATTATTTAACGGGATGTAACAAAATTGTAATAAATTAAAAAAGTAGGTAACAATTTTTGGAGGTCACAACCTATGAGACAAAAGAACATGAAAATGATTATGTGTACGGTTACAGCAGTCATTGCATTTTCAAGTATGAACTTAAAAGCAGACGCAGCTACGGATTTGGCATCAGTTTTGCCTTCCGCAGGCGTTGATTATACATTACAGACAGACGCCACTTCCCTTAAAAATATTAAGGAAGAAGCAGACACAGATGGGGCAAATGTAGAAAACCAGACGGTAGATATTCAGCCGGAAGCAGTTCCCGGAGATGCAGTTCCTTCCAATGGAGGCGTCCAGGTAGAGAATATGGATATGCTTGCCCAGGCAGTAACACCGACAGTAGAGGAAATAGCACTGGAGGAAATGGAAGAAAAAGTTATTGAAGAAACAAAAGAAGTAGATATTTCCAACCTGGATGCTAAAATCCTGAAGGATGTAGCGAAGAAGCTGGATAGGAAGGATGAGGAAGAAAGCTTTAAAAGCCTTGTTATCGCAAGGGTAAATGATTATGTAAATGTAAGAAGTATTCCCAGTGAAGACGGGGAAATTATAGGGAAGCTTTATGACAAGTCAGTAGGGAGTTTCATTTCCGAAACCAACGGATGGTATGAAATCAAATCCGGTTCCGTTACCGGTTATGTAAAGGGAGAATATTGTGTAACAGGCGATGAAGCAGTGGAACTGGCCAAACAGGTAGGTACGAGGATTGCAACCGTTACAACAACAACCTTAAAGGTTAGGCAGGAACCCGGCATGGATAAAACCGTATTAGGGATGGTTCCGATTGAAGACCAGCTAGTAGTAACGGAAGAACTGGATGACTGGGTAAAGGTTAACATAGAAGAAGGCGATGGTTATGTTTCTACAGATTATGTATCGCTTTCTACGGAATTTGTACAGGCAGAATCAAAAGAGGAAGAAGAAGCAAGGCTTGCGAAGGAAGAAGCTGACAGAAGGGCTGCACAGGAAGCGGCGAGAAGGGCAGCAGGGAGAAGTTCTTCCGGCGGCAGTTCGGATGGCGGACAGGTAATGTATGCTTCCGGAAATGGCAGCGAAATGGGTCGCGCAGTTGCGAATTACGCATTGCAGTTTGTTGGCAACCCTTATGTATATGGGGGAACAAGCCTGACAAATGGTGCCGACTGTTCAGGGTTCGTTATGAGCGTATATAAGAACTTTGGTGTCAGCCTGCCTCATTCATCGGCGGCGGACAGAAATGTAGGTTCAGCGGTAAATGGGCTTGCAAATGCACAGCCGGGCGATTTGGTTTGCTATTCAGGGCATGTGGCTCTTTATATCGGCAACGGACAGATAGTACATGCATCTACTTCCAAGACAGGGATTATAGTTTCCAGTGCAAGCTATAGAACACCTCTTTCCGTAAGAAGAATTTTCTAACAGGATTTTCTGGAAAGACGTTAAAGGGATTAAAAAAGTATATAAGGGCGGATGCCGGACGGTATCCGCCCTTAAAAATTCAACTTGTGCAAGATATACAAAGAACACTTTTTAGAACATAAGTGGTAGAGAATAACGGTTTTAGTTATCCACATAGAAAAATGCGTAAAATTAAGGATTAATTATTTATACACGGATTTATCCACACTATCCACATGCTTTCACAGGAAGATGGAGGGATACATTATTGCTGATTTCAGAACGGATGTTTTGTTCATTATGATAAGAATGAGGAAAAAGATGGGGCTTGGAT
>QXWV01000112.1 GCA_009911195.1 Lachnospiraceae bacterium | reverse complement strand
GCGTCGGCACTTGGTGAGGTAGTTCACGAACCTAGTGCCCGCTACGCTTTTTTTGGAGCGGGAGCGTGGCGACGGAGTATTTTATTTCCCTCACGGCTGGGCTGAGGTGCTAACTTAATGACATTGGCTGGATGGGAGGATGTTTCCCAGGATATGATGAAATAGAGGGAGAATAAAAACTTAAATTATTGCACAGATATGGTACAATATGGTATAATGTTTGAAAACAATATACTAAATGAAAACATTTTCGGGGTATAGTGTTCAACAATAATCCAATGAAAGGGATGAGTAATATGAAGTTTGTTATTGTAGGTAAGAACATTGATGTTACAGAAGGGCTAAGAAATGCAGTAGAAGACAAGATTGGGAAGCTGGAGAGATATTTTAATCCAGAGACGGAAGTACATGTGACGCTAAGCGTAGAGAAAGAACGGCAGAAGATAGAAGTGACCATACCAGTAAAAGGAAGCATCATTCGTTCAGAGCAGGTCAGCAATGATATGTATGTTTCAATCGATTTGGTAGAGGAAATTATTGAAAGGCAGCTAAAAAAGTATAAAAATAAGCTGATAGACCAAAAACAGTCCGTAGGCTTCTTTAAGCAGGAATTTATTGAAAAGGATTATATGGACGATGAAGAAGTGAAAATTATCCGCTCGAAGAAATTTGACATCAAACCGATGTACCCGGAAGATGCATGTGTCCAGATGGAATTGCTGGGGCATAGCTTCTTCGTATTCGTGAATGCGGAAACGGAACAGGTAAATGTTGTTTATAAGAGGAAAGGGAATACTTACGGCCTGATTGAACCGGAAGTGTAAATGGACAAGCTGAACGAATGATTTTGGACATTGTATAAGGTATGGTCCACAGGGATAAAAAACAAGGAAAAATGTGAAAGGTGCATGGCATGGCTGTGCATCTTTTTTCATATATTGCAATGAAGCGGATAGGGCGGTGGAAAATGCAATATTTGAAAAGAATAAAAAAGGCGGTGCTAATAGAAAGTATTTTGCTGGCATCGCTGTATAGCGTATTTTTAATAGGGATTGTAAAAGAAGGCTGGGAAGGCCAGCCGCAGGCAGTGGAAGTGGGCTCTGTAGGGGAAAGGGAATATATTAAATGGGTGGATTTCAATGTTTCCTATGAAGCCCTGTGTGAGGCATATCAATGGGATGTGGATACATATGAGGCAGCGCTGGAAGATGGAGAGTCCGTACATGTGGACTGGATAGAGCTGTTAGCTTATGTAGGGGCTAAGCATGGTGGGGAGTTCCCTTCCGGCACGAAGGCGGAAATCGCCAGAACGGCCAAGAAATTGCAAACCAAAGAGACTACCATGAGAGAACTGGTGAAAGACATGAAATATTATTCCTACTACCTGGAAGCTTATGAGGCCGTATTGGGCGGCTATGTGGGCGAATATGAAATATGTAAAGCGACGGAAAACGGAAAGCAGGAATGGCAGAAATGCTATGGGCTGAAAGCTTTTTCCCCTATTGCTAAAGGATTTGAATACAACGATTATGATGATTTCGGTGCATCCAGAAGCTATGGCTATTCAAGGCCCCATCTCGGCCATGATATGATGGGTCAGATAGGTACGCCGATTATTGCAATCGAGTCGGGCTATGTGGAGGCTATCGGTTGGAATCAATATGGCGGCTGGCGGCTGGGAATACGGAGCTTTGATGGCAAAAGGTATTATTATTATGCCCATCTGCGCCAGAATTTCCCCTATTATAAGGAGCTGGAGGAAGGCAGCGTGGTGACGGCAGGTCAGGTCATAGGCTATATGGGGCATACCGGCTACAGCAAAAAGGAAAATGTGAATAATATTAAGGTAGTCCACCTCCATTGGGGCTTACAGCTTATTTTTGATGAGTCGCAAAAAGAGGGGAATAATGAAATATGGGTAGATTGCTATAATTTAACAAGATTTCTCTATAAAAATCGTTCGGAGACCATAAAGGATGAGGAAACAAAAGAATGGTACCGCGTTTACGATATGAAAGACCCGGCGGTAGAAAAGTATATAAAAGAGAGGGGGGAGCGGGATTAAGCTATTGCCTAATCCCACTCATGGTCTGTTCAATAATACTTTTCATAATATCTTTTGTAATCTGTCCGGGAACATATCCATACACATTTCCATCTTTATCAATCATAAATGTGGTAGGGTAGGCGCTGATGCCATAATAATATGACATAATCCCGTCCGTATCCATAACCACCGGATAAGTATAGTTATTTTCCGATAGAAATGCAGCGATATCTTCTGCACTGCCTTCCCTCCCGACTTCGGGGGAAGCGATGCCGAGAATGATTACATCGGAATTGTTTTCCCCATATTCTTCATAGATTTCCTGGATTTCAGGCATTTCTGCACGGCAGGGGGGACACCAGGTAGCCCAGAAATTAAGGAATACGGTTTTCCCTTTATAGTCGGATAATGTGTGGCTGTTGCCATACTGGTCCAGGAGGGTAAAATCAGGGGCAGGAACGATTTCGGCAGCCGATTCTTCCGTTTGCCCAGGCTCGGCGTCCATACCGGATTCGTTCGCCGTGTTGGATTCCCCGTCAGCGCTGGCCGTGCCATTTGCGCCGGATTTGGCATCCGTACTGGAACTGCTATCTGCACTGGGCGCCATATCTTCACCATTGCCTATTTCCGCCCCCTGTCCGGAGGATGTATTGCCGGAGAGGTAAGAACTGATGCCGTTCATCCATCCGGTAAACATCATAACACCGATTAAAATCATAAGGATACCGCCCAGTTTGACCGTGTACTTAACAGCAGAGCGGTATTTTTTGAAGAAATCCAACAGTGCCTTGGTGAATAGCCCTACAGCGAGGAAGGGGAGAACAAAGCCCAGGGTATAAACGCCAATCAGCAGGAAGCCAGTGAAGGAAGAGGAAGCCGATGCAGCCAAAAGCAATACGCTGGCAAGGGCAGGGCCTACACAGGGTGTCCACGCGAAACTAAAAGTGAAGCCAAGAATCAAAGCGGTTAGCGGGTTCATGGCTAAAGTGTCGGGCTGGAAATGCAGCCGGTGTTCTTTGCTCAAAGAAGAACTGCCGAACAGGCCCAGTTGATACAGGCCGAATAAGATGACAACAATCCCTCCAATGCGGGTAAACCATGTCTGATAGTTATGGAAAAACCTTCCGATAGCGGTAAAGCCAAAACCGAGAAGGAAGAAGGCGAAGCTTATGCCAAGGACAAAAAATAAGGTATTTCTCATAATCCTGCTTCTTTTATAAGTGATATTCCCATCCTCATCCACTGTTTTTGCACCGCCGGAAAGATAGCCGATATATAGGGGTATCAGCGGCAGCACACAAGGGGAAAAGAAGCTGATAAGCCCCTGGAAAAAGACAGTGATGGATGAGATACCGGTTTCAATTGTCAAATTCATAGATTTATTTATCCTCCTGATACAATTTAATTATTGTTTAACAAACTATGCCTAATCGGCGGGCCACCATTCCGGGGTATTGGTTTCCAGTGCATTGCGATGGAAGTTCTGTGGGGCAATGCCTGTTACCCGCTTAAAGACACGGCTAAAGTACAAAGGGTCATCGAAGCCAACCAAAGCAGCGATTGTGGATATGTTCATCGTATCGGCAGCGAGTAGGCTTTTGGCTTTTTCTATCCTGAGTTCATTCAGGAAATGCATGGGGGAAACCCCTATCCGGCTTTTAAACATATGGGCAAAATACCCTTCACTGAGCTTGCAGAAGTCCGCCATGGATGAAATAGTCCATTTATCCATATACTGTTGGTTGAGCTGTATAATGAGCCGGTCAATGGAAAAATTATTTTCCGAAGGCATCAGTATCTGCTGACGGGAGCGGCAGATAATTGACAGTATTTTATAGAAACTGTGAATGACAAGGTCTTCATAAAGGAGTTTCTTTAACTGTAGTTCGGTGATAATGTCCTGGAAAAGGATTTTCAAGGGCAAATTCTCCCCGATATAGCAGTTGCTGATGCAATATTTTTCCAGAAGGGCTTCGCATTCGGTACCAGTGAAATGAATCCAGTAAATAACAGGTTTTTCATTGGCATAATAAGAATATATTTGTGGCTCGGAAGGCCGGAAAAGAAGGATGTTCCCGGCAGGCAGGGCAACCCATTCATTATTCAGGAAATAGTGCCCGATTCCTTCATAAATATAAATAATCTGGTAATCCAGCCGTCCGCCGCCACGCCGCTGGGAATAATCTTTTGTTTTGAAAACCTGTAATCCGCAACAGTTAACAGTCAACGGGTTGGTATCATCCGCAAACCCTACAATTCTTCTTTTGTTCCTTAAGTGTCCTGAAACATTAATCATAAAAAACCTCATAGCGCTGACAAAGCCTAACAGCGTTGTAAGTTGCCAGGAAAGAATGCGAAGCATTCTTTGGAGTTGGCCGCA
>QXWV01000111.1 GCA_009911195.1 Lachnospiraceae bacterium | reverse complement strand
AAATTCCGTCGCCAGACGGACATAAATTGACGAAGAACCGAAGGTTCTTCATGAAGTGGCGAAGCCACTTTTTTATCATACCACAGGAAAAGCAGAAATGTCCATATTATAAACATAAAATGATATGGAAGCAAAAGGGAAAACCGATATACTGGACATATAAAGAAACGGGCCCGGATTAAAAAAAAGATATTTTAGAGGGAAAACCCCTCAGAAATATGGAAAAAAAGGAGGAGGAAGGTGAAAAGGCAGATAATTCTTTTAATGACGGATACAACGAGAAAAGATATGCTTGGCTGTTATGGCAACAGTAAAATGAAAACACCTAACCTGGACAGGCTGGCAGAAGAGGGCATCCGCTATGAAAATGCTTATACATGCCAGCCGGTATGTGGGCCAGCCAGAAGTGCTATTTTTACGGGAACATTCCCCCATACCAATGGGGTGGTGGCAAATAGTGTTCCTTTAGGGGCAAACGTAAAGACGGTGGGGCAGAGGCTGACAGACCATGGTATTACATGTGGGTATATTGGGAAATGGCATCTGGACGGCGGCGATTATTTTGGGCTGGGGGAATGCCCGGAAGGATGGAATCCGGATTATTGGTATGACATGAAATGTTATTTGGAAGAATTGACGGATGAGGAGAAAATTTTGTCCAGAAATCCGGAAAAAGCTTATAAGCATGGCTTTACGGAAGAGTTTACATACGCCCATCGTTGTTCCGACAGGGCGGTCAGGTTTTTGGAGGAGTTTCAGGAAAAGGATTTCTTCCTTACGGTGTCCTATGATGAACCCCATGGCCCTTCTTTGTGTCCGGCACCCTTCGATACAATGTATGACGGCTTTTGCTTTGACGGCAGCCCTGGCTTCAGGGATGATTTGAGCCGGAAAAATATGATGCAAAAATTATGGGCAGGAGAAAAAATAAATGCGGGCGAAGAAGAACTGAACAGCCCATCCAGATGGCTTTCCCTGTTCTTGGGATGCAATTCCTTTGTGGACTATGAAATAGGAAGGGTGCTGGATGTGATAAGGGAAAAGCTGCCGGATGCCCTGGTAATTTTCACATCAGACCATGGGACGCTGCTGGGGGAACATCATCTGTCATCCAAAGGGCCTACGGTATATAAGGAAGTGGTGAATATCCCTCTGATTATAAAAGGTGGAGCGGCAGGGGCAGTGGTCAGTGCACCGGCTTCCCATATAGACATTACACCTACAGTGATGGATTATTTTGGGCTTCCTATTCCCAGGCTGCTGGAAGGCAAAAGTATGCTTCCGCAAATCAACTCCCCTGATAAAGTGATAAACGAAGCCGTTTATACGGAATTTACCAGATATGAAATCGACCATGACGGATTCGGCGGTCTGCAGATGATGCGGGCAGTTATTACTGATAAATACAAGCTGGCCATCTACCTGATGGACAGTGATGAATTTTATGATATGGCATCAGACCCTGACGAGGTGGATAACCGGATAGAGGATGAAGAGTGCCTGGAGATTATCCGGGAGCATCACAGGCTTTTGATAAATCATATGAATGAGACACGGGATTTGTATCGGGGCTACCAATGGTCCATGAGGCCATGGAATAAAGGCTATACTCCTTTATGGGAGAATGAAGGGTATACAAGGCAGCGGGAAAATGAGGAATACGAGCCAAGGCAGTTGGATTATGATACAGGGCTTCCCATGGAAACGGCGACAAGACATAAATACCTGGGGTAGAAGGGATTTTCCAAAATAATTGATATTCGGGGTATGCATCCGCGCGGCAGAGCAGCTCCGTGACAAATGACCGCCGCGCAGAAATGAGGTGACATATGCAAAAACTTCAGATAGCTTCAGGGAAGGGGACTGCTTCGGAGAAAAGAAGGCGGAAGGATAAAATGGTGATGAATGTATGGTGCTGGCTATTCATGGCCCTGGCAGTAGGGTTTTATATTCTGTTTCAAGGATATCCCATCATTTGCAGCATCCAGTATTCCTTGTTAAATTGGTCCGGCATGACAGGCTACGCGGAATATGTCGGTCTGGCAAACTATAGGGAACTGCTGCATGACGAGCTGTTCTGGAATGCTTTTTTCAACAGTTTTAAATATACGGCACTAATTGTTCCCCTGGAATTGGCGGTTTCCCTGTTTTTGGCATATATGCTGAATAATGAAAAGCTAAAAGGAAGTTCCGTTTACCGGACAATGTATTTCGTACCTGTAGTTACTACCACATCGGTGGTGGGCATCATTATGATTTTTATTTTGGGGGTACAAGGGCCGGTGAACCATTTGCTGACATCGCTGCATATTTCAGGGCAGCCGGTTAATTTTCTTGGGAATGCCAAGTATGCGCTTCCCACACTGGTAGTTATTTCCCTGTGGAAGGATTGTGGCACTTATATGATATACTGGCTGGCCGGGCTGCAGAGTGTTTCAAAGGATGTTTATGAGGCAGCCACAGTGGATGGGGCGAACAGGAGACAGACATTTTTCCATATTGTTTTGCCGTTAATTACACCAGTGGGCGGGATTATAGCCATCCTGTGCGCGATTAATTCCCTGAAGGTGTTCGATATTGTTAAGACAATGACAGAAGGCGGGCCTTTCTATGCCACGGACGTAATCGCAACTTATGTGTACAGGAGCGCATTTTCCAGCGAAATCGGAATGCCCAGGCTGGGATATGCCAGCGCTGCAGCACTGTTTTTTGGAGGGGCAGTAATTATTATCGGGCTGGTGCTTAATGGAATTAAGGGCCGTCTTAGCAAAAATATATAGGAGGATGCCGGAATGAATAAAGATAAAAGTAAAAGAATTGGCAGGGAAGTGCTGAACCATATATTGCTGGCAGGCATTGGCTTCATTTGGGTATATCCTTTTTTATGGACAGTTTCCGCTTCTTTCAAGAGCCAGACGGAATTTTTTGAAAACCGGCTGGGGCTGCTCCCGAAAGAGCCAACCTTTGACAACATTATCAGGATTTGGAGTAAAGCGGATTTCGGAACATATTTCATCAATACGGTAATTGTAAGCTTTTTTTCAGTAATTATCGTTCTGGTGATGACGATGATGGCGGGATATGCTATGGGAAGATACCGTTTTTGGGGAAGGAATGTAGTGATGGCGATTTTCCTTGGCAGCATTGCGATTCCACTGGTGAGTACGATTATCCCCACCTATGAGGTAGTAAAGAGCATGAACCTGGTAGGAACAAGGACAGGGTTAATTTTGTCGCAGGCGGGAGGCGCCCACGTGATTTTCCTGCTGCTATTTACCAGCTTCTTTGAATCTATCCCGAAGGAGATGGAGGAAGCGGCTAAAATGGACGGATGCAATTACTTTAAAACATTCTTTTATGTCATGATGCCAATATGCAAACCGATTGCCACTACAGTAGTCATTATGGAAACTATCTGGGCATGGAATGCATTTATGCTGCCGTTAGTGCTTACGCTGAACAATCCATCTTCCAGGACGCTGGCCGTAGGGCTGTATGTGTTCAAAGGGGAGAATGTGGTGGATTGGACCGGAATCGCGGCAGGGGGGAGCATCGCGGTAATTCCAATTATCATTCTGTTCATATGTATGCAAAAATATTTTGTGGAAGGAATTGCCGGTGCGGTAAAGAACTGATAGAAGGCAAACTGTTACTTGGAGCTTGATTTGTGCTGGTTTGTCAAGCTCTGTGAAAACAAAAAACAGCACAGAAACGGAGGAAATATGAGAAAAAAACAATTAGGGGCATTATTGTTGGCAGGTATTATGGCGGTTTTACCATTAAGCGGATGTGGAGCTATGCCGTCCACAGGAAACCGGACGGAAGAAAGCGCGGATGCAGGGAATACGGATACCTCGGGGGATAAGGAGGGAGCTGAGGGAAAACAGGAGGACTCCAATGAGAAGATAACATTGCGCATTGTGGACTGGAGCGATGGTTCTGCGCAGCAAAGGGAAAAATTCCATGAAAAATACATGGAAGAGCATCCCAATATTACAATTGAATATACGATGCTCACGGTGGACCAGTTTAAGAATACGATTGTTACGATGATTAAATCGGGGGATGGCCCGGATATTTTCCCCATTCCAGGCGGCATGACGTTGAAAACGGCAGTGGAAGAGGGATGGTATCAACCGATTAACAGCTTTGTAACGGAAGATTTTGCCGGGCAGTTTGACCCACGGTCTTTTGAAGAGGGTGTAACCCATATCGGGGATGAATGGTATACGATTACGGAGCAGATGCCGGTAATCCAATGCTTGTTTTTCTATAATAAAGATGTGCTGGAGCAGGCTGGTGTGACAGAGATTCCGGCGACTTACTCGGAATTCAGGGAGGCATGTAAGAAAATAACGGAAAATGGAAACGGCAGTGTTTATGGACTGATTGATGGCGGGAAGCAGGTGAACCGGATGGACGTGCTGGCTCGTTCCCTGGCAGCGGCAGCGGGCGGAAAAGTGGCGGCTATTACAAAGGTGCTTACGGTGGACGGAAGAGCGCCCTATGACACAGAGGAAATGAAACAGGCCATGGGATTTTTGAAGAGCCTGGTGGATGACGGCAGCATTCATCCGGATACGGTAAATATCAGTGCTCCGGAGGCCAGGGAAATGTTTGCGCAGGGACAGGCGGGTTTTCTATGCCAGGGTATGTGGTGTATTTCCCCATGGGGTGAAGGTTATCCCGATTTAAACTACGGGGTTATGGCTGTTCCGGTTCCAGACGGGGTTACGGATACTTACGTGCAGGGAGGCGAGCTTTCCCCTTGGATTGGGGTTTACAAACAGTCTGCCCATCCGAAAGAGGCAGCGGAATATTTAATGGCTCTTTTCAGCGAAGAATATGGGTATCAGTCGAGCTGCGTGGCGGATGGCGCTTATATATCCGTAATTCCTGCAATCAATGAGAAGTATATGTCAAATGAAATAATGAAAGAATATTACAGGATTGCGACAGAGACTTCCAAGATAGTTCCTACTATCATCAGCAGGGATGAGAAGGCGAATGATTTTTATGTGGAAGTAAAGGATATCCAGCCAAGTCTGGGGGCTATTGTCCAGGGGATTTTTTCACAGAGCATAACGGATTTTGACGGACAACTGAAAACATTGGCGGATTCTTCCACGGAGGAATGGAAAAGGGCATGCGAAGCGGTCGGCATGGACTATAGCTCCCTGGAATTCCCCAACTGGGATACAAAAAAGGATTATACAGACCAGGATTATGAAGAGTTAAAATAAAGTAAATTGATTTCCCTATACTTTGTATAATTTCGATTGTTTTTCCAAAGAAAAGGTGTTAAGATATCACAAGATACATATAGATTCCCAGGATTTTTCAGAATCCGGTTTTGCGGGAAGATTCCGGGGGCTATACATAAGGAAAGGCGGTTGATTTTTTATGAAGTATAGGAAATTAAAGCGCTGCAATGGCTTGAAGGTAAGCGAGGTTGCTTTGGGGTGCGAAGGTTTTATAGGAAAGACAGCGGATGAATTTAAAAGGATGCTGGACAGGGCTTTGGAACTGGGGATTAATTTCATTGATATGTATACGCCCAACCCGGAGTTTCGGGATAACCTTGGCATGGCGATTGAAGGAAGAAGGGAAGAAATGGTGCTTCAGGGGCATATCTGCTCGGTTTGGGAAGACGGGCAGTATCTGCGGACGCGGGATTTGGAAAAAGCGAAAGCGGGGTTTGAAGACCAGTTAAGCAGAATCGGAACGGATTACATAGATGTAGGAATGATTCATTATGTGGACAGTGAAAGCGATTTTGAAGAAGTCTTTAATGGGGAAATAATAGAATATTGTAAAGAACTGAAGGCGGAGGGGAAAATCCTTGCCATAGGTTTAAGTTCCCATAATCCGGTGGTAGCAAGGAAGGCGGTGGAGACAGGGCTTATTGATGTGCTGATGTTTTCCGTGAATGCCGCTTATGATATGCAGCCTGCCAGCGAAGACTGCAATGACCTCTGGGAAGCGGAAAACTATAAAAATGGCCTGGTGGGAATGAATTTGGACAGAAAAGCGCTATATGAACTGTGCGAGCGGGAAGAGGTGTCCATAAATGTGATGAAAGTATTCGGCGGCGGGGATATGCTGAATGCGGAGCTTTCCCCCTTCGGCATAGCATTTAACGAGTATCAGTGCTTGGAATACTGCCTGACCAGGCCAGGGGTTACAGCGGTGATGGCTGGCTGCCACAGTATAGAGGAAATTGAAAAATTGGCGGCTTATTATGATGCGCCAGGGGATGAAAAGGACTATTCTACGGTGTTGGCAGGCATGGAGAAATTTAAATTCCATGGGAACTGCATGTATTGCGGCCATTGCGCACCATGTAGCAAGGGAATAAATGTGGCGGATGTGAACAAATATTTGAATCTGGCATTGGCCCAGGGGGAAGTGCCGGAAACGGTGGCTGGCCATTATAAGCTGTTGGCCCATCATGCGTCGGAATGCGTGGCATGTGGAAGGTGTGAAAGGAACTGCCCTTTTGGTGTGGGGATTATGGAGAAAATGAAAAAAGCGGTAGAAGTATTCGGGTATTGATGTGATGGCCGAATCATATAATGATTTCCCTCCGGGGCAGCAGATGGCTGCCCGGAGGGAAATTTTACTTTATCGGCTTTATTCCCGCGAGCAACGAATCAAATGGGGTCTTTGATTGGGCATCAATTGGCCCAGGCAATCTGTTGGCTGACCGTCAGCGGATAAGTGCGTAGAAGCTCCGAATCCAGGTTTTCCCGGTGCATGCCGATTGCGGTGAGCTGGTTATTGGAATAGGTTTTATAATAATAAATGCCTTTCGAGGCGTTCATGCAACAACTGTAGGTGGTAATATCATAAAGGTTCTCGGGGGTGATGACACATCCCCTTGGCATGGATACGGAGTCCAGGATATGGAAAAACTGTGAAATGCTTCCCATTTCATCTTCATCGCAAGTGGAATTCAGGCAAAGGTATGCGGCTTTGACGAAGCGGGAGGCCGGGGAATAATCACCGGGCAATCCGACGCATCCCAACCCTTGCCCGAAAGGAATCAGGCTGGATATAGAGCTGAAACAGTTTTTGGGGCTGTTGGAAACAAGGTTCATATATTGGCAAAGGTTTGTTGTCTGGAAGTGGAATCCAGGATTATTGGTCAATACGCCTACCGGGTTGTCATATAACTCCATCCCATTTTTTGTGGTTTCCAGCACAATGGAGCATTCTTTGTCCGCAATATGCCAGTGCAGCGGCGACAGGGGAAGGCTTTCGCTGAATGGGATATTGACGAGACGGGTGTGGGCAAGAAGGCTTTTTGCCTCCGCTACGGAAGTACATTTCCCCAATACCCAGGGAATCAGTTCAAAGGGGGAAATATTTTTGCTGCCAGTATCCTGTGTGGGTGGATAATAGGCATTGTCAGGAAAGTTTAAGCCAGCGATGCCAAGCCCGGCTTCGTTAATGGCATCGGCATATAGGGGGTATCCTTCCATGACGGTGGCCATTCCTAAAATGGCATAGTGCTTATCCAATATGCCAGCCTTGCGGAAGGGAAGCGGATAGTTCCGGGGCGTGAATATAACACATTCGTTGAAATTGTATTCAAAATCCATTGTACGGCCAAAGTAAAAATCGCGGGTTTTCATGGAGATACTTGTACACATAGGGCATTCCTCTTTTCTGCTGCAATATAGTTATGGCTAATATCCCTGATTCAGGGATATTATATGTGAGGTGCATGTGCTTTATACCCGTAGATAAAAATTTAAAATTTGTTTGAAACTTTTTATAGCGGTTATTTGTCTAATTAGTACAGAATTGTAAAAGGGTTTTAAAAAGATTTTTATTTATAGGAGGTATGGATGAATAAAAAGGATGAATTGGTTCGGCACATCCTGTTGGAAAACTATGAGAGCTATTACAGGCTGGCTTTCAGCTATGTACATCAGGAGGCGGATGCCATGGATATTGTGCAGGAAGGCGCTTATAAAGCAATGCTGAAAGCGGATACGCTACGGGAGGACAGTTTTGCAGAGACCTGGGTGTACCGGATTATGATAAATGAGGCGAAGGAATATTTGAGGAAAAACAGGCGGGAGTATATAGAGCCGGATGAGAGTCTGGCAGCGCCGGAAGAACATTTCAGGGATATGGATTTACAAGAAGCATTGGAGAAATTGCCGGAGCAGGAAAAGGCAGTCATTATTTTAAGGTATTATGAAGATAAACAGCTTTCAGAGATTGGGGAAATTTTGCAGGAAAATTTAAGTACAGTTAAAAGTAGATTATACAGGGCATTAAAGAAACTGCGGAAAATGCTTTGAGCATTGGAACATGGAAACTGGATTATCTGTAGAGGAAAAGTAAGGTATGAAGCTGGATTATCTGTAGAGGAAAAGCAAGGTATGAAACTGGATTATCTGGAAAGGAAAGGCAGGGTATGAAAATGGATGATTATAGGAAAATAGAAGAAAGGCTTTTGGCGTCACAGGAAGACTATCGGCAGATTCCGGTACCGGAAGAGATGAAGGGAAAGCTGAAAGCCGGGATTGAGAGGGCGGAAGCGGAAAAAAGGGTGAAAGGAAATGAAGAAAAAACTAGAAACGAAAACAGAAAACGGGAAACGGAAGGGGGAAGAAAGATGCATAAAAAGAAAATGATAAGATTCCGTATTATAGCAACGGCGGCAGCAGCGGTATTGCTTGTAATCCTGCCGAACACGGGGGCGGAGGTGGCTTATGCCATGGGTTCCCTTCCAGTAGTGGGAAAACTGTTCCAGGCGGTGACGTTCCGGGATTACCAGTATGAAAGCGAGCGTTTTGAAGCGAATGTGGAAGTACCCCAGATAATAGTGGAGGATGTGGAAAAAAGGGGAGAAGGGGAAAATGAAAAGAGGGAAGCGGAAAACGTGGAAGAGGAAAACAGGAATGGGGATGTACAACAAACTGTGGAAGAAATTAATTTCGACATAGAGCAAGTGACCAACCAGCTTATTGAAGAATTCCAGGAGTCGGCAGAACTTGGGGAAAGCTATGGAACATTGGAGATTCATCATGAGACTGTGACGGATAATGAGAATTATTTTACCCTGAAGCTTTCCATGTATCGGGGTGCAGGGAGCGGATACGAAAGCTATAAATTTTATACGGTGGATAAAAGAACGGGAAAACAGATACAAATTGGAGATTTGTTCCAGGAGGGCAGCAATTACAACGAAATACTCAGTGAGGATATTAAAGAACAGATGCGGGCTCAAATGGCAGAAGATGAGGGGCAGGTATACTGGGTAGACTACGAAGAGGTGCCGGAATGGAACTGGGAAAGGTTGAAGGATGACCAGAATTTCTACTTCGATGCAGAGGGGAACATTGTAATTGTATTCGATGAGTATGAAGTGGCGCCAGGGTATATGGGGGCTAGGGAATTTACGGTAGAGAGGTCTGTATACGAAAATATTTTGAAGGGATAAATGCCTTTTTTGATACAAAATTTTTGATATAAAATACAAAAAGGTGTTGCAATCAAAAAAAAGATGTGCTAGTATTGGCTAATAAAAATAAATTAAGAAATGCGAAGAAAGAGACTCTTGTTAAGGAATGCGACAGGAATATGGCGTCACCGACTGAGAGCGCCATTTGCGGGAGATAACAAAGGGAACACTCTGGAGCAGATTTCCTGAACTATCCAGGAAGCCATGAACAGGATGCATACTGGGCACAGGCTATGAGTGGATGATAGGGGGATACGTGGCACGCGTTAAGTGTAAGAGTGGGCAAGGCGGTTCACACATCTTGATGGAGATGTCGGCTTGTCAATGCGGGTGGTACCGCGGATAGAGTTTTGTTTATTCGCCCCGGAATGCAGATAGCTGTGTTCCGGGGCTTTTTTATGCACAGCCCCGTGCAGAGGAAATAAGCCGCAAGGGCGGTTCGGCGCACAGGAAAGGAAGGTTAACAGGATGACGGATAAAAATATTTACAGGGATGTGGTGGTAAAGGATGTGGATGAATCTTATATCGGAAAGACGGTGAAGGCTGCGGGATGGGTAGAAAATATCCGTGACCATGGAGGCGTGTCCTTTCTGGATTTGCGGGATATGTATGGTGTTCTTCAGGTTGTAATCCAAGATGATGGAATGTTAAAAGGGGTTACTAAGGAATCGTCCGTTTCTGTGGAAGGGAATATCAGGCAGCGGAATGAAGAAACTTACAACCCCAGGATTCCCACAGGCACGGTAGAGCTGGAGGCACATAAGATTACCATGTTGGGAAAAGTATACAGGCAGCTACCCTTTGAGGTGATGACATCGAAAGAGACACGGGAAGATGTGCGGCTGAAATACCGTTATCTGGACCTTAGAAATGCCAAAGTGAAGGAAAATATTATTTTCCGTTCAAAAGTCATTGCATTTCTCAGGGAAAAGATGACGGAAATGGGATTCCTGGAAATACAGACGCCTATTCTCTGTGCATCTTCGCCGGAAGGGGCAAGGGATTATATCGTGCCCTCCAGAAGATTTAAAGGGAAATTTTATGCGTTGCCCCAGGCACCCCAACAGTATAAGCAACTACTGATGGTAGCGGGGTTTGATAAATATTTTCAGATAGCCCCTTGCTTTCGGGATGAAGATGCAAGGGCTGACCGTTCCCCGGGGGAATTCTATCAGATGGATTTTGAAATGAGTTTTGCAACCCAGGAGGATGTATTCCGGGCGGGAGAGGAAGTGCTGTCGGCCGCATTTGAAAAATTTGCCCCGGAAGGGTTTCAGGTGACAAAGGCTCCTTATCCGATAATCAGCTATCGGCAGGCGATGCTGGAATTCGGCACAGATAAACCGGATTTGCGCAACCCGCTGAGGATTATTGATGTGACCGGATTTTTCCAGCGCTGCAGCTTCCGGCCATTTATCGGGAAGACCGTAAGGGCAATTAAGGTGCATGAAGAAATGTCCAAAGGATTTCATGAAAAACTGTTGGCATTTGCGGTTTCTTTAGGAATGGGGGGCCTGGGGTATCTGGAAGTGGAAGAGGATATAAGCTATAAAGGGCCTATTGATAAATTTATACCGGAAGAGATGAAAAAAGAACTGGCGGATTTGGCAGGGCTTTGCCCGGGAGACACTATTTTCTTTATAGCGGATAAGGAGGGGCGTGCCAACTATTATGCAGGGCAGATTCGCAAGGAATTGGGGGATAAACTGGGTTTGTGTGAGAAAAATGCGTTCCGGTTCTGCTATGTGAATGACTTTCCCATGTTTGAGAGGGATGAAGAGACGAAGCAGATTGGGTTTACCCATAATCCTTTTTCCATGCCGCAAGGAGGATTGAAGGCGTTGGAGGAGGAAGACCCGCTGGATATCCTGGCTTATCAATATGATATTGTATGCAACGGGGTGGAGCTTTCTTCCGGGGCGGTGAGAAACCATGATATCCAGATTATGGTAAAGGCATTTGAAATTGCAGGGTATGATGAGGAAACGCTGAAAAGCAAGTTTGACGCCCTGTATCAGGCTTTCCAGTTCGGTGCGCCGCCGCATGCGGGGATGGCGCCGGGAATCGACAGGATGATTATGCTGCTGCGCGGGGAAGAAAATATCAGGGAGGTCATAGCATTCCCCATGAGCGGCTCCGGCCAGGACCTGATGTGCGGCTCGCCCAGCGAAGTGACGGAAATGCAGCTTCGGGAAGTGCATATTAAGGTGAGGGATTAGATATGGCCAAACGCTTGGGCAGGAAGGAGAAAAAAATGGCGAATGAAATTAGTGATGAGATGATAGAGTATGTGGGGATTTTGGCCAAGCTGGAGCTTTCCGGGGAGGAGAAGGAGCAGGCTAAGGCGGATATGGGAAAGATGCTGGATTATATCGATAAGCTGGGGGAACTGGATACTTCGGATGTAGAGCCAATGTCCCATGTGTTTGATATGCAGAATGTATTCCGGGATGATGTGGTGACCAATGGGGATATGCGGGAGGATATGCTGAAAAATGCGCCAGGGGAGAAGGACGGGATGTTCATAGTGCCCAGGACGTTTGAGTAAAGAGGAAATGGCTCTGATTGGGCAGGAAGGAGAGTGGATTGGGTATGGATTTGCTGCAATTGACGGCAGTGGAGCTTTCGGGGAAGATAAAGGCCGGGGAATTGACGGTGGTGGAAGCGGCGGAAGCGGTTTTGGAACAGATAAAAAAGAAGGATGGAATTTACCGGTGCTATATCACAGTGGATGAAGCTACGGTAATGAAAAAGGCAGGGGAGATACAGAAGAAAATTGATGCAGGGGAGTTGACCGGGCCGCTTGCGGGAACGCCGGTGGCGGTGAAGGATAATATGTGTACAAAGGGGATGCTTACTACCTGTGCATCGAAGATGCTGGGGAATTTTGTCCCGGTGTATACGGCGGAAGCGGTTTTGCGTTTGGAGGAAGCAGGGGCGTTGGTGATTGGGAAGACGAATATGGATGAGTTTGCCATGGGCTCCACAACGGAGACATCCGCCTATGGGGAAACGAAAAACCCGTGGGATATAAGAAAAGTCCCCGGTGGCTCTTCCGGCGGCTCGGCGGCAGCGGTGGCGGCCAGGGAATGTTTTGCGGCGCTGGGCTCGGATACGGGTGGCTCTATCCGTCAGCCGGCTTCTTTTTGCGGGGTAGTGGGGATAAAGCCTACGTATGGAACAGTGTCCAGATATGGGCTGATAGCATATGGCTCTTCTTTGGACCAGATAGGGCCTATCGGCAAGGACGTGACGGACTGTGCAGCATTGCTTGAAGCTGTCGCTTCCTATGATAAGAAGGATTCCACTTCCTTAAAAAGGCAGGATACGGATTTCACATCGGCTCTGGTGGATGATGTGAAAGGGATGAAAATCGGTATTCCAAGAGAATATTTTGGGGATGGGATAGAGGCCGAAGTGAAAGAAGCGGTGTTAAATGCAGCACAAGTGCTGGAGGGGAAGGGCGCTATCCTGGAAGAATTTGATTTGAGCCTGGTAGAATATGCTATTCCGGCTTATTATACCATTGCCGCAGCGGAAGCCAGCTCTAACCTGGAGCGTTTTGACGGGATTAAATATGGATACCGCACGGAAGATTATGAGGGGCTTCATCAAATGTATAAAAAATCCCGCTCCGAAGGGTTTGGTGCGGAGGTGAAACGGAGGATTATGCTCGGTTCATTCGTGCTGAGTTCCGGCTATTATGATGCCTATTACCTGAAGGCGCTGAAGGTAAAAGCGCTGATAAAGAAAGCCTTCGATGATGCTTTTGCCAAATATGATGTAATTTTAGGGCCGACAGCCCCCACCACTGCGCCGGTGTTGGGAAAGAGCCTGGCTGAGCCGTTAAAGATGTATCTGGGGGATATTTATACGGTTTCCGTGAACCTGGCGGGATTGCCGGGAATCAGCCTTCCTTGTGGGAAGGATTCGGGAGGGATGCCCATCGGCCTGCATTTAATAGGGGATTGCTTTAAAGAAAAAAATATTCTCCGTGTGGCATATGCCTATGAAAGGGCCAGGGGGCCTTTCGGAGAGCCGGAGCTTTGAGCTATACAAGGGTTATGCCGGCAGTGCAGGCAAAAATAGGCGTTATACATGAAAGTTGCTGGATTTGGAAAGGAGCATAATGATAAATATGGAAAAACAATACGAAACAGTAATCGGCCTGGAGGTTCATGTAGAGCTTGCCACAAAAACAAAAATATTCTGTGGCTGTTCCACGGCATTTGGCGGTGCACCCAATACCCATACTTGTCCGGTGTGCACGGGAATGCCGGGAACTTTGCCCATTTTGAATAAACAGGTGCTGGAATATGCGGTAGCGGTAGGGCTGGCGGCAAACTGTGAGATTACCAGATATTGTAAGTTTGACAGGAAAAATTACTTTTATCCGGATAACCCGCAGAATTACCAGATATCCCAACTGTATCTGCCTATTTGCAGAAACGGCTATGTGGAAATCGAAACGGAAGGCGGGAAAAAGAAGGTGGGCATCCATGAAATCCACATGGAAGAGGATGCGGGAAAATTAATCCATGATGAGTGGGGAGGGTGTTCTTTGGTAGATTACAACCGCTCCGGCGTGCCTTTGATTGAGATTGTATCGGAGCCGGACATGCGTAGTGCGGAAGAAGTTATCGCTTATCTTGAAAAACTGCGGATGATGATACAATACCTCGGCGCTTCTGACTGTAAGCTGCAGGAAGGCTCTATGAGGGCGGATGTAAACTTATCGGTGCGGGAGATGGGAACGGAAGAGTTTGGAACGCGGACGGAGATGAAAAACTTGAATTCCTTCCGTGCCATTGCCAGGGCTATTGAAGGGGAAAGAGAGCGGCAGATAGAACTGTTGGAAGCGGGGGATGCCATTATCCAGGAGACAAGGCGGTGGGATGACGCCAAAGGGGAGTCCTATGCCATGAGAAGCAAGGAGGATGCCCAGGATTACCGTTATTTCCCTGACCCGGATTTGCCGCCTGTAGTTGTGGAGGAGGGCTGGCTGGAGGAAATGCAGGCAAGGCAGCCGGAGTTCCGGGAAGGGAAGATGGAACGCTATAAAGAAGAATACGATATCCCGGAATACGATATCGAAATTATTACGGCATCGAAATGCATGGCAGATTTGTTTGAGGAAACAGTGAAGCTGTGCGGGCAGCCAAAGAAGGTGTCCAACTGGCTGATGGTGGAGACGCTGAGGCTGTTAAAGGAAAAGGGCATGGACGCGGAGGACATCTGCTTTTCCCCGGCGAACCTGGCAAAGCTCATCCGGCTGGCCGATGAGAAAGTGATTAACAGCACTGTAGCGAAAGAAGTGTTTGAAGCCATGTTTGACAGCGATATGGACCCGGAAAAATATGTGGAAGAAAAGGGATTAAAAACGGTAAGCGACGAAGGGGCTTTGAAAAAAGCAATAGAGGAAGTCATCGCCAACAACCCCAAGTCTGTGGAAGACTACCGGGGAGGGAAGGAAAAAGCCATTGGATTTCTGGTAGGGCAGACTATGAAAGCAATGAAAGGGAAGGCTGACCCTGGAAAGGTAAATGAGATGTTGAAGGGGATGCTGTAAGGGGAGTGATGAAAGGGAAGGTTTGCCATGCTTGAATTCCAAAATGTATCTATTAAATGATTGTCCACCCTAAATATTACCTTTACATTCCAAAATGTAGATTAATTATATCGTTATTAATCCCATATTTCAAGTTTTGAATAATTATAAAATGCATGGATTTCTTTTTGCAAAAAATTAATCCTGTAATATTTATTGTAGATAATGTTGAAATTGTACGAAATATGTGATATAGTAATGCCTATATAGGAGGTGGATGAATGTATCAATATAAATTGATGTTTAAGCTAGAAAATAATTTTCTTCCAAAAGAGACAGATAAATTTATAGTAAGTTTTTTTAAAGCGGCTGTACAAAACTACTCCCCTGTTTTTTTTGAAAAATTATATGATAAAAGTAAATCTATCATAAAAAGTTTTACATACGCATGCTATTTGCCGGGGGCCAAATTTCATGATAAGGCAATAGAGCTTTCCAGGAATGAATTTTTGCTTTTTTTCTCGGGTGCAGACCAGGTGGAACTTTTGCATTTTTTTAATGCATTCCAGGGAATGAAGAGAAAAAAACATCCATTAAATGGAAATTCTATGGAATTGGTTTCAATACGTATGCAGCAGTTGAATGAAATTAAGGATAATGAAATTATAATTAAGATACAAAGCCCTTTGATAGTTAGAAAACATAATTCGGAGGATAATTCGGATATTTATTATACTTGTGAAATGGATGGATTCGCAGAGGCATTGAAAGAAAATGTAGAAATTTTCCTGAAAAAGATGGACATGTATATGGATACAAGCAGCTTTTCTATACAGGCGGTAAAAGGTAAAAAAGTAGTAGTGCCGGTATTTGGCAGAAATACAGATGCGTCTTTAGGGATATATAAGCTGACTGGCACTTGCCAGCTCCTAAATATTTTGTTTTTGGCAGGGCTGGGAGTCCGTAGGTCCGAAGGGCATGGCAAATTTGAAATAATCGGGTAGAAGGGGGTGAGAACGTGGATAGAATAACGGTTTCCATTGGTGATTTCTTGAAAAATGCCGGAGTGGTTGGATTAAAGTATATGCTGGAGAAATTGGATGCTGTGGAAGGGGATGACTATGGAACTGCCGATAACAAGCAGAGCCTATGGCTTAAAAGGGATTTTGTGATTCAGGCGGACTGGACGGATATGTATTTCAAGGCGTTTGTCGAAAAGTTCGGTTCTACGTCAGCGTATCAATTGGCATTGGATAAAATTGAGGAAATCCTGGAACAGGCAGAGCATGGGGAATGGGATAAGGTGAATTGCAAGGAAAGCTTAAAATTCATCAATGATAAGCTTCTCTCCAACAGCTACCGTTCCGGATTTGAAAATATAAAAGGCCGTGTCGATGATTGGGAAGAATATGAGCTGTTAAAAACAAGCAAGCTAAAAGAAAATATGGGTAAAGAAGAACTGTGCCGGCGTTTGCAGAGACTCCGCCAATTTTTAATACAGCCGCTCTGTGAAGAAACATTTTCCATGAAAAGTATTATCTATAATTATATTAACCGCTTTTGGGATGGTAAGAGCTTCCTGCTAAGGGCGAATGCTGCCAAGGATATGAGGAAAATGTTCGACACGGACTTCTCTGAACCATTGAGGAAATATGCTTCAGTTTCCCATGAAAAAGCAAAGGAAAGATGCATAGACTGTGATGGGCGGATGGATGCAAAAGAAAAAGTGTCTATCGCATTCATGAAAGACCAGGCAGATGATTTGACCAGAAAACGCTCTGCTTTCTGGAACTGTAAGGTGGATGCATATTTATGCCCCATGTGTGCATTTATTTATTCCTTAGCGCCTCTGGGATTTACTCTGATTGGCAATTGTTTTGTATTTCTAAATGTTAATAAGAATATAAAGGAACTGCTGTCTGCCAATCCGGAAAATGGAAGGGCGGCCTATGACGCAGTAAGGAAGGAGGACGAAAAATATTCCTCCTGGATTGCCAGGTCAGTGGATATCCTTTTACAGGAAAAAAGCAAAGAACTGGGAAATATACAAGTGATTACCCGGGGAAGGGGAGAGGGGGATAGATATACTTTTGATGTAATTGCCAAGGACGTATTGGATATCTTGAAGGAAGAGACAATTAGAAAAGGCTTGGATATGCTAAGTAAACATCCTTACATAAAAGTGGGAAAAGACTATTGGAATATCCATGAAGAAACGGTATTAAATATTCTTCGGTATCGAAGCCAGTATGGGATGATTCATAAATTGCTGAAGATGGCGATAGAAAATAAAAGCATATTATTTAGTGCAGCGGCTATCTATGGTGTGCAGCTTAGAACGAATTTGCTAAGGAAGGGAAAGGAATGTGCGAATATAGGAGGTGAATGGATGAGCAGGTATAGAGTGAGAGATGAAGGGTATGAATTGAGGAAGGCTTTATTAGGGGCTAAAGGAACAGAGGATGATGCATGTATCAGGGGAACGGTTTATCAACTGTTGAATGCATTGTCGGTTGGCAATGTAGAGCATTTTATGGAAGTAGTGATGCGCATCTACTGTTCTACAAAACTAAAAGTTCCCAATGCCTTCATTGAATGTTTAAAAGACCATGATACATTTATAGAGTACGGATATGCTTTTTTGCTAGGGCTGCAGGGCAGTTATTATGAAAAGAAGGAGGAAAAGATAGATGAATAGACAGGGGTTAACGGTAACGATGGTTTTTCTTGCAGAGAGCGCAAATTATGGGGAAGGGGTTGGAAATATATCAACTTTGAAAAAAATGTCGAGAGGAAATTACGAACAGTATACATATATTTCCAGACAGGCCATGCGCTATAATATGATTCAGCAATTAGGCTGGGATGATACGCCGGTAGATGGGAAAAGCGGGGTGGTACAGTTTGCACCTTCGGCAACCATTCAAGATTATCCGGAAATCGACTTATTTGGTTATATGAAAACAAGCTCAAAGGAAGAAGGAAAGGCGGAAAAAGGAGGGGCTCTAACGAGAAGTGCCGTAGCGAGGCTCAGCAATGCAATCGCTTTAGAACCATATCAAAGCGACCTGGAATTCTTAACCAATATGGGGTTGGCAAGGCGTCAGAATCTGGAGAATGGAATTGCCCAGAGCGAAATACACAGGTCTTTTTATGCATACACCATATCGATTGACCTTGACCGGGTGGGCATAGATGGAGAACTGTCCATATCCCAGACGGATAAGGCGGAGAGGGTAAAAGCATTGTTGGATACAATACAATTTCTTTATAGGGATATTAAAGGAAGGCGAGAAAACCTGTCCCCTGTTTTTGTTGTGGGAGGCAGATATGTGAGAAAGAATCCGTTCTTTGAGAACCGAATTATCTTGAAGCGTGGAAAAATACAGATTGACACATTACAGGAGATTATAGAAAGTAACAGCGATATCCAGGAAAATACAGTAATCGGTGTTGCAAGCGGAGTTTTTGGCAATGATTCCGAATTGAAAAAGTCTCTGAATGCGGGAACGGTAAAAGATGCATTTATTCATCTGAAGAAAGAAGTGGATACATATTATGGGTAAAGCAATTAGAGTAGAATGTTTTCAAAACCTGGCGAATTACAGGAAACCAAGTAGTTTTATCATTAAAGAATCCTATCCATTGCCGCCATATTCCACGGTACTTGGCATGGTGCATAGGGCATGCGGATACCCAAACGGGGAATTTCATGCGATGAAAGTAAGCATTCAGGGAACAAACGCGGGTTCGGTGTCTGAACTATATACGAGATATTCGTTTTCTTTTGATGCAAAATATGAAAGCGGAAGACATCAGCTTTGTATTGAAGGAGAAAAGAAATCATATGGTGCATTTAAGGGAATCGCGCATGTAGAACTGATTTGTGAAAATAAAATGCTTCTCCATATTGTCCCGGCACAGGAAGATTTTGAAACAGTATACCTATCGCTGCTTAATCCGCCGACTTACTTGGCTCTTGGACGCCATGAGGATATCCTTGATATCAGGAAAGTGGAAATTGTAGAGCTAGAGGAAAAAGAGCAGGCGGCTGCAAATAATGATATTTATATTCCGGTTAACTCTGATATAGATATAGGAAGAAAAAATGTGACGCTTTACACGCTCACAAAAGAATATGAAATAACAAAGCAAGGATTGCGCAGATGGAAAGCGGATGGCGGGAAAATAAGGGCATATTATTTCCCACAAGGAGAATTTTTGGATAATGTACTTGTGGATGAATACAACGATGTGGTAGCTCTGGCCTGAACTATGCAAGGAGGATGGTATGGAATTCTATGCGAAATCACCTGTTTTTACATTGCCCGAAGATAAAAAAAGGCAGTTGGCAGGAAAAATTGAATATTTGATTCAAAAACTAAAAGGCGAACTGGGCGAAAATGATTTAGGGATATTGGAAGGATATCAGGCAAGCATTTTCAATAGTGCTGTTGAAGCCGGCCATAAGACGCTGCAGGGGCATTTGAACGATACGGTGAAATGTGCAGAGGATTTTTTGGGGCTATATGGCAATTATTTTAGCGAAAAAGAAAAGATGCTGATATTGCATGCCTGTAGCCTGCATGATATAGGGAAGGCAAATTATATTTTTCAAACAAAGGTAAATGACGAATTGGCGGATGGGAGTGTAAAGGATATTCGACAGATTCCCCATGGCTTTTTGGGAGCTGTCATTTTGTCGAAAAAGGATTTTTTATGCCAGCATCCGGAATGCGATGAGGATGACTTCAGCGTCCTGCTTACAGCAATTTATTATCACCATAACCGTCCGGATATTTATAGTGGAAAGGAATTGGAAGAATATTGCAGGAAGTACTATCTCGAATATGTAAAGGAATATTTGAATAACGAGAATATATCTATATATCCTGGCAATAGGAATAAACTTTTGTTTTCAGACCAGAACCATAAAGAACAACTCAGTGTAGATGAAGAATTATGGTGTAAATATATGCTTGTAAAAGGGATGCTGAATAAATTTGATTGGACGGTCAGCGCCGGATATGATAGGGCGGAAATCGCCATAGATTTCAAAGCTAAGAAACTATGCCATAATGTGGAGAAGGTATTATCGGGCGGCTACAGGCCAGCCCAGTCATTTATGGCAGATAACAGGGATGGAAATGTAATTGTAATTGCGCCTACCGGTTCGGGAAAAACAGAAGCAGCCCTATTGTGGCTTAATGGTGAAAAAGGATTTTATACACTTCCATTAAAAGTCTCTTCCAATGCAATTTATCAAAGAATTAAAGAAAAATACGAATACAAGGATGTGGCTTTGCTCCATTCGGATAGTATGAACAGTTACTTATTGGAATCACCGGAAGATGTGGAAAATAGCTATAGGAATTATGAGCAGGCGAAATTATTTTCTTATCCCCTAACCGTATGTACTGTGGACCAGCTTTTTAAATTTGTCTATAAGGCTTTGGGTACCGAAATATTTGCAGCAACCCTAAAATACTCCAAAATTGTAATTGATGAAATTCAATCTTATTCGCCTAAAATAGTGGCGGCTCTTATTTTCGGATTAACAGAGATAAAAAATATGGGAGGGAAATTTGCCATAATCACGGCTACTTTTCCGCCAGTATTAAAATTTTTTATGAAGAAAAATAAGCTGATAGAAGGCAGGGACTATGTTTATAAAGATTTTTCTGATACGGCATCGACATTAAGGCACAGAGTGCGGGTAATGAAAGGCGATTTGGATATTGATAGGATTGTGGAAGATGCGCCGGCTAAAAAAATATTGATAATTTGCAATACAGTTTCAAAAGCCCAGAAAATATATAGTGAAATTTGTGATAGATGCCCGGAAACAGGGCTTTTGCATTCACGTTACATAAGGGCAGACAGGGAAATTTTAGAGAAAAGAATTATGGAATTTTCCGGTGATAAATCAAAAACAGGGATATGGGTGACCACACAGATTGTCGAGGCAAGCTTGGATATTGATTTTGATATATTGCATACGGAGATGTGCACAGCGGATAGTTTGCTGCAGAGAATGGGCCGGTGTAACCGGGCAGGGACAAAGAGTACGGACGAGCCTAATATTATTGTGTATGATAATGGGGCGGGGAGAGGGAAGATTTATGACAAGGATATTTATGACCGTTCGGCAGATTTGCTGAACACATATGATGGGAAAATAATTTCTGAGACGGATAAAGTAAATTATATGAACCAAGTATATGATATAGAACGGATAAAGAAAACGAATTACTATATGCAAATTGAAAATAATTTAATGCATTTCAGGAATCTCAGGCCATTAGAATACGATGCGGAAAATGCTAAGGATGATTTTCGGGATATCCGCAGTATCACAGTGATTCCAGAAAGGATATACAACCAGAATTATGATTTTATTCAGGAGATGAAAAATTTTTTAAATACACCACATGTGGATAAGGGTATCCGGCAGATATTAAAATCCAGGTTGGCAGCGTTAACGATGAACTTAAATATTCACTACGGAATTCCAAATGGCATCGATAAAGGTACAATAGGTACTTTTGATATACATAGGGCAAGGCTGGAATATGATTTTAACGGATATACAGGGCGGGGGCTGCTGCTGGATAAAATAGAGGACGAGGGCTTTTTCGTATAGAAATATTTGCTCCATTAGGAAAGGAATGGTTATTAGAGTGGAAGAACGGGTTACTGGGGTTATGATTTATTATTATTTCGTCTGTAAAAGGAAGCTGTGGTACTTTACTAATGAGATAAATATGGAAGCCGAAGATGAGAATGTAATGCTTGGGAAGCTGCTTGATGAAAATAGCTATAAAAGGGATGATAAACATATTAATATTGATACTGTGATAAATATTGATTTTATCAAAGAACACAGAGAACTTCATGAGGTTAAAAAAAGCAAGGCGGTTGAGGAAGCTGGAATATGGCAAGTGAAATATTATCTGTACTATTTGAAGCAGAGAGGGGTTGATGGGTTGAAGGCGAGAATTGATTATCCTTTAATCAAAAAAAATCTTGTGGTAGAATTGTCGAAAGAAGATGAAGAAAAATTGGAAGTAGTTATAACGGAAATCATCAAGCAAAAAAAGAAAATATGTCCGCCAGAATTTGAAAAAATGAAGATATGCAATAAATGTGCATATCATGATTTATGCCTGATATAGGAGGGGATATGGAGCAAAGTTTCTATGTTTATAATAATGGCGATTTAAAGAGGAAGGACAATACGCTTCAATTCACATCTTATGAAGGGAAAAAGAAGGATATTCCTATAGAGCGTATTGACAATATTTATATAATGTCTGAAATGACGTTTAATACATCATTTATCAATTATATTTCACAATACGGAATAGCGATGCATTTTTTTAACTATTATAATTTCTATACGGGAAGTTACTATCCAAAAGAAAAATTGATTGCAGGACAGCTATTGGTAAAGCAAGTGGAATATTACACTGAGTATGAACGGAGAATTGTAATTGCAAGGAAGTTTATTGAAGCGGCGGCAGATAATATATACAGAAATTTACGGTATTATAATGGCCGTGGTAAAAATGTTGCTCATTTTATGTCAGAAATAGATGCTTTGAGAAAGAAAATAGTGGACACACGTTCTATTGAAGAATTGATGGGTATAGAAGGGAATATCAGAAAGCATTACTATGCAGCATGGAATGTGATAGTAGAACAAGAAATTTGTTTTGAAAAACGAGTGATGCATCCGCCGGACAATATGATTAATTCACTTATTTCATTTGTTAATTCGTTGATTTATACAAAAGTTTTGAGTGAGGTATACCATACGCAGTTGAATCCAACTATCAGCTATCTGCATGAGCCAGGGGTGAGAAGGTATTCTTTGTGCCTTGACATTGCGGAAGTATTTAAACCGTTGATTGGAGACCGGCTTATATTTTCGCTGTTAAACAGAAGGCAGATTACGGAAGAAAGTTTTACGAAAGAATTAAATTTCCTTCATCTGAAAAAAGACAGCTCCAGATTGATTGTACAGGAGTTGGAAGAACGGCTAAAGAAAACAATTACACATAAAGAACTTGGAAGGCAGGTGTCTTATCGGTATCTTATAAGGCTTGAAGCGTATAAGCTGATTAAACACTTAATTGGGGAGAAAGAGTATGAAGGTTTTAAAATATGGTGGTAGCATATGTATGTAGTATTAGTGTATGATATAAACCAAGAGAAACAGGGGCAGAAACGTTGGGCGCACGTTTTTAAAATATGTAAGAAATATCTTACTCATATTCAGAATTCTGTTTTTGAGGGAGAGATTTCAAAAGTTCAGATTGAAAAACTACAACAGGAATTGAAACCATATATAGATAAACATTTGGACTCAGTTATTATTTTTAAAAGCAGGCAAGAGAAATGGCTGGATAAAGAATTCTGGGGAAAAGAGGAGGATATGACCAGCTTCTTTTTGTAAGATGCTTGTCTACCACCGATAATGTATAAAGTGCAGGAGGTCGACAATGTAGAAGAGAGGGCATCAAGGGATTGTTTGAGTGGAAAAGTAGGGGCTCAACAAAGTTTTTAAGGGTAGGTCGACAAAATTAGGGGTGTTATAGGTAATGGAATGGGGAGATATGAACGAACGGGGTTGAATAGGTACATTGTGGAATGTAAAGAGAAATGAAGATGGCTGGCGCATTGGTTGTAAAGTCGGTTGAATAGGTACATTGTGGAATGTAAAGTAATCTTTGTATTCAATGTTGTTATGGTTTTCACATGGTTGAATAGGTACATTGTGGAATGTAAAGCACAAATCCAGCTTACCATGCTCCACACCAAAATCAGGTTGAATAGGTACATTGTGGAATGTAAAGATAGGAAAGGCTGAATATGTTAAATCCCAATCAAAGGTTGAATAGGTACATTGTGGAATGTAAAGGTCACAGAGGAAATTATGAAAGGCGTAAACACTAAGGTTGAATAGGTACATTGTGGAATGTAAAGTTTTGAAAATGTAGCGGACTATGAGCCGGACGATGAGGTTGAATAGGTACATTGTGGAATGTAAAGTACGGAATTACGCAATGTGAATGGGATAAAAAAATAGGTTGAATAGGTACATTGTGGAATGTAAAGGAGGCAACTAACGAGCAGGTGACAGAACTTTTGAAGGGTTGAATAGGTACATTGTGGAATGTAAAGTGCCCACAAAAGAGACTTTTCAAGGTATACGGCATGGGTTGAATAGGTACATTGTGGAATGTAAAGAGGGTTGTGATGACAATTCCTATTATTAAAAAAACAGGTTGAATAGGTACATTGTGGAATGTAAAGACCAGTAACCCCGTAGCAACAGTAAACCATACTTACGGTTGAATAGGTACATTGTGGAATGTAAAGTAACTAAAACCCTGTCTTGCCCCGACGGACAGCAGGGTTGAATAGGTACATTGTGGAATGTAAAGACGGGTTGCCGGGCTCATAACTTCGCCCGGCTGGTATGGTTGAATAGGTACATTGTGGAATGTAAAGTCCGTAGGCAAACGTTCCGGGTTCAGCTTAGCCTGGGTTGAATAGGTACATTGTGGAATGTAAAGCTTAGTGATATGCAATATAGGGATTTATTAAGAAGGGGTTGAATAGGTACATTGTGGAATGTAAAGAAGTTTCCGTTCATTGTATCTTCTCCGTCGCTAAAAGGTTGAATAGGTACATTGTGGAATGTAAAGATCTATGTAGGATTAAGAGAAATTAGTAAGAGTATAAGTTGAATAGGTACATTGTGGAATGTAAAGGAGTATATTCCAGAAAACATCTTCTACCGCTTAGCCGTTGAATAGGTACATTGTGGAATGTAAAGGAAAACAAAGAAAGGGTTCTTGGAATGGCCCGGATGGTTGAATAGGTACATTGTGGAATGTAAAGTTATTACAGTACATATCATTCAGCATAGACAAAGCTAGTTGAATAGGTACATTGTGGAATGTAAAGAAAAACAGAAGAAACCGAAACGGCCTGCCCAAAAAAGTTGAATAGGTACATTGTGGAATGTAAAGAAGGTAGTGGTCACGGATGGGGGTGTTAACGAGATAGGTTAAATAGGTACATTTGTGGAATGTAAAGGTTTTTGCAAGGATATAGTTATAGCGGAGTGTTGCCGTTAAATAGGTACATCATGGAATAAAAAGCATAATAATGCCCAGTATGTCTCTCATGTATGGTGAAAAATAGAACCAAAAAATACACCACCAGCACCACACTATCGGAACGAAAGCACTAAAGATTGTATTGTGTAATCTTGAAAGAAAACGTGGCTGTAGCATTATATTATGAATCCTTTAAAGGATAAAGGGGATATAAAATAATAGGTAAAATAAAAATTGGTGGGATTGTTTTTGCCGCTGGCTGAGCCATTGCGGCTATTTTTTTTCTTTGGAGGTGTAAAAAATACCGAATAACTAATGTGCCCAAAAAAGAATGAAAAAGTTTATGTTCGGAATAGAAGTTTTTTGAAATAGCATTAAGGCAATCCTTAAGATTTTTTAACCATTCTTGAAAAAATTGTCAAATTATGGTAAAAAGAGAGTATTGTGTAAGCGGGGATACCAATATTTGTTTCAAGAATGGAGGCAACTGGTTATATGATTCGGGAATTCGAAACGCAGGATGTATATGAAGCAACACAGCAACGGTTAAAGTTTATTTTTGAGGAATTCGACAACATTTACTTATCCTTTTCAGGAGGTAAGGATAGTGGACTGCTGTTGAACATGACTTTGGATTTCCAGAAGAAATATTATCCGGAAAAGAAGATAGGGGTATTCCATCAAGATTTTGAAGCCCAGTATACGGTTACAACTCAATATATAGAGCGTACTTTTAATCGGATGGAGGGGGAGGCAGAGCTGTATTGGGTGTGCCTCCCTATGGCAACAAGGACGGCGCTGAGCAGTTACGAAATGTTCTGGTATCCTTGGGATGATATGAAGAAAGAGGCTTGGGTGAGGGATATGCCCAAGCAGAAATACGTGATTAACCTGGATAATAATCCGATAACAACTTACCATTACCGCATGCACCAGGAGGATTTGGCAAAGCAGTTTGGCAGATGGTATCGGATTTCACATGGGAATAAAAAGACAGTCTGTCTGTTGGGGATGAGGGCGGATGAGTCGCTGCAAAGGTACAGTGGTTTTGTAAATAAAAAATATGGCTATAATGGGGAATGCTGGATTAGCAAGCAGTTTAAAAATGTATGGTGCGCCTCCCCCATGTATGATTGGGGATTGGAAGATGTATGGCATGCCAATTATTTATTTAATTATGACTACAACAGATTGTATGATTTGTATCATATGGCGGGGCTGAAGGTTTCCCAGATGCGTGTGGCTTCCCCGTTTAACGATTATTCCAAAGATAGCCTGAATCTGTACCGGGTTCTGGACCCGGAGATATGGGCTAAGCTGGTAGGGAGGGTACAAGGGGCGAATTTTGCATGTATTTATGCCCGTTCCAAGGCGCTTGGATACCGTAGCATCACTTTGCCGGAAGGGCATACATGGGAATCCTATACCAGATTTTTACTGGAAACCCTTCCTATAAGGCTAAGGAACAATTATGTAAAAAAATTCAATACATCCATAAGGTTCTGGCATGAAAAAGGGGGTGGATTGGAGGAGGAAACAATAAGGGAACTGGAAGAACATGGCTATAGGATTAAGCGGAACGGAGTTTCAAACTACACTCTGAATAAAAAGTCACGGGTCATATTCTTGGAAAAAATTCCGGACAATACGGATGATATTAAAAGTAGCAAAGATATCCCAAGCTGGAAAAGGATGTGTTATTGCATTTTAAAAAATGACCATATTTGCAGGACAATGGGATTCGGGCTGAACAGGCAGCAGCAGAGAGCAATCGATGCGATAAGGGACAGGTATAAAGGATTGGAGGACATCAATGGAGAAGATTAAAAGCCCGGTATATAATATAATGGCAGTTCCGATACATAAAATAAAGCCAAATAACTATAACCCCAATGTAGTAGCGCCGCCGGAAATGAAGCTTCTTTACCAAAGCATTAAAATGGATGGCTATACAATGCCAATAGTATGTTATTATGTAAAAGAAAAGGATGAATATGTTATCGTGGATGGCTTTCACCGTTATAGGGTAATGTTGGAGTACGAGGATATCTTTGAGCGTGAAAAAGGGATGCTGCCAGTATCAATTATCGATAAGCCGATTGACCAGCGGATGGCAAGCACGATTCGGCATAACAGGGCGAGGGGAAGCCATAATGTGGATTTGATGAGCAATATTATAAAGGAACTGCATGAAATTGGCCGTTCTGATGCATGGATTTCCAGGCATTTGGGGATGGATAAGGATGAGATTCTCCGGCTAAAGCAGATTACAGGGTTGGCTGCTTTGTTTAAGGATGTGAAATTCGGGAAGGCATGGAAGCCTATAGAGGAGGACAATGATATTTAATCTGCACTAAGGTTTCTGGATTTTGAAAGGAGTATGGCTATAAAGATGGATTTAAAACGGGAATTGGTAGTGCCGAATGCGGACCTCCCTTTCAAAATGTTTGTATTTGAAGGGAAAAACGGCAATTATCGCGTGACAAAACATTGGCATGATACAGTGGAAATATTTGTTGTGTTTGAAGGGGAGATTGATTTTTATATCAACTCCTCTTATTATGGTTTGTCCAAAGGGAAGTTCATTATTGTGAATTCCAATGAAGTGCACTCCATAGAAGTGCCGGAAGAGAATTTTACGGTGGTCATACAGCTTCCGCCGGAGGAACTGGAAAAATTCAGGGAAGACGAATATATTTTGTTCCGACATGTTCCAGAGGGATATAAAGAGCAGGATGCAGAGTTCGTAAGGCTGGTGAAATGGATGTATACTTCTTATGCGGAAAAAAGGTACGGATTCGAGCTGGAGGTGCTCAGCAGCTATTATAAGATGTTGTATTACCTCGTTACACGATATCGGAGAACGGATGTGGACGAGGAGCAGATGAAGAAGAGCAGGCAGATGGAAAAACTGCACAGCATTACATCCTATATACAGGAACATTACAAGGAAGATTTGACTTTGGAGAAAGTAGCTGGGATTTTCGGTTTTTCGCCTACTTACCTTTCCCGAATTTTCAAAAGGTATGCCAATGTAAATTATAAGACATATATTTTGAACGTAAGGGTGGAATATGCATTCAAGGAATTGGTCAACACGGATAAGTCGATTAATAAAATAGCGGAAAACAGCGGCTTCCCGGATGGGAGGAGTTTTACGAAAGCCTTTGCAGCCCGGTTTGGCATTACGCCGGATAAGTATAGGAAGGAAATGCGGGGGAGAAAAATACCTTATTAACATAATAGGATTCGGGTGTTAAAAGCCCCGCCCACAGATGGCTCTTGGCACTCGAATCATAGACATATAAAAAGTTTCTTAGATTTTTTGAATATGCTTGACATATGTATTTTCCATATGTTATCATACCAACAGTCGGTTTGGAGGAAGAGAAAAGATGGCGCGGAATAAAAATACGGAAGAAACGGTGAATAGAATATTGGATGTGGCTTACCGCCTGTTTATGGAGAAGGGGTATGAATATACATCCATCCAGGAGATTATTAACCAATTGGGAGGGCTTAGCAAAGGTGCTATTTATCACCATTTTAAGTCCAAAGAGGATATCCTGGTGGCCGTTACGGACAGGATAACGGGGGATTCAAACCGGATGCTGGCAGAAATCCGTGACCGTAAGGATTTGAACGGAAAGGAAAAGCTGAAGACACTTTTTAAGGCTTCTCTTTTCAGGTCTGAGCAGGATGAAATTTTTGCCACAGCCCCGAATCTCCATAATAACCCGAAGCTTCTTTGCAGTATTCTGCATGATACAATGGAAGATGTGGCTCCGAACTATATATTGCCGATTATTGAACAGGGGATAGAAGATGGCTCCATTCAAACAGACTATCCGGGAGCATTGGCAGAATTGATAATTTTTGTGGCTAATATATGGATGAATCCGATGATATTCGATGACACAGAAACGGAAAACAATGAGAAATTTATAGTATTCCAACAGATGATGAGAGGCTTTGGCCTGGATATTGTGGATGATGATATTTTGAACAGGCTGCAGGAACTGACTTCTATTTACCAAAATAAAAAATAAAAACTGCCCTATATGAAACAATGTCATTTAGTTAACGATGGCGGACGCCGTGAGGTGCTAACTTAATGACATTGCTATATGAAAGGGTAGTTATATTTTTAAAATTAAACATACCGTCACGCGGTATTATTAAATGTAAGCAATAATTATGAAAAGTGTTTAGTTCATCAAGTAGTAGGAGGAAAAAAAATGCAAGAAAAATTATTTTCAAAAGATTTTACTATGGTAGTAATAGGCCAGATTATTTCGTTGTTCGGAAATGCTGCGATAAGGTTTGCCTTGCCGCTTTACCTGCTGAACCAGACAGGGTCGGCTATGCTTTATGGGGTGGTGACGGCATGTGCTTTTATCCCCTCTGTCCTGTTGTCGCCAGTAGGGGGGATTGTGGCGGACCGGGTGAATAAGAAGAATATTATGGTAGCGCTTGACTTTTTTACGGCGGCTTTAATAGTGGTATTTATTGTACTTAAGGATGGGGTTAGCCTGATTCCGCTGCTGACGGTTACATTGATGCTTTTATATGGCATTGCAGGCGCTTACCAGCCTTCCGTACAGGCAAGTATTCCTGCGCTGGTGGGCAGGGGACATTTTATGGCAGCAAATTCAGTGATTCAGACAATCAGTTCCTTTTCTTCCCTGTTAGGGCCTGTGATAGGGGGGATACTGTATAGCGCGCATGGGCTGGAACCGGTATTGTGGGTTTGCACAATTTGCTTTTTAGCATCCGCAATAATGGAAATTTTCATAAAAATACCTTTTGAAAAACAAGTATTTGGCGGGAACATATGGAATACAGTGAAAGCGGATTTTTCCCAAAGCCTCCGGTTTATAAGCGGCGAAAAGCCCGTTGTGGGCAAAGGGATGCTGGTCGCCTTTGGAATCAATTTATTCCTTTCTTCCATGCTGAATGTGGGGATGCCCTATCTGATAACGGAAGTGCTGGACTTGGGCAATCTGCCGGCAAATCGGCTCTATGGCTTTGCAGAAGGGGCATTGGCGGCAGGAGGGCTGTGTGGGGCAGCCTGCGCAGGGCTTTATGCCCGAAGGCTGACGATGCAGAAGGCAGGGAATTTGATTGTAGCTTGTGCCATATGTGTATTTCCTATGGGTGCTGCCCTGCTGCTTTGCCCCTCCGGGCTGATAAATTATATGGTGATGGCTTCGTGCTGCTTTATGATTATGATATTCTCTACTATCTTTGTTATACAGATTATGTCTTTTGTCCAGGCGGAGACGCCGCAGAATTTAACAGGAAAGGTAATCGCCGTAATTTTTTCTGTTTCCATATGCGCCCAGCCGTTAGGGAGCGCGCTGTATGGGGCATTGTTTGAACTTGCAAAGGGGCGGAATATGCGGTTGTCCTGTTTGCGGGTTTGGTAGCGTTGGTGATTGCTGTTTGTACGAAAAAAGTTTTTGCGGAGATTAATCCTGCTTTGCAAGACGCCCCCAAATGTTTATAACACCCCACACATGACCTTAAATTTCCTGCAGAAATTCCTGGATATAAGGCAATGCAGCCCCGATGGAAATATTATGCTGGGGCATTTTGCTGATGAGGAGGAAATCAGAAGGCTCAGGAAATGGTGTCATTTCCCGGATTTGTCCATGGAGGAAGGAAAGGTCTTCTTCGCAGAGGAATGGAGCCAGATATCCTCCGAGGATGAAGTCTGTGTCATAAATTAAATGGAGCATATTGACTGCTTTGGATAAATCGGAAAGGAAAATTTTCCAGCGTTTTTGGGCAGCAAGGTCATTTCCACGTACCTTCAGAAAAAAGTCTTCTAATTCTTCCCCATCATTAAGTAAAGCGGTCAATGACAGAAGTGTCTCCATGCAGCCCCGTTTGCCGCAGTAGCATAAAGAACCATTTGGCTGCATCTGTATATGCTCTATGGTAGAACTATGTCCATGCTTTCCATCTAAAATCATACCTTTGGAAATAATGGCAGCCCCCAGGTGCTTGCTTAAAGAAAGATAAAAAGCATCCGTAAGTTCAGGCGATACCCATAGTTCGGAAATTGCGGCGCTGTCCGCATCATGGATAAAGGAACATGGAAAAGGGAGATGCCTGGAAAATTCGGTGATGGAAAGTCCGGTACAGGAAAGTATTTTGCCATATAGTATGCTTTGCTTGTCAGGCGTTGTCAGTCCCTGCATGGCGAAACCGATGCCAAGGATTTGATTATCCCTTGCACCAAATGAACCAATAAATTCTATCAGCTTGCCGCATACGGCTTTGAAGTAAGATTCGCTGCGCTCAAAGGGGAGTAAGGATATCATACGGTGTAACTTTTCCCCATAAAGATTGACAGCAATCATTTTTATTTCCTTTTTTAAGATTTCTACACCAATACCGATTCGGTAATCGGCCACAATGGAGTAAGCGGAAGCCTTTCTCCCTACAAACTCCGTATCAATCAGCCCACTTTTGAAAATTATCCCTTCCTCTTCCATGGCCGATAAATTAGCAGTAACGGTGGGGCGGCTTAAGTGCAGGGCATAGGAAATATCTTGTTGGGAGACTTTCCTGTTTTTATAAATAAAATGATAAATCAGGCTTCGGTTATTTTGCTTAATCTGATTTGGAGTGATGCTTCTTTTCATAATAGTAGCGATATCCTTTCCATACAATGATATTTCCATCGCGGGAATTGTGCTTTTCTGGGCATACCATGTATCCCGCAGTTCGTTATTTTGCAAAATCATTTTACAAAATAGTATTATAGCATATAAAAATGAATAAAATCCATTGGACAATTAGACAATTAAATAAGGAAAAAACTGTGTATTATTACAGATTGACGAAATAAAAATAGTCTATTATTATGTAATTATATTTTGGTAAATGATTTTACAAAATCATATCAACGAAAGGAGAGCATCATGGGTATTATTGAAAAAATGAGATTGGACGGAAAAAAAGGATTTGTAACGGGGGCGGCAAGAGGGATTGGAAAATGTACGGCAACGGCCTTTGCAGAAGCTGGCGCCGATGTGGCTATTGTGGATATCGACTATGAAGAGGCGATAAAGACGGCCCAGGAGCTGGAGGAAAAAACCGGCAGAAAAGTCATTGCAATTAAAACGGACTGTACCGATAAAGTGCAGGTGGATGAAATGGTGGAAGAGGTAGTAAGTAAGCTGGGAGGGCTGGACTTCTGCCACAATAATGCGGGCATCTGCATCAATGCCCCAGCAGAAGAGATGACCTATGAGCAGTGGAGCAAAGTGATTAATATTAACCTGAACGGAATATTCCTTACAGACATTGCTGCGGGGAAATATATGCTGGAGCATGGCGGAGGCTCTATTATAAATACAGCTTCCATGTCAGCCCATATCGTGAATGTGCCACAGCCCCAGTGTGCTTACAATGCATCTAAAGCAGGGGTTATCCAACTGACCAAATCGCTGGCCATCGAATGGGCGAAGCGGGGAGTCCGCGTAAACAGCATTAGCCCGGGATATATCGGCACGGAGCTTACTTTGAATTCCCCTACTTTGATTCCGCTGATTGAGAAATGGAATGAGATGGCACCTCTTGGGAGGATGGGAAAACCAGAAGAACTAGAAGCTATCTGCGTATATCTGGCAGGGGATACCAGCACATTTACAACAGGGTCCGACTTCATCATTGATGGGGCATTTACTTGTTTCTAAGCGAGGTGACTATGGATATAAAAAGATTAGTAGAAGAGGGAAAGACAGCATTAGGTATTGAGCTGGGCTCGACCAGGATTAAAGGAGTACTGATAGATTTTAAAGGCCAGGTGCTTGCGGTGGGGATTCATGATTGGGAGAATTCCTTTGTGGATAATATCTGGACATATAGCTTGGAAGAAATTCATACAGGAATACGCAAATGCTATAGCTCCTTGAGGGAAGCGGTGAAAAAGGAGTATGGGGTTAGCTTAAAAAAAGTTGGCTCCATCGGCATTAGCGCGATGATGCATGGCTATATGGCCTTGGATGAGGAGGGAAAGCAGATTGCCCCGTTCCAGACATGGAGGAATACCAATACCCAGAAGGCTGCCGATGAATTGACGGATATGTTCCATTTTAATATTCCCCTCCGTTGGAGCGTAGCTCATTTGTACCAGCGTATCCTTGACAGGGAGGAACATGTAGAAAAACTGGATTATGTGGCGACTTTGAGCGCTTACATCCATTGGAAACTGACCGGGGAGCGGGTAATTGGAGTCGGCGATGCTGCAGGGATGTTCCCCATTGATTCGGATGCTTTGGATTATGACCAGGACATGGTGGAGAAATTTGACGATTTGCTGATGCCCTATGGATATTCCTGGAAAATGAGGGATATCTTCCCCAAGGTGCTTGTGGCGGGAGAAAGTGCAGGAACCCTGACAACAGAAGGTGCGGCATTTTTGGATGAATCAGGTGATTTAGAAGCAGGAATACCGCTCTGTCCGCCGGAAGGGGATGCGGGTACTGGGATGACGGCAACCAATTCGGTAGCGCCCAGGACTGGAAATGTATCAGCAGGTACCAGTACTTTCGCCATGATTGTATTGGAGAAGCAGCTTGGCAAGGTATATCGGGAAATCGATATGGTGACTACTCCTACGGGCTTCCCGTGCGCTATGTCCCATGCCAATAATGGAACGTCGGATTTGAATGCCTGGGTAGGTATTTTCCAGGAATTTGCCCAATTAATGGGAATACAGACAGGAACGGGGGAATTGTTTGAAAAATTGTATACGAATGCTCTCAATGGCGACCCGGATTGCGGAGGGCTGCTGGCCTATGGTTATTATTCAGGAGAAAATATTACAATGCTGAACGAAGGGCGTCTTGCTTTCCTGCGCACCGCGGAAAGTAAATTCAATCTTGCTAACTTTATGAAAGTTCACCTGTATACTTCCCTTGGAGCGGTAAAGATGGGGATGGATATACTGATGGAGGACGAAAAGGTAAAAGTTGACCGGATAATGGGGCATGGTGGATTCTTCAAGACGAAAGGCGTAGGGCAGAGATATCTGGCAGCAGCGGTCAATGCCCCTGTGACGGTAATGGACACGGCCAGTGAAGGCGGGGCATGGGGAATTGCGTTGCTTGCAGCCTACATGATTGATAAGGGAACGGATGAAAAACTGGAAGATTACCTCGAAAAGAGGATTTTTGGGGAACTGTCAGGGGAAACAATAACCCCTTATGCGGAAGATGTGGAAGGCTTCCGAATCTTTATGGAACGTTATAAAGCGGGGCTGGCGATTGAGAAATCAGCAATTGAGAAGATGGATTGGTAATAAAAGGAATAATGGTAAAGGTGTGCAGGAGCAGTGAACCAGGGCTGGCATTTGAATATTTCAATGCTAGCGGCCTCCCCCGCCTCCATAAAAGTACATATAATGCCCAAAAGCCTGTGCAGCGAAAACTATTTGCACAGGCTTTTTTGCATTTGCTAAAGCCGTTTTTATATGATAGGAAATTCCGTCGCCAGACGGACATGAATTGACGAAGAACCGAAGGTTCTTTTATAATAAAGGCAAGCCAGCTTTTTTTGTTTCCTCCATGACATTTTCCGGCCAGAGTGAACATTGGACTTCCCCAATATGTGCTTTGCGTAGGAAGAACATACAGATACGTGATTGGCCGATACCACCCCCTATAGTATAAGGAAGCTCTTCGTTTATGATTGCCTGTTGGAACGGAAGGCTGGCCCGTTCCGGGCAGCCCGCTTTTTCCAATTGGGACAGAAGGGCATCTTTATCAACGCGGATGCCCATAGAGGACAACTCCAGGGCAATATCCAGAACAGGATAGTATACGATGATATCGGCATTTAATGCCCAGTCATCATAGTCGGGCGCACGGCCATCATGCTTTTCACCGGATTTGAGCAAATCGCCAATCTGCATAACGCAGACAGCGCCTTTTTCTCTGGAAATAAGGTATTCTCTTTCTTTCGGTGTTTTTTCCGGATACATTTCTTCCAGTTCCCCGGTTGTAATGAAGAAAATATCATGTGGAAGTATTTCCTCAATGTAGTCATACCGGATGGCCATATATTTTTCTGTTTTCCTTAATACTTTGTATACAATTTTGACGGTTTCTTCCAAGGTATCCAGGGTACGAAGTTCTTTAGTGATTATTTTTTCCCAATCCCACTGGTCTACATAGATGGAGTGGATATTATCGGTATCTTCATCCCGGCGGATGGCGCTCATATCGGTATATAGACCTTCCCCCACGGAAAAGCCATATTTTTTTAGGGCATACCGTTTCCATTTAGCCAGTGAATGCACGATTTCCGCTTGAGCTTCCCCCTGGTCTTTGATGCCGAAGGATACTGGGCGCTCTATGCCGTTCAGGTTATCGTTCAGCCCGGATTGGGGGGTGACAAACAAAGGGGCGGACACACGGAGCAAGTTCAGGCGTTCAGCAAGCAGGCTCTGGAAAAAGTCTTTAACAGTTTTAATAGCTATCTGCGTGTCATGCAGATTCAATGCCGGATGGTATCCGGCAGGAATGGTAAGATTTTTCATAATTATGGTTTGACTCCTTTCAGGAAGTTTATTAATTTTCAGCTATCCCACTTTATTATTTAAACGCTTTTTGGGGAAGAATGCAAGAAGAACAAATGTTTGCAAAAAGGGGTTGCCAATGGAAAAAATATATGATATGATAATACAAACATATGTTCGTTAATAATAAAAGCAGAGATTTAGGCTTGTAATGCAAGACGCGTTGAGGATTAGCAGATGAAAATAAACGGGTAGCGGCAGAGGTGAGGGAGATGTTTTTTAAGGCTACGGAAGAAATGGGTATAAAGGAAAAGTTGGGGATTCTTACGGATGCAGCGAAGTATGATGTGGCATGTACCTCCAGCGGTGTGGACCGGAGGGGGGATGGAACGGGGATAGGGAATACGGAAAAAGGGGGCATCTGCCATAGTTTCAGTGCAGATGGGCGTTGTATTTCGTTGCTGAAGATATTGTTTACTAACGAATGCATTTATGACTGCAAATATTGTATCAACAGGAAATCCAATGATGTGCCTAGAGCTTCCTTTACACCGGACGAAGTGTGTGAATTAACGATGGGGTTTTATAAAAGAAATTATATAGAAGGGCTTTTCTTAAGCTCAGGAATTTTATATCATCCAGATTTTACGATGGAGCTGATTTATCAGACGATTTACAAGTTGCGGACGGAACACCGGTTTCAGGGTTACATCCATGTAAAGGCGATTCCAGGGGCTGACCCAGTATTAATTCAGAAAACGGGCTATTTGGCGGACAGGATGAGCGTGAACCTGGAACTGCCCACGGCGGAAAGCTTAAAAAGGCTGGCGCCCAATAAACATAGGAAGAATATATTGGCTCCCATGAGGCAGATTCAAAATGGGATTCAGGAGAATAAAAATGAATTGGTATTATATAGGAAAGCCCCCCATTTCGTTCCGGCAGGGCAGTCTACCCAGATGATTGTAGGAGCAACCAGGGAAAATGATTATCAGCTTATGATGGTGGCGGAAAGCCTTTATCAGAAGTTTGGGTTAAAAAGAGTGTTTTATTCGGCCTTTGTGAATGTGAATGAGGATAAAGATTTACCCGCACTTCCAGGAGGGCCGCCGCTTCTGCGTGAACACCGGCTGTATCAGGCGGACTGGCTGCTGCGTTATTATGGGTTTCAGGCTCAGGAATTATTGAGTGAAGAGCGGCCTAATTTCAATGTATTGCTGGACCCAAAGGCGGATTGGGCACTCCGCCATTTAGAATTATTTCCGGTAGAAGTGAACAGGGCAGATTATCAGCTACTACTGCGCATACCAGGAGTAGGGGTTAAGAGTGCGCAGAGGATTGTCCGGGCGAGGAGAAACGGCACGCTGAAATTTGAAGATTTAAAAAAAATAGGAGTGGTACTGAAGCGGGCCCTCTACTTTATAACATGTGGAGGAAGGATGATGTATCATACGAAGATAGAAGAAGATTACATTACAAGGAATCTGATTTCCGTAAAGGAAAAACTGCCTTTTGACAAAGACGGTATAACCTACCGCCAACTCTCCCTATTCGACGATGTAAATTTCCAACAGTTCAGCCAGACAGGAAGCTGACCGTCAAATCGTGCCAGCACGAATTTGCCGGCCGGCATCCTGTCTGAGGGAACGCCCGCATATGAGCGAAAGGAGTATGATTATTAATATGGAAGAAAAGTATTTAATCTGTGAAGATTCACTGGAAGGGATTTTTACCGGCATTTATGAAGCCTATGCATTGCGGGAAGACCACAAGAATATACATCTGCAAGTGGGGGAAGAGGATAACTTCCGTTTATTTGCGTCCTATATCCGGGTGGCAGCGGATGGGGAGAAGGCAGCAAAGGTGGCGGGAACTATCTGCCGCCGTCTCGGGGAAGGGACTTATCTGGATATATGCAGGGCATTAGCCAGTGAAGATAAGGAGAAGGGGGAGGCAATATATAAGACAGTTCTGGGTGGGCTTAAAATGAAAAACGGCAGTCAGGTGATGGGGAATCTGGCGGACCGGCATGTGCATAAAGTGTTTGAATTGGCTCGGCGAACCCGGAATGAAGTGCATCATTGGAAAGAATTCCTACGGTTTCAGGAACTGGAAAGTGGAATCCTATATTCTAAAATAGGGCCTGAAAATAATGTAGTGACATTCCTTGCCCCACACTTTGCAGACAGGCTGCCGCTATATGATTTTATTATTTATGATGAGAAAAGAGGAATTTTTGTTGTACATCCGAAATCAAAAGAATGGTATTTAGTTACAGACAGGGATTTTGACGAAGAGGAAATAGGGGATTATTCGGAGCGGGAGATGGAATATCAGGAACTCTTTACATTTTTTTGTCATAAAATAGCCATTAAAGAGAGGAAAAATTTAAAATTGCAGCGCAATATGCTGCCTTTACGATTCCAAGAATATATGGTGGAATTTGGGTTATAATTATCAATATGCAGATAGCCTTAGTAAGGCGGTAAAGTATTAATTGTAAATTTTTACAAAGGAATGCCGGAATCAGCAAGTCTATAAGGGCAATTATTAGTATTAATTGAAAAAACTGAAAATTAGCCCATTTTTGGACACAAAATTTATACTTTACATTTGCAAAAATTGGGATATAATACAATTGTAACCACAAAGAAAACGTTTTTTTCATTTTCTAAGAAAGAAGGGTGTTTTATTATGAGGCATAAAATTAAGTTGAGACCTGCTGAAGTGAAGGATTTTGTGGCAGCCGCATCGAAGTGTGAATTTGATGTTGATATCGCTTATAATAGATATGTAGTAGATGCAAAATCCATCGTTGGCGTATTAGGATTGGATTTCAATCAAATTTTAACAGTTTCTTATTCCGGCTATGATGCTGACTTTGAGCAGTTCATGAACCGCTTTGCAGTTGCATGTTAATAGTGGAGTAAACACGATTCCGGAGTATTTGACTTCCCCATGAGAGATAGAGTAAACTATCCTTATGGGGTTTTTTCTTTGTTTTCTTTGGAGGTTGTATGGCTGGAATGGGAGAAGATATGGTGGATAAAATGGAAATTCATATATCAGTGCGGGGATTAGTGGAATTTATACTTCGTACAGGAAATATTGACAATAGAAAAGCAGTTTCTCCTGAGAATGCTATGCAGGAAGGCGGCAGAATCCATCGTATGATACAGCGGAGGATGGGGGCAGACTATCATGCGGAAGTTGCCTTGAAGTATTTTTATGAAACGGAGAATTATACGATTACGGTGGAAGGAAGGGCTGATGGAATTATTTTCGGGAATAATCCGCAGCAAGCAGAATCTTTCCTGATTTCTGAGAAGAACAGACGGAATGCGTTGGAGATGGCAGAGCCTTTGTCCGCATATGAAAGAACAGTAGTTAAAGGGCAGGGAGGGGAATGTTACGGAGAAGCCCATAGTTTATCCACATATGAAGGAATAGCGGGTAAAGGGCAGGAAGGGGAATATTGTGGACAGGCATATGGTTTGTCCGGGGATGATGAAATAACAGGAAGTATGCGGCAGGAATATTCTGTGACCATAGATGAAATAAAAGGCACTTACCTGGAAGTGAAAAGGATGAAAGAACCAATAGCAGTGCATCTGGCGCAGGCGAAATGCTATGCATATATTTATGCCAGGCAGGAGCATCTGGAGGGGATAAAGGTGCGGATGACCTACTGCAATATGGATACAGAGGAACTGAAATATTTCCATTATGATTATACTTTTGAAGAGCTGGACGAATGGTTTGGAAATGTGATGAGGCAATACCAAAAATGGGCCGATTTCCAGTATCAATGGAGGATAAACAGACAGGAGTCGATAAAAAACATACAATTCCCATTTGCTTACCGGGAAGGGCAAAAGAAGCTGGTAACTTATGTATACCAGACAATTTACCATAAGAAGAAGTTGTTTATTGAAGCGCCAACAGGAGTAGGAAAAACCATATCCACTGTTTTTCCAGCGGTGAAGGCAGTTGGGGAAGGGAAAGGGGAGAAGATTTTTTACCTTACGGCGAAGACGATTACGAGGACTGTAGCGGACAATACTTTTCAGATTTTACGCGAAAATGGCCTGAGATTTAAAACCGTTATATTGACTGCTAAAGACAAAATATGTTTTATGGATGAGACGGAATGTAACCCTGATTACTGCCCTTACGCCAAAGGACACTATGACAGGATTAACGATGCGATGTATGATTTGTTGACTCATTTGGATAATTTTAGCAGGGAAGCAATTGAAGAATATGGAATAAGGCATAGGGTATGCCCTTTTGAACTATGTTTGGATATGAGTTTGTTTTCGGACGGAATTATATGCGACTATAATTATGTGTTTGACCCCCATGTTTATCTGAAACGTTTTTTTGCGGAAGGCAACAAGGGGGAGTATATTTTTCTTGTGGATGAAGCGCACAATCTGGTGGAGCGCGGACGGGAAATGTACAGCGCTGTGGCCTGCAAGGAGGACTTCCTCCGGTTAAAAAAGACGATAAAAGGCTTGGATGGAAAAATGGAACGCCAACTGGAAAAATGCAATAAGGAATTGCTTGCTTTAAAAAGGGAGTGCGAAACTTACCGGTTGGAAGAATATATAGACCCGTTTGTAACCGCATTGCGGCGTCTGCACGCCACAATGGAGACTTATTTGGAAGACCATGACGGAGGCGATGCTTTCCATACGAAGGAAGTGCGTGGGGAAGTTTTGGATTTTTATTTTGAAGTTTGCCATTTTCTGGATATCTATGAGAGAGTGGACAAAAATTATGTGACTTATTCAGAAATGAGGGAGGACGGCAGTTTTATACTGAAGCTGTTTTGTGTAAACCCTTCGCTAAATTTGAAGGAGTGTATGAAAAAGGGAAGGAGCACCATACTTTTTTCTGCTACTTTGCTGCCTATTGGATATTATAAGGATTTGCTGGGGGCGGAAGAAGAGGATTATGAGGTTTATGCCCAGTCGGTGTTTGACCCGGGGAGGAAGAAACTTCTTATTGGCGGCGATGTCACCAGCAAGTATAGCAGGAGAACAGAAGAAGAATATGATAATATTGCATTTTATATCCATGAAATAGTGAAAAGCCGCTATGGGAACTATCTGGTGTTTTTTCCCTCCCATATGTTTATGCAGAATATCTATCAACGTTTTATGGAAGATTTTGCTAAGGGGGAAGATATGGAATGTGTCATCCAGGAGGACCATATGGATGAAAAATCCAGAGAGGAGTTTTTGCAGCGTTTTTCTACAGGAATGGAAGAAAAAAGCCTGCTGGGTTTCTGTGTGCTGGGAGGAATCTTTAGCGAAGGCATTGATTTGAAAAATGATAGTTTAATTGGGGCCATCATTGTGGGAACGGGATTGCCCCAGGTATGCAATGAGAGGGAGATTTTAAAAAAATATTTTGATGGGGTTGGGGATAACGGCTTTGATTATGCTTACCGTTATCCGGGAATGAATAAAGTTCTACAGGCGGCGGGGCGGGTAATCCGGACTGCCGAGGATGTAGGGGTGATTGCCCTGCTGGATGAACGTTTTTTAAACTGGTCATATCAAAAGATGTTTCCCAGGGAATGGGATGAGTTTGAGACAGTTACGGCCGACCGGATAGCGAAGCGGGTGGAACGCTTCTGGGATGAGTGGTTATAGAATCCGGGATTTGATATAGTAACGTTAACCTCTTAGCCGTGCGATTTCTTCCTTATAGGGGGGAAGAAGACGGGAAGGGTCATCTTCGGATGGGCAGTAGGGGGTCTCCAGTATTTTAGGAATACCTGGAAAAGCAGGGTGGTGAACAATAGCATGAAGGGCATCAAAGCCTATGCACCCTTTTCCGATGTTTGCATGCCGGTCTTTCCTTGCCCCGCAAGGGTTTTTGCTGTCATTGATATGAAGCACTGCTACTTTCCCCAAACCGATGAGACGCTCAAATTGGTCCAGGACGCTATCAAAATCATGGATAATATCGTAACCGCTATCGTGCATATGGCAGGTGTCCATGCAGACGCGCAGTTTGTCATTGTGGATAACTTTGTCAAAGATAGCGGCCAATTCTTCAAATTTTTTTCCGATTTCAGAGCCTTTGCCAGCCATAGTTTCCAGGGCGATATAGCATGGCGTATCTTTTGTTAATATTTCATTTAATCCTTCCGCAATTTTCTGTATGCCAACCCCTTCACCAGCCCCTACATGGGCACCGGGATGCAGAACCAATATCTGGCTTCCCATGGCAGCGGTGCGTTCAATATCCATAGAAAGGAAATCCACAGCAAGGCGGAAGGTTTCCGGGTTAGTGCTGTTGCCCAGATTGATAATATAGGGAGCATGTATAACGGGGGATGAGATGCCATTCTCGTGCATAAATTCTTTGGCGGCGTCAATATTTAACTCTGAGATAGGTTTGCGCTTTGTATTTTGCGGTGCCCCTGTGAAAATCATGAAGGTGTTCGCTCCATAGGAATAGGCTTCTTTTGCGGAGCCCAACATCATTTCTTTGCCTTTCATGCCTACATGGGAGCCGATTTTTAGAGTTTGGTTCATGGTATTTGTCCTGCCCCTCTTAATAAAATTGTAAATATGATAAATTTCCTGGTTAGTATAGCACTTATTTGGCTGCTTTGCTATAGGTAAAATGGATTCCTCAATGAAAGAAGATAATATATGGTTTAAAATTAGTAAAAATGATAGAAGAGTCATAGAATATGACATAAACGTCATATGTGGATAACTCTGTGGATTTTGGGGATTTCTTTTCGGATTATGTCAAAATTGATAAAAATACATGACAGTATATGTCAATTTTAATTTTGTAAGTTGATATGAGGGAATTGATAAAAATACTAATTTGGTCAATTTTATTTTTTGGTAGGAAGTTTGGTCATTATGTGATAAAATAAGAAAGTAACTTTAGAAATTAACTTTAAAAATTATTTACAAAGTGTGGGTTAAAGAAAGGGTATGGTTATTAATATGTGGGCATATGAAAGTGTTTTTTATCAGATTTATCCATTGGGGTTCTGCGGGGCGCCTTTTGAGAATGATGGTGTGGTGGAGCACCGCATACGGAAAGTGGCGGACTGGATTCCCCATATGAAGAAGCTGGGTATTAATGCGATTTATTTTTCCCCTGTGTTTGAGTCGGATACTCATGGATATAATACAAGGGATTATAGGAAAATAGACAGCAGATTAGGAACGAATGAAGATTTTAAGGAAGTGTGTGAGCAACTTCATGAAAATGGGATACGTGTAGTGCTGGATGGCGTATTTAACCATGTGGGGCGTGGGTTTTCCCAATTTCAGGATGTTGTCAGGAACAGGGAGCATTCCCCATATTTAAACTGGTTTCATATTAACCTGGGAGGGAATTCCAACTACAATGACGGGCTTTGGTATGAGGGATGGGAAGGGAACTATGATTTGGTTAAGCTGAACCTTAAGAATGAAGAGGTGGTAAGGCATATCCTCGACAGCGTGAATTTCTGGATTGATGAATTTAAGATTGACGGGCTCAGGCTGGATGTGGCTTATTGCCTGGACCATGATTTCGTAAGGAGGCTGCGGGCATTTACGGACAGCAAGAAAGAGGAATTTTTCCTTGTAGGGGAGATGCTGCATGGGGATTATAACCAGATGATGAATGAGCAGATGCTGCATTCCGTTACGAATTATGAATGCTATAAAGGGCTTCATTCCAGTTTTAACAGCATGAATATGTTTGAAATCAATCATTCCCTGATGCGCCAGTTTGGACCGGAGAATTGGACATTGTATAAAGGGAAACATTTGCTTTGCTTTGTGGATAACCATGACGTATCCAGGATTGCCAGTGTGCTTGGGAATGAAAAGCATCTGCCGCTCATTTACGCCCTGTGCTTTGGCATGCCGGGAATACCGTGTGTTTATTACGGGAGCGAATGGGGTGCAAAAGCAAACAAAAGTGAAGGTGACCCGGCGCTTCGGGCATGCTTTGACGAACCGGAATTTAATGAATTATCCAATTTTATCTCCATGCTTTCCAAAGCAAAGAAAAATTCGGAGGCATTGAATTACGGGAATTTCCGTTCGGTTGTTTTGACCAATAAACAATGTATTTTCGAGAGGAAGACGGATAAGGAACGGGTTCTTGTGGCTATCAATGCGGACGGGGAAAGCTATACTGCCCATTTTGATGCGGGCTGTGGTACAGCAGTGGATTTGATTACCGGTGAAATGCATGACTTTGGAGGCGGAAGTGAACTCGCCCCTTATAGCGCAGCTTTTTGGAAGATGGAAAAATAAGTAATAATTTTTTTGAGGGTCTGCCTTAACCTAATGGAAAAGGAAGGCCCTCAAAAAATTCAATTGGATGGGTTGAATTAGCCCCTGGGAAGGAGCTGTCTGACGAAGGCCACTTCCTGAGGGTCGGTTTCCCATATTTCATATTCGCTCATGCCGGGAATCCCCATGGAAACTGTGGAGTTACGGAATTGCATTTGGCTTTCCCGTATTTTCTTGCCGGACATGTGGAATGCGGTAATTGGTGTTTGTTCCAACAATAATTGCACAGCATTTCTGTTTATTCCAGCTCCGGCCATAATGGAAATCTTTCCATTTGAGCGTTCGTCCAACTGTCTAAGAAGGTCAATACCATCTAAGCAGGAAGGCTGGCAGCCGGAGGTGAGAATGGTATGAATACCCAAAGAAAGGGCTTCTTCTAAAGCACGGAAAGGGTCTTTGCACATGTCAAAAGCCCTGTGAAGGGTAATACTCATTTGACCAGCATGGTCTATCAAACGGTTCATGGCGTCATAGTCCAGGTTGCCGTCAGGCTTCAGGCAGCCAATGACGATTCCTTCTGCCCCTGCATCGCGGAACATCTGGATTTCTTTTTCAATAATAGAAAGCTCATGGCTGCTATATAGGAAATCGCCAAAACGGGGGCGGAGCAATACGTGGATACGGATATTTGTATGCTTCCGTATTTGTTGAAATAAGGCGAGGGATGGGGAAGTGCCCCCAATGACCAGATTGGAACACAGTTCCAGACGGTCAGCCCCGCCTTTTTCTGCGGCAAGGGCGGATTCCACACTGTCTACGCAGCATTCTAAAATATAGCCGTTTTGATGTTCTGATTTAGTTTCCAACTCAATCACCTTGTCCTTTTTTCTTATTATTATGTTTTTATAGTTTGAATTTACTCTTCTATGGCTCTGTAACGAAGGAGGAATTTATCCTCGCCGCAGACATGGCGTTCGTTATCGCCTTCCGTAATAATGTAATCCCCTTGGCGGATGAAAATAACGCCCCGCCTGTTTTGGATAAAAGGACAAACTACAATGCCGTCTGGACGAATATGCTGAACCAGGTTATCGGGGCTGACCCAGCCGTTGGTAATGACTTTGGTATACAGTTCAAAGCCGTCTTCCAGACCTTTTCCAAGTTCATATTGTTCTGCATCTACAATTAAGGAAGCACGTTCATATTTTTGTCTCATATGTCACCTCATTTCCGCGCGTCTTTCTGCGCTTGATTTTGTAGAAAAAATAAAGAAACTAACTATATTTTACCTTAGCTGGAAGCAAAAAACAATATGGATGAACTGTTAGGCATCTATTTCAAAAAAATTTCCATATAGCTATTGACAGAACAATATTATATGGTGTATAGTATGAAACATGAAAGCATAATATACGGCGTATAATATTATAAAAATAAAAGTGAAAGCGAGTGAAAAAGTATCATGAACCAATAGTCGCATAGAAACAGGAAAGGAGCAGGTAATATGGTATTCAATACGGGAGCAGCACTACTGGATGCAATCGTCCTGTCGGTAGTTGCCCAAGATAAGGAAGGAACCTATGGTTATAAGATAACACAGGAAGTAAGACAGGTTATCGAAGTATCCGAATCCACCTTGTATCCGGTTTTGCGGCGTCTGCAGAAGGACGAATGCCTGGAAGCATACGATATGGAGTGTGCCGGGAGGAACAGACGGTATTATAAGGTGACGGAAAAAGGGCGGGTGCAGCTTGCACTATATAAAAGCGAATGGAAAAAATATTCCGCGAAAATAAGCGGGGTGTTCGAGGGAGGGATTATATATGAATAGATTAGAATTTATGCAGCGGCTGGAAGCGCTTCTCTCCGATATTTCCCAGAGCGAGAGGGAGGAAGCGTTACAATATTATAACGATTATCTGAATGATGCAGGGGTGGAGAACGAGCAGGAGGTGCTGGAAGCAATGGGAAGCCCCGAACAACTGGCCAGGGTCATCAAAGAAGGGCTGGATGAGAATGGAACAGAGGGGGAATTTACGGAGACCGGCTACCATAAGGAAACCTTTGAGCAAGAGGCAAAGAATGAGGTGGTAAAAAAGGAAGAAAAGAAACGCCTTTCGGGTGGCATGATTGCTATACTTATTATCCTATGTATCTTGGCGATGCCTATGCTGGCGGCATTGGTGTCTGGCCTTTTTGGGGCAGGAGTTGGTATTCTGGGCGGATTTCTAGGGCTTTTTGTAGGAACGGCAGTGACAGGGGGAGTACTTTTTATATTGGCTTTACTTTTATTGGGCATTGGAATTGGAGAATTGTTCATTATTCCATTGGTCGGAATGTGCCTTATCGGGGCAGGGTTATTGCTGTTGGGTCTGTCTATATTTTTTATCTGGATTACGGTATGGCTATGGGGCAGTGCGCTTCCTTGGATGATAAGAAAGATAGTTGGTCTGTTTAGCAGAATATTTCATGGGAAGAAAGGAGAAGAGGCATGAAAAAGTTTACTAAAGTATGTTTGATTACATCCGTTGTGCTGGTGATTCTGGGCGGAGTCATTTGCATAGTGGGAACAGTAGGCGGTGGATGGCGGATGATTCATGAAATGGATAGAAGCAGTACAATATGGAGGTTTGTAAACAGGGTAGAAGACAGCTATGTAGCGGAGCAGCTAGGGAATATGACTTATGGCATTACGGATAGCATCATACATGAGGTGACGGATGACTTCAAAGATGATGTGCTGGACGAGATAGCGGATGTGAAAGATGAGGTAAAGGATGCTTGGGAGGACTCATGGGAAGATGACTGGGAGGACTCATGGGATGATGACTGGGGAGGTGTGCGGAATGCCAGGGATGAGGCACAGGATGCCAGCAACGATATGAATGCCGCAAGAGAGGATGCAGCGGATGCCCGGAATGAAATGAGGGATTTGATGGAAAATGAATTGCTAAAGGATATTCCTGAAGGGGATGGGGATACAGGGATAGCTTCTTCCCAGGTGAAAGATATGAAGATAGAGATTGGAGGCGCAGCCCTTTGCTTTGTGGAAACGGAGAACGATAACTTTGGGGTGGAAATTGTAGGGAAAGAGAGGTATGACTATTATGAGTCCAAGGGAACGTTCCATCTGGAAGGCGGGAAACGGAATTTTACGGGCAACAGCAACGATAAAGTGTACCTTTATGTTCCCAAGGGCAAGGCTTTTGACGAAGTGGAAATAGATGTAGGAGGGGGGATTATATGCATAGGGGAGTTGGAGGCTCAGGAGGTGGAGTTAACGGCAGGGGCAGGGGTTATCTCCAGTGAGGGGATAAGCTGCCATAAACTGGATGTAGAAGTAGGTGCCGGGGAAGTGGTACTGGGCGGAATAACAGCCGACGAGATGGACATCAATGTGGGCATGGGAGTTGCCTTTATCCAGGGCGGCATTGGAAGGAAAATTGATGTGGAATGCGGTATGGGCTCCGTAGAGATGGAACTGGATAATGCAGAAACTGATTTTAACTATGAAATCGAATGTGCGGCCGGAGGAATCAGTTTAGGGGGTAAATCATACAACTCTTTGGTGGAGGATATCCGTGTGGATAACAAGGCGTCGGGAAAATGCTCCTTAGAATGTTCCATGGGAAGGATTGATGTTATTTTCACCAGATAACCGGAGAATGAAAAGGTAAAGACTAAGAAGTGGGAAATGAAAATATAGAAAGTAAATAATTGAAGAACTTTAAATTAAAAACTTTAAGCTGTAGGAATATTCAGTAAGTTCATTGATTTTGCAAAGGAGAGAGCATATGGAAAGAAATTATAAGAAGTTAATAAGGTCAAAAGGGAACAGGATGATTTGTGGGGTATGCGGAGGAATCGGGGAATATGTGGGTATTGACCCCACTCTGGTAAGGATTATATGGGTGGTCTTAAGCATCGCAGGATGGGGAACCGGGCTGGTGGCCTATTTGATAGCAGCAATCATAATTCCTGAAGAAGTATAATAGTGGCAGGCAATTATTAAGTGTAATGGTGGAATGGAAATGCATCTGTTTAAAAAAGAAAAAATAAGTAAAATAGCATTTGACAGGGAAACACAGCGACCGGTTCTCCGCTGCAGCATATGTACCGGTGAGCAGGTGGCGGGCTTTAAGGAGATACGTACAGGGAAGTTCCAGGAGGTCATGGTCATCAGGGGTGACCATGACCTGGATGCTTTCCGGAAGATGTATGGAATTGAGGATGTGCCAAAAGAATACTGAAATAGTTTGGAGCTGCTTCCGCCTGTATACGCATATGGCAATATTTTAAGATTTTTGTCTCCTTTTCAAAATGTTTGCGGAAAATGTTTTTGAGCGCCTGTTTACGATGGAAGATTCCCGCAGCCGCCAGGTGCAGGGAAATGGCTTGGGGCTTACCATCGCGAGAAACCTGGCGCAGCAAATGAATGGGGATATCCTGCTGGAAAGCATTTCATATAAAAGAACTACCTTTACTTTGCAGTTGAAAAAATCTTTTAATACCCGAATCCTATAAAGTAAAAAACAATCCTGATTTTTTAAGCGCTGGCCGTACCGCCATGTAAATGGCTACGGATACTATGGTGGATGTTGCAGCATTGATGGAGGTGGAGGCGATGTTCCAGGCAAGGGTGAGTTCGGCAGCCGGTTTGCCTAAGATGGCCAATTTGTAAAAGTATCCGATAAGCGGGTCGAAAATCACATTGAAAAGCAGGCCACCCAGAGTTGCGGCAATGGTCCATTTCCATACTTTCCGGTTATCGGTTTCAGTGGAGATATGCCCCAGCCTGTGGGCGATAAAGCCAGTGATAAGGCCAATACACAGCTTTAGGAGAAATGTTTTAGGGGCATATACAATATAAATGGGGTCCATCAAGTCGCCGATGGTCATGCCGATGGCGCCACCCAAACCGCCATAAACTCCACCCAGCAGCAGAGCGCCCAGCACGCAGACCGCATTCCCTAAATGAATGGAAGTGGCATCCCCGCCGGGGAGGGTAATCTTAATTTGTAAAAAGGTAAAAACAACATAGGAGAGCGCTGCCATTACACCGGTAAAAATAACTTTTCTTATATGTTCATTCTTTTTATTTTCTGTATTCATAGTAATCACCATATCCTTTCTAGTTGAAATTTATTATACATTAAAATGGCTTAGATAAAAGAACCATTTTGAGATTTTTGAACCATGCCAGTTTTGAAAGAATCATAATGTAAAGATTTTAGGGTAAATTAATGATAAGGAGGTGTGCAGGAAATGGCGCAGAAATGGAGGCAGGCATGGAAAGAAGCAGAAACTATGGATTTTTTTTTACGTACTTTTATTTTTTCTGCTTTCCCTGGTTGGATGGCTTTGGGAAATTGCGATTTATTTGGTGCAGGATGGGAGATTTGTGAACCGGGGCATATTGTTGGGGCCATGGCTGCCGGTTTATGGTAGTGGCGGCCTGCTGCTGATTCTGGTGTTTTCGGCGGATGCAGCCTGGGCAGCGGATTTCCCCAATATGGGGGAGGGGATTACGGCACGGATAAATACCGTTCCTTAACAGGGAATTTAGGCCGGCAGATGGCAGTTGACTTTTCGCGCAGTATTCCATACAATTGCATATGGGGAATAATTATCGGAATGGAGGACGAATTATGTTAGCAGTGGGAACAAAAGCTCCGGGTTTTTCATTACAGGACCAGAATGGAAAAACCCATACATTGGAAGAATATAAAGGCAAAAAGGTGATTCTTTACTTTTATCCGAAGGATAATACGCCGGGATGTACGAAACAAGCCTGCGCTTATTCGGAAAGAATGCCCCGGTTTGAGGAAAATGGCGTTGTGGTGCTGGGCATCAGCAAGGATTCGGTGGCATCCCATAAGCGTTTTGAGGAAAAGCAGGGGTTGCAGTTTACAATCCTGTCGGACCCGGAACTGGATGTAATAAAGGCGTATGATGTATGGCATGAAAAAATGAATTACGGAAAGGTTTCTATGGGCGTTGTCAGGACTACCTACTTGATAGATGAGGAAGGCGTGATTATCAAAGCAAACGATAAGGTAAAGGCAGCGGATGATGCGGAAAAAATGCTTGGAGAATTAGAGTAAGCAGGCTGTGTTTACACCGGAGAATGTCAAGAAAAGGGGATTCTTCATCTGGGGCTGAGGAGCTGCAAAGCAGCATCATGGAGGTTAGTGTGGAACATTCATTTTTCACACATGAATTTATGCCTGCGGCTCAAAGTTTGCAGGTTAAGAGAAAGGTATGATTATTAGGATGAAAATTATTTTATCCCCGGCGAAAAAGATGAATGTGGATTCGGATACTTTGGCCCATAAAGGGCTGCCAGTCTATTTGGAACAGGCGGAAAAGATTGGGGCATGGCTGAAGGAAAAATCCTATGAGGAACTGAAAGCGCTTTGGAAGTGCAATGAAAAAATAGCCGGGCAAAATATGGAACGGCTTAAGCATATGGAATTATACCGAAATCTGACACCGGCGGTGCTTTCTTATGAGGGCATCGCCTATCAATATATGGCGCCGGCGGTATTTGAAGATAGGCAGTTGGCCTATGTGCAGGAGCATCTGCGTATTTTGTCCGCATTTTATGGCGTTTTAAAACCGATGGATGGAGTGGTGCCATATCGGCTGGAAATGCAGGCGAAGGCATCCATCGGCGGGGCAAAGGATTTGTATGGGCTGTGGGGCAGACGGCTGTATGAACAGGTGAGGGATGAAAGCGGCATGATTATCAACCTGGCATCCAAAGAGTATTCCAAATGTGTGGAAAAATATTTAATGGACAATGATACTTATATTTCATGCATTTTTGGGGAAAAAGTGCAGGGGAAATTTGTCACAAAGGGAACATATGCAAAAATGGCACGGGGAGAAATGGTGCGGTTTATGGCCGAAAGAAATGTGGAAACTCCCCAGGAACTGAAAGAATTTAACCGTCTGGGCTATGTATTCCGGGAGGAAATGTCTACGGAGACGGAATATGTATTTGAAAGGGCGGATAAAAGGGCAAGGGTACTGGTATGATAAAGAAAGAGATTCCCAATTTTTCGATAAAGCAGATAAGTGAATCAGGGCAATGTTTCCGGCAGAATCCGGCAGGGGAAAACAGGTATTCGGTTATTGCATGTGGAAGATATGTGGAAATAGAGCAGAAGGGGAAAGAAACTTTTTTTTCCTGCACAGAGGAAGAATATGAGGAATTCTGGCATACATATTTTGATTTAGGCAGGGATTACGGGATTTATATGGTACTGGCGGAAGGGGAAGACGATTACTTATCCAGGGCAGCCCGGTTTGGGAGCGGAATAAGGATTTTGAACCAGGACTTGTGGGAAATGATAATCTCTTTTATTATTTCGCAACAGAATAATATAAAACGGATTAAACGCAATATTGAGGAACTATGCCGTTTGTTTGGGGAAAAGAAGTGCAGCAGGGAGGGCATTTGGTATGATACGTTCCCCGATGTACATGCGCTGGCCAAGGTTTCGGAGGAAGAGCTGCGCGGGTGCAATCTGGGGTATAGAAGCCGATATATTTATGAAACAGCGCGTTTTGTAGAAAGAGGCGAAGTGGATTTGGAAGCGGTAAAGGGCATGGAATATGCCGAGGCAAAAAAGGAATTACTGAAGCTTTGCGGGGTGGGGGAGAAGGTGGCGGACTGCATTTGCCTGTTTGCCCTCCATCATTTGGATGCGTTTCCGGTGGATACCCATATCCGCCAGGTGATGGACAATTATTACCCCAAGGGGTTTCCGGTGAAGAAGTATGCGGGCTATGCCGGAATAGTGCAGCAATATATTTTTTACTATGATTTAAAAGGTACGGAAAGGCCATCCATTTCTTGACAGAAATTGGTGGCACATGCTATACTTTTTTAAAGCATATGATTTCTTTAAGTGAAAACTTATCATACAGTATATCTGTCAGGACATTCTGTTCTCATATTCTTGAAATCCTGCTTTTAAAATCCAAAATAAAAACTGTTAAGGCAGGAAAAAGGTAAGGAACGTCTGAAGTAGCATTTTCAGTTTGGTGTCATTTTTTTAACATTTTGTATGCACGCTTTGCAACTGTTTTTCCTGCAAAAAGGAGGAAATGTATGGAAGAAAGTGTAATTACAAAATTAAAAGACTTGAATCTGATAAACCGTTTTCTGTTCGATGAGGTGATGGAAGATAAAGGGGCTTATCAGGCGGCCGTAAGCATCCTATTGGAAGAGGAAATTGAACTGGTGGAGAGGCCGGAGACAGAAAAGGAATTGCGGGTATCACCAGAACTGCGGGAGGTTAGGCTGGACGTGATAAGCATGGATAAGGGAGGAAAGCTGTATTATACGGAAATGCAGCAAAAGGATACGAAGAACCTGAAGCGGAGAAGCAGATATTATCAGGCCCAGTTAGATGTGTCTTTGCTGGAGCCGGGGATTAAGGATTTTAATTTGCTAAATGACAGTTGCATGATTCTAATAGCACCTTTTGACATCTTTGGGCGCGGGCTGTTTCGGTATACATTTGAGGGAGGATGCATAGAGTGCCCGGATTTGAAGCTGGATGATGGGGCATTAAGGGTTTTTATCAATACGAAAGGAAAGAATAGGGAGAGGTTTTCCCAGGAATTCTTAGATTTTATGGGGTATATTACGGAAACAACGGATGGAGCGGCAGCAAAGACAGAGAGCGGTAAAATAAAACAGATTCATGAAACGGTAAAAAAAGTAAAAATATCGGAAAAGGCAGGGGTGAAGTATATGCAGTTATGGGAAGAAAAGGCGTATATTCGTGAAGAAGCCTTTGAGGAAGGGCATAGCCAGGGTTTAGCGGAAGGGGGTGAAAAGCAGCTTATTCATATTGTCTGCAAAAAGCTGGGTAAAGGGAAAACGCCGGAAGAGATTGCAGATGAGGCAGAAGAGAGTTTAGAGCTGGTAGAGAAAATCTGTCATGCAGCGCAAATGGAAGCCCCGGATTATGACTGCGATAAAATTTATGCGAGGCTTCATTGATGCCACTTGCCTGTTTTCTAGTTGTTGGCTTTCCCGAAGATATATAAATTCATCTTGACAAACCGTGGGATTATAGCTTATATTAAAACACAACAGATAAGAAAAAGGTAAGGACAAAGAGGAGTACATGCGGTGTCTTAAAAGAGAGAATGGCCCATCGGCTGAAAGGCTATTTGAAGAAAGGCGCATGGAAGGTAGCTTTGGAACCGGGAAGCCGAACGGAATGCAGAAAAGAAAAGCAGTAAGTAAGTTTCCACGATTTATCCCCGTTAACGGATAAGGTCTGATAGGACTGGCGAGTGAAAAAAAAGGTGGTACCGCGTATATTACGCCCTTTGCTGACGGAAAAGTGTCGGCAGAGGGTTTTTTTATGCACACGGGTGTTAAAAACCACCTGCGGTCAACCCTAATTTGTAATTCAGAAAAGGAGAAACAGCACATGGCAAAAGAGTTAGCAAAAACGTATGACCCAAAAGGGATTGAAGACAAGATTTATGAGAAGTGGCTGGAAAAGAAATATTTTCATGCCGAGGTGGACAGGAGCAAAAAGCCTTTCACAATAGTAATTCCGCCTCCAAATATCACCGGGCAGCTTCATATGGGACATGCGTTGGATGATACGATGCAGGATATCCTTATCCGATTCAAGAGGATGCAGGGGTATAATGCCCTCTGGCAGCCGGGAACAGACCACGCTTCCATTGCCACGGAGGTTAAGATTATCGAAAAGCTGAGGGAAGAAGGCATCGATAAAGAGGACCTGGGAAGGGAAGGCTTCTTAGAGCGGGCCTGGGAGTGGAAGAAAGAGTATGGCGGAAGGATTATCGGGCAGTTGAAAAAGCTGGGTTCTTCCTGCGACTGGGACCGGGAACGCTTTACAATGGATGATGGCTGTAATCAGGCGGTGACGGAAGTATTCTGCAAGATGCATGAAAAAGGCTGGATTTATAAAGGCAGCAGGATTATTAACTGGTGTCCGGTATGTAACACGTCCATTTCTGATGCGGAGGTGGAATATGAAGAGCAGGCAGGCCATTTCTGGCATATCAAATATCCTTTGCTGGAGGAAAACGGGCAGCCCAGCGATACGGAGTTCCTGGAATTTGCTACCACCCGTCCGGAAACTATGCTTGGCGATACGGCAGTGGCGGTAAATCCGGAAGATGACAGATATAAGCACCTGATTGGAAGGAAAGTACAGCTTCCCCTTATTAACCGTGAGATTCCCATTGTGGCGGACTCTTATGTGGATATGGAATTCGGCACCGGCGTAGTGAAGATTACCCCGGCCCATGACCCCAATGACTTTGAGGTGGGCAAAAGGCATAATCTGCCGGAAATCAACATTATGAATGACGATGCTACGATTAATTCTAATGGCGGAAAGTTCCAGGGGATGGACCGTTATGAAGCCCGGAAAGCTATTGTAAAGGAATTGGAAGGAATGGGGCTGCTGGTGAAGATAGAAGACTATTCACACAACGTAGGAACCCATGACCGATGTAAGACAACTATCGAACCGTTGATTAAAAAGCAATGGTTTGTAAAAATGGATGAACTCATCAAACCGGCAGTAAAAGCGGTAAAGGATGGGGAAATCAAGCTTGTTCCTGAAAGGATGGAAAAGATATACTTTAACTGGACGGACAATATCCGTGATTGGTGCATCAGCCGCCAGCTTTGGTGGGGGCATCGGATTCCGGCCTATTATTGTGATAAATGCGGGGAAATTGTGGTGGCGAAGGAAATGCCGGGCACATGCCCGAAATGCGGCTGTGAACATTTTACCCAGGACCCGGATACTCTGGACACCTGGTTCTCCTCCGCGCTATGGCCTTTTTCCACGCTGGGGTGGCCAGAGAAAACGGAAGAGCTGGATTATTTTTATCCTACAGACGTGCTGGTAACGGGCTATGATATTATTTTCTTCTGGGTTATCCGTATGATTTTTTCAGGATTTGAGCAGATGGGCAAAAAACCCTTCCATACGGTGCTGTTCCATGGCTTGATTAGGGATTCCCAGGGGCGGAAAATGAGTAAATCGTTGGGCAACGGCATAGACCCGTTAGAGATTATTGATAAATACGGGGCGGATGCTTTAAGGCTGACTTTGATTACAGGAAATGCGCCAGGCAATGACATGCGCTTTTACTATGAAAGGGTGGAGGCGAGCAGGAATTTTGCCAATAAAGTATGGAATGCTTCCCGCTTCATTATGATGAATATGGAAGAAAAAAGCCAGGAACCGGCAACAATAGGGCAATTGGAGCCGGTGGACAGGTGGATTTTATCCAAATTAAATAATCTGATAAAAGAAGCTACTGATAATATGGAGCATTACGAACTGGGAATCGCAGTACAGAAGGTATATGACTTTATCTGGGATGAGTTCTGTGATTGGTACATCGAGATGGTGAAGCCCAGGCTTTATAATTCAGATGACGGGATAAGCCAAAATGCAGCCCTTTGGACATTAAAGACAGTATTGAGCCAGGCGCTTAAACTGCTGCATCCCTATATGCCTTTTGTTACGGAGGAAATTTTCTGTTCCCTGCAGCCGGAGGAAGAATCCATTATGATTTCCCCATGGCCCAAGTACCGGGAAGAATGGAATTTTACGAAAGAGGAAAAAGACATCGAAACGATAAAAGAGGCGGTGCGGGGAATCCGCAATGTAAGGACGCAGATGCAGGTGGCGCCCAGCCGTAAAGCGAAGGTTTATGTGGTGAGCGGGAATGAGGGAATCCTGGAAGCATTTACAGAAGGGGAACTTTTCTTTGCATCCCTGGCCTATGCTTCCGAAGTAGTGATTCAAAAAGACAAGCAGGGGATTGAAAGCGATGCGGTGTCCGTAGTGATTCCGGGGGCAACATTATACATCCCTTTTGCGGAACTGGTGGATATTGCCCAGGAAATCGGCCGTCTGGAAAAAGAGGAGAAGCGTCTGCAAGGGGAACTGGCACGGGTGAACGGAATGTTAAATAACGAGAGGTTTCTGTCCAAAGCGCCGGAAGCTAAAATATTGGAAGAAAAAGAAAAGCTGCAAAAATATACGCAGATGATGGAACAGGTACAGCTCCGGCTGAAACAACTGAAAGGGATATAATTGATGACATTAGCGGATACCTATGAAAAGGCGGAGCAATATATTTCGGAGATGCCTAAATTTACCCAAAAGAATGGCTTGGACGATACAAAGCTGTTTTTGGAAATATTGGGCTCTCCGGAAAAAGGCAAGAAAATTATCCATGTGGCAGGCACAAACGGGAAAGGTTCCGTTTGTGCCTACTTGTGTTCTATTCTGACGAAAGCAGGCTATTGCACAGGGCTGTTTACTTCGCCTCATTTGGTGGAAATGAGGGAACGATTCCGGATAGGGCAGGCTTTGATTACAAAAGAAATGTTTTTACAGGGATTCCTTACGGTGATGGAAAGGCTGGAAGAAATGAGGAAGATATCGGGGAATCCAAAATATCATCCTACTTTTTTCGAGCTTTTGTTTCTCATGGGAATGGTTATTTTCCGGGAAGAAAGGGTAGAATATATTATATTGGAAACAGGCTTGGGTGGGAAGCTGGATGCCACCAACGCAGTACAAAAGCCGGAGCTGACCGTGATTACTTCCATTGGCTATGACCACATGAAATATCTTGGGAATACGATAGAGGAGATTGCCGGGGAAAAAGCGGGGATTCTTAAGCCGGGGATTCCCGTCATTTTTTGCGATAAAAGAAAGGAAGCATCCGAAGTAATACAAAAAAGGGCGGAAATCCTTGGAAATAAAGCGGTTGGAGTAAAATCGGACGAGTACTTTTACAATAAATTAACAAATAAAGGCATTGATTTTTTCATGTATTCTCTGTATTATGGTTATATTAGGCTGAAACTGGATACCGTTGCCCTTTATCAGGCAGAAAATGCTGCGATAGCAATCCGCTGTATAGAACAGTTGCCGGATGGAAGGGGCATAGGGCGGGAGCAGATAGAGGAAGCTTTGGAAGAAGCCTTCTGGGAAGGAAGGATGGAAGAGGTTCTTCCCGGGGTGTACGTGGACGGAGCGCATAATGAAGATGGCATCCGCGCATTTATCCGGTCAGTGGAGGCTGACGGCTGTAGAGGCAAGAGATATTTGCTGTTTTCTGCGGTAGGGGATAAAGATTATGAGGGAATGATAGATATACTGAAGGGCAGCGGCCTGTTTATGGAGGCTGTAGCCGTAGGGATTCATGATATAAGGGGAATAGAGCCAGAAAGGCTGGCTGGCCATTTTGAAGGGATGAGCTGCCGTTTTGCAGTGGATGTAATTGAGGCGCTTTATGATTTACTGTCAAGGAAAAGGGAAGAGGATTTCATATATATTGCCGGTTCGCTTTATCTTGTAGGTGAGGTGAAAGCATGGTTGAGGAGGAAATCGGATGATTAATTTTGAAGAGGAATTGAAGAAATTCCATCCTAGTCTGGAAGTGGAAGATGCGGAAGAAGCGATTTATAATCAGGATTTAACAGATATGGCAGATATATTGGTAAGTATGATTAAGGATGCGGGGCAGACGGCATTCAGTGAACGCCCCATAAGGAACGATGAACTGCAGGGCCGTGAAGAAAACGGTTCTTTTGAAGAATAGAGGTGACGGCATGTTATGTTATAATTGTGGATGCCGTTTGTCAGAGCATGATTTTTGTACAGCCTGCGGGGCAGAAGTAGGGCTCTACAAAAAAGTCATGTTTTTATCCAACCGTTTTTATAATGATGGGCTGGAAAAGGCTCAGATTCGGGATTTGACGGGCGCGATAAATAGCCTGCGGCAGAGTTTAAAATTGAATAAAAATAATATTAAGGCCAGAAACCTTTTAGGGCTGGTATATTTTGAAATGGGAGAAGTGGTTGCAGCCCTTAGCGAATGGGTTATCAGTAAAAATCTGCGCCCAAAAAAGAACATAGCGGATATTTATATCGATATGATACAGACCAACCCTTCCCGGCTGGAATCCATTAACCAGACTATCAAAAAGTACAATCAGGCATTGCTTTACTGCCGACAGAGCAGCCAGGACCTGGCCGTGATACAGTTAAAAAAAGTGCTTTCCCTGAATCCCAAGTTTGTGCGTGCGCATCAGTTGTTGGCTCTGCTGTATATCGAAGCGGGCGAATGGGAGAGGGCGCGCAAAGAGCTGTATAAATGTGGGCGGATAGATTCTAATAATACCACTACCAGGCGTTATTTAAAGGAAGTGGAGAGGATGATTACCCCGGAAGAAGGCAGCAAGGTTTCCGGCAAGAAAAAAGTACAGTCCACCGGCGATGTGATTAAATACCAGAGCGGCAATGAAATGATTATCCAGCCTGTGAATGTGAAAGAGAAAAAAGGGATGTCGGTCTTTGTCAATATGGGGATTGGCATTGCTATCGGCCTGGCAGCAGCCTGCTTTTTAATCCTGCCGGCCAGGATACAGGCAGCAAAAGCGGTGAGCGACGATGAAGTGCGCACAGTCAGCGAGCAGTTGGATGCAAAAACGGCTACGATAGATGAAATGGAGCAGCGGATTAAAGGCCTTGAGGATGAGAAAAACAATCTGCAGGCACAGATGGAAGACTATGTGGGAACAGACGGTGCGATAGAGTCTTCCGACAAGTTGATTGCGGCGGCGAACGCCTATCTGGCCGGGCAGGATAATGTTATCGGCGTATCGGAATATTTAGATGAGATAGATTTGGAAGAACTGGGCGATGCTGCATCCGAGGAATTTGTGGCTTTGCATAATACCCTTACCGGCCTGATAGGACCGGAATTGGCCAAAACCGCTTATGATGCAGGCTACCAGTCTTATCGGCAGGGCGAATATGCGGAAGCAATCCCCAACCTTGCGAAAGCGTACCAATATGATGAGACAAACGGGGATGCGCTTTTCTATCTGGCCAATAGCTATAGGGAGACCGGGAATTTGGAAAAAGCCAGGGAAGCTTATGACCAGGTTATCGAACTGTTCCCCGGTACTCTGAAAGCGAGCAACTCCCAGGGGTATCTGGCTCAGATGAATAACGGGGGGAATTAGTATTCTATTTGAAATCCCTTGAAATAATAGAATAAATGGATGGCAAATACGAAAGAGGACATAGTGATATGTCCTCTTTTTGCATAAAGTTTTAAATATTGGGCATACTAAATAAGTTTACATTTATAGGCAATTACCTAAAAGGATTTGGGTGTCAAAAGCTCTGGCTGCGGAGTGCGCCTGGCAATTTGCGCAAAAAGTTGTGCGCCTTCCATTGTGCGGAGCATTCCGCTGAGCTTCTGAAAACGTAAATCGTGTTCAGCATAGGCTTCCACGATTTATGAGTCTCACCGCCATCGCACAAAAGTCAGTTGCACGAACTCTTTTTGCGCAATATGCCAGGCGTACTCCGCAGCCAAGGCTTTTGACACCCTAATCCTAAAAAGCAATTTTAAAAGAAAGGAGAAGCGCATGATTGAAAATTTTAAAGTAATTGATAACTATCTGATGGTGAAGATGCCGGAAGAAATTGACCATCATCAATCATCGTACATAAGCGAAAATGCGGACAAGCTCATTATGGGGGAGCAAATCAACAATGTGGTCTTTGATTTTGAAGATACGAAGTTTATGGACAGCTCCGGGATAGGGATTATTTTGGGGCGGTATAAAAAAATTTCGTGCTTTGGCGGAAAAGTGTTTGCCATCAATGCGGACAGCCGGGTGAGGCATTTGTTGATGATTTCGGGGCTACATAAAATCATGGAAATTATGGACTAGGAAAGGGCATGGTTAATAGGATGAAAAACGAAATGAAAATGGAGTTTGATGCCATATCGGCGAACGAAGCATTCGCCAGAGTGGCAGTGGCAGCTTTTGTCTCTGAACTTGACCCTACGCTGGAGGAGGTTTCGGATATTAAAACAGCGGTGTCGGAGGCAGTGACGAATGCAATTATCCACGGATATGATGGTTTGGATGAGGGCAAGGTAAATATCAGGTGTATTATTGAGCAGGATGTGCTGCATGTGGAAGTGATGGACAAGGGGAAGGGGATAGAAGATATCGAAAAAGCGATGGAGCCTCTTTATACCACAAAACCTGAATTAAACCGTTCCGGTATGGGATTCCCTTTTATGGAAGCGTTCATGGATGATTTGGAAGTCCTGTCGGTGCCGGGGGAAGGAACTACTGTCATAATGAAAAAGAAGATAGGATGCCTCCCGTGGATAGGGGATGAAGAGTAAGGGGAAAAGAAGCGCAGAAACGACTGCGCGGCATCCACAAAATTGCTAAACTCAAATAAATTTGAGTACAAAAAAGCCGTGCAAAAATGAGGTAAAATATGGAAGAAGTTGCAGTACTGATTGCTCGTTCACAAGCTGGGGATAAGGAAGCGAGAGAGGTACTGATAGAGAAAAACCTTGGGCTGGTGCATCACATTGTGAAGCGCTTTTTAGGCAGGGGGTATGATGCGGAAGATTTATTTCAAATAGGCAGTATAGGGTTGATGAAAGCCATTGACAAGTTCGACCTGACATATGATGTGAAATTTTCCACCTATGCGGTTCCGATGATTAGTGGGGAAATCAAACGCTTTTTACGGGATGATGGAATGGTGAAAGTGAGCCGGACCCTTAAGGAAAACGGATGGAAGATTAGGCAGGCGGCGCAGCGGATTTCCCATGAAAAGGGGAGGGAAGCAACCCTGGAGGAAATCGCGTTGTCCACTGGGATAGGAAAAGAGGATATCGTAATGGCGATGGAGGCAAATGTGGAAGTGGAATCTATTTATAAGTCAGTATATCAGTCGGACGGGAATGAAATTTATTTGGTAGATAAACTGCCGGAGAAGAAGGACGATAATGAAAAACTTCTGAACCATATGCTGTTAGAACAGCTTATCGGGGAACTGGGAGAGGAGGAACGGCTGTTGATTAGGCTTCGGTATTTCCAGGATAAAACCCAGGTAGAAGTGGCTAAAAACCTGGGGATTAGCCAGGTTCAGGTCAGCAGGATGGAGAAGAAAATATTGGTGCGCATGAGGGAGAAGCTGCTGTAGGGGGAAAGGGAAGGAAAGTAAATAATGATAAAAAATATCCTGTGGAGAATCATGTGCCGAGAAGCTCTGGACTCCATAGGATTTTTTCATAGATTAAGATAATCTGCGAAATCCCTGTTATTATCCAATATGAAAAACTCAGAAACAATATGCAAGACTGTCTGCCAATATAGCAAAGGCTTCATTCAGGCAGAAGACATGGAAAAACTCCGGGAGATTGCGGAGGATTACCGTAAAGTAAAAAACTATGTTTTTGAACGCTATGGCAAAGTAGGTGGCCTGTCCAAACTCTATCCTGGCTATACTATTCAGAATGAAATGACGGCCAGCGGGCTTCGGAAAGAATTATCAATGCCTTCCGTGTATTTTTATCTTGCTGTTTTTGATGCGCTTGGCAGCATTAAGGGCCAATGGTCTGCAACAAAATCAAGGATTTTAAAATTGATAAACATGAATGGGGGATTTACGGAAGAGGAAAAACATTATCTCCGTTTTTTATTAAAAATTCCCAATGCCTTTGAAGCTGTATTAAACCAGAAGCCAATCAGGCTGCCGGAAAAGATGCAGCCCAAATTAAATGAGCTTGCGCTACAGGTGGATACGGGAAAACTGCATCGCTATTTGTGCAGGCAAGTAAGAAAATACCATGTGAAGCTTCATGCACATCAGGCGTTGGGCTTTTCCATTTCGGAACGTGCTTATCGTTATGCGAATCATGGGATATATATTTCTACGAAGCAGAGCAGAGAACGGATTTTTGTACCGCTGACAGATAATAACCGGTATGGGAATCAGCTTTATATCAAACTGTATCCGGAGAAAAGCAGCATTGAGATTAAAGCAGCGCTGAATGTTTCGGTACACATCCACAAGGATTATGTCAATGAGGTTGGAGTATCGATGGGAATCTTTACAATGCTGACAACGAATGATGGGAATGAGTATGGGGCGGAATTCGGCGATTACCAAACAAAATATGCCGAGTGGCTGCGCAGCCAGGCGATAAGCTATAGCAAAAACCGTGCGGATAATTCAGGCAGGAAAAAATATTATGCAAAAAAGAAACGGTATCTGGAACAGATGCATAGCTATATTAACCATGAACTGAACCGTTTCCTCCAGATAGAAAAGCCTCAGAGAGTATATATTGTAAAGCTGCCCTGCGCGCAGGCTGGGGGTTTTAATACAAAGATTAATCACGGGATAACATTGTGGCAGAGGGGATACATACGGAAACGCCTGGAGCAGAAATGCAGGGAACAATCAGTAGAGCTAATACAAGTTCTGGGGAAAAATATCAGCAATGAATGCAGTGGATGCGGTTTGACCGGAAAAAGGGAGGATGGATATTTCAGTTGTCCCCATTGTGGCTGCTGCATAGAGGAAAAGACGAATACGGCGAGGAATGTGTTAATACGTGGGGTGGCCGGGAAGACGGTGAATTAGGTCATAAGAGCATTGATTCAGATAAATGCCGGTGATGAGCCGGGATTTTACCGATGAAAATCTGCGGACTGGAAAATATGCTCCTGATATAAAAAAAGAACGGCATTAGAAGGCGAAAAATTTCGCGCATTGGGTATGCCAGGACCTGGGGAACATGGGAGGCCATGATGTACCTGGGAGCGAAGCAGAGTGGCTCTGCATCATCTGTTTCTTAGGGCAATGAGTCCAAGCAAGGGGATACATTCGTAAAAATGTTGGAGGAGTGCCATAAGAGACTATGAGATGACCAATATGCCTTATTTTGTCACATGGGACAGAGCAAGAAATCAGGAAAAAGGGGCAGTATCCTATTAAAAAAGGAATGGGCTGGAATGAGGGCAGAACAGAAAAAGCAGGCGGAAGAATTTGCAGAACTTATGGAAGCGGTGCATGATGAAATCCGTAAGGCAATCGAACAGGGGGATATTATGTCTGCGCAGACCTTGTTGGAGGACTGTCAAAAAGGGGCTATAGCGCTGGGCAATATGATAGAAAAGGCGGAGGGTGAAGGATTTATCACCGTCCGCATATTGGAGGAATACTGCGAATTGGTGTACCAGGCTTATAGCCGGCTATCAGAGGGGCGGATGGCCGATGCAAGTGAAATATATAAGGCATTGCAAAAAGGGCTGACCCGGATTGGGAACAGTGTGGGGCAGGATATCAAAACTACGCTGGAAGTAGTATTCCTTCCATATTGAATATTCTAGCGCTTCGGAGCCACTGTTTTATCGCTTGAGAGCCATTTGATTTTGGTATTCTAATGCTTGAGAGC
>QXWV01000110.1 GCA_009911195.1 Lachnospiraceae bacterium | reverse complement strand
CAGTGTCCGCGCACATAATGGAGCTTTCATATTAGTATCCATCGCCAGCCCAACCACGCTGGAATCGAAACAGTCAAAAACAGCGGAAACATACAGCTTTCCATCGCTGGCTTTGATCTCTGTTATGTCTGTTACGCACTTCGCCAGCGGTTCCTCCGGCTTGAAATCACGTTTTAACAGATCTTCTGATTTCTGGGCTTCCCGATCCGCTTTCGTGATTCCGTTTGGTTTGCGCCTGGGATGATGGCTGATGCCGATATACTCCATGACACGGTAAACAGTACGTTCGCTGGGAATATCCACATTTTCAGGCTGTTTTAACATTAATGCCTGATACATGCGGGTCC
>QXWV01000109.1 GCA_009911195.1 Lachnospiraceae bacterium | reverse complement strand
CTGCCAGGGGCTGGTACTTCCATGGGCGGTCTTTATTTGCAAGGTACTGGTAAAACCCCTGCCTGCTGACATGAAGGATTCTACAGTAAAAGAAGATAATAACAGTCTACCGACATTGTTTTGCCACATTAAAACGAGGGTAAAAGCTGGCTTTGCGTAACCTCAAGTCTACCGGCATAACCTGGCAAGTTTTTACCACTTTTAACTTTACAAATGATTTTTAGCTAGATATAATCTATCTGTGTAATGATATAAAGGATTTTTACAGCAGAAAAATCTTTTGCTGCCGGTGTTCCACTTTCAACAATGGCGGTAAAAGATTTGGCAGAAAACTGCATAGAGGAGAGCATTATTAATCAAAAGTTCTCCCCAAACTAAAAGTAGGAGGTTACAAAATTGAAACAACGAGTTCTTTCAATCGTTTTAGCGTTATGCTTATTCGGTTCTTTCCCATCAGTGGCATACGCAGTTCAGGAAGACCCTTTGCAGCAAGAGGGTGTACTTTCAGAAGAAACTCCAGAGGGAACGGTATCCGATACCGATGAGGGAATTGCCCCGGAAACCCAGCCACAGCAAGAGGGTGTACTACCAGAAGAAACTCCAGAGGGAACGGTATCCGATACCGATGAGGGAATTGCCCCGGAAACCCAGCTACAGCAAGAGGATATACTTCCAGAAGCAACCCCGGAGGAACTGGCTACATATGATAGTTCGTCTTCATTGGCTTACCCTACAACTATAGCGACCACACGTGGTAATGTGGTGCCTACCCCTGCAGAAGCTTATGAGGCTATGATTGCACTGCAGGCTCAGGATATGTATAAGGAGGGAACAACGTGGACCGATGACGAGCCTTATTCAGAATCAAAAGGATATTATAAGTGGAAGGGTGGCCCTTTGGATGGGCATAATATCAGCGCCACGGGCTGCGTAGCCTTCGCATTTTCGCTCAGCGATGTGGCATTTGGCAGTTTGCCAGCCAGAATGTATACATCGGGTGGTTTTACATATGAGGATATAAAAGTTGGAGATATCTTGCGGGTAAATAATGCCACCCATACTGTAATCGTGCTCGAGGTGAATGATGCGGCTGTAGTTGTTGCAGAGGGAAACATAGCCGATGGAGACCATGTAGGTAAGGTTCATTGGGGACGGGGAATCTCTAAAGAAGAGGTGATGAGAATCACCAGCCATTATATTACCCGCTATCCGGAAGATTATATTCCGCCGGATGACCCGGAGGCTAATATACCAATTGCAAACGGGAATCTTGATGGAGGACTTGCATGGAATCTGACAAAGGCAGGTACGCTGACTGTCTCAGGAAAAGGGGCTATGCCAGATTTTGAAAGTGAGGGAAAACAGCCGTGGAAGGATAATCAAGGCCAAATCCGGAAGGTTGTTATTGAGGATGGCGTTACTAATATCGGTTCTTGTGCTTTTTGGAACTGTGGGGTTATCAGTGCAGAGATTTCTTCCAGCGTGACATCAATTGGGAATAGCGCTTTCCGCGCATCGGATATTGTATCCGTGACTATTCCCTCCAGCGTGAAAACTGTTGGTAATAATGCTTTTGAAGGATGTAAAAATCTTAGCACGGTGACTGTTTGTGAAGGGGTGGAAACAATCTGCGAAAATGCCTTCCGCGCCTGCCAAAAGCTTTCTTCTATAACATTGCCTTCCAGCATTGGGGAAGTAGGCAGTGCAGCATTTTTTGAATGCACGGAAGTGATAAACGTGAAGTTTGCTCCTGGGAGCAAACAGGTAAAAATGGGCGATAACATTTTCTCAAGGTGCTACAAGCTGATGGGAGTAAAACTGCCCGTAAATATAGACCGCATTGGTGAGGGAATGTTTCAGAATTGTGGGATGCTTGCCGGAGTGGAAATTCCACAAGGTGCGGAAAGCATCGAGGCGTCTGCATTTTCGTCATGTTCTGGATTGACTACTGTCATAATCCCAGACAGTGTAGCAACAATAGGGATAGCCGCATTTGGGGCGTGCCCTCTGAAAGATATATACTTTACCGGCACTGAAGAGCAGTGGAACAGCATAAGGAAAATAGGCGATACAACATCAATGGAAAAGGCAACGATGCATTATAACTATGTTCCTGCTCCAGACCCCAATCCGGATGACGGTGATGACAATAGTAATCCTGGCGGGGATAATGACAACAATAATCCTGGCGGGGATAATGACAACAATAATCCTGGCGGGGATAATGACAACAACAGTCCTGGCGGGGATAATGACAACAATAATCCCGGCGGGGATAATGATAATAGCAATCCTGGTGGGGATAAGCCTGGAGATAACCCAGGCAGTGGTTCAGGTGATAATAGCAGCAATAATACAGGTTCTGGCAGTGACAAGACTGAAAGTACCTCCGGAACATCATCCAATAGGAATTCAGATATGAAAGCGGCTGTGGAAACATGGAAACCGACAACTCCTGATGAGAAAAAACGGTATGCTTGCGTGGGGAAAGAAGCTGTCCAGTATACCCCGTCAAAAGATAACGCCTATCAGATTGACATAAAGAATGCAATACAAGGCCCTATGTGCTTTAAGTCTTTTGAGACAGTCCTTGGGGATTATACAATTGGGAGAACTTATAATATTTATGCGCCTTCTGATACTATGTACAGCATGGATAAGGAAATACAGTTTACTATAAAAATTCCATCAGCCATTTATAAAGAGAAAAGAGATTATAAGATGATTTGCGTTACAAAGGATGGGAAGCCGATTGTTTATAACGATTTGGACAGTAACCCTGAAACAATTACAATAAAAACAGATAAGTTCTATGCTTATGCATTGATTTATAAGTAGAAGCAAACCTAACTAAAAGCAATGATTGTATAGAAGCAACTCTTAATGGGCCGCTTTTATACAATCATTTTTTGATGCCCGAATCTTAAGAAACTGCATCAAGAGAAACATACATGGATGAAAATTCCTATGTCCATAAAGCAGTTGCTCTCATATTGCAAAAACACCATGCCAATGGTATAATAACCATAGAAAAAATGGTAAAATAAAGGGTGGAGTATATATGAAAAAAAGAATATGCGGATTGCTTCTGGGTATTCTATGTACCGCTGCATTTACGGGATGTGGCCTGGAAGAGAAAACGGAATCGGAGAATACAGGGCCACAAAAAGTTGAGCTGGTTGTCTGGGGGGCCGAAGAGGACACGGAGCTGATGAACCAGATTATTGAGGGGTTTCAGACAAACTATCAGGGAGAGGCAGATTTTCATATTTCATTTGAAGTACAAGGGGAATCCCAGTGTAAAGATGTATTGCTTGGCGGACTGGAGGATGGCGCGGATGTATTTACCTTTGCGGATGACCAGTTAAGTGCCTTGGCTGCAGCAGGGGCAGTGGAGCCTATCGGGAATGCGGATGAGGTTGGGGGGAAAAATCTTTCGAGTACAGTGGAAGCCGCCACAATAAACAATCAGCTTTATGCGTATCCATTGACTGCGGATAACGGATACTTCTTATATTATAACAAGCAATATATTACGGAAGAAGAGGTTAAAACGCTGGATGGCATATTAGAAGCAGCGGTGGCAAATGGCAAATTATTTACCATGGACTGGTCTTCGGCATGGTATGTATATTCTTTCTTTGGAAATACAGGGCTTCAAGTTGGGCTTAATGATGATGGGATTACGAACTACTGCACATGGAATCAGGCAGATGGGGAAATCAGGGGAGTCGATGTAGCACAGGCAATGCTCCGGATTGCGGAGAATCCAGGTTTTACCAGTTGTACAGACGAAGAATTCCTTAGTGGGGTTAAGGATGGCTCAGTGATTGCCGGTGTCAGCGGCGTATGGAATTCCGTTGCAGTAAGGGAGGCATGGGGAAAAAATGCCGGAGCCGCCAAGCTGCCGACTTATAGCTGCAATGGCCGTCAGATACAGATGGCTTCCTTTTCCGGCTGCAAACTGATTGGTGTAAATGCATATTCCGAACATCCGGAATGGGCCGCCAGGCTTGCCGAATGGATTACGGATGAAGAGAATCAGAGGCTTCGTTTTGAAATGCGCGGACAGGGGCCATCCAATATTGCGGTTGCAGATTCTGAAGAGATTAAGCAATCGGCAGCGATAGCTGCTCTTTTAGAGCAGTCTGAATATTCTCAGCTTCAACGGGTAGGCGGTAAGTTTTGGGACCCGGTGTCAAAATTTGCAGGAAATATGGCAGCGGGAAACCCTTCGGGACAGAACTTGCAGGAGCAGTTAGATGAGATGGCAGAAGGCATTTCGGCAAGATAGATATATTTTTGAAAGGATTCATTAATGTGATATGAAGAAAAAATTCACTATACAGCAACGCCTGATACTTCCAATCATCCTTCTGGGGGTTGTGGCATTGATTTCAAATGTTTTATCTGTTTTCAATATCAATAACGTAAATTTTAATGCTTCCAAAATTGTAGATGATTATATGGTAGGGTTGGAAACTCTGCAGAATATCCGGCATACCACCACAAATATCCATAAGATGGCCTTGTCACACATTGTTGCAACGGACTATAATACCATGATTAATGTTGTGGCGGAGATTAAAGAAGAAGAAAAAACATTAGAAACATATCTGGAAGAATATAAAAATTATGTTTCGGAAGAGGAAGAGGAGATTTACGCCCAGCTTTTGGATAATTATGAATCTTTTAGGCATGCTTTGGTTTATCTTGTATGCGCAAGTGCGGACAGCAAGACCCAGGATGCCTATGCATATGCCAATGGGGATGTTGCACGTTTTGGTTCTGCCATAGCAAGCAATACCGATGAACTGTATGCTGCAGTAAGCGCAAGGACAGTTAGTGCAAGGCAAAAGCTTTTGACTGTTTATATTATTTCGCTGGTTATGGCGGCCGCATCTATTGCAGCATGTCTTATGTTGGTTCTTGCTGCCATCCGGATAATCAAGAAATATGTGATAACACCAATCAAGGGTACAGTGGATACGCTTCAGGAAAGTTCACAGAAGCTTGATGAGGTGACGGGTGAAGTCCGAAAATGCACCCGTACATCGGGAAAAAGTGTCAGAGTCCTCTCTACCCTCGCAGATTCGCTGTCTATGGCAATCCAAAAGGTGGCCAATAATGCATCCATTATTAATGGCAGCGCAGCAGATATCAAAGGGGATGTCCATGATATGGCAGAAGAATGCAGGGTCATGACAGATTATTCTTCTGCGATGAAGCTGCGGGCAGACGAGATGGAGGGAGCGGCACAGACAAACACGGAAGTAATTCAAAAGAAGGTAGCCGATATTTTGGAAGTGCTTGAAGAGGCAATTGAAAACAGTAAGAGTGTAGACCAGGTAGACAGGCTGACAAAAGACATTGTATTAATCTCGTCATCGACGAATCTGATTGCCCTTAATGCGTCCATAGAAGCTGCCCATGCCGGGGAAGCCGGAAAAGGCTTTGCGGTCATTGCAACAGAGATTCAATCCTTGGCAAACTCCTGTAGCGAAACTGCCGAACATATCCAGGAAGTGAATCAGGTTGTTACAAACGCAGTACATAATTTATCAAGGCATGCCCAGGATATGGCAGACTATCTGAGTGAGACTATTTTGACGGAATTCCAGGAATTTGTCCGCTCCGGGAGGCAGTATAAAGAAGATGCTGACTATGTAGAGGAAATGATAGATGCATTTAACAGCAGAACCGACCGGCTTAGGAATTCCATGGTTGAGATAGCGGATTCCATTGAAAGTATTACAAAAGCAATTGATGATGGTGCTTCCGGGATTACTGGGGTTGCAGACAGCGCTAAGAGCTTGGTTGAGGATATGGAGGATATAACCGTCCGTATGGACACAAACCAGGTTATTGTAGAAGAACTGAAAAACCAGATGGAAGTATTTGCGGATTTATAAAAAATTGCCTATTTATTAAGAACCCACTAAGGCAAATGCACAACATGCAGTTGCCTTAGTGGGCATTATTTATGGTGTCAACCGCTCAATTTCATCAACAATTTCCCCAATATAAGCGATGGTATCCAACAGCGGGGCATCGGTAGTAATATCGATACCGGCCAGCCTGGCCAGCCCTACGGGGTCTAAAGTATTCCCGGCGGAGAGAACTTTCTTCCAGTCTTCTACAGCCTGCGCCCCCTCCCGTTGTATTCGTTTGCAGGCTTGGGTAGCGATGGTCAGCCCTGCACTGTAGGTGTAGGAGTATAAGCCCATGTAATAATGGGGCTGGCGCATCCATGTATGTGCGGCATTGTCGGAGATGGCCACATCGTCCCCCCAGAATTTCTGCAAAGTTTCTTTCATAAGGCGGTTCAAGGATTGGGCATTTACGCTGCCGCCTTTATCTACAATTCGGTAAACCTCCCTTTGGTAGGCGGCTTCCAGTAGATGGGTCACGAAATTGTGATAGTAAGTATTGCTTATCATGCAGGATAATACCCAACGGCGAAACCGGGGTTCTTCATTTGTTTTCAGAAGGTAATGCGCCATCAGCAGTTCATTCATAGTGGAAGGGGCTTCCACAAAATAGGTGGAAACATCTGTAGCAAAAATGGGCTGGCTGCTGTGACAGGCTTTGAAATGCCCTGCATGCCCCAGTTCGTGGGCCAGCGTAAAAACATCCGCCATGCGGTTATTCCAGGAGAGCAGGATAAAGGAATCCTTCCCATAAAGGCTGGCACAAAAGCCTCCGGTGGACTTGCCGGCATTTTGGGCGAAGTCAATCAAACGGCGGCTATAGGAATCCCTTATCATTTCCACATAATCATCCTCCAATATGGAAAGTCCTTGTTCCATGTAGGCTTTGGATTCTTCGATAGTAACTTTGGGGTCATATTCCGGGTCAATGGCAATTTTCAAATCGGTAAAAGTCATGGTATCCAGTTTGTGGATTCTTTTTAGCAGGCGGGCATATTTGCGCATATGAGGGGCTAAATTTTCCATGATGGCATCAATCTGGCGGTGATACAGTTCCTGGGATACCTTTTGGGGGAAAAGCAGGCTATCCAGCACGGAAGGGAATCCACGCAGGCTGGCTAATGTCTTTTCCGTCTGGACTTGCGTATTATATGCGCTGGCAGTAACATTTTCATACTCGCTTATTTTGCTGGAAAAGGCATCAAAAGCAGACCGGCGGATACCAGTATTTTTTTCGTACTCATAATCGTTTTCAAATAATGAATAGCCTAGGGGATATTCTTTCCCTTCTGCCATAAAAGGGGGGAATTTCATATCGGCCATTTTTGTCATATTATAGATTTGGTAAGGGGAATTGATGGTCTGGGAGAGGGAGGCCAATACACGTTCTGCCTCAGGATGTAGCTGATGGGGCTTTTTGCGGAGAAGCTCTTCCAGGAAATATCTATTTTGGGAAGAGGCCGTCATCGCCTGCTGCAGGAGAGCTTCGTCCTGTTCCATCAGTTCACATTCGATAAAGCTGAGGGAACTGGTGATTTCTGATGCTAAGCGGAGAATCCCGTCATTGCGCTCCTGGTTATGGGCATCATAATAATCCACAGAAACTGCCAGGTCGCAGTAATAGCTGGTCATCATAAGCAGGCGCTGCACTTCCCGGAAATCATCCAGGCAGGAATTGATAATCTGTGGGGTATTCAGCTTCCCTTTATAATCCTGTACCATGCGGCTGCATAATTTTTTCAGCTTTTCCGCATCCTGGTACATTTCTTCTTCCGTTTCATAAATAGCCGTTAAATCCCAGGTCAGCTCTTCGGGGATATCTTTGCGTGCTGCCAGTTCCATTTTTGCCTCATTTCTGCGCTGCTTTTGCTAAATAGATGGAAAGCCATTTGAGCCTGGCAAGCTTGCGGATGCTGCGCGGACGTAAACTTACAGGGCAAGTTATCCATTTTGGCTTTCTGTATTAGTTCCATACTTGTTTTCTCCGCTTAGTATAGCATAAAAAAGCAGTACGGGCAATGTCATTTAGTTAACGATGACGGACA
>QXWV01000108.1 GCA_009911195.1 Lachnospiraceae bacterium | reverse complement strand
CCGACGCTTTTTAAGGGGCTCCTTAAGCATTTTATTTCCCTCACGGCTGGGCTGAGGTGCTAACTTAATGACATTGCCATCCATGGCGGTTTTTCCCTGGGTATGGACCATTTCAAAAGTGAAATTGCTGCTTTTTATCAATAGCCTTAAAACGGAACACTGCATGAGCCAAAGGCCCTGCTCGCTGCGCTGTCCATGAAAATTGATTCCCGTGAATCCTTGCCACTGGGATTTGCGGCTGCTATAATTTATCCATAAATATTTAAGGAACAGGGTTATAGGGATGGAAAAGAAGATAAGCGGCCAGATATCGGACCACAGTATGTTAGCTGCCATCCTCGCCCTTGCATGGCCCACTATGCTGGAACAGCTTATGCAGACGGCTGTCCAGTATATTGACACGGCGATGGTGGGGACATTGGGGACGGAGGCAACTGCGGCGGTAGGCTCGACAGGAACCATTAACTGGCTGATTGGCAGTACGATTTCTGCGGTAGGGGTTGGATTTCTTTCATATATTGCAAAAGCATATGGGGCAAAGGAGCAGGACGGTGCAAAATGCGCAGTTGCGCAGGCTGTTCTGGTTACATGTATCTTGGGTGTCTTTTTTACAATACTGACAGTTTCCTTAAGCGGGGTAATACCCGTCTGGATGCAGGTAAAGCCGGGAATACGAAGAATGGCCTCCACATACTTCCTAATTTTGTATTTGCCTATGCTGCCGAGGACGGCAAGCATTATTTTTGGAACAGTGCTGCGTTCGGCAGGGGATACTAAATCACCGATGAAAATTGGGCTGCTGGTAAATTTGATAAATGTAGTATTGAATTTTCTTTTCATCTATCCTGGCCGCCAGGTGGAAATATTTTCTTTGCACTTGCCCATATGGGGCGCAGGGCTTGGTGTAGTCGGCGCAGCCATTGCCAGTGCTATTGCATTTGCGGCAGGGGGAATCTGTATTACCTGTGTGCTTTGGAGACATCGGGATATCTCCCCCAGAGGGCAGAGGTTTTTTCCTGATAGGAAGATTTTAGAGCCATGTATGAGAGTGGCGTTCCCCAATATGCTGCAGCGCTTTGGAACTTCCCTGGGGTATGTGGCTTTTGCAGCAATGATTAATTCCCTGGGAGAGGTGTCCGCAGCAGCCCATACGATTGCCAACACGGTGGAATCGGCCTTTTATATTCCCGGCTATGGAATGCAGACGGCAGCGGCTACCCTGGCAGGGAATGCCTACGGGGTCAATGACGGGAAGCGGATGAAACGGCTGGCTTCCATGTTTATTCCCTTGGAAACGGTTCTGATGATAGGCTCTGGCCTTTGCCTTTTCATACTGGCTCCATTTTTGATGAGGTTGTTTTCTATCCATGAAGAGGTTATTGCCCTAGGGGCAGCAGTACTTCGCATGGTGGCTGTTTCAGAGCCATTTTATGGATTTTCTATTATTATTGAAGGGCTGATGATGGGGGTGGGAAAGACAAAAACACCTTTTGTGTACAATATTATTGGTATGTGGCTTGTCCGTATTATAGGAACATTTGTATGCACACAATTACTGGGGTATGGGCTGGTTTCAGCGTGGGCTTGTATGATTGCCCACAATTTGCTGCTGTTTTTTCTGTTTCTGCGTTGCTATGTGAGGGGTGTGTGGAATCCCCTTGATAAAAAATGTTTTCCGTATACTAAATATTGACATAGACTCCTATTGCTTGTTAGAATAGAAATGAAAGTCAAAAGACCTTAGAATAGATTGTTCAAAAAAGAACGGAATATAATATTTGTATTATGCCAATAAATAAATTGAAAAGAATATGATAGAACATAAATAACAAGTGTAAAGCAGGAGGAAAGTAGTCATGTATCATTGCCATATTCATTTCTATTTAATAGGAAATCCGTGTAGGGCATGGGAAGAGGTAAAAGAAATGCCTCCATTGGAACATTTTTCCCATGAATTTTTTGAGAGCAATGAGCCGGATGAGGCATTGGCTGCAAAAGCAGATGTGATTTTGGCTAATATTCAGGATATGAACGAAAAGGAGACAGTGCGTGTGCTGGCCGGGGCAAAGCGCAAAGAAGCGGAGCTGATACTTCTTGCGGATAAAGGGCAGATTGACACGGTTTTGGAATTTATGTCCGGAATAAAAGATATATGGACGCTGCCCATATCCGGGGAGGAGATGAAATTCCGTTTCCTGCGGTGGCAGCAGACTTGTAAGATGAGCAAAGATTATTGGCAGACAAGCCATTATTTCGATGCAACCATTAACAATATCCCCAACCTTATTTGGTATAAGGATAAAGAGGGTGTCCATAAGAAGGTAAATGATAGTTTCTGCCGGATGGTGAACAAGACCAAGGAACAGGTGGAAGGGCAGCGCCATGCCTATATCTGGGATGTAGAGCAGGATGACCCGGCTTGTATTGAGTCGGAGCGGATGGTTATGGAAAAGAAAGAAACTTTCATTTCCGAAGAAGTGATTACAACAGGAATGGGTATGAGGACGCTTACAACGTATAAATCCCCGCTGTATGACTTGGATGGAAGCGTGGTAGGAACTGTTGGGGTGGCTATTGATGTAACCAAAGAACGGGCTTATGAACAGGAAATTATAAACAAGAACCGTACTTTGGAAGCTATTTTTACAACTATGGACAGTGGTATTATATGCCACACATTGGATGGCTCAAAAATACTCAGCGTTAACAGGGCAGCGCTTAAAATATTAGGGTACGAATCCCAGGAAGAACTAATGGCTGTAGGGTTCGATATGATTGCATCTACGGTAGTGGATGAAGATAAAGAGAAGATGAGGGAATGCATAGAAGGATTGAAAGAAGTTGGGGATAGCGTTAGTGTGGAATACCGCGTGCGGCATAAAAGTGGGGATATTATCCATGTGATGGGCAATATTAAGCTTTTAATGGAAAATGGGGAACTGGTTTACCAGCGTTTCCTATTAGATTGTACACTCCAGAAACAAAAGGAGAAAAAAAAGGAAATGCGCCAGATGGAATTGATTCAGGCATTGAGCATTGATTATAATCTGGTTTGTTTTTTTGACTTGGATACGGGCATGGGGATGACCCTTAGATATGATGAAGATAATTGGCAGATGCCGGATTCCCTTATTTCCGGCAACATATCATTTGAAGAATGCATAGGCTTTTACATACAGGAATATGTGTACGAAGAGGACAGGGAGATGCTTCAAGAAGCATCTTCCCAGGAAAAGATAAAGGAAGAGCTGGAGGGGAAAAATCTTTATTGCATCAATTACCGCACTTATAAAGATGGTGAAATAAGGTATTACCAAATGAAAGTAGTGCGGGCAGGAAACTGGAAGGGAAGGCGCGGCATTGTCTTAGGCATGCATAGCGTAGATGAGGAAACAAGGAATGAAATGGAGAAGAAAAGCCTGTTAGAAGATGCGCTTTTACAGGCTAACAGGGCCAGCAAGGCGAAGAGCGTATTCCTTTCCAATATGTCCCATGACATCCGTACACCGATGAATGCTATTGTGGGCTTTACCGCTTTGGCAATTACCCATATCGAGCACAGGGACCAAGTGGAAGAATATTTGAAGAAAATTATGACATCGGGAAACCATCTTTTAAGCCTGATAAACGATGTGCTTGATATGAGCAGGATAGAAAGCGGCCGTATTCATTTGGAAGAAAAATTATGCAGTCTGCCGGATATCTTGCATGGGCTGCGCAATATTTTGCAGGCCGATGTCCATGCAAAGCAGCTTGATTTGTATATTGATGTTGTGGATGTAATGGATGAGGAGATTTATTGCGATAAGCTGCGTCTGAACCAGGTGCTGTTAAATCTGTTGAGCAATTCCGTTAAGTATACAGGTGCGGGCGGTATTGTAAGCATGAGGATTATGGAAAAGGGCGGAGCACAGCCGGGATATGCCAACTATGAATTCCATATTAAAGATAATGGGATTGGTATGAGCGAAGAATTTGTAAGGCATATTTTTGAGCCGTTTGAGAGAGAGAAGACTACTACAATTAGCGGGATTCCGGGAACAGGCTTGGGGATGGCGATTACAAAGAATATTGTTGACATGATGAACGGCTCCATTGATGTAAAGAGCGAGCAGGGGGTAGGAACAGAGTTTATTGTCAGCTTTACCTTCCGACTTCACACAGGGCCAAAAGAACTGCATGATATCCCGGAATTAAAGAACTGCAGGGCATTGGTAGTGGACGATGACTTTAATACATGCGACAGTGTATCCTATATGCTGGGCCAGTTGGGAATGCGGGCAGAATGGACATTGTCGGGAAAAGAGGCGGTGCTGCGTACCCATCAGGCTGTTGTCCGGGGGGATAACTATTTTGTATATATTGTGGATTGGCTGCTGCCCGATATGAATGGGATTGAAGTGACCAGAAGAATACGGAAGGAAATGGGCGATGATGTGCCGATTATCGTTTTAACCGCCTATGATTGGGCCGAGATTGAAGATGAAGCGAAGGAAGCCGGGGTTTCAGCATTTTGCAGCAAACCGCTGTTCTTGTCGGAATTGAGAAGCTGCCTGCATTCCGTAATAAATACGGATGACGGTAAAGAAAAGGAAACGGAAGGAAAAGAAGAAAAAGTATATACAGGCCGCATTCTTCTGGCAGAAGACAATGAGCTGAACCAGGAAATCGCGGAAGCAATTTTAGGGGATGCAGGATTTACCACAGAAATCGCAGGTGACGGGGAGACGGCTGTTGAGATGCTGAAAAAATCGGAACCCGGGTATTATCAGATAATACTTATGGATGTCCAAATGCCTGTTATGAACGGTTATGAGGCCACCAGGGAAATCCGGAGGCTGGAGAATAAGGAACTGGCAGCCATTCCAATCCTGGCAATGACTGCAAATGCTTTTGAAGAAGATAAACAGGAAGCTTTGAAATGCGGCATGAATGGGCACATTGCCAAACCGATTGACATCAATTTATTGCTGGAAACGTTGAGCCAAGTGTTGGGATAAGAGAATTTATGGGGATTTTGGCGCTTTATTTTCCCGCTGGCCTGGATATCGGCGAATTGAGCGGTTTGCCGAAAACGGGATTTGAAAGAAAGGCATGGGGCAGAAGAAGTGAAGGAGAGTATCAAACCGCCGGTAGAGGTGAAATATAGGGAAGAATTGGAGGCTTTAAAAAGCAATGATATAGGATTGCGTCCGGGAAATTGGGAGTTGTCGCCAAAGGCAGTCCGTACCTTTATTCTGGGAAACGCCCAGCCTATAGAGTATAAGGGAAAAGAAGTCTGGATTGAAAAAAAATATTACGGAAATGATGCATTGGTGGAACGGTGTATCGTTACCCTTGCGGGCAACCGGGGGCTTATGCTGGTGGGGGAGCCGGGAACAGCGAAGACAATGCTTTCTGAACTGCTGTCGGCAGCCATCAGCGGAGTGAGCACAAATACGATTCAGGGAACGGCAGGAACTACGGAGGACATGATTAAATATTCCTGGAATTATGCGTTGCTGTTAGCTAAAGGACCCAGCCGGGAGGCTCTGGTGCCGGCGCCTCTTTACATAGGCATGGAAAAGGGGATTTTGACCCGTTTTGAGGAAATAACAAGAACCCCGGCTGAGATACAAGACAGTTTAATCAGTGTTATGAGCGACAAGATATTGAATGTGCCGGAGCTGGGTGACCAGGGCTTTTTATTTGCCTGCCCCGGCTTTAATGTTATCGGTACGGCGAATACGAGGGATAAGGGCGTGAACGAAATGAGCAGCGCCTTAAAGCGCCGGTTTAACTTTGAAACGGTTATGCCTGTCCGGGAAGTAGCTGTGGAAAAGCAGATTATACTAAATGAGGTGAATAAACTGGCAAAAGAAAACCATGTCCATATGGAAGCGGATGAGGACGTGGCAGAGCTTTTGGCATCCACCTATCACGAATTGCGGGAAGGGATTTCTTCCTATGGGCATAGGATTGATAAACCGGCGGCAGTGATGAGCACTGCTGAGGCGGTTTCCGTTTATTACCAGACATTGCTTACTGGTTATTATTATGGGGAAAAGCGGCTAAGCGTAGAATGTCTTGTCCAGAACCTGGTAGGCGCTATTTCCAAAGAAAATAAAGAAGATTTGGGGAAGGTAAGGGAATATTTTAATACGGTGGTCAAGGATAAAGGCGGCAAAGAGGGTGGATTATGGAAACAATATTACGACGCAAGGAAATGGCTGAAATAATGCTTCTTCCTGTCAGGCATCACAGTCCGGCATGTTCCTTTCAGATAAAGAAAGCAATAGAAAGCTGGAAACCATCCTCCATACTGGTAGAAGGGCCGGAGAATGCCAATTCTTTGTGGGAAATAATGGCGCATGATGAGACCAAAGCGCCTTTTGCTATATATTATTCCTACCATGATAAGGCGGGAAAGATTTCAAAGGATAAAGCATATTATAAGTGCTATTATCCTTTTCTGGAATATTCACCGGAACTGACGGCTTTGCGGGAAGCGGCGAGGCGGGGGACAGAAGCGGCGTTCATAGACTTGCCCTATGGGGATATCCTGGCGGCTTCCAGGGAAGGGAGCGGGCTCTTAAAAGAAGAGGAAAAAAGCAGCTATAACGATGATTATCTGCTTTCCAGAAATACATATATCGAAAGGCTATGTGAAAAAACAGGGCTGCGTTCTTTCGATGAATTCTGGGAAAAATATTTTGAAATAAACGGGCTGTATGAGGAGAGCGATATATGGTTTGCCAATCTGCTTGCTTATTGCGGTTTAGCCAGGGAGAATACCCCGCCCAAGTCCATGGAAGAGGATGGATGCCTGGAGCGGGAGGCCCATATGGCGGCGAAAATCGTACAGTGCGCCATATATCATGGAATGAAGGAAAGGAAGGATGAACGCCGGGAAGAAGAACTTATGGCCAGGATAAATCCTTACCGGATTCTGGTGATAACTGGAGGGTTTCATACCCCAGGAATACGGGAACGGCTTACCGGGGGCAGATGGGAAGAAACGAAACGCTTGCTGGAGCATAAAACTGCCCGTATACCGAAAGGGGAGCAAAATGTATATCTGATGCCTTATTCCATGGAAGCGGCGGATGCTTTGAATGGGTATGCCAGCGGCATGCCTTTTTCCGGTTTTTACCAGAAAGTGTGGGAAGGCATAGAAGAGACGGAAATGCTCTATGAAAAGGCAGTGCTTGATATGCTTGTATCCGTGGGGAAAGAAGTGAGGAAGAAAGAAGGGTATCTTTCCACTTATGATGAAATCTGTGCTTGGCAAATGGCAAAAGGGCTTGGGGAACTGCGCAGCAAGCCGCAGCCGGGAGCTTATGAGTTAAGGGATGCGGTGCTGTCATCCTATGTAAAAGGGGAATATAATATTGCTTCTGCCATGCCGATGCTTGTTTTGAAAAAGCAGATGACAGGCAGGGGGATGGGCAGTCTATGCCCGTTGGCGGATGTCCCGCCTATTCTTCATGACTTTGAAACAAGGTGCAAATCCTTTGGTTTGAAAGTCCGTTCCACATCGGAAATGGAAGCTGTTCTTTCCATTTTCTCCAGCAAAAAACATAGGAATGAGAGCATGTTTTTTCATCAGATGGCATTTCTGGACACGCCTTTTGCCAGGCGGGTTAAAGGCCCTAATCTTCAACAGGGAAAAGATAGGAATTTGATACGGGAAACATGGAAATATAAATGGAGAGCGGAAGTTCCGGCGGCGCTAATTGATGTGTCCGTCCATGGGGCTACTGTGGAAGAAGCGGCAGCCAGCTTAGTGCGGGAGCGGCTCAAAGGGGATATAGGGGCAGGGAGGGCTGCGGTGCTTTTGACCCAGGTATTCGAGATGGGACTTAGCGGGCAGTTGGAAACGGTATATGATAGGGTACATGAACTGATGGCTCTGGATGTGGATTTTTATTCTTTGGCGGAAGCAGTGAAGTCATTGACGATGATGGAGGAATTAAAGGTTCTTTACGGGTCATCATTGGATATTTCCCAGCTTCTGCATGATGGCGTGAGGAAATTGATTGCGATTCTCCCCTCTATGGCAGGGATTAAAGAGGAAAACCTCCCTTCTTGTATGGATGCGGTGAAGATGCTATATCAGGTTACGGATAAAGCGGACAGTCATATGGAGCAGGAAAAAGAAGCTTATTTTGGGGCGCTGGATAAAATGTGCCAAGATGAGGGAATCCATCCCGGCCTATATGGCTGTATCCATGGAATCCTTTATGGCAGCGGAAGGGAAGCGGCAGAAGCGGTGGAAATAGCCTGCCTCGGTTTTCTGATGGGAACAAGGGGGCAGCTTTTGCAGACGGCAGTTTTTTTCCGGGGGCTGTTTTATACGGCAAAGGATTTGATATTTATTGGAGGAAAGATTCTGGGGATGCTTGATGGCTTTTTTGGCAAGGTGGAGGAGAACGAGTTTATGGAGCTGTTGCCCCAGTTGCGGATGGCATTTACTTATTTTACGCCCGGGGAAACGGACAAAATAGCTAAAATGGTAGCAGGGCTTCATGGGAAAGGCAGGGAGGATATTCTGGAGAGGAAGGAGATTTTGCCGGAATGGTATGCTTATGGCAGGGAACTGGATAGTTATGCGAAAGGGCATATGCATAGGGCATAGTAAAGGATTGTGGTTTGGGGCAGAAGGAAGGGAAGGGGGAATATGGGGATGGCTGATGAGCAGGATATTTTAAACAGGTGGCGGCTGGTGCTTGGGAAATATGCGAAGGAGCAGATTTCCTTTTTCGGTGAAGACAGGATTCTAATGGATATGGAGCAGGTGCTGGATTACTTATATTCCAGGGAATATGAGGAAGAGCAGGATATCCGTAGAGACAGAGGAGGGGGAAGCGAGGATTCCCGCCTTACGGTGCCCCGTTGGATTTCTAAAATGAAAAAGCTGTTCCCGAAGAATACCGTGGAAATCATGGAGCGCCATGCTTTAGAAAAATACGGGATGACGGAGCTGCTGGCAGACCCTGAGGTACTTAGGAAGCTGGAACCTAATAAAGAGCTGCTAAAGACCATATTGGGATTAAAGCATATGATGAAAGGGGAGGTGCTCATCCTGGCGCGGGAGCTGGTTCGGCAGATAGCGGAGGAACTGACGAAAAAATTAGAGCATGAATTTCAAAAATCCTTTTTTGGCATGCTGAATAAAAGCACAAGCAGCCCTGTCCGTTCGGCAAGGAATCTGGATATGAAAAAAACGATTCATAAAAACCTGAAAAATTATGATATAGAACGTGAACAGCTTGTATTAAAGGAAATATTTTTTCATGGGCGAATGAAAAAATACAATATGTGGCGGATTATCATTTGCGTGGATGAAAGCGGCTCCATGCTGGATTCCGTTATTCACAGCGCAGTAATGGCAGGGATTTTTGCAAAGCTGCCCATGTTGGATACCCGCTTGGTGATTTTTGATACCAATGTGGTGGATTTAAGCGGATATGTCAGCGACCCGGTGGAGACGTTGATGAGCATCCAGTTGGGAGGGGGAACGAATATTGCAGGGGCGCTTTCCTACTGTCAAAAGCTGATTGACTTTCCTTACCGGACAATGGTAGTCCTTGTTTCTGACCTATATGAAGGAGGCGGATACCAGAATTTGTACCGGGTGGGTAAGGATATCATAGAAAGTGGGGCTAAGCTAATTGCGCTGACAGCATTGGATATGGAAGCTAATCCAAGCTATGATAGGAGGGCGGCTGCGGAACTGGCCTCCCTGGGCGCTTCGGTAGGTGCGATGACTCCGGAAGAACTGGCGGAATTTATCGGTAAATGTATATAAGGTATGTTTATGAATGTGGATGGGTTAAACTGTTGACATATTAGGTATGGGGATATGGAAGACTGGAAAGAGATATTGAAGGAAGCGGATGAGGACTATCTCATAGGGATTGCGAATAAAGGGATTGTAAAGCGGGCCTATAAGGACAAGAAGGAAGGGGGCTATGAGGTGCTTTCTTCCGGGGATGAGGCTGTGGTCAGAGTAGGCGGGGAAACAGTGCAGATTAAGAACCCATTGGGGGGAAGCACCTGCACCTGCCCATCCCGCACAGTTTGCCGCCATGTGGTGCTGGGGATATTGGCGCTGAAGGAGCGGATGGGGGAAGAACCTGGAGAAGGGGCGGAATCATCTGTGGGTGATGGAACAGAGGCGGGAACGGAAGTGTCCGTAAATGATGTGGAAATGCAGGTTTTAGAGAAAGAGCCAAGGCTGGAAACGGAACTGTTTGCGGAAACGGGGAATGGCCTCAAGGATAGGAAGCCGGCCGCTAAACATGGGTTAGGGCAGAAAGTGCGGGATGAGATTGCTGCTTACCCTTTGTCTTCTGTCCGTAGGATTATGGGAGGGCGGCAGTTGCAAAATGCTGTCAGCCAGATAAAAATAGAACCGGGTGGGCATATTACATATTCCAGTACAATCACCGTAGACATTCCCTGGATGGGGCAAAAGGTGAAGCTGCTTTCGCCTCTGGAATATTCTTCTTGTAGCTGCCATAAAAAAGAATTCTGTTTGCATAAAGCCTGCGCGGTATTATGGTGTAAGCTGGAGGCAGGACAACTGACAATAGAAGAACTGGAAAAAGAAACGCTAAAGAAGCCGGAAAATGACCTAAAGCAGATAAAAGATGTGGCGAAGCAGATGGAAAAATTTCTGGAAGAGCTGTTAAATATAGGGCTGGCCAGAGTTTCCCCCGATGCGCTGGAGCATATGGAGCGCCTTGCCATAGTTAGCCATAATGCCAGGCTGGCCAAATTTGAAGGCTATTGGAGGGCACTAAAAGATTCTTACGAAGGCTATCTGAAAAGAAAAGCGTCCTTCCGCGTTGCCAAACTGACGGAACAGACCGCAAAACTCTACAGCAGGACAAGACAACTGCTGGCGGCGGAAGAAAGCGCGGAAATCGATGAACTGTCAGGGGAGTTTCGGGCGGAATACAGGCCGGTGGGTGATTTGGAGCTAATTGGAATTGCCATGGAGCACTTTGAAAGCCAGGCGGGATACGAAGGGGAAACCATATATTTTCTGGAAAAAGGTACAAAGGAATGGTATACTTATACCTCGGCAATGCCTGTTTTTTATGAGAAATCAGGCAGGCGCAGGAAAGGCGGTAAGGTCGGGGCTCCGTGGGGATTAGCCATTTCCATGGAAGAATTGGCAAAAGCAAGGTTTTTTTTGTCCGGGGCGAAATGCGACAGCAGAAAGAAGCTTTCTTCCAGCCAGGAGACGAAGGGGGAACTTACAGCAAGGGCAGAACTGAGGCTGTATGCAGAAGACTTGGGGGAATGGTATTACCGGGATTTTGGCCGTCTTTATGAGGAACGTATATATAGGAAAAATATTTCCTGGCTGGAGGAAAAAGAGGAAGATATAAACTTAGTATTCCTGCGCCCGGCTTTCCTGAAAAGAGCCTTCTTTTCAGAAACAGAGCAGAAACTTTTTATGCATCTATATGACAAAGAAAGTAGGGAAGTTATAGTGGAAGTGGCGTATTCACAAAAAGAAGCGCGGGGAATACGCTATCTGGAAAGAATAGAAGAAAACAATCTTCCTTGTTTTTTTGGTAAAATATACCTTAGGGATGGAAAAATAAGGATGTATCCGATAGCGATGCTGGAAAAAGGGGAACTGGTGGAGGAAGATGGAGAGGGGAAGCATTTCAATGAGGAAAAGCATTTCAATGAGGGCAGCCAGCCGGCAAATCAGGAAAAAGAAGAAGTACTGGAAACCTTGCTGCAGGATGTTTCCAATTTGCTGGAAGAATTATACCAAAGTGGTTTCCATACCGTTCATGACAGTACGTTGCAGGCATTGTACGAAACAGAGAAACTGGCCGGGTTCTATGGCATGGGATATCTGTCAGCAAATATAAAAAAGTTGGCGGAGGCTTTGTCCATGCGCCGTCATCAGATGAATGCCATGCCGGATAGCCTGGCTGGGACATATGCCGGACTCATCGAGTATTTATATCTATGCCGGACAAAAATTACATTGGATGCCGGGCGGGAATTTTATAGATAGGATTGGGGTGTCAAAAGCCCTGGCTTTGTAAAAATGATTGATACATCAATAAAAGTGTAACGAAAGGAGTACCCTGCCATGATGAACCCAAAAGATTTATGGAACAGTAAAATGACGGAGGCATTAGATTTGCTCAAGCTTCCTGAAAGCCATCTGGGGATAGCAGAAACATACATAATGCAGGAAGAGGGGGAAGCAAGCTTAAAACAGCTTACGTTCCAGGACTTATCTTCCATCCCTTCGGAAAAATTTATAAAGTTATTCCGGGAAATGGGAAAAAAGGGTAAAAAGGAAGAGGCTGCCAGACTGTTCCGCCTGCTTTTTGCAGTTGGCCAATGTACTTGCTATCATCTCATCCCTATAGATTTGCTGACGTTGAAACAAGGGGCTATTGACTGCGATTCGGATAAGAAGGCGGCCGTATACGGTATGGCGATAGGGATGAGCCCTTATACCCTGGGAGGCTATTCCATGAAGGCTTTAATGCTTTTTGCGGAAGATAACCCGGAAAATTTGAAAAAGGCAATCGGATACCGGGATAATGGAACGGCAAATGGGAAAATTGTCCTTTTAACAGCCTATTTTATGGATAAATATAAGGAAGGCCGGGAGAAGAATAAAGGCTTAAATCCCCAGGAAAAAAAAGAGGAAGGATTCCTGAAAAAGGCTGGGAAATTTTGGGGTATAGGGAATAGAAACCAGGAGATGGGAAAACAAAAAACGGAAAATCAGGAAACAGGAATCGGGATAGCACCGGAAGATAAGCCGTTAATGAAAAAGTACGAAGACTTGATTATCTCTAATCTGGGATGCTTGTATAATGGGCAGATGCCCCAGGATGCCGTGGAGGAGATTATTGAGGCAGTTAACTATGACCGGGTGACGGAAAAGGTTTTGCAGTTGGCCGGTTCCAGAACGAATATTTCCCAGTCTATGTTAAAGCTGTTAGGCGGCATGGCCTTTTTGAACTATCCCCTTTCCGTAAAACTGAAAAATGTGGTGCGGCTTTGCTTGGCCGCAAATATGAATGGCATGCTTGATGTGATGCGGGGGGTCAGCATGGGGCTGCCTGTGGAAATTTTGATTTGCGGGGGAGACTATGACAGGATATTCGAGATAGACAGTGAGAGTTATTTGCAGTGGACGGCGGCGAAAGGGCATAAAGATATCCTGGCTAAACAGCTAAAAAATAATCGTGAGAATTATTTAAAGGTAATGGACAGGGTGGATATAGAGGCTGCCAGCGGTATGTTCGCCGTAATCAAGGACCAGGACCCGGCTCTTTATGAAAGGATTCTGGAAAAGAAGAAACAGGATGGCAACAGCAGGGAAAGGGAGAAGATTATTGCTTTGCTCACGGCTCAAATCCCCAACGGGGAAGAGGTTAAGAAATATTTGCGGGGGGAAGAGCCTGTGGAAAGCTTATATCCCTATATTGATGAGTTAAGTATGAAATATTATTATGCCTCTAAGGAGCGGAATCTTCTGAACGGATACAGGAAAAATTATCAGGACGAAGAATTTTTCCGCAGATGCCAGGTATTCATGCTTTTTAAGCGTTCCGGTTATTTTTTCTGGGAAGATTTTTTGGAGGAGAGGAAAATTAACAGGGAGAAAGTAAAAAATGTTTTTGAAAATTTTGAGAAGGAACATCTGGGCATCTCTTATCAGTTGTCTGCGGTGGAGCTGATTTATGACTCCATATACTCAGAGGAGTGGAAAAAAGGTTTTCTGGAAGGTGCAGAGGAATATTTTGCATCCAGGTTAGGGGATAGACGTGAGGAAACCATAGCGGCCTTTTCTTCGGCAGAAGCATTCGGGCGGTTCTTTGGCCTGCATATTATGAGGAGAGATGCGGAGGAAAATAAGAAGGAAATTTTAAGCTTTTCCCAGGATAATGCGAAAGTGGTAAAAGAGGAACTGATGGACATTTTGTATGGGCAAAAAGGATGGGGGGAAGAGATGGAAGCGCTGCTTTTAGCCAAAAAGGCGGCGGAAAGGGAACTGGCAGTAAGGGTACTCGCCCATTGGAGTCAGGATAGTAAGGAATACATAGACTTGTTGTCCAAGGCATTGGAAAAGGAGAAGAACGGGAAGGTGAAGCAGTTGCTGGAAAGCGTGCTGAAGCCGGAAAGCGGAGAAGGGGGGCAGGGCTTATGCGGGAAGAGCCTGACCAGGATGGATATGGTGAAGGAATTGCATAAAGGCGGGGCGAAACGTTCCCTGGCCTGGGCGTACCAGACCCCTTTTTCCGTTGTACATAAAAAAAGCGGGGAAGTGGCGGATGAGGAATATCTACAGGCGGTTATCTTATGCTATTCTTCCACATGCCTGCGTGGGGTAAGTGAAAAAGCAGGGGTTTTGGCAGAGGATTTGGTTTCAGAGGAATTGTCCGTATACATGAATGAGCTGTTCGATAAATGGCTGGAAACAGGGGCGGAAGCGAAGAAACGCTGGGTGCTTTATGCATCCTCCATCCATGGCGGGGAAGAAATAATAGGTAAGCTGCAGCACCAGATTCAGGAATGGCCCAAACATGCCAGAGGGGCGATTGCGGCAGAGGCGGTGCAGGCATTGAGCTTAAATCCCTTCCCCCAGGCGTTGCTTATTGTGGATGGCATGTCCAGGAAGTTTAAATTTAAGCAGATTAAGGCGGCAGCAGGAAAAGCTTTGGAGTTTGCCGCTTCCCAGTTGGGCATCAGCAGGGAGGAGCTGGCTGACCGAATAGTACCCCACATGGGATTTGATAAAAATGGGGAACGGGTTTTTGACTATGGGGAACGCAGCTTTAAGGTAGTTATCACACCTGCCTTGGAGATAGAGGTGTATGATGAATCAGGGAAAAAGCTGAAAAATATGCCTTCACCAGGAAAGCGGGATGAGGAAGGGAAGGCGGCGGCAGCATATGAAGCCTTTAAACAGATGAAGAAGCAGTTAAAGATGATGGTAAACAGCCAGAAGATGCGGCTGGAGCTGGCCCTTTCCACTGGAAGGGAATGGAGTCTGGAGGCATGGCAGAAGCTTTTTGTGGGGAATCCGGTGATGCATCAGTTTGCCATTGGGCTGATATGGGGAATCTATGAGGATAGGGAATTGGTGTGTAGTTTCCGCTACATGGAGGATGGCTCCTTCAATACGGCGGAGGAAGAGGAATATGAGCTGCCGGAAAAGGGGCGGATTGGGCTGGTTCATCCCATAGAGCTTACGGAGGATGTGAAAAAAGCATGGGAGCAGCAGTTGGAAGATTATGAAATTGCACAACCTATAGAGCAGCTTAGCCGGAATGTCTACCGGATGACGGAGGATGAGGCAGGGAAACAGAGGCTGGAGCGTTTTGGCGGCTTGATACTGAACGATTTATCCCTGGGTGGGAAGCTTTTGAACCTTGGATGGTATCGGGGCTCCGTAGAGGACGGGGGAGGGTTTTATACCTATTATAGGGAGGATGCAGAATTGGGCATAGGTGTGGAGCTCCACTTTTCCGGAAGCTTTGTCGGCGGGGAAAACGAGGATGTGACAGTTTATGATGCCAGGTTCTATAAAGCAGGGGCAATAAAAAGGGGAAGTTATGTATATGAGGAGGCCGATGCGGAGAAGGCATATTATCTTAGGGATATTCCGGCCAGGTATTTCAGCGAGACGGTACTGCAGTTGGCCAAAGCGACGGCATCCAGCCAGGAGAGGAATGAAAACTGGAAGAAGGAGGGAAGATAGATGGCAAGAGATTTTTTGGAACAAGAGGCGGCGAAAGCAAATGGGAAGAAACGTAAACTATTTTTATCCCTGTTCATATTTTTTGTCTGTGTCAGTATTTTCTTATATTTTATGACAAAGAATGCGTTTGATTTGAATGACCCCAGGGATTATAAATTGGTGATGCTTTTTTATGGGGTTGCGGATTTTATGGTATTTTGTACTGCTTTGGGGCTGGCAGTAACTTCGCGGCCGGTGAAAGGGGGCAAGAATTTGACATTGCCATATCAGGAGAATACGAAGGAGGCAGTGGCTAAGATAATTAACCAGGAAGTGGCCCAGGGAAAGGTTTTATATGAAGGGTTTATGAATGCAAATACTATCGGTAAATATGATGACCGGGTTCTTTTGCTTCCATCCTATTTATTGCTCATTGAAAATCTGGGAGGGATAATGGCAATTCCGCGGGAGAAAATCTATTGGCTGTGTGCCCAGGTTGGCTATGAGGGCGGCCCGTTTTATGTTCGCCTTTTGATATTTACAGAGAAAAAAGTCTTATTTTTTGATGGGAATGATGTAGAATGTATAAAAGAGATAGCGGACGGGCTGTATCAGTACATCCCTAATGTTTTTTCCAAATATGACCCCCAGGAGCTTTCTTATTCGCTGGAGCAGCTCTTTAAAGAGAACCGGGCGGGATTTTTGGAGTTTTACAAGAAGGAAAAATCGCAAACTTTATAAGAAGAAAGGATAAAAGGGAATCGGCAGGGCAAAATATCGCTCTGCCGGTTTTTGTTTATAATTATTTTATGATTTTTATCAGCACTCACTATTGACGAGTGCTAATAATATATGTTATATTACATATAGAACAAAAAAAGGGGAATAAAAAGTAAAGGGAAGAAAATAATAAAGAAAGATAAAGGAGGAATAAACTATGTTAGTACCTAGTATTTTTGGAAAAGATATGTTTGATGATTTTTTTGGATTTCCGTTTTATGATGATAAGGATTTTAAGAAGATGGAAAAGAAGCTGTATGGCCATCGGGAAAAAAATCTGATGAAGACGGATGTAAAGGAACATGAGAATGGTTATGTGCTGGAAATGGATTTACCGGGCTTTAAAAAGGATGAGGTAAAGGTCGCCCTGGAAAGCGGATATCTGACCGTGAGTGCCGCTAAAGAGGCGGAAAAGGAGGAAGAGAAGGAGGGAGGGAAATATATCCGCAGGGAGCGTTATTCCGGCGCCTGCCAGAGAACCTTTTATATAGGGGAGGAAGTGCAGCAGGAGGATATCAAAGGCGAGTTCAAACACGGTATCCTGAAGCTGTCCATCCCCAAGAAAGAACAAAAACCGGCGGTGGAAGAGAAACGTTATATTTCCATTGAAGGATAAATGTGTAGTATTTGAAAAATAGGAACAAAGAGTAATAAATAGAGAATAATAAACGAAGAATGAGAAATGAAATCCGGGTGTGGGAAGCGATATTTATGAGGGCTTTCCATACCCGGTTTTTTTATATAATAGGAAATTACGCCACAGCGTTGTAAGTCGCCAAGAGTTGGCCGCT
>QXWV01000107.1 GCA_009911195.1 Lachnospiraceae bacterium | reverse complement strand
TTTTTTACCTTATAGGAAATTCCGTCGCCAGACGGACATAAATTGACGAAGAACCGAAGGTTCTTCATGAAGTGGCGGAGCCACTTTTTTATGTACCAGTTAGATACGGAGAAAGCATATTCTCCGGTTTAGATTAAAATGAAGTTGATTTTTAATAAAAAATCAAATAGAATAGAGCTAATTTAACTTAGATTAATTAAAATATGAAGACAGAAGGAGTATAGGAACAGGATTGGAAACGAAAAAGATAAAAGGTATACAGCAGTTGACAAAGAATCCTCATTTAAACCTTTATCATCTGGATGCACTGGACCGGAAGGAGAATGTTTTTGACTATTATTTTGCCTCAAGGAATTCTATGGAAAGGCTGAAACTTTTTACGAAGAGCCTGGAAGAAAAACGGCAGGAGTGTGAGGAAACGGAAGAGATTCATGTAGTGCTGGCGGATAAAAAGGAAGTGCGGCGGATTTTATCGGAAGAAAGGGTTTCGTTGCGGGGGGCATATTTGATGATGCAGTATTTGCACATGGAAGAGGAGAAGCCCTTTGCCTTTTTGGAGTAGAGGATTGTGGTTTTGCCTATCAGAAAATCATTTACATATAGGAATAGTTAAAGGAGCATAAGGACAGGAGAGGTTATGGGAATCAGGTATAATGAAGAAAAGAAAATTTTTAAAATAGATACGGAAAGGACAACATATTTAATCGGCTTATCGCCGGAAGGATATGTGGGGCATATTTATTATGGGAGAAGGCTTATGGGGGAGGGAGGCAATTATCTTCTGCGGATGCAGGAGGCACCCTATACGCCTTCGGTAAACCTGAGGGAGAAATCTGCCTTTTTAGACTTTTTCCCTATGGAATATCCTACGGGGGGAATCGGGGATTTCAGGGAAAGCTGCTTGGATGTGAGGTGCGAGTCGGGGAGCATAGGCAGTGAATTGCTGTTTTATTCTTTCCGAATTTTTAAAGGGAAGGAAAAGCTGGTAGGGCTTCCGGCTTCTTTTGGAGGGGAAGGGGATGTAGAAACGCTGGAAATCGTTTGCGAAGACAGCATTTTGCAGCTTCGTGTGACTTTGTCCTATTCGGTATTTGCAGGCTGCGATATGATAACGAGAAGCGTGCGCATAGAAAATAGGGGCAGCCAGTATCTGAAACTGGAGAAGGTATATAGCGCATGTCTGGATATGGATAATAAAGACTTCGATATGCTGACGCTGCCAGGAAGCTGGGCCAGGGAGCGCTGCATACAAAGGGGGAGGATACGCTACGGCAAGCAGATGGCTTCTTCCATTAAGGGGGAACCCAGCCATCAGGAGCATCCTTTTATTGCCCTGATGACGCCGGAAACAACCCAGGAATCCGGGGAAGTGTATGCTATGAATTTCGTGTATTCCGGCAACTTCATCGCCCAGGCCGAGTTATCCCAGTTTGGGGGCGTGAGGATGGTCATGGGCATTCATTCAAATTATTTTTGCTGGAACTTAAAGCCAGGGGAAGTATTCCAGGCGCCGGAGGCAGTGCTGACCTATTCATCCAAGGGGCTGGGTAGAATGACACGCAATTTCCATGATTTTTACAGAGGGCATATTATACGCAGCCAATATAAATATGAAAAACGGCCGGTACTCATCAATAACTGGGAGGCCACTTATTTTGATTTTAATTCGGAGAAGCTGTTGGAGATTGCGAAGGAAGCAGGCAAGGCCGGGATTGAGATGCTGGTTATGGATGATGGCTGGTTTGGAAAACGGAATTCCGATAACAAATCCCTTGGTGACTGGATAGTCAATGAAGAGAAGATTACTTCCGGGCTTCCGGATTTGGTGAAAAAAGTGAATGAAGCCGGATTAAAATTCGGCATCTGGTTTGAGCCGGAAATGATTTCTTTGGATTCGGATTTGTACAGGGCGCACCCGGATTGGGCGGTACAGATTAACGGAAGGACTCCTGCCCAGATTCGGGCGCAGTATGTGCTGGATTTGTCCAGGCCGGAGGTGGTGGATTATGCATACCGCTGTGTGGCGGACATTCTCCACAGCGCGCCTATCGCATATGTGAAATGGGATATGAACCGGCAGCTTTGCGATATCGGCAGCAGCTATCTGAAGGCAGATGCCCAGGGGGAATTGATGCACAGATATGTCTTGGGTGTCTATGAGATGCAGGAGAGGCTGGTCAATGAATTCCCGGATTTGCTGTTGGAAAACTGTTCCGGCGGCGGGGCGCGGTTTGACCCGGGGATGCTTTATTACAGCCCTCAAATCTGGTGTTCGGATGATGTGGACGCGGTGGAAAGGCTTCGGATACAGGAAGGAACAGCGCTTATTTATCCATTGGCTTCCATGGGAGCCCATATAGGCGACTGCCCGAACCATGTGGTGGGCAGGAATACTCCTTTTGCAACGAGGGGGCATGTGGCACTGGCGGGAACTTTCGGATATGAACTGGATATAACCAAAATCGCCAGGGAGGAAAGGGAACAGATTCCGGGCCAGGTGGAGATGTACCATAAATATAGAACATTAATCCAGGGGGGGGATTATTATCGTCTGGATTCCTGGTCCTTGGAAAAGCCCTATGACTGTTGGGAAGTGGCCGCAAAAGACAAATCCCATGCGCTGGTAACTTTTGTACAAGTGCTGGCACAACCGAATATGCACAGCAGGGTAATTCATCTGCGCGGGCTGGAGGAAGAAGCGGAGTACAGGCTAGAAGGGACAAAAGAGGTTTACAGAGGGGAAGAACTGATGAAATGCGGCTATCTGGTGCCTTCTGTTAAAGGGGATTTTATTAGCTTTCTATATCATTTTGTCCGTAACTGACAGCTACGCTTTTTTTTCCATATAGGAAACTGCGTTGTAAAACGCATGAATTTACAAGTTCGCGCAGCGAACTTGCAGAGAATGCGAAGCATTCTTTTTTGCCTTATAGGAAAGTTCGTCGCAAGACGGACATGAATTGACGAAGAACCAAAGGTTCTTCATGAAGTGGCGAAGCCACTTTTTTAGAGCGGGAGCGTGGCAACGGAGCATTTTATTTCCCTCACGGCGTCCGCCGTCATTAACGAAATGACATTGAGGCAACAACATTTACTTTGTTGTTGCCTTAAAATGTTTCAACAAAAATATCCCGGTTATCAAAAGCAAAGGAAAAACAATCGCTGCCAAAATGCCTTTTTTTAAATCATTGGATGCTATGCTGGAAATATAGCCGACCAAAGTAGGGCCGCCGGAGCATCCCAGGTCTCCGGCAAGTGCTAACAGCGCGAACATAGCAGTCCCTCCGTTTTTTATAAGGGCAGAAGCTTTGCTGAAGCTGCCTGGCCACATGATTCCTACGGATAAACCACAGATGGCACAGCCCACCAGAGATAAAACAGGGGAAGGCGACAGGGAGATGCATAAGTAGGATATGGCGCAGAGCAGCCCGCTTCCTGCCATGAACTTATCCAGGTTAATCCTATCCCCGTATTTTCCATAGAAGGCCCTGGCGCTGCCCATCAGGATGGCAAAAGCCATGGGGCCTGCCAAATCCCCTAATGTCTTGCTGATTCCCAGCCCTCTTTCGGCAAAAGTAGATGCCCATTGGCTAACCGCTTGTTCGCTGGCGCCGGAGCATAGCATCATAAGCATGAGTACCCAAAAAATTTTGCTTTTAAACAAGGCGGGCATGGACATCCCTTTTTCCCCATCTTCTACAAGCGGCGCCAGCGGGGCTTTGGCAAAAAGTAAAGTATTGGCAAGGGGAACGATAATCCAGATGCCAGTCAGTATTTTCCAATTTTCAATGCCGAATAATTTGAAAAATAAAGTGGAAAGAAGCACAACCCCTACATGCCCCCAGCAATAAAAGGAATGGAGCAGGCTCATGGTTTTTTCCTTGTTATCCGTAGGGCAGCTTTCTACAATGGGGCTGACCAACACTTCTAAGAGCCCTCCGCCAAGGGCATAAATGGTAACGGAAATCAAAAGCCCCGTATAGGCGCTGGGCAAAAGTTCCGGCAGTATGGCAAGGCCAAGAAGCCCGGCGGCGGAAAAAATATGGGCGGTGATAATGGCAGTCCGGTAGCCGATTTTATCAATAAAGCCTGCCGAGAGTAAATCTACCAGCAATTGGATGCCGAAATTGAAAGTAATCAGCATGGTAATCCGACTTAAGGGAATGTGGTAGACGCCTTCAAAAGTTAAAAAAAGCAGGGGAACAAAATTGTTGATAATTGCCTGAACAATATATCCGATAAAGCATGCATAAATGGTTCTTTGGTATTTGGTATTCATAGATAGGGTGCTCCTTTATGTGTTGTATGCCAGTTTGTCCTGAGCTTTAATATGACTGTATTCCTATTGGATTATATCATTCTTTTGATTTTATGCAATCGAAATTTTTATGTTATTCTAAATAAAAATTGACTTGACATATCCTATTAGTATATAGGAAAATATATTTATGTACGGGATAGTATAAAATACATGTAAATGCAGCAAAAATGGCATAAAGTGTGGAAAATCCTGTTTACGGAAAGAAAAATTGTATAGCAGAAAGGGTAGACCAGTGAAACAATTTTATGGAATGAGCCAAAAAGGAATTTTGAAGGAGGCTGTGAAAGGTCTCGTGAATCCACAATTGATTATTCTTATGTCGAATAGCAAACAGTTCAAGGAACATGTGGAAGAATTGCAGAAACTTTATCCGAAAGTGCCCAGCATTGGATGTATCGGAATGAGTTATGATACGATGGTAGTGGAAGAAGGGGTAGGGGTTACCGCTTTTACGGAAGGTGTGAGTGCTGTTGTCAATCTGCTGGAAGAAGTATCACTTATGCCGGTGAAGTATATTAAACGTCTGGAAGAGGACGTGGCACAAATAAAAGCTTCGCCGGATAATACGGTATGTATCGACTTATGTTCAGGGAATGATGCGTGTGTACTGACCACAATGTACAGCGTCCTTGGGAAAAAGAGGATTCCCTTAGTAGGGGGAACCGGGGATGGAGGCCAGGTTTCCGTGAATGGGAAAATATATGAGGATGCGGTGGCATATGCCCTGGTAAAGAACCAGTCGGGGAAAGTTAAGGTATACAAGGAAAATATGTATCGGCCTTTGGCTGGCTACCGGTTGATTGCTTCCAAAACGGACAGGAGTAAATATTATATAGGGGAACTTAATGGCAGGCCGGCAAAACAGGTGTATCAGGAGATTTTACATATTAACGAAGCAGATATTACAACACAGACCTTTAAGAACCCTTTTGGTAAAATGAGCGGAAAGGATGTATGTATTATTTCCATTAAAGAAGTACAGGGGAGCGGGCTGGCTTGCTTCCGGCAGGTAAATGATTCGGATGTGCTCACTTTGCTGGAGCTTAAGGATTATAAACAGATTGTGGCGGAGACTATAGAAGCGATAAGACGGGATTTTTCTCAGATATCGGGAGTTTTTTCAATCAACTGCCTGTTCCGTTATCTTCTTTTCAGCCAGAATAATAATATGTCGGAATATTTGCGGGAAATGAGCGTATTGGGCTGTCATTCCGGGCTGATTGGATATGGAGAGCATTATTATAACCAATTTGTTAACCAGTCCATGACTTGTGTAGTATTTGAATAATGACAATGTCGGATGATGAAGGCGGAATGGAGGAAAAGTGCAATGAGACTGAATGAAAGACATAAAAAGGGGAAAATAGAGCAGGATAAACTTTATCCGTTGCTTCATGTGGCATCCAGCCTGAGGGAATATCAGAGGCAGTTGGTTTTAAAGGAAGTCAGTTCCCTACAAGAGCTGAGGGAAGTGCAGCTTTCCTTTGGAGGAGTGCTGAGGGAAAACAATTCCCTGAAGGAAAAAATGGATTCCTTCCATGACGTATTTGAAACGGTAGGGCAGGTATCCGGCCAGTTTGAAGATGTAAAAAGGGAAATCGCTGATTCTGTAGAACAGGTGCAAACCCACGTCGGCGGCCTGAAAGAAAGCGCGATGAATGTGCAGGAGCGTTTTGGGGAAATTCAGGATACCTTTGAGGAATTTCAGGTATCGATACAGGAAATTAAGTCTTGTATGAATAAAGTGGTATCCATAGCCAATGAAACGAATATGCTGGCTTTGAATGCATCGATTGAAGCGGCGCGGGCAGGGGAGAAGGGAAAAGGCTTTGCTGTTGTAGCGGATGAGGTAAAAAAACTGGCAGATGTGATAAAAGGGCTGGTGAAAGAAGTACGCGTCAGCATTGCGGATGTGGAAAAAGGAACGGATAAGCTGAATGATACGATACAATTTTCTAAAGAGGCTCTGAGCGAAAGCATAGAAAATGTGGATGTTACGCATGATATGTTTGAAAAAATCATCGTAGCGGCAGGAGGGGCGGATGCAGTCCACGAAGGAATTACAGAGGCGGTGGATTCTTCCCAGAAGGAACTGGATAATTTAAGCCTGGGCTTTGAGCAGATGAAAGGAAGATACAGGAAAGTGTTGGAGCATATCGAACGGGCCAGCGAGATGGGTACTACCAAGAGTGCTATGTTTGAAGATGTGGATAATATGCTTTCCCAAGTAGTTCCGATTATGGAGGAAATTCAAGGGAAGATGCCTGGTTAACCAGGATTTTTCTTGGAAGAAGATTTTTACTGGCTGACCATAATAGAGAAGGTTTTTCCCTTGAGAATTATCATTATGAAAAAAAGGTATCTTGTAATGTGCAGGATACCTTTTTTTATATAATAGGAAATTACGCCACAGCGTTGTAAGTCGCCAGGAAAGAATGCGAAGCATTCTTTGGAGTTGGCCGCTGGGCCAACTCTTTTTTATATAATAGGAAATTACGCCATAGCGAACTTTTCATTTGATATGTGCCTGCGGATTGTCATCCTCAAATTCAAATACACACCGTTCAAAAGCATTGATGATATGAGTATCCTGGTATTTATCATAACGTTTATGCTGCCTTCCATATGCCATATGGACATGGCCATGGAGGAAAAATTTAGGCCGGTATTTTTCCAGCAGCGTGCGGAAGACCTGAAATCCCTGGTGGGGGAGGTCTCGTCCGTCATTGAGCTGATAAGCCGGGGAGTGGGTGACCAGAATATCGAATCCGCGTTTCCTGAAAAGCTGGAACCACAGTTTGGAAACCCTCTGCTTCATCTGCCGTTCCGTATATTGGTGCGGCCCGGGCTTATAACGCATGGAACCGCCAAGCCCTAAGATGCGTACGCCCCGATAAACAAAAATTTGGTCTTCAATGCAAGTACATCCCTCGGGCGGATATTTTTGATATTTTGTGTCATGGTTTCCATGTACATATAGTACCGGAGCGGTGGACAGGGTTACAAGGAAAGAAAGATAAAGGGGGTCCAGGTCGCCGCAGGAGATAATTAAATCAATATCTTCCAGCTTGCTTTTTTCAAAAAAATCCCATAAATATTTAGATTCTTCGTCTGCAATCGCCAGTATCTTCATTCCTAAAACCATGCCTTTCCGCATTATGCAAATTATGATTCTTTTTTTACCCCTTGCTGGTTGATGACAGGTGCTGCCTGTTCCGTTAATTCCTGCTTTGCAGGGATAGAGCCGATAATATTTTCCGCCAGCCAGTCCATGGTCATGATTTCCTCCGGCGAAAGGGATTTGCCTGGGTCATCCACTACGATGCCGGACTGGGAATAGAGGATGCCGGAGAAGGGGTTGAACTGTTCCGAACAAATAGTTGCTTTCAAAAGTTCTACCAGCCGCTTTGTACCAATAGGAAGATTCTGGGAACATATAACATCAATGACGCCTGCGGACATTCCCCACCAGTAGTTGATGGCTTTTATAGAGGAATGGCTGTCATCGGACTTCCATTTTCCGTTCATGATGGTACGTATCAGTTGTTCATAAAATTTCCCCCAATGATACAGCGGCATGGCCAGATTTCTTGGGTTGCCCCTGTCCATATGATAAATACCGAAAAACCGGGATGCTTCTTCCGGGATAACCATATCCCTTCCGGAGATACAGGAAGATTCGGTTTCACGTATTTTTTCAAAAATATCCACTTCTTTTTTGGTGGACCATTCCAGGTAAACCTTAGCCCTTGGGTTAATCATTTTCGCACCCAGGGCAAAAGCATTGATATTGGCGATAGAACCATAAATTGGGTAATCTGCAATATAGGTTAAGCGGTTGTTTTCTGCCATCGCCCCGGCAATGGCCCCCATAAGGAACTTGGCCTCATGCATCCGGGAATAGTAGGTTCGTATATACCGATGTGAGGTATTTAACGAACAGCTTAAAATACGCACATCAGGATATGCAATGGCCGCCTTGACGCTGGCCTGTACAAAGGCAGGGGTTGTAGTAAATATCAAATTAGCCCCGAAAGCGATGGCATCTTCAATCAGGGCTGCCACCGTATCCGCAGTTCCGTTTTCGTAGCAGACTGTATGCACCTCATCGGGGAAAGTCTGTTCCAGGTAAAGCCTGCCCAGTTCATGGGCATAAGTCCATGCAGAAGTTCCCGGTGTTTTTTCGTAAATGAATGCAATATTCAGCTTGGGCGAATTTGTAGGCAGCAGGATACTAAGCATAGTCTTTTTATCCTGGCTGGGCTTCATTTTCAGTTCAATATCTTCATCCTCCTGCAAAAGTTCAAATTCCTCCCAGCTCTTGGCAATTAGCCTTTTTAAATCGCTGGTGGTTTGCTGCTCAACAATATCATATCCGTACAAAGTGATAAAGGATAACAGGGCATCCCCGGGCGTAATGCTTAATTTGCCGCCTCCATTGGCTTTGAATTCGGAGGTGAAACGTGTATAAATGGCGCTGAAATTTAACAGTTCCTCATCGGTCCATACTTCGCCGGGCTCTTTCCCCACCGCTTTCTGGAGCTTGGCAAAGCTTCCTTCATGGGTAAACCAGATATAATTGATGGGAGCTGCTTTATAAAATTCCAGAAATTCGTAATAAATTTTGTTTTCTTTTTCCTCCGTGCGCCTGGGGATAATACGGATGACTTCCCCTGGGATGGAGACAGCGTCAAAAAACTTCATAACGCTGACCCGCTTATTGCCTTCTTCCACATAAAATTTGTTCATATATTCATAAGCCTTAATCGGGTCATGGATGCCTTCTTCCGTGTGATGGGTACTTAATGATGCCCATTTTTGGGCAAATTCTGTATTTTCCTTTAAGATAGGCATAAAATTCCCGGCAAAGGAATTGCTTCTGCCGATAGTTTTTGTCCCTACAATCTGCTCTGTAGGAATCTGCACCAGGCCAAGGGAATACTCGGAATAGGAACCCTTTTCCGGCATGATATCATCCAATACCTGGAGCGTAGGCTTCTTTCCCCGAAGCATACGGGCCTGATAATCCTTTTTTCCTAACTTATATGCTTTGTAGTAATCTTCTCTTCCCATACTAATTTCCATTCCCTTTCCACAATCTGCATAACTTTCAAATTATGGCCTTATTTTACTATAGCGTTAGCATTTCGTAAATAGTTTATCGTAAAGGGCTTTTCAATCCGGCACATTTCTATTATAATAGACAAGGCAGAGTTTTTCCTAAATGGGAAAAATATAGAATTTGCTGTTAATATAGGTAATTATAAATAAAATATTAGACAAAAAAACAAGGGAGAGGATAAAGAATGGAAAGAAGAGTAGGAACTATTTCAAGAGGAATCCGTTGTCCGATTATAAGAGAAGGGGATAATCTGATGAAAATCGTAACGGACAGCGTTCTGGAAGCGGCAAAGGACGAGGGTTTTTCGCTGCGCGACAGGGATGTAATCGCAGTGACGGAGTCGGTGGTTGCCCGTGCCCAGGGAAATTATGCATCGGTGGACGATATAGCAAAGGATGTGAAAGAAAAATTAGGCGGTGGAACTATAGGGGTAATTTTCCCTATTTTATCAAGAAACCGTTTTGCCATCTGCCTCAGGGGGATTGCCAAAGGGGCACAAAAAATAGTGCTTATGTTAAGCTATCCCAGCGATGAGGTGGGGAATGAACTTGTTTCTTTGGATAAGCTGGACGATGCGGGCATCAACCCTTACAGCGACCTGCTCACATTGGAGAAATACAGGGAACTTTTTGGGGAAAATAGACATCCTTTTACTGGAGTGGACTATGTACAGTATTATGGAGACATTATCCGGGAAGAAGGGGCGGAAGTGGAAGTGATTTTTGCCAATGACTGCCGGAAAATATTAAAATATACGAAAAATGTACTGAACTGCGATATTCATACACGCGCCAGGACGAAGAAGATTTTGAAGGCATGTGGGGCAGAAGTGGTTTGTGGTCTGGACGATATTTTGAACACGCCGGTGGATGGCAGCGGATATAACGAAAATTATGGGCTTCTTGGCTCCAATAAGTCTACGGAAAGCTCCGTAAAGCTGTTTCCGAGGGAGTGTACAGGGCTTGTGATGGATATTCAAAAGGAAGTGCTGGACAGGACTGGGAAACATGTGGAAGTCATGGTATATGGCGATGGGGCATTCAAAGACCCGGTAGGGAAAATATGGGAGCTGGCAGACCCTTGTGTATCTCCGGCCAGCACGCCGGGCCTGGATGGAACGCCCAATGAAGTTAAGCTGAAATATCTGGCGGATAATGACTTTAAAGATTTGTCCGGCGAAGCCTTAAAAGAAGCTATAGAGAATCGTATCCGAGAGAAAAAGGATAACCTGGTGGGGGATATGGCAGCCCAGGGGACAACGCCGAGGAAGCTGACCGATTTAATCGTTCCCTTTGTGATTTGACCAGCGGTTCCGGGGATAAAGGAACTCCGGTTATCTTGATACAGGGATATTTTGACAATTACGTTTCGTAGAAAGGATAAGCGGATTGGTACTCGGAATATTGGCGCATGTGGATGCGGGGAAGACAACTTTGTCGGAGGCAATGCTCTATTTTAGCGGAACAATAAGGAGAATGGGAAGGGTGGACAATAGGGATGCTTTTCTGGATACTTATGAGCTGGAGCGAAGCCGGGGGATAACAATTTTTTCCAAGCAGGCGGTTTTTTCTTTAGGGGACAGACAGGTAACATTGCTGGATACCCCAGGGCATGTGGATTTTTCAGCGGAGATGGAACGGACACTTCAAGTGCTGGATGTGGCAGTGCTTGTGATAAACGGGATGGACGGCGTTCAGGGGCATACCCTGACGCTGTGGCGCCTGTTAAAGAAATATGGTATACCGGTATTTTTATTTGTGAATAAAATGGACCAGGACGGCACGGATAAAGGCATCCTGATGAAGGAATTGAAGGGCAGGCTGAGCGGAGAGTGCATTGATTTTACGGAAAAGCTGTCCGGAGGGAACGAGCAGGAATTTTATGAAAATATTGCGATGGCAGAGGAAGAAATGCTGGATGCTTTTTTAGGGCAAGGGAAAATTGCGGAGGAAGAAATCAGGAGACTGGTTACGGAACGGAAAATATTCCCTTGCTTTTTCGGTTCTGCTTTAAAAGCCGCTGGTGTGGATGAATTCCTTCTGGGGCTGCAGGTTTATACGGAGGAAAAGAACTATCCGGAGGAATTCGGGGCAAAAGTATTTAAAATCGCCAGGGATAATCAGGGAAATCGGTTGACTTTCTTAAAAGTTACAGGCGGGAGCCTAAGAACCAGGGCAGTGATAAGAGGGGAAGGAAAAGGCGGCCGATGGGAAGAAAAAGTAAATCAGATACGCATTTATTCCGGTGAAAAATATACGCCCGCAGAGGAAGTTCCTGCAGGAACTATCTGCGCGGTAACAGGATTGGGGCATACCAGGCCCGGGGAAGGTCTGGGGGCGGAACCGGAATCGGCACTTCCGTTGTTAGAGCCGGTGCTGACCTATAAGATAGGGCTTGCGCCGGAATGCGACGCCGCATTGTTCCTCCCCAAGCTGCGGCAGTTAGAGGAAGAAGAACCCCAGCTTCATCTCGTATGGGATGAGACGCTGCAGGAAATACAGGCTAAAATCATGGGGGAAGTCCAGACGGAGATTTTAAAAAGCCTGATTTTGGAACGGTTTGGTGTGGACGTTACTTTTGGTACAGGCAATATTGTCTATAAAGAAACTATTAGCAGGGTAGCGGAAGGCGTAGGCCATTTTGAACCTTTGCGCCATTATGCGGAAGTTCATCTGCTTCTTGAGCCAGGGGAAGCGGGAAGCGGGCTGGTGATATCTTCGGATTGCAGCGAAGATGTGCTGGAGGGGAACTGGCAGCGACTGGTATTGACCCATCTGGAGGAGAAAGAACATAAAGGGGTATTGACAGGGTCGCCTATCACGGATATGAAGCTTACATTAATAGGGGGAAGGGCTCATCAAAAGCATACGGAAGGTGGGGATTTCCGCCAGGCTTCTTACCGGGCAGTGCGCCAGGGGCTGATGGAAGCGGAATCGGTGCTGTTAGAGCCTTATTATGATTTTCGGCTGGAGATTCCGGGGAAGATGATTGGACGGGCCATGGCAGATTTGGAGAAAAGGTGTGCTGCTTTTTCCGCTCCGGATTTGGAAGGGGAGATAGCAGTGTTGACAGGATTTGCCCCGGTGGCTTCCATGCAGGATTACCCCAGGGAAGTGGCTGCTTACACGAAAGGGCATGGGAAGCTGTTTTGTACATTTAGGGGGTATGAGCCTTGCCATAATGCGGAGGAAATCATAGAACAAAGCGGCTATGAGGCGGAAAGGGATACGGAAAACCCAGCCGGTTCTATATTTTGTGCCCACGGGGCAGGCTTTTATGTGGAATGGGATGAAGTGAAAGACTATATGCATGTGGAAAGCTGCCTTTCGGGGAGGAAATTTAGAGGGGAAGAAAATGTTCCATTCGTATTGAAGCATGAAGAGATAATGGAGGGGGAAAATAACGGGCCTTTGCAGCGGAAAAGGAGAAAAGAAGCACAGGAAGAGGAAGCTGCTGCCGGAAAATGGTTGGGAACAGAGGAAGTGGACGCCATTTTGGAAAAGGCCCTGTATGCCAACAAAAGTGGAAAGCGGGGGCCGGGAAAAGGGAAGCCAGGGAATGGAAAAACCGGAAACCGGAGAATAGGGGATAAAGAAAGGGGAATATCGGCCGGAAACAAAGGGGGTGTACCATCCCAAACCCGTATTTACGAGATGCAGGAAAATAAGAAATATAAAGGGGGAAATAGGGAAAAATACCTTCTGGTGGATGGCTATAATATCATTTTTGCCTGGGATGAATTAAAGGAGTTGGCGAAGGTGAGCATAGATGGGGCAAGGGGAAGGCTGATGGATATTCTCTGCAATTATCAGGGAATCAGGAAATGCCATTTGATTCTTGTTTTCGATGCATACCGGGTGCAGGGGCACGATACGGAAATTTTTGACTATCAAAATATCCATGTGGTATATACAAAGGAAGCGGAGACAGCGGATGCGTATATAGAAAAATTTGCTTATCAGCATGGAAACAAAGATGATGTGGCCGTAGCGACTTCGGATGGGCTGGAGCAGATTATTATCAGGGGAAAGGGCTGTACATTGTTTTCGGCAAGGGAATTAAAGGAAGAAATCCAAAGGGCTTCGGAGGAAATTCAAAGGGCATATGAGGATAAAAAGCCGGAAGGGAGAAATTACCTGTTGGACGGCGTGGGGGAAGAAATAAAGAAGGAGCTGGAGAATTTGCGCACTGCAAGGAAAGAATGAGGTTTCGCCAAGGCTACAGAAAGGGCATGGTTATTAGAATGAGGAATAAAATCAAAAATTTGAAAAAAATTCAGTATATCCGGTGGATTGTGGCCTTAGCTTTCCTGCTGCTGTTTTGGGCAGCAGGGGGAGGAAAAGGGTCGGCGGCAGAAGAAGGGAATCGGGTATGCATCCTGTTTACCCATGACATGCATTCCCATATTAACAGCTTCCAGACGGTTTATGAAGGCTCAAATGTGAATATCGGTGGATTTGCCAGAATACAAACGATTATTAAGGAAAAAAGGGGGCAGTCTCCGGAGCTGTTGCTTGTGGATGGTGGAGATTTCTCCATGGGAAGCCTTTTCCAAACGGTGTATGAAACCCAGGCATCGGAACTACGGCTGATGGGGGCGCTGGGGTATGATGCCACCACATTTGGCAACCATGAATTTGATTTCCGCTCCAAAGGGCTGGAAAATATGCTGCGGACAGCGGCAGGAAGCGGCGATGGGCTTCCGGCCCTTTTAGTCTGTAATGTGGACTGGAGCCAGGCGGGGGAGGAACAGCTCGGGATAAAGGCGGCATTCCAGGAATATGGGGTAAAAGACTATATAATTGTGGAGAAGAACGGCATAAAAATTGCTTTGCTCGGAGTGTTTGGGCAGGATGCACTGGCCTGCGCCCCCACTTGTGCCCTTTCTTTCAAAAACCCGGCAGACGCGGTAGCGGAGACTGTGGCGGAAATCCGTAGAAATGAGGATGTGGACATGCTGGTATGCCTGTCCCATTGCGGAACAAATGAAGACAGGAAGAAATCGGAAGACGAAATTATCGCCCAAAAAGTACCGGAGCTGGATGTAATTATCAGCGGGCATTCCCATACTACGCTGGAAGAGCCACTTGTATATGGGAATACATACATTGTTTCCGCAGGGGAATACGGAAAAGCGGTGGGCGCTTTTACTATGGCTCAAAAAGAGGGCGGCAGATGGTCGATGGAAGACTATGAGCTGATACCGACCACGGAAGATGTGCCGGAAGATGATGGGATGAAAGCCCGGATTGCCGAATTCGAGAAAACAATTGATGAAGATTACCTGTCACTTTTTTCATATACCTCGGACCAGGTGCTGGCCCATAACAGCTATGCATTCAGTACCGTACAGGCGCTGGAACAGCAGCATACGGAGCACAACCTGGGCAACCTGATGGCGGATGCCTACATATATGCGGTGGAAACAGCAAAGGGATATGACGGGATTCCTGTGGATATGGCTGTGGTACCCAGCGGAACAGTGAGGGATACTTATGTGCCGGGGGATATCACCGTAGAAGATGTTTTCAACTCTTTCTCCCTTGGAATCGGCAAGGACGGCATTCCTGGTTACCCGTTGGTCAGCGTTTACCTGACAGGGAAAGAACTGAAAATTGCAGCGGAAATAGATGCTTCCATATCGGATTTCATGAAAACAGCCCGCTTGTATATGAGCGGCCTGAACATGACTTACAATCCCCACCGGCTCATACTGAATAAAGTAACGGATGTATACATGACCAGAGGGGATAACGGCCATATGTTGCCTGGTGGAGCGGCCGGGGGAATCGAACGGATAGAACTGGAGGATGACAAACTTTACAGGGTGGTGGCTGACTTATATTCCGGCCAAATGCTTAGCGAAGTAACGGATAAGTCTTATGGCCTGTTGTCGCTGGTACCTAAATATGCAGACGGGACACCGGTTACTGACTTTGAAGACTGTATTGTCTACGATGGGGACAAAGAACTGAAAGCCTGGGCAGGAATCGCTAAGTATATCGCATCTTTTGAAACCAATGTCGACGGTATACCGGAAATCCCGGAATACTACAAAGAAAACAGGGGAAGAAAAAATGTGGAAGATAAAAAAGACCTTATCAGCCTGATAAAAAGCCCTAATAAATATGCCGCTATGATTGTGGTGGCCATCCTTCTGGCAATTATTATTTTAACAGTGGTTATTATTGCCATTGCCAGGCTGGTGAGAAGTATTTTTTTCCCCAAAAGGCTGAGGCAATAGATGCACCTTAAAGCTTGTATTATATTTATTAGAGGAACATATTTATGCAAAAAGATTTGACAAAAGGGCCAATTGCGGCTAATCTGCTGATTTTTGCCATTCCACTTATGATAGGCAATTTATTACAACAATTTTATAATATTGCCGATACATGGATTGTAGGGCAATTTCTGGGGGCGGATGCGCTGGCGGCGGTAGGCTCTTCCTATACTTTAATGGTTTTCATTACTTCTATCCTTCTGGGCTTATGCATGGGAAGCGGAGCCGTCTTTTCAATTTATTATGGGAAAAAGGACGAAGACTGCCTGAAAAACAGCATTTGCCTATCTTTTGCCTTTATTGGGGTAGTAACCCTGTTGCTGACCGGCCTTGTATTTTGGGGATTAGGGGCAATTATACGGCTGCTGCAGGTTCCTGCCGCTATTGTTCCCCTGATGAGGGATTACCTTTGGGTGATTTTCTGGGGGATTCCGGCCACCTTTTTGTACAATTATTTTTCTAACATGCTGCGGGCAGTGGGGAATTCGGTGACACCGCTGGCCTTTTTAGGAGGGGCGGCCGTCCTTAATATTATTTTGGATTTATTGTTTGTCCTTACATTTGAAATGGGGGTAAAAGGGGCGGCCTGGGCAACCGTATTATCCCAATATCTTTCCGGGATTGGGATGATGGGGTATACCTTGCTTTTTTGCCCCCAGCTTCGCATACAAAAGAAACATATGGTTTGGAACCGGAATATTTTTAAGGAGATTACCGGGCTGTCTTTTTTGACCTGTGTCCAGCAATCGATTATGAACCTGGGTATCCTGATGGTCCAGGGGCTGGTGAATAGCTTTGGTGCAGGGATTATGGCAGCCTTTGCAGCAGCAGTCAAAATAGATTCCTTTGCCTATATGCCGGTACAGGACTTCGGCAATGCATTTTCTACTTTTGTGGCTCAAAATTACGGTGCAGGGAAGATGGACCGCATCCGAAAAGGAATCCGCAGCGCAATGGTGTCGGTATTTTTCTTCTGCGTGGTTATCAGCGGGGCTGTATGGCTGTTTGCCCGCCCTTTGATGGGGATTTTTATCCCTGCTTCGGAAACCGGGATTATAGAAGCCGGTGTGCATTACCTCAGGATTGAAGGGGCGTGCTATATAGGCATCGGGCTGCTCTTTTTGCTCTATGGATTCTACAGGGCGGTACGTAAACCGGGAATGTCGGTGGTGCTTACTGTAATATCCTTGGGAACGAGGGTAGCTCTCGCCTATATGCTTTCTGCCATTCCATGGATTGGCGTCACCGGGATATGGGTTTCTGTGCCGATAGGATGGCTGCTAGCGGATATAACAGGCATTGGATGGTACATATTGAAGTATCGGGGAGGGGGTTCATGAGTGGCATGTCGGACGGTTTTTATGAATGATATTTTGAAAAGTTCCTATGAACGATATTTTTTACAGGCTCTCGACAAATAGATAAAAGGATGTTATAATTAGAATAATTCTAAAGTAAAGATGGTGGGAAGGTGAGCAGATACGCAGACTTGATATTGGAATTAATTAATCAGTCTAAGGAGCATATGACGGCAGAGCAGCTCTTTTTAGAACTGAAAAAAACAGAGCCGAAAGTGGTTCAGGCGACGGTATACAACAATCTGAATGCTTTGTACCAAAATGGCCTGATTCGGAAATTGTCTATAGAAAATTCCCCTGACCGCTATGATAAAATCCGGAAACATGACCATCTTGTATGCAGAAAATGCGGGGAATTGTCCGACATTAATTTGGAAGATTTGACAAAAAATCTGGAAAATCAGCTTAAGGAAGAAATTCTGTCTTACGATTTAAAAGTATTTTATCTTTGCAAAAAGTGCAGGGAAGAATAGGAGGTACTTACGATGGTTTATAAATGCAGCGTGTGCGGATATGTATATGATGAAGAAAAGGAAGGGAAAACATTTTCCGAATTGCCCCAGTGCCCTGTCTGTAAACAGCCGCCGGAGAAATTTGAAGCTGTTAAAATGCCAAAGGAGGCAGCCGTTTCCGCCCAATCCCAGGGGGAAGCCGCTTCGATAAGCGGTAAGGGTCTGGATTTGGAATATCCACGGGAAACACGAAAGACGGACAGCAATTACCGCTACATGAAAGAAATACAGGCGATGGCTGTTACGGGGAAATCGGCGATTGAGGCAATGGGTACGCAGATGAAAATGCCGGATTGGGATGATGTGCTTGTTCTTGGGGCGCAATTAAATCCGATGCCTTTGGATGAACACGCCGATGTGTCTTTAAAAACGATTATTGGGAAACGGGCAAAAAAGCCCATGGTTCTTGAGATGCCGGTCTATATTTCCCATATGTCATTTGGTGCACTTTCCAAAGAGACAAAAATTGCCTTGGCGAAAGGGAGTGCGGCGGCCGGCACAGCGATGTGCAGCGGTGAGGGCGGTATTTTACCGGAAGAAAAAGAAGCCGCGCATAAATATATTTTCGAGTATGTGCCAAACCTGTATAGCGTTACCGACGAGAACCTGAAAACTTCCGATGCTATTGAGATTAAAATCGGGCAGGGAACCAAACCGGGGATGGGCGGACATTTACCTGGCGGCAAAGTAACGCCTGAAATTGCAAAAATCCGGAATAAACCGTTGGGGGAGGATGTCATCAGCCCGTCCAGATTTCCCGGAATTAACAATAAGGAGGACCTAAGGAATCTGGTAAAGGAGCTGCGTATGCGGAGTGAAGGCAGACCCATCGGCATTAAGATTGCAGCCGGGCGGATTGAAAGGGATTTGGAATTTTGCGTATATGCCGAGCCGGACTTTATTACGATAGATGGCCGGGGCGGCGCAACGGGTGCATCCCCTTCTATAATAAGGGATTCCACCAGCGTTCCAACGATTTATGCGCTCCATCGTGCCAAAAGATATCTTGATGGCTCAGGTATTGATTTGGTTATTACAGGGGGGCTTAGGGTATCCGCTGATTTTGCAAAAGCGATTGCAATGGGAGCTGATGCGGTGGCAATTGCTTCGGCTGCTATGGTGGCAGCGGCTTGTCAGCAGTACCGTATCTGCGGTACTGGAATGTGTCCGGTGGGAATGGCCACACAGGATGAAAAACTGCGTGAAAGGCTACATATTGATGCCGCCGCAAAACGGGTAGAGAATTATCTGAGATGTTCTGCGGAGGAATTAAGGACATTTGCGAGGATTACGGGAAATATTGATATTCATGGTCTGTCGGTTGATGACCTTTGTACAATCAACAGGGAAATATCCGAATATACCAATATTAAACATGCGGGCATGTAAATGATGTCGGCGGGGATTCCCCTGTCTGCTGAGGGAATCGGTTATCATGGTGGAAAAGACTGAAAATTGTAAATTTTCAAACCGGAGTTTGTGTCTGTACGGTATCCGCAAACTCTGGTTTACACAAAAAGCCGTACAGAAATGAGGAAAAGATGGGAACAACAAAGTATGCAGGAACACAAACGGAAAAAAATCTGGAAGCAGCATTTTCAGGGGAATCACAGGCAAGAAATAAATATACCTATTTTGCTTCCGTAGCGAAAAAGGAAGGCTATGAGCAAATTGCCTCCCTCTTTTTGAAAACAGCGGACAATGAAAAAGAACATGCCAAAATGTGGTTTAAGGAACTGAAAGGAATCGGCGATACAAAGGAAAACTTAGCGGCAGCCGCAGATGGCGAAAACTTTGAATGGACAGACATGTACGAGAATTTCGCCAAGACAGCAGAGGAGGAAGGCTTCCCGGAACTGGCAGCGAAGTTCAGGCTTGTGGGCGCAATTGAGAAGCACCATGAAGAAAGATACCGCGCTTTGCTTAAGAATGTGGAGACGGCTGCAGTATTTGAAAAGAGTGAAGTGAAGGTATGGGAATGCCGCAACTGCGGACACATTGTTGTTGGAACAAAGGCACCTGAAGTTTGCCCCACCTGTAACCATCCGCAAAGTTATTTTGAAGTACATGCAGATAACTATTAATCAAAGGGAAAAATATATAATTTTAAAAGGCATAGCTGGGAGGGGCGGTAACCGCCCCTCCCTTTGCCGTAAGAGTCCAGATATCCAAAGCCCTGCCCTCGGAAGGCAAAAAAATTGCTTGATTTTTATTCTCAGTGTGTTACAATAGTTTTGCAAGGGGATATAGCTAAGCTGGGATAGCGATGCGTTCGCAACGCATAGGCCGCGGGTTCGAGTCCCGTTATCTCCATTATTTGTGGTAAGGAGGGTTCCATGGAGTGGGAGGATTCCCTATCACATACCCCTGGTAAGGAGGAATCCACGAAGTGGGAGGATTCCTTATCACATGATGATATTCGAGGTTTTCTAATGTAGCTGTTTTATTTATCGTTCAGGCATTTCTGCTTTATTTTTGATTCCATCCCGTTAACAGAAAACGATAATCCTTTCCGGATTTGTCTGAGGAGGGATACTTCTTGTTGTCGCCCCATAGTATACCATCAAAAGATGATTGCCGATGCTACAGGCAAATCGCTGGCCATTGGCTGTAGTTACACGGGTATCGGAGCTGATATTTAGCTGTAGCTGGTTTTCCGAAGAGAGAAGTCCTTTATCAAAATAGGCAACCATTACATTTTCGCCCGGTTCTGTGCGGGCGATAAAAGCAGCCTGATACTGGGGAGGATAAATCAGGGGAACCGGTTGACTGGTGTCATAGAATGCGGTGACGCGCATGCCTGTGCGCAAAGGGGCATTATCCACAACATATGTGCCAGGGGAAAGGACAAAATTAATCATTCCATCCAAAGTCCGGATGGACACAATCTGGTTGCAGCATTCACTCCGGATGGGGGCGATGCGTTCGATAATTCCGGTAATTCCTGTATAATAAGTAGTTGGTTTCATAAACGTTCCTCTGTTTTGTTTAATATAAATTATGCATTTTGAAGAAAAAATGTGTGCAAAGTATGATTTCATTCCTATTTTGTAAAAATAATGTTATAATATTTTTTTAATAAAAGTTTTACGGGTATGTATCTAAAGAAAGGCCGAGAGCCAGAAAAGAAAGGAGCTTCTTTACGTATGAGAATAGGGATGGGTTATGATGTGCATAGATTAACGCAAGGACGTGATTTGATTATTGGGGGAGTGAAGATTCCTTTTGAAAAGGGGCTTTTAGGGCACTCCGATGCGGATGTGCTGCTGCATGCCGTTATGGACGCGCTGCTTGGGGCTGCCTCCCTGGGCGATATCGGAAAGCATTTTCCGGATACGGATGAAGCATATAAGGGCATTTCTTCCATGAAATTGCTGGAACATGTAGGAAGCCTTTTGGAAGAACAGTGTTTTTTTATCGAAAATATTGATGCTACGATTATTGCGCAGAGACCCAAAATGCGCCCTCATATTGACCTGATGCGGAAAAACATTGCAGATACGCTGGGAATCGATATTTCCCAGGTCAATGTAAAAGCGACAACGGAGGAAGGGCTGGGGTTTACAGGAAAGGAAGAAGGGATTTCCGCTCAGGCTATATGCCTGTTGACAAGCCCTGTGCAGTATTATACGGAGGATGTGGCAAAGCAGGAGGCTTGCGTTGGATGTGGGGGATGCCCCAGGGAACAGAAATAAAAATAGCTTTTGGTACAAAAGGGCTTTTGATATGTCAGCCTGTGCAGAAATGAGGAAAAAATGCTGGAAATTCCGCGCGTGGAAGAAGTGATGATGGAAGGGGAAGAATGCAGGGCATTGCGCCCTTTATGGGAAGAAGTTTTTTCGGAAGATTCAAAAGAATTTACGGATTACTATTTTAAGGAAAAAGCGGTGCACAACCGGGCTTTTGGGCTTCGGATTGGGGAAGGCTGTGTTTCTATGCTGTATCTGTCCCCTTATCGGATGATGATGCGGTGCGGGGGCGGATTTGCGGAACAGGAAATTAACTATATAGTAGGTGTGGCTACGAAGGAAAAATACAGGCATCGGGGGTATATGGACAGGATACTGCGATTGGCCCTGACTTCTATGAAGGAAAAAAGGCAGCCGTTTACATTTTTAATGCCTGCAAACCCTAGAATATACCGGCCATATTCGTTTACTTATATTTATGATAGGGAAATTTATCTGCCAAAGGAGCAGTTTCCAGAAGAGACTGTTTCCGGAAGGCAGTTTCCAAAAGAACTGGCGGGGCGTCCTTATTTAACGGAAAAGGAACTACAGGAGCTGGCGAAATTCGCGTCTGCCTATTTGGAAAAGAATTATGACCTGTTTATCAAACGGGATATGTCTTACTACCGCGTTATGGAGAGGGAACTGGAAGCCCAGAACGGCAGGATTTACAGGCTGTTTGGAAAAGATGGGGCTTTGGAAGGATATTTTTTCTATACGGAAGAAGAAGGAAGAGGGGAAATTCAGGAGGCTGTGTTTTTGGCCGGAAAGAAAAACTGTCCGGTTTGTACATCAGGAAGGAGGCAGCCGGTAATCATGGCCCGTGTGGTGGATGTACAGGCTATGTTTTCCCTGCTCCGGACAAAGACAAAGGAGATTTCATGGTCAGTAAAGATAGAAGATTCCATCCTCCTTCAGAATAATGGGGTCTGGCAGTGCCGGATAACACCTGACAGAGCCTTTGTATGCAAAAAGCTACAAGGGGAAGGGGAAAAAAGCGGCGGGAATGGGGCGGAATGCCGGGCAGAAGTGGGCCAGCTTACCGCATGGATATTCGGATACCGGAAAGCGGAGGAATGTTTTTCCTTTTTTCGTGAGCGGGAAAAAGAAGGGGTATTGGAGAAATTAAACGAAATAAAGAAATTAGGACGCGTATTTATCAATGAAATAGTATAGAAAGATGGAAAGAGGACGAAGAGTGGAAGACAGATTGGATGAAATAGTAAGGGAAAACAAAACAGGCGGACCAGGAGGGGTGGAAAACCAAAGCGAAATAGAAAAAGCAGTGCTGGTGGGCGCAGATACGGGTGAGGAATCGAATTTCGCCCGTTCGATGGAAGAACTGGGCGAATTGGCAAAGGCTTGCGGCATGCAGGTGGAAGGGATGGCTGTGCAGAAGCTGGACAGCATTCATAAAGCATTCTATATAGGAACGGGAAAAGTGCAGGAGGTGAAGGAATATGCCGACGCTTTGGAAGCGGATATTATCATATTCAATAATTCGCTGTCACCTTCCCAACTGCGAAATTTGCAGAAAGAAATCGGAAGGCCGGTAATGGACCGGACGGCGCTGATTCTGGACATTTTTTCCAGAAGGGCGAAAACAAGGGAAGCCAGATTACAAGTGGAATCGGCCAGGCTGCAATATCTAATGTCGCGCCTTGTGGGGATGCACGATGCCTTGACAAGACAGGGCGGTGCCAGCGGGAGCATGAGCAGTAAAGGGGCTGGAGAGAAGAAACTGGAACTGGACAGAAGGAAGATTGAAAAAAGGTTGGCCGCATTGCGCAGGGAACTGGAAGAAGTAGCAAGGGAAAGGAAGAACCAGAGTAAGCGAAGGGAAGAATCCAGGATACCAAAAGTTGCTTTGGTGGGTTATACCAATGCCGGGAAATCCACGTTAATGAATGCTATGGTGGAAGAGTATTTGCATGAGGAAGAAAAGAAAGTATTGGAAAAGGACATGCTTTTTGCTACCCTGGATACTACAGTGAGGAATATTGATTTAGGGTGCAATAAGAAAATCCTTTTATCGGATACGGTGGGATTCATCCATAAGCTGCCCCATACATTGATTAAAGCCTTCCAATCCACATTGGAAGAAGTGAAAAATGCGGATTTGCTGCTTTATGTGGTGGATTATTCCGACGAGGAGTATAGGCAGCAGATAAAAGTCACAGAAGAGACTCTTTTAGAAATCGGTGCTGCGGATATTCCGGTTATTTATGTATACAACAAATCGGATTTATGCGGCGTACCCCAGCTTCCCGAGAGGGTAGGGGATGATAAAATATATATGTCTGCAAAGTCCGGGCAGGGGCTGGCAGAGCTTTCCGGGATGATTGTGGAAAAAGTATATGCGGAGTATGTTCAGGCCGAATTTTTGTTCCCTTACAGTGAGGGGCAGAAGGCATCCTACTTTATGGAACATGCCCATGTACTTAAGCAGGAATATATGGAGAACGGCATATGGATGAAGGTGGAATGCCATAAAGCGGACATGGGGAAATATGCAGAATATAGCACAGCCCGGCTGACATGTTCCTGAATATGTGAATTATGCCATAAGTGTTGCCATTTTTGATAAAAATTTATATAATATATATAAATTGAATTAGTAAATTGGGAAAGGCACTAGAAAGGCGGCAAGGTCATAGAATATAATAAATTGACTTTGGGGGCGCCTTTTGAAAACTTTTCAAAAACCTTTAACTGCAGAAGAAGAAGCCCGTTATATTCAGATGCTGCAAAAAGGAAGCAGTGAAAAAGCCAGGGAAGCCAGGGAAATCCTGATTGAACGCAACTTACGTCTGGTTGCCCACATTGCCAAGAAATATCAGAACGTGGATGAAGAGATGGAGGATTTGATATCAATAGGGACAATAGGGCTGATTAAAGCTGTTTCCTCCTTTGATTCCGGCAAAGGTAAACTCAGTACATACGCGTCCAGATGCATTGACAATGAATTACTGATGCTGTTGCGTTCAAAGAAAAAGACTTCCAAGGAGGTCTCTTTATATGAACCGATAGGAACTGACAAGGAGGGAAACGAGATTAATTTGCTGGATATTATAGAATCCGAGCAGGTTGATGTCATAGATAGGATGGAAATGGCCGGGAATTTAAAAAGGCTTGGCAAAATATTGCAGCATTTGGAGGAACGGGAGAAAGAGATTATTTTTTTGCGGTACGGGCTTGCAACAGGAAAAGAAGTGACGCAGAGAGAAATCGGAGAAATGCTGGGCATATCCCGTAGCTATGTATCACGGATAGAGAAAAGGGCGCTGAATAAATTGAGAAAAGGGTTTGAAAAAGAATAAACGAAAAGATAAGGGGGGCTGGATATGCTTTTTGTGAAAACGGATAAATTAAAACGGGGAATGAGGCTGGCGAGGCCCATCTACAATAAGGATGGGGTATTGCTTTATGAACGTAATTCCAAGCTGACTATGCAAGGGATTCAAAGTATCAGGGCATTCGGCCTAATTGGCCTGTTCATATTAGAGCCGGCGGAGCCGGTGCCGCCTATGACCCAGGAAGATATTATTTTTGAACGTTTTCAGACGATTACAGTATTTTTGCTAAAGGATGAGCTGGATAAAATCAAGCAGGATAAAGCAAAAGGAAATAAATTCCAGGGGATTGTCAACAGTATTATGCAAAGATACGGCAGCCTGAATAAGAGAATTAATTTTATACAGAATTTGCGGAGCCGTGAGGATTACATATACAAACATTCCTTGAATGTGGCAATTTTATGTGCATTGATGTCCCATGTCCTGAATATGAAGTGGGAAGAACAGATGGAGTTAATTGCGGCAGCCCTTGTCCATGATGTGGGTAAAATGTCCATCCCCAAGGCGATTGCGAAAAAGGATAATCCGAATGAAGATGAACTGGAGGTTATCGCTACATATGAAAAGGCGGGGTATGAGGTTATTGGCAGTGTATTTGCTTCCCAGCCGGGAATGAAAAGGATTTGCGTGCAAATGAATAATGCTATGAAGAGTATTAGGGCAGGAGAAAATGACCAGCAGGGAAAGATTTCTTTAGGGGCAAAAATACTCTTGGTAGCAGAAATTTATGATACTATGACAGCCATGCGTTTGAATATGCCGCCGGAATCGGAAGTTGCAGCGATTAAGTATCTCATCAGCCATCCGGATGTTTTTGAATTGGCGATTGTAGATGCCCTAATCCAGTCCATTGATATCCTGGCCCCAGGGGTAAGCGTGGAACTGAGCACAAAAGAGAAAGCAATCGTTATACGTAATAATGAGGAAAATGTGCTGCGCCCCATGGTGCTGGGATTCAAAAACAACAATATTATTGATTTAAGCAGCAAGGAATATGGGGATGTAGAAGTAGCGGATATTATGAAAACCATGGATAACCGTTATGTGATTGATACGCAGACGCTGATTGACAATGGTTTCCCTGTCCAGGTGAAGCAGGAAGCAAAGATGCAGGTAGGGATTGCCCAGGAAGAAGTGGAAGAGGGGAAAACGGAAGCATAAGGCAGCAAAATCTATTGGTATATGGAATGTCCTAAGGGGGTATCGGGCCAAGCCAGGTGGATTCCTTAGGACTCTGCCCGCAAGGGCATTCTTTCATTAAAAGTATATTCTCATTTTGGCATGGAAAGATGCCGTTCAATTGTGGGGGTTCTCTCACGGATTCAATTATTTTTATTATAACGAAAGAAGGAGGGTTTATGTTTAGTAGGATTATGTCCGCGGCAATTCTGGGGATGGAGGTTGCCCTGATTCATGTGGAGGTGGATATTGCCCAGGGGTTGCCGGGGTTTATATTGGTAGGATATTTGAGCAGTGAAGTAAAAGAGGCGGGGGAACGGGTAAGGGTTGCGTTAAAGAATGCCGGGGTCACATTGCCCCCCATGAGGATTACAGTTAACCTTGCACCGGCAAATGTCAGGAAAGAGGGAACTGCGTTTGATTTGCCCATAGCATTAGGGATTTTAAAAGCCCTTGGGAATATTCCAAAGGAGAGTACAGAGGGGCTGATAGCAGCGGGGGAACTGGGGCTCAATGGCAGTGTCAACCCTGTCCGTGGGGTATTGCCATTTGTCCGGAAGGCAAAAGAGGAGGGGATAAAGAGGTGTTTGCTTCCTATGGAGAATTACGGGGAAGGGAAATTAATCGGAGGAATCGAAATTGTTGGGGTAAGGGATTTAAAAGAAACCATTGCTTATTTGAAAGAGGGGAACAGGCCGAATCCGGAGACGGAAAGAGAGAATGGGGAAAATAGTTTGGCATGTGCAGAGGAAAGGAATGGGCTAGATTTCGGCGAAGTCAAGGGACAGGCTGAAGCAAAACGGGCAGCGGAAATAGCGGCGGCTGGATTCCATAATCTGCTGTTGATAGGGCCGCCGGGTTCAGGAAAAACAATGATAGCGAAAAGGATTCCGGGTATCCTTCCGCCGCTTACGGAGGAAGAAAGCCTGGAGGTTTCTTCCGTTTATAGCCTGGCAGGGCTTTTGACAAATGGGAATTTTCTTGTTAAGAAACGGCCTTTTATGTCGCCTCACCATACCATTACTGCCCAGGCGCTGGCAGGGGGAGGAAAGCAGATAAAACCGGGGATGATAAGCCTCGCCCATAAAGGAATTTTGTTCTTGGACGAGCTGCCGGAATTTAAGGCATATTTTATCGATATGCTCCGTCAGCCTTTGGAAGAAAAAAAAATCAGCATTGCCCGCTTGGGAGGGAATTATACGTTCCCGGCAGACTGTATGTTTATTGGGGCAATGAATCCCTGCCCATGCGGATATTATCCCGATATAGGCAGGTGCAGATGTACAGAATATCAAATCAAAAGATATCAGGGGCATATATCGGGTCCTGTGCTGGATAGGATAGATTTATGCGCGGGTGTTTCCCAGGTAACGGCGGAACAGCTCTCCCAAAACAGAGTGGAGGAATCCAGCAGCAGTATTAGGGAAAGGGTCATCCAGGCGAGAAGGCTGCAGGAAGAGAGGTATGTAGGAAAGCCCTACCAATGCAACGCATTGCTTCCTCAGCAGGACTTAAAATATTTTTGCAGGTTGGAAAAGAAAGAGGAAAAGCTGATGGAAAAAATTTTTAATAAAATGAAAATGAGCGCTAGGGCATATTGCCGGATTTTAAAAGTGGCACGTACCATAGCTGATTTGGATGGTTATGAAAAAGTAAAAGGAATCCATATTGAAGAAGCATTGGAATGCAGGATGGGGGGAGAAAAATATTGGGAAACATAGGAAATGGCCGGGAAGGACTGTTAGAAAGCCATACCCAAAATTGGAAGGAGGAGCAGCCTTACATTTATTGGATGACCAGCGTGGAAGGAATCGGAAGCCGGACAATAGAAAAATTGGTAAACCATGCAGGCTCTCCCAGGAAAGTATACGGGCTAAAGCTTTCTGATATGCTGGAAATTATTCCTAAATCAAAGGCGGAAGCGTTGCTAATGGCAAAAAGAGAAGGGGATATTTTAGAGAAATACAATGCCTTAAAGCAAAAAGGAATCCAGTTTATTTCTATTTACCATCCATACTATCCCAAACGGTTAAAGAATATACCGGATGCGCCTTTTGGGATTTATGTGGAGGGAAAATTGCCGGAGGAAGACATTCCTTCCATAGCTGTCATCGGCGCCAGGCAATGCTCCGATTATGGCCGTTTTATGGCACAACGATGCGGGAAGGAGCTGGCATTGGAAGGGGTAAATGTAATCAGCGGTATGGCTAAAGGGATTGATGGCATCAGCCAGCGAGCGGCATTGGAAGCGGGAGGAAAAACTTATGCGGTACTGGGATGTGGAACGGATATCTGTTACCCGTCAGAAAACCGTAATGTTTACATAAAAGCCAAGGAAAACGGTGCGGTCATTTCCGAATATCCGCCGGGGACTAAGCCGGTATCCAGGCTTTTTCCACGTCGAAACCGTATTATCAGCGGCCTTGCAGATATTGTGCTGATTGTAGAAGCAAGGGAAAAAAGCGGTACGCTTATCACTGCGGATATGGCTTTAGAACAAGGCAAGGAAGTCTATGTTATACCAGGGCGTATTACAGACTGCTTAAGCCAGGGCTGCCTACGGTTGATAAAGCAGGGGGCAGGTATTTTCACAAACATAGGAGAACTATTGGAAGAAACAGGGCTGCGGAACAGGCTGCCCGGGAAATCAGGGGCTATTTGCTTGAAGACGGGGAGAAACGGCGGGGGCCTGGAGGGAAGGGGTGGAAATGAAAATGGGGGTGGGCAGGAGAAATACCAAGGGAAAAAAGAAAAGAAAATATTGGACATATTGGATTTTTACCCTAAAAACATCGACAGGTTGATGCAGGAGACCGGAATGGAATATAGGGAATTAATCTGTGCACTCTCAAGGCTGTGTATGGAAGAGAAGGCAGTGAAGGTGGGGGCGGGGCAGTTTAAGAAAGGGTAGGAGGGCATTCCATCCAGCCCATCATTTGCCCGCCAAATTCGTGTGGACATAATTTGGCAGGCAGAAGATAGGCTGGATGAACTGTTATGGCAAAATATAAATTTTTTATAATATACTTGCAACCAAGAAAAAATTATTGTATAGTGATGCAGATTGGTGACAACATAATTCGCATGAATATAAATACAATATATATATACTTTTCACCAGTTCATCCTTATATGTTTCCTTACGTAAACCGTATTTCCATTTTGGGAAGGGGATGCAATGATGTGCTGGAAAATCATCTACAGTTCCGCTTAACGGGCTGTGAGAAAGGCATGGTTATTTTTATGGCAAAATATCTGGTAGTAGTGGAATCGCCGGCAAAAGTGAAAACAATTAAAAAATTTCTTGGCGTTAATTATGAGGTGGCAGCCAGCAATGGGCATGTAAGGGATTTGCCGAAAAGCCAACTGGGAGTGGATGTAGAACATGATTATGAGCCCAAATATATTACCATCAGGGGGAAGGGGGATATCCTGGCCAATCTCCGTAAGGAAGTAAAGAAAGCGGAAAAGATTTACCTGGCTACTGACCCTGACCGGGAGGGCGAGGCAATTTCCTGGCATCTGCTTAAGGCATTAAAACTGGAAGACAAAAAAGTATATAGGATTACTTTTAATGAAATAACGAAAAATGCAGTGAAAGAGTCATTGAAAAATGCCAGGGAGATAAATATGGACCTGGTGGATGCCCAGCAGGCAAGGCGTGTGCTCGACCGTATGGTAGGCTACCGCATTTCCCCGCTGCTTTGGGAAAAAGTAAAAAGGGGATTGAGCGCAGGGCGTGTACAGTCGGTGGCACTGCGCATTATTTGTGACAGGGAAGAGGAAATCAACGAGTTTATTCCAGAAGAATATTGGACATTGGATGGGGAATTCCGTATTCCTGGGGAAAAAAAGCCTATTAGGGCAAAATATTACGGGAAAAAGGACAGCAAAATAAATATTGCATCGAAACAGGAATTGGATAAAATTGTAGAAGAGTTACAAGAGGCAGAATATGAAGTGGCGGAAGTGAAGAAAGGGGAGCGGATGAAAAAACCGCCACTGCCATTTACCACATCCACTTTACAGCAGGAAGCCAGCAAGGTGTTGAATTTTTCCACCCAGAAAACCATGAGGCTGGCCCAGCAATTATATGAAGGGATTGATATTAAAGGAAATGGAACGGTAGGTATTATCACGTATCTGCGTACGGATTCCACCAGAGTTTCGGAAGAAGCGGAGGCTTCGGCCAAAGAATATATCGAAAAAGAATATGGCCCAGAGTATGCGGCTACTGCTATCAATGAAAAGAAAACGGATAAAAAGATACAGGATGCCCATGAGGCGATACGCCCTACCGATATATCGCGCACGCCGGTACTGATGAAGGAGTCTCTTTCCAGAGACCAGTTCAGGCTGTACCAGTTGATTTGGAAACGTTTTGCAGCAAGCCGTATGACACCGGCAAAGTATGAGACTACTTCCGTGAAAATAGATGGGAATGGGCATCGGTTTACCGTATCGGCGTCTAAGGAATTATTTGACGGATTTATGAGCGTTTATGTTCAGGAGGATGAAAAGGAAGAAAACAATACATTGGCGAAAGGGATAGACAAGGATACAAAGCTTCATCTGGAAAACCTAGATGGCAAACAGCATTTTACCCAGCCATCCCCCCACTATACGGAGGCTTCTTTGGTGAGGGCTTTAGAGGAGTTGGGAATAGGGCGTCCCAGCACATATGCGCCTACGATTACAACCATATTGGCGAGACATTATGTGGTAAAGGAAAACAAGAACCTATACGTAACGGAACTGGGGGAGGTGGTAAACCATATGATGAAAGAGGCTTTCCCCAGTATTGTGGATGTGAATTTTACGGCAAATATGGAAGCTTTGCTGGATGGAGTGGAAGAAGGGACGGTAAAATGGAAAACAATAGTTTCCAATTTTTATCCGGATTTGGAAGAAGCGGTCCAGAATGCCGAAAAAGAACTGGAACATGTAAAAATTACCGATGAATTGTCCGATGAAGTTTGTGATATCTGCGGCAAGCAGATGGTAATTAAATATGGGCCCCATGGAAGGTTTTTGGCATGTCCGGGCTTCCCGGAATGCCGCAATACGAAGCCCTATTATGAAAAAATAGGCATAGCATGCCCGGAATGCGGAAAGGATATTGTCCTTAAAAAAACAAAAAAGGGAAGGAAATATTATGGCTGTATTGATAACCCGGAGTGCGGGTTTATGGTCTGGCAGAAACCTTCTGAAGAAAAGTGTGCCCAGTGCGGAGCCATCATGCTGGAAAAGGGAAATAAACTCGTATGCTCCAATGAAAATTGTGGCCATGTAGTGAATAAAAATAAGCCCTAAAATTGGCTATATAGGAAAAAATTACCAGAATATTTTAGCAGAAAATTAACATAAATATACAAATTTGGAAAGATAGCATAGTAAATGTAAAAATTGTATCAAATTTTAAAAAAACTTAAAAAAAAACATCTTAAAATTATTGATATACAGATACTAATATGTTACAATTAGCACGGTAAACAATGGCTTGGGGTGAAAAGCACCCTCGGACTAGGCATTTGATATGGCATTTTGCAGAAGAAAAGACGGAGGTCATAGAATGAGTAGCGTGCAGCTTTTGGATAAGACGCGGAAAATTGGTAAGTTGCTACACAATAATAACTCAAGCAAAGTGGTTTTTAATGATATTTGTCATGTATTATGTGAAATTTTATCATCTAATGTACTGGTTATTAGTAAAAAAGGAAAGGTTTTAGGATTAGGGGCGGCAGTAGGTGTGGATTCCATTAATGAACTGATTGCTGAACGCGTAGGTGGTTTCATTGATGCCATGTTGAACGAAAGAATGCTTGCTGTGCTGTCTACGAAGGAAAATGTAAACTTAGAAACTTTGGGGTTTGAAAATATTGACGTGAATAAATTCCAAGCGATTATTACACCCATTGAGATAGCCGGGGAGCGGCTGGGTACTTTGTTTATCTATAAGTGCAATCATCAGTATGATATTGATGATATTATTCTATGTGAATATGGTACAACGGTAGTAGGGCTGGAAATGCTGCGTGCAGTCAATGAAGAAAGCGCGGAAGAAAGCCGGAAACTGGCAGTGGTGAGGTCGGCAATCAGTACATTGTCCTTTTCGGAAATGGAAGCTGTCACACATATTTTTGACGAACTCGGAGGGCTGGAAGGGATTCTTGTGGCCAGCAAAATAGCGGATAGGGTAGGGATTACCAGGTCCGTAATAGTGAATGCGTTAAGGAAATTTGAGAGTGCAGGGGTTATTGAATCCCGTTCTTCAGGGATGAAGGGAACATATATCAAAGTACTAAATGATGTAGTATTTGATGAGATAGAAAAGATTAAGAACGAAAATAAAAAATGATTGTTTGGCATGGATGCCGTAGGGGTAAAAGGATTTAGGCATATTTTTTATAAATCCTTTTTATTTTTATTGTCGTTTCAATTTCGTCTTGTCTTTTTGAGGATTTTAATTATAATATAAAGAGAGTGGGTAAAGGTTTTCGGACGTTGAAAGGAGTATATTATAAATGATTAATACAAATGCTTTTGATTACATTAATGTGCTGCAGAAGACAGCAGATGCCGCATGGATACGTAATGATGTGATTAGCAATAACATAGCGAATGCGACAACGCCGGGCTATAAGAGGCAGGATATTGCATTTGAAGATGAGCTGGCTAATGCATTAGGGCGTTCCAGATATAAGTCTATGGATGACAAAGTATCTGATTTGAAAATAAATAGGCTGCGGCCGCGGACTTATACGGATTCTGCTAATTTTTCGTACCGTGTGGACGGTAATAACGTGGATATTGAGACGGAAAATGTAACACTGGCGGCGAATCAGTTAAAGTATAATGGTTTAATTGACTGCCTGAATCAGGAGTTTAAAAATTTGAAGTTGGTTATGAAATAATTGTAGGGAGGAAAACAGATGGGCAGTATTTTTTCGTCATTTAATATTAATTCTTCCGGGCTTACCGCGCAAAGGTATCGGATGGATATTATTTCGCAGAATATCGCTAATGCAAATACAACACGTACAGAGGATGGAACTCCTTATCGACGTAAAGTTGTTACTTTTGCTGAAAAAAATACACATACACCTTTCAGCCGCGTTCTGAATACGGCAAGGGATAGGTATTCCGGAGACGGTGTAAAGGTTGACAGGGTATATGAAGATGAAAAGACGGATATGACTATGGTTTATGACCCGTCTCATCCTGACGCGGATGAAAATGGTTATGTAATGTACCCTAATGTGAATATTATTACAGAGATGACAAATATGATTGATGCCAGCAGGGCGTATGAAGCTAACTCAACAGCTTTTAATGCCAGCAAGGCAATTGCAATGAAAGGGCTGGAAATTGGACAGTCGCAGTAAATAGATAATTCATAATTAAATAAGGGTTTTAGCAAGGGAGGAAGCTATGGATATTTCAGCGCTTTATAATATAACTTCGGCGGCTGTGAGGCAGACGGCGGAAAATAGCCCGGTAAACAGGCAGTTAGCGGAAAAGACAGACACTTTTAACAGTATTTTTCAGAAAGCAGTAGAGAATATAAATACCACCAATAATTATTTGTCCGATATGGAAAATGAAGAGATAAGATGGATGCTTGGCGAGACGGAAAATACCCACGATTTATCTATAGCGATGAGCAAGGCTTCTACGGCGTTGCAGTATACTGTTGCGGTTCGAGATAAGCTGTTAGAGGCATATAAAGAACTGATGCAGATACAAATCTAATAAATCTGATAGATGCAAAATCAGATAAGGAGACTGAACGATGGCAGATAGATTGAGGGGGCTTTTGGACAAAGTTCTTGCATGGTGGAATAAGTTTACGGCAAAACAGAAGACGATTATCATTTCGGCTGGTGCGGGTATTGTACTGACAGTTGCAATTATAGTAGTAGTACTTACCAAGCCGCAGTATACGCCTTTGATGACCTGCGAATCAACGAAGCAGGCATCGCAGGTGGTGGAATTGCTGGAAGGCGAAGAGATTGCATATACAATATCCGATGATGGGCTGCAGATTAAAGTGCTTCAGCAGCAGGAAGCGAATGCACAGTTGCTTTTGGGCGCTAATGACATCCGTTCTGATGCATATACAATTGATAAGGTGACGGAAGGGGGCTTTGGCTCCACGGAATCCGATAAAAAGAAGAAATATCAGTTTTATATGGAAAGCAGGCTGGAAAAACAGTTCCTTGCCATGTTTCCTGCGATTAAGAGCGCACAAGTAGAACTTTCCATAACAGAAGATGATGGAACGCTGATATCGTCAGAAGAGGAATCTTTTGCTTGCATTGCATTGGAACTGGATGAGGATGAGGAATTCACAACAGATAATGCCGCCTTTTTGGCCAGAGCGATAGCAACGGCCATTGGGAATAAGACAACGAACAATATTGTGATTATTGACGCGAAAGGGAATATGCTTTTCTCCGGGGATGAGAATTATTCCATGTCGGGAATGGCTACTTCACAGCTTAATTTAAAATCGCAAGCAGAAAATTTAGTAAAAAATGAAGTGAAGAGGGTTTTGCTTGGAACCAATGAGTTTGATAACGTGGAGGTTGCAAGCAATTTGTCATTGGATTTCTCCACAACGGAATCGACAGAGCATAGATATTCTGCCCCGGAGGGCCATGAGCAGGGTATGTTAAGCCGGGAATCTATTTTCAGCTCGGAAGGGGCAAATACCAGTGGAGGCCCTCCAGGAACAGATTCCAATACGGAGAACAGCACTACATACCAATTCCAAAATTCGGCGGACAGCAGCTCATCGTCTTCGGAACAGGTGAGGGATTATTTGCCGGATGAAGTGATTACCAATAGGAACATTCCGGCAGGCTTAATCAATTATGAAGAATCTTCGATTTCCGTGTCGGCTATTGATTACAATATAATCAGAGAAGAGGATGCAAAGGACCAGGGGCTTTTGGATGGTGTCTCCTGGGATGAGTATAAGGCAGCTAACCAGAGTAGGACTAAAATTGAAGTAGACCAGGATTTATATAGTGTAGTTGCCAATGCAACCGGAATCAGTGCTGACCGTATTACCATTGTTGCATACAGCGAAAATGTATTTTTTGACAGGGAAGGCTTTAGCGTATCCCCTGCCGATGCGGTACAGGTGATATTGATTATTGTTATTCTGGCACTTTTAGGATTTGTTGTTTTCAGAAGTATGCGCGGGGAGAAGGAAGAAGCGCCCGGCGAGGAGGAATTATCGGTGGAATCTCTCCTGCAGTCAGTAGTTCCTGATGAAAATAAAGAAGATATTATATTTGAAGAACAATCCGAGACTAGAAAACTGATTGATAAATTTGTGGATGAGAATCCTGAAGCGGCTGCCAGTCTGCTGAGAAACTGGCTCAATGAGGACTGGGGGTAATAGATAATGGCCAAAGATGAAAAGATAACAGGCCTTCAAAAGGCGGCAATTCTTCTAATTGCTTTAGGGCCAGAACGGTCAGCCTTGATATTTAAACACTTGAAAGAAGAAGAAATTGAAGAACTGACATTGGAGATAGCAAATACAAGGAGCGTTACTCCTCAACTGAAAGAAGAGGTTATAGAAGAATTTTATCAAGTATGTTTGGCTCAGCAATATATTGCAGAGGGTGGTATTGGTTATGCCAAAGAGTTGCTGGAAAAAGCGTTGGGTTCAGACAGGGCGATGGATGTTATCAGCAAGCTGACGGCATCTTTGCAGGTAAAGCCTTTCGAGTTTGTAAGAAAAACGGACCCTTCCCAGTTGTTGAACTTTATCCAGGATGAGCATCCTCAGACAATAGCGCTTATTATGTCATATTTGTCACCAGCACAGTCTTCGCTGATTATATCTTCCCTTCCGCCGGAAAGACAGGCGGATGTGGCAAAACGTATTGCAGTGATGGACCGGACCAGCCCGGATATTATTAAAGAGGTGGAAAAAGTGTTGGAATCCAAGCTGTCAACATTGGTAAATCAAGATTTCGCGGTTATCGGCGGCGTAGATGCGGTTGTAGAAATTTTGAATACTGTAGACCGTGGAACAGAAAAGCATATTATGGAAACGTTGGAAATCGAGGAACCGGAATTGGCGGACGAAATCAGGAAGAAGATGTTCGTATTCGAAGATATCTTGTTGCTTGATGACCGTGCAATCCAAAGGGTGCTTAGGGATGTGGACAACAATGACCTTGCTATTGCACTGAAAGGCTCCAACGAACAGGTTCAGAATACAATTTTCAATAATATGTCCAAACGTCTTGCTGTTATGATTAAAGAAGATATGGAATTTATGGGTCCGGTACGTATGAAGGATGTGGAAGAGGCACAGCAGAAAATTGTAAATATTATTAGAAAACTGGAAGATTCAGCAGAAATTGTTATCTCCAGAGGTGGAGGTGACGAGATTGTTGTATAGCAGTAACATATACAAATTTCATCAGGTAAACTTTAATGAAGACACGCTTCTGATTGATAATAACGAGAAGATAGCGAAAAAAATAGAATCCTTGGAACCGCAGATGCTGAAAAGGGCAGTGGGGGATAGTGATGAAGAACCCGTGGATGGCTTTTTGAGCGGTTTGGATGCGGAACAGGTAGATGCCTTGCTTTCCGGGCTGCCGGAAGACAATATTCCGGCAGGTGGGGAAGATTCTTTAGAAAATGGTTCTACAGGGCAATCCCAAGATGCATCCCAGAGTGCAGGGGAAGCTTTAGCGCTTGTATCTGCGCAGGGGCAGGAAATTATAGCGGAAGCCAAAGAAGAAGCAGAGAAAATTAAAGAAGATGCCTTAAGGGATGCACAAGCAGAAATAGAAATGCTTCGTCAGAGTGCTTATGAAGAGGCAAAAGGGGAAGGCTATGAAGCCGGATACAAGGAAGCCATTAAGCAAGTGGAGCAGCAGAAAATGCAATTGTTAGAGGAGCGCAGGCAGTTAGAAGAGGAATATCAGGAATTAGCGGATAATCTGGAACCCAAGTTTGTGGAAGCTTTAACAGATATTTATGAAAAGGTTTTTCAGGTGGATTTGCAAAAAGAGCATGATATTTTGATGCATTTGATTGCTTCTACCATGCATAAGATGGAAGGGAGCAGCAATTATCTGATTCATGTTTCCAAAGAAGATTATTCTTATGTGAATTCAAAAAAAGAAGAACTGATAGCGGCATCGGTATCGGCTAATGCTTCTATAGAATTAGTAGAGGATATTACTTTAGGGCCGAATGATTGTATTATTGAGACAGATGGGGGAATTTTTGACTGCGGGTTAGGCACGCAGTTGGAGGAACTGTCGCAGAAATTAAGATTATTATCCTATAGGGTGGACTAAATATTGAGAGCATCGGTTAATTTTGTAAAATATGAAAAAGTGGCAGAAGGCACTTTTTACAGGATGAAGGGAAAAGTAGTTAATATTGTAGGCTTAACCATTGAATCGTTAGGGCCGGAAGCAAAAATGGGCGATATTTGCCTGATTTATCCCGATTCCAAGGAAGCAGGGAAGCCGGCGATGGCAGAGGTGGTAGGCTTTAAAGACAGGAAAACATTGTTGATGCCTTATGAACCTTTGGAAGGTATTGGTTTTGGAAGTATTGTGGAAAATACAGGGCTTCCTCTTACTATTCAAGTCAGTGACAGTTTGCTTGGGCAGACACTGGATGGCTTGGGACGGCCTACAAGGGGCGGTACAGCAGTGAGTGGCAAGGTGTATTCTGTAGAAGCACCTCCGCCGGACCCGCTTAGCAGGGATATTATTGAAGATGTGCTGCCGCTTGGGGTAAAGGCAGTAGATGGCCTGATTACTATAGGAAAAGGGCAAAGAATTGGCATTTTTGCAGGTTCTGGTGTAGGGAAATCTACATTGCTGGGCATGTTTGCTAGGAATACAAAAGCGGATATAAATGTAATTGCGCTAATAGGGGAACGTGGCAGGGAAGTCCGTGAATTTATTGAAAGGGATTTAGGGCCAGAAGGAATGAAGCGGTCAGTAGTGGTAGTAGCTACCTCCGATAAACCGGCTCTGGAAAGAAATAAAGCGGCGAAGACGGCTACAGCAATTGCAGAATATTTTAGGGACCAGGGCAAGGATGTCCTTCTAATGATGGATTCGCTTACTCGTTTTTCTATGGCTCAGAGGGAAATTGGGCTTGCCAGCGGCGAGCCGCCGGTATCCAGGGGATATCCGCCTAGTGTGTATTCAGAAATGCCCAAATTATTGGAGAGGGCTGGCCGGTCAAAGACGGGTTCCATTACAGGATTATATACAGTGCTGGTAGATGGGGATGATTTTAATGAACCGATTACGGATACGGCAAGAAGTATCCTGGATGGCCATGTGATGCTTAGTAGGAAATTGGCTCATAGAAACCATTATCCGGCCATTGATATTTTACAGAGTATTTCCCGTTGTATGAGCCAAATTGCGGGCAGGGAGCATAAACAGGCAGCCGGAAAGCTAAAGAATGTGCTGGCTACATATAATGAAGCAGAAGACTTGATTAATATTGGCGCATATAAAGGAGGCAGCAACCCTAATATTGATTATGCAATAGCTAAGATAGATGCGGTCAATGAATTTCTGATGCAGGCCGTGGAAGATAAATATAGTTTTGAAGAAGCCGTAAGTATGATGGAAGAGCTGTTTAATGATTAGAGGGATTTATGGCGAAGTTCATATATAGGATGCAGAATATACTGAACCTGAAATTGAAACTGGAAGAACAGCAGAAAATGGAATTTGCCGCAGCCAGAAAGCGTCTGGATGAAGAAGAGGAGAAAATGGAGCTGCTTTTAAACCGGAAGGCAGGATATGAGGAAGAGGGACGGAGGCTGAGGGAAGATAGTTTAAATGTCCAGGATATCCGGGATAACAGGAATGCAATCCTGCAGATGGATGAATATATAGCCTATCAGAAGGTGCAGGTATCCAAGGCAGAAGCGGAGCTGGAAAAAGAAAGGCAAAAGCTGAAAGAAGCGATGCAGGAGAGGAAAATCCAGGAAAAGCTGAGGGAGAATGCTTTTGAGGCATTTATGAAAGAAGAAAATGCCAGGGAAGGCAAAGAGGTGGATGAACTAGTCAGCTATACCTACGGACAGAAAAGAAGGTGAAGGAAATGGCAGAAACAGAAGTAATTACGGATACAGATTCCAAAAATGATAAAAAAAATTTAGCAGAAGAAAAAAAACGGCTGAAGGCAGAAAAAAAGGAGCAGAAGAAGGAAGCTAAGCGCCGGGCGAAAGAACTGTCCTTGCAGGAAGCTGAGCTGGATGAAGATGAGGTGGGCGGAGGTGTTCCCGTTTTCCTTGTAACAGGATTGATTGTAATAGTATGGGTAGCTATTCTGTGCCTTTTGGTAAAATTGGACGTAGGTGGCTTTGGTTCCGGGGTGTTGGCACCGATATTAAAGGATGTGCCGGTGATTAGTAAAATATTGCCAACCACCGTAGAAGAGCCGGCCAGTGTGGACACGAATGGTGAAGCGGTGGCGGAAAATACGGAAGAAGAGGCATATGGCGGCTATACAGATTTAAAAGAGGCAGTAAATTATATCAAGGAATTGGAATTGGAGCTTCAAAGGGCTCAATCTACAGGAGCGTCTAATTCGGAACAACTGGAAAGCCTGAAGGCGGAAGTGGCAAGGCTAAAGACTTTTGAGGATAATCAGGTAGAATTCCAGCGGATTAAGACAGAGTTTTATGAAGAAGTAATTTATGCAGAGAATGGTCCAGGGCCGGAAGCATATAAGAAGTATTTTGAAAGTATTGACCCGGCAACCGCAGAGTATTTATATAAGCAGGTAGTTCAGCAGGTGGAGGAAAGTGCAGAAGTAGAGGAATATGCCAAGGCATATTCGGAGATGAAGCCGAAGGCGGCCGCTGCAATTATAGAGGCTATGACAGATAATCTGGGATTGGCATCAAGAATCCTTTCCGTTATGAGTGCGGAGGACAGAGGAAAAATCTTAGAAGCGATGGACCCCCAAGTGGCAGCCCGGATTACGAAGATTATGGACCCGGAGTCCTGAGCGGGCTTTGTTAAAAGGGAAGTTATGCCTGCAGGGAAGCAATGGATTATATCATGGCCAGGCATTTGGCCATAAAATGTATAGTGGATATATATTTGCGGTTTGGCCGCATTTATATATAGATTTTCGGCTAAAGGATAGATTGGCTGGAACAAAAAGAAAAATTTTTAAGGAAAGGAGGGAAAAGGATGACGAGTTCGGCAGTTAAAGAATTAAATCCGTTGATGAATTTTGTGCAGACCAAGTCCAAAGGGAATCTTCAGGATAATTTATCGGGAAATTTTTCCGATGCTTTCAGCAAAGCCTCCGGACAGCAGAATGTGGCGTTCCAAAGTGCCAATGGTGTACAGGGAAGTACCAAGGTACAGGTCCATAATACGGATAAAAGAGGGCTGGATAACGGAAACGGAGCAAAAGTAAATACCAAAGAGACAAAGCCACAGGATGTTTCAGCGGATAAAAAGCTAGAGGAAACCGGTGAGGAACTGGTGGAAAAAGTGGCGGAAGAACTGGGTGTTACAGAAGAAGAAGTAATAGCCGCCATGGAGACATTGGGGCTTACCGTGACCGATTTGCTGAATGCGGACAATATGACACAGCTTGTATTGGCCATTGAAGGCGAGGATATGATTTCGCTGATGACGGACGAAGGGTTGTACAATTCATTGCAGAATCTTTTATCTATGGTATCTGAGGCAGGGAATCAGCTACAGGAAGAATTGGGGATTTCACCGGAAGAACTGGAAGCTATGCTGGAGCAAGCCAAGGCAAAGGAAGATATGCCTCAGGAAAAACCGGAATTACCGGCACAGGATGGGGCAAAGGAGCAGATACCGGATGGGCAGGAAGATTATACCGTTACGGTGGAGCGCAATGGCGAAACTGTGAAAGTCAGCGTGGAAGTAGATGGGAACAGTAAGACGGAAAGCGAAGAAGTGACTTCCCTTAAAGCGCAGCCGACAGGGGAGGAACAGCAGACATCGGGCAAGGATGAAGGTTCAAAAAAGGATGGGGCTTCCCATAGGGAAAATACCCAGGAAAGTTCACAGGGCAATTTACTTTTGGAAAACCTGTTAAATCGTAACAGCACGGTGAAAGCTGACATGGCCTTCGAGAATGTGATGACACAGCAGAATACGGAGCAAACCCAGAATATCATGAACCAGATTATGGATTATATGAGGATTCAGGTAAGGTCGGATATGACGCAGATGGAATTGCAGCTAAACCCTGCCAGCTTAGGAACGGTGAATATTAATATTACCTCAAAAGCCGGGGTGATTAGCGCACAGTTTATAGCCCAGAATGAGACGGTAAAAGCCGCCATCGAAAGCCAGATTGTCCAACTGAAAAATAGTTTTGAAGAGCAGGGCATTAAGGTGGAATCGGTAGAAGTAGCAGTGGCTAACCATTCTTTTGAAAGAAACCTAAACGGTGAAGGAAGCAGACAGCAACAAGCACAGGACGGAAAGCGGAAGGGAACAAGAAGAGTGAATCTAAATGGCCCGGAACTGGAAGAAGAGCAGGAGCCAGAAAGCGAACAGCCGATATTGGCGGATGGGAGTACCGTAAGTTATATGGCGTAAAACTTGAGGTGTAGTTTAATTATAATATGGCATAACCATATGGAAAGGAGAAAAGTATGGCAGCAATAGCACAAATAAAAGATGGGAAAATCGTTGAAAGCGCTACAGCATCTTCATTGGCGAAGGAAACGAAAAAAAGCGGTTCTACCATGGATAAAGAAGCTTTCTTGAAGCTGCTGGTAGCGCAAATGAAATACCAGGACCCCTTGGAGCCTACTTCCAATACGGAATTTGTTTCCCAGTATGCCCAGTTCTCGTCTTTGGAACAGATGCAGAATATGAGTGCAACTCTGGAATTATCCAGGGCATCTACCCTGGTGGGGCAGACTGTCAGCGTAAATACTACTGACAGCACCGGAAAAGCGACAACAATCCAGGGCGTGGTAGATTATGTGGTTTATGAGAACAACAAAGCCTATGTATCAATTGGAGGAGAATTATATTCCTTGGACGATGTATATGGGGTGGCAAACCAGCAGTATCTGGATGCTTATGATAAAGCGCTTGCATTTGGCATAGCCATGAACAAACTGCCGTCTTATGAGAATCTGACGCTGGATAATAAGGATGATATCTACAAGCTGAAAGAGATTTATGACGGAATGTCCAACTACGAAAAGACCTTTGTGGCGAAAGAATTTACCGATAAGCTTGACCGCTATGTGAAGAGGATGGAAGAACTGGTGAAAGACTTGATTGGTGATTTCGTAAAGGCGCTGGATGAACTTCCGGCAAAAGAAGAGCTGAAACTTGAGGATAAGGAAAAAGTTGACAAGGTAAATGAGATGTATAAAGGTATGTCGGATTTTGAAAAAGAACTTGTATCCGAAGAGCAGCTTAAGAAACTGGAAGAGGCTGTCAAGTATATGGAAGAATTGGAAGCCGATGCCTAAATAGTACAGTGGAGAAGGAATTCTCAAGGAGGAGAAGATTATGAAGGTTCAGAATAATCAGTTCCTTTCCATAGAGCAACTGCAGGCGAAATATTTTACGCAGTCGAAGCAAAGCAAAAAGAGCACGGATGCGCAGGAAAGCTTAAGTTTTCAGGATATATTGAATAAGACTGCGGAAAATGCAGAAAAAACCGCTGGGGTGAAGTTCTCCAAACACGCGGCAAACCGTCTGGCAGAGCGGAATATAGAGCTTACGGATAATCAGATGGAACGCTTGCTGGAGGGAACCGCAAAGGCGGGCGCGAAAGGGATTAACGAATCATTGGTACTTGTAGATGAGCTGGCATTTATTGTAAGCATACCAAACAATACAGTAATTACGGCAATGAACCAGATAGAGGCAGACGAAAACATATTTACCAATATAGATGGTGCTGTTATTGTTTAGCCGGACCTTTACAGGAGGCGGATGCCCTGGAATGACAGAAGGGGCATTGAGGCATCATCTTAGCCGTTCAAACGGCAGGGAAATGATTTAGGAGGTCAATGAATTATGATGAGATCACTTTTCTCTGGTGTGGCGGGTCTTAGAACACACCAGACAAAGATGGACGTTATCGGTAATAATATCGCAAACGTCAACACAACAGGATATAAATCACAGTCTGTTACATTTAGAGACCTGATGTATCAGACAACCCAGTCGGCATCGGGCGCTAATGCAGAGACCGGACTGGGAGGTATCAATGCAAGGCAGATTGGTCTTGGTGTTACTACCGCGGCCATCAACACAGCTATCGCACAGCAGGGTTCCGCGCAGACAACGAATAACCCTTTTGATATTATGATTTCAGGGGATAATTTCTTCGTAGTTAGCAACGGCAGCGAGAACTTATTTACAAGGGATGGTTCTTTCTATGTGGATGGCGCAGGAAATCTGGCTATGACCAGTACTGGTTATACAGTAATGGGCTGGCAGGTAGACCCTGCTACAGGGGTGCCGAAGAAAGATACCGTTTCTGCCCTGAAGGTTATGGAGGATTCCATAATGACCTATCCGCCGGATGGCACCAGCGAAGGCAGGGTGACCGGTATTGTGGATAGGAATGACAAGAAGTCCATACCACTTCGGGAAGGATTATGAACTTTGAGTTTTATGATAATGCAGGGTATCTGTATACGGCCAGGTTCAGCGTGCATGCTACGAATACTAACGGCAGGTACTATATTGCACTGGATGATATCAGGGATTCCACAGGGGCATCCGTTGGAGCCGATATTTTGGGCAGAACCAGTTTCGGAAGTACGATGGAAGTGGATACTTCGATTAATTATATGCCAGTGAATGGTTCAGGGGCGGCTACTTTGACCGGGCAGATTGAATTCCAGGATGCTGCAGGCGCAACTATAGCAGGCAGCAATAAGAACTTTAACGAAGATATCACTTGGACGAATGCAGATGATGCATTTTTACAGGCGGTATATGGGATACAGCCGGGCCATGGTATTACAAAATATAAGATTGATGCGGAAGGCGGCCTGTCTGTATTGGAGCCAACTTCGGTAAAGACCACCTTTTATGCCCCACTGGCAACTGCAACACCGGTAACTTCAAATAAAAAATTAACGGTTACCCATGCGGACCAAACTTCAATAACATTGACACCGGGCGGCCCCTATGTGCCTGATGGTGGAGCACCGGCTCCTACAGCGGCTGATTTGGCAAAATACTATGGACTGAATGTTACGGATGAAAAAGTAAAAGAAATCATGATAAATGATAACGGCAGCATTACAGTGACGAAGAAAGATGTTGACAGGGCGGCTTACTTGGAATTTGACCCGGGTACCGGCAAGTTTATCAGTGTGGGAGGCAGCGGAGAAGGATTGATTACTTTGGGGCTGGCTGGTGCAAATGGCACTACGTTCAAGGATATCACCCTGAATTTTTCTACCTGCTCTAATGTAAATAACAATGGCTCCAGTACAATTTCCAGCGCAAAGGGCAACAGTGACGGACTTGGCTCCGGGAGAGCCCAGGGTGAGATGATTTCGCTTTCCGTAGCGCAGGATGGTATTATTACAGCGGCCTATGACAATGGTATGAGCAGATGCCTTGGGCAGATTGCTACGGCAGCGTTTGCTAACCCTTCCGGTTTGGAGAAAGTAGGGGATAACCTCTATCAGGCAACTAAGAACTCCGGCGATTTTGACGGAACAGGCGTGGACATTACAGAAGGCGGCGGCAAGATGCAGTCCGGCGTGCTGGAAATGAGTAACGTGGATTTGTCCCAGGAATTTACGGAAATGATTACCACACAGAGAGGTTTCCAAGCGAATAGCCGTATTATTACGGTTTCCGACACAATGCTTGAGGAATTGACAAACCTGAAACGTTAGTAATATAATGTAAAAGATACATCCTAAATAGCTTGCATGTTATAGTGCAGGCCATATGGATAGGCAGCGTTAAAAAGCACAACTGAATGGGGAACTGATAAAAAGGTTTCCCATTCCAATTGTTACGAGGGAGAAACAGGTTTGTGCTGATGCCCAAATCCAAGGGTTGATGGCAGCATGGAGGGGTAAAATGATTGAGGTAACAAAGATTAACGGGGCAAAGGTATTGATTAACCCGGATTTAATGGAATTAGTGGAGGAAACTCCGGACACGGTCATCTCATTCACTACTGGGCGCAAAATAATTGTAAAAGAAAGTAGACAAGAAGTGAAAAATCTAGTAAAATCGTATAGAAAGGATATTTTTGCGGATTGACGCAGAAATGTGGGTGAAGATTCGTGGATATAGCATCAGTTTTAGGTTTGGTATTATGTTTTATCATAGTTATGTTCGGTATCGTTTCCGGCAATGGCATTTCAGCTATCGGGAACTTCGTGGACCCGGCTTCGATTTTTATTACATTGGGCGGTTCTTTTTTCTGTGTTATGGCATCCTACTCCATGCAGGATTTGCTGGCAGGTTTTAAAAGTTTTGGATTGATTTTCAAAGTACCGGAAATAGATACGCCGCAGATGATTACGAAAGTTATTGAGTTATCCAACGTGGCACGTAAGGAAGGGCTTCTTTCCTTGGAAGAAGCGGCTGCGGATTTGGATGATGATTTTTTAAAGAAAGGCATACTGCTGATTGTAGATGGTACGGACCCGGAACTGGTACGAGCCATTATGGAGACGGAATTAATCAGTATTGAAGGCAGGCATAAGGCAAAGGTAGGGTTTTGGGATACCCTGGGGGCTATGGGGCCGGCATGGGGTATGATTGGTACGCTGGTTGGTCTGGTAAATATGTTACAGAACATGAGTGACCCTTCCGCTATCGGACCTGCTATGGCAACAGCATTGCTGACTACATTATATGGTTCGATGTTGGCTAACTGGATATGTGCGCCGGTGGCTAGTAAATTAAAAGAAAATAACGGAGCAGAAATCATGGTGAAGGAAATCATGATAGAAGGTCTCCTTTCCATACAGGCGGGCGAGAATCCCCGTGTAATAGAAGAAAAACTGAAATCGTTCTTAGCGCCGAGTGAAAGAAACCTGGCTGGCGGCGATGACGGAGGTGAAGCGGATGGCTAAAAAGAGGAAGGAAGACCCTCCCAAGCCAGCGGCAGCGTGGATGAATACCTTTGCTGACTTGATGAACCTTCTGTTATGCTTTTTCGTTCTACTGTTTTCTATGTCTACGGTAGATGCCCAGAAATTCGAGCAAGTGGCGGCATCCTTTGCCCAAAGTTTCAGTATATTTAAAGCAGGGGCTACGGCAATCGGCGATGGGATACTGATTAGCAATGGGGTGAGCCAGTTAAATGAACTGGACAATTATATTAACAGCATGGGAAAATCTGAAGACGGGGAAGAAAACGTACCCGAAGATTTGAAGACAGCAGAGGAGCAAATTGAGCAGGCAAAGCTGGAGGCATCGGAGGAGTTGGCAGAAAAGCTGGAAGAGTCTATTCAGGAAGAACAGTTGGAAGGTATTATAGATATAGACATTACATCCCAATATGTACAGCTTACATTGCAGGGGTCTTTGTTATTTGACTCGGGAAGCGTTGTCTTGAAGGATGAGTCCTTGCCGGTTTTGGATAAAATCGGGGTTATGTTGGAACGATACTCAGAAAGTACAATTGAAATAGAAGGACATACAGATAATGTCCCCATGTCGGGAGCCAAATATTCTAATAACGATGAACTTAGCGGAGGAAGGTCTCTTTCGGTATTTAATTATTTGATGGAGAAAACCAATTTAGACCCAGCCTTTGTAAAGCATTCGGGGCGGGGGGAATATATGCCGATTGCGGATAATTCCACACCGGAAGGCAGGGCGATGAACAGAAGGGTAGAGATTCGTATTTTTAATTCGTTGAGTTCATATTAAAAGAGCGGGAGGATAGTTCAAATGAAGAAAAACCTATTGTCTATATTGATACTTGCATTACTGATTGTAAATATCGTATTGACATCCATTATGATGTTTAGTGTAGTCGGTGCATCGAAGAAAACAACACAGCTTGTAACGGATATTGCATCGGTGCTTAAGTTGGAACTTAGAGGCGGAGATGGGGCAGTCATTCAGCAGGTGCCTATGGAACAGACGGAAGTATATGATATTCCTGAAATGACTATCAGCCTGCAGAAGAGTGATGACGGAACAGAGCATTGGTGTTTGCTTTCAGTTGCACTCTCGATGAACACAAAAGATAAAGGCTATAAGTCCTATGGTTCGGCGGAAAATATGGAGGCCAGGAAGTCACTGATAACAGAAGCGATTTTTGATGTTATCGGAAGCTACAAGATGGAAGACTTGAAGGGTGGAAATGGCGAAGAAGAAGCGAAAGCTGAGATATTGAGACGTGTCCAGTCTATGTATGATTCACAATTTATATACAGAGTTTCCTTTAGTGACATTAAATACCAATAATCTCCTTAATAAACGATAAGGCAGGAGGTGACTTGAGTGGGTGAGGTACTGTCACAAAGTGAAATAGACAGTCTGCTTGCGCAGCTAAGTGCAGGCGAGCTGGAAGTGGATGAGGCACCAGATAGCAAAGAAAAACAAGTTAAAAATTATGATTTTAAACGTCCTGCAAAGTTTTCAAAAGAACATTTGCGCACGCTTGAAATTATATATGAACATTATGGCAGGCTGGTTTCCACTAATTTGGCAGTTTATTTGAGAAAAAATATACAGATTAGCGTAGCGAGTTCTGAAACATTCACTTTTTCGGAATTTTCCAATGCATTGTCCAACCCAGTAATTTTGGGGATTATAAATTTTAATCCATTGCCTGGGAATATCATTATTGATTTGTCCTGTAACTTAGGTTTTGCGATGATTGACAGGATGCTGGGCGGCCAGGGTACTCCGTTGGAAAAGAACAGGGAATTTTCGGAAATAGAGATGTCCATTATAGAGAAACTGATGATTATCTGTATGCAGATGATGCGTGAGCCGTGGAAGACAGTGATTGATATTTCCCCTGTGATGGAAAGGATAGAAACGAATTCCCAGTTTGCACAGATGATTGCTCCCAGTGATATGGTGGCGATAGTTACCTTGAACATTAAGATAGGTGACGTGGAAGGTCTTATGAATATATGTCTTCCCTTCTTTACTTTGGAAGATATTATAGATAAGTTGAATACAAAATTCTGGTATTCAACAATGCAGGAAAAGAATACGGAAGATTATGAGATTTATATTGAATCGATGATTCGAAGGGTTAATATTCCTGTGAAAGCAGTTTTGGGGAAGAGTAATATTTTGGTCAATGATTTTGTTAATCTGCAGCCAGGCGATATTATCCGGCTGGATAAAAATGTAGACAGTGAACTGAACATTTATGTCGGAAATTTAAAGAAATTCACCGCGTTACCGGGTTCTAGCAAAGATAAATATGCTGTAAGGGTCACTTCGGTAATCAGAGAGGGGGAGTAGGATAATGGACGGAATGTTATCACAAGATGAAATAAATGCGCTATTAAACGGAATGGACTTATCCGATGAGGGTGGCGATGATATGGAATTATCCTCTGACAGTGAAATAGAGGTAGATGAAAGCCTGCTTTCTGATGTGGAGAAGGATGCCATCGGGGAAGTTGCCAATATCAGTATGGGTTCTTCGGCAACTACCTTGTTTTCCCTTGTTAACCTGAAAGTTAATATCACAACACCTACGGTTAGTCTGACAAACTGGAAGGACATTATGAGTTCCTATGAAAGGCCCTGTGTATTTATTCAGATTAAATATACGGCAGGCTTGGAAGGCTCAAATATACTAGTTTTAAAGGAACATGACGTAAAGATAATTACAGACCTCATGATGGGAGGGGATGGCACTAATACAGATGGAGAAGTTACGGAACTTCATTTGAGTGCAATTTCAGAGGCTATGAACCAGATGATGGGTTCGGCAGCCACATCTTTATCTACAATGCTTGGCAAAATGATAGATATCAGCCCCCCAGATGCCAGCCTTATTGATTTAAATGATTTTGAATCTGGTGAGGATATTGCGGCATTTCTGAAGGGAACTTTTGTAAAGATATCTTTCAGGATGCAGATTGGCGATTTGGTAGATAGTTCTATTATGCAGATATATCCTCTTGATTTTGCAAAAGGCTTATATGATGCATTTATGAATAACCAGTTAGGGATTGGTTCATTGGAAACATCTGCCAGTGCACCGGAACCGGCATCAACACCGGCGCAAAGTATTCCTCCAGTACAGGAACAGCCGATGATGCAACAAGCTGCTGCACCGCAGATGGGAACGCCCCAGATGAATGCAATGCCACAAATGGGGATGCCTCAGATGACAATGCCGCAGATGGGGATGCCTCAGATGGCAATGCCACAAATGGGGATGCCCCAGATGGCAATGCCGCAGATGAATATGCAGAATATGAATATCCAACCCGCACAGTTCCAGAATTTTTCAGCGGATTACAGTGGGATACAAAGCAGCGAGAATATAGGGCTTATCATGGATGTTCCATTGGAAGTAACCGTTGAACTGGGCAGGACGAGCAAATCAATTGCTGAGATTTTGGATTTTGCTCCAGGAACGATTATAGAATTGGATAAAATCGCTGGCGAGCCAATAGATGTACTTGTGAATGGCAAATTTGTAGCCAAGGGTGAAGTTGTTGTTATTGAAGAGAGTTTCGGTATCCGTGTAACTGAAATTATCAAATAAGAAAAAATAGGAGAAAGAAAAATGGCAAAAAATATTTTAGTTTGCGATGATGCAGCATTTATGCGAATGATGATTAAGGATATCCTTACGAAAAATGGGTATAATGTTGCCGGCGAGGCGGAGAACGGGGCAAAAGCGGTAGAGAAATATAACGAACTGCATCCAGACCTTGTACTTATGGATATTACAATGCCCGAAATGGACGGCATTCAGGCTCTAAAGAAAATAAAAGAGGGAGACCCGGCTGCTATGGTTATTATGTGTTCAGCTATGGGCCAGCAGGCGATGGTTATCGAGGCAATCCAGTCAGGGGCAAAAGACTTTATTGTTAAGCCCTTCCAGGCTGACCGTGTATTGGAAGCGGTTAAGAAGGTAGTCGGGTAAAATGCTTCTTGCTGTATCCAGTAGTATGAATTCATTCTTGCAGTTTTGCACAGTGCTTTTCATATTTGTTTTTGTGCTGTTTGTTACATGGGCAGCAACTAGATGGATTGCAAATTTCCAACAAGGAAGGTCAATTGGAACAAATGTTGAAGTAATAGAAACACACCGCTTGACTGCAAATAAGTATATTCAAATAATAAGGACCGGAGAGAAATATCTGGCGGTAGCAATATGTAAGGATACAGTAACAATGCTTACAGAAGTTCCCGCTGAACAGATTCATTTGCCGGACAGACCGGTGGAGTCTATGCCCGACTTTAAAAAAATTTTTGAAAAAGCTAAAAGGATGGACAAAAACCAAGAACATGAAGAATAGGCAAGAGATATGAAAAAGTATTTTTCCGGAAAAAAAGTGATGAGGATGATATGCCTGCTGTTTTCGGTAGGCATATTGTTGTATATGTACTGTCCTGTATCTGTTTTGGCTGCGGAAAGCGAGACTCATCTGACAGGAACAACGGATGAAAGGACAAACCGGCGAGAACCAGGGGAATCGGAATCGCAGGACGAATTAAAGGAACTGAATATAGGGAACACTTTTACAATAACGTATAATGATGGGAATGGGCAGTTAAACGGTTCACTGAGGATTTTGATTACGCTGACGCTGATTGCTTTGGCGCCGACATTAATCATTATGCTTACTTCGTTTACTAGAATAATCATTGTTCTGCATTTTACCAGGGCGGCTTTAAATACCCAAACAGCACCTCCTAATCAGGTACTGATTGGGTTAGCTTTGTTTTTAACGTTTTTCATTATGCAGCCCACATTCCAGGAAGTATATGATAATGCGGTCATTCCCTTTGAGGCAGGGGAAATGAATCAGCAGGAAGCCCTGGAGGAAGGGCTGAAGCCTTTTAGGCAATTTATGTATGGGCAGACACAGGAGAGGGATGTACGCCTGTTTCTTGAAATCAGCGATACGGAGTGGGGCGGGGATTTGGATGGTATACCGACTAGCGTTCTGATTCCCAGTTTCATTATCAGTGAATTAAGAAAAGCATTTATTATCGGTTTTTATATTTACATTCCGTTTATCGTGATTGACATGGTGGTTGCTTCTACTTTGATGAGTATGGGTATGATGATGCTTCCGCCTACAACGATTTCCCTGCCTTTTAAAATATTGCTGTTTGTGTTGGCGGATGGATGGAACTTGATTATTGGAAGCCTTGTGAAAACATTCTATTAGTAAGGAGAAAAACAGGATATGACAATTGATGATGTGACTGCGGTCGCGGGGGAAGCCCTTTATTTAATTATCAAGACATCGGCTCCGGTGCTGCTGGTATCGCTGGTAATTGGTTTGGTTATCAGTATTTTTCAGACAGTTACTTCGATTCAGGAGCAGACGCTGACTTTTGTACCTAAAATAATTTGTGTTTTTTTATCCATGATATTTTTAGGGCATTGGATGATGAATGGGATGACGGAGTTTATGACAAGGCTCTGGTCTGATTTCAGTATATATATAAGGTAGGACGGGCAGCTAATGATAGATAGTACTATTACTTATGCGGAGCTTGAATATTTCCTGTTAATATTTACCAGGGTCACCTGCTTTATTTTTATTGCCCCCTTTTTTAGTATGAACAATACGCCGAGGCGGTTAAAGGTAGGTTTTGGAATTTTTGTGTCATTTATTCTGTTTAATATGATAAGGCCCTTTGAAGCGATAGAATATGAGACGGTGCTGGAATATACTATCATTGTAATGAAAGAGGCTGTAGCGGGCTTTATTATAGGTTTTGGAGCTACTTTGTGCAGTTCTATTGTGAACTTTGCGGGCCATATTATTGATATGGAAGTCGGCTTGTCTATGGTTACGCTGATGGACCCTACCACAAGGGAATCATCGACTATTTCAGGTGTTTTTTATCAGTATATGATGATGCTGATGCTTATCGTCAGCGGGATGCATGAATATTTGTTAAAAGCTTTGGCTGAGACTTTTACCTTGATACCAGTAAATGGGGCAGTCTTCCAGATGGATTCTTTGATGAATTCCATGGTGCGCTTCCTTAGCGAATATATTATTATTGGATTCCGCATTTGCCTTCCGGTATTTGCGACCATGATTTTGCTGAATGCGGTTTTGGGGATATTGGCAAAGGTTGCCCCCCAGATGAATATGTTTGCAGTAGGTATTCAGCTAAAAGTGCTTACGGGGCTGACTATTTTATTTCTGACCGTAGGGATGCTGCCGGGGGCCAGCGATTTTATTTTCACACAGATGAAGAAAATTGTGGTATCATTTGTAGAAGGAATGATGTAATGTTAATATATAATCTTCAGTTTTTTGCAAAAGAAGGACCGGGTGGTGAAAAAACAGAGCCCGCAACAAGTAAAAAGTTAACTGATGCAAGAAAAGAAGGACAGGTGGCTAAGAGTAAAGAGATAGGGAATGCATTTGTGCTTCTTGCATTGTTTTTAGTTCTGAAGTTTTATGTAGGATATATGGGAACACGGTTTATGGGGGGGTTTTATAATATTTATTCCCAAATACCGGAGTTTATTAAGATGTATGATGGCCAGATTCCTGTAACGAGTATCAATATTGTATTCCGGAATATGGTTCTGGATATGATATTGATTATGGGTCCTATTTTGTTAGTAGGGCTGTTCGTTGCTTTTGTATGTGATTTAGTGCAGGTGAAATGGAGCCCTACGGGAAAGCCTTTGATGCCTAAATTCAGTAAGTTGAACCCGTTGAAAGGGTTTAAAAAAATTTTATCCAAAGACTCGGCCATAGAGCTGATTAAGTCTATCCTAAAGATAGGGCTGATTACCTATGTGGTTTATTCTTATTTAAAAGATAAAAGTTATATGATTTTTTTGCTATATGACATCTCCCTGAATCAGGCGATTGGGCTGATTGGGAAGCTGGTGACGGATTTAGGGATACGGATTTCCGCGATTTATCTGTTGATTGGATTTGCAGATTATGCTTACCAGAAGATAAAATTCAAAGAAGATATGAAGATGACAAAACAGGAAGTCAAGGATGAATATAAAGACCAGGAAGGCGACCCTCAAATAAAGTCAAAACAGAAACAGCGGATGAGGGAAGCATCGCAGCGGCGTATGATGCAAAAACTGCCAGAGGCCGATGTGGTAATTACGAACCCGACCCATTATGCAGTAGCTATTAAATATGACCCGGAAGAGTATGAAGCGCCGGTAGTACTGGCCAAGGGGGAGAATTATCTTGCGCAGAAGATTAAAGATGCTGCGAAAGAACATCATATAGAAATTGTGGAAAACAAGCCTCTTGCCCGTATGCTTTATGCCAATGTGGAAGTAGGGGAGCTGGTGCCGCCGGAACTGTATCAGGCAGTGGCGGAAGTCCTTGCATTTGTATATCATTTGCAGGGAAAAGTATAGGTGCTTTGCAAGGCGCAAAATGAAAGGATTACCTGTGCCGTGGAAGTACTTCGCGGAAAGCCGGAAGGTTACGTGGTGCAGAAAGAGAGGAGAAATAGAGCGTGAAAAAGGCGGATATAGGGGTTGCTTTATATATACTGGCAGCATTTATTATGTTGATTATTCCTGTGCAGAAGTGGATGCTGGATATTTTGCTGGCCTTTAATATAGCTGTGGCTTTTACGGTTATGTTTGGCTGTATGTTTGCAAAGGAAGTATTGGACTTATCTTTTTTCCCGACTATTTTGCTGTTTACAACGATTTTCAGGATATCTTTGAACGTTTCCTCTACCAGGATGATATTGACAACAGGAGACCCTGGTAATGTAGTAGCCACCTTCGGCAATTATGTAGGCGGTGGGGATATTATTATTGGTATTATTATATTTATTATTCTGATTCTTATCCAGTTTCTTGTTATTAATAAAGGTTCTGAAAGAGTAGCGGAAGTAACGGCCCGATTTACTTTGGATGCTATGCCAGGTAAGCAGATGGCAATTGATGCGGATTTGAATACGGGCGCGATAACGGATGCGGAAGCGAAGAGACGCCGTGAAAAGATACAGGAGGAGTCCAGCTTCTTCGGTTCCATGGATGGTGCTGTAAAGTACGTAAAGGGGGATGCTATTGCTGGTTTGATTATTACGGTGGTCAATGTGGTGGGAGGCATTGCTATGGGTGTCCTGCGCCAGAATATGGATTTTAGTGCGGCGGCCAATAAATATGTAATCCTCACCATTGGTGATGGCCTGGTGAGCCAGATTCCTTCCCTGCTTATCTCTTTGTCCACAGGTATTTTGGTAACCAAAGGCTCCAAAGATGCGGATTTTGGCACGATTTTGGTGAGCCAGTTGTTTGGCGTTCCAAAAGCGATGTATTTTGTCGGTGCTATTCTGATTGCTTTAGGTATCATTACCCCTTTGGATACTTTAATATTTATAACGCTTGGACTTATCTTTATTGTATGCGGAAGGATGATGGCGGGCACTATTGAAACTTCGCTGATTGAGTCGGAAGTGGATACGGATGAAGCGGCGGCAGAGGAGATACGCCAGCCGGAAAATGTTACCAGCCTTTTGCAGGTAGACCCTATCGAGCTGGAATTCGGTTATGGGATTATCCCCCTTGCGGATGTGAACCAGGGCGGTGACCTTTTGGACCGTGTAGTTATGATACGTAGGCAGATTGCGTTGGAACTGGGTACTGTTGTGCCTATTATCCGTTTAAGGGATAATATACAGTTGAACCCAAACCAATATATTATTAAAATAAAAGGGGTACAGGTAAGCGAAGGGGAAATCCTTTTTGACCATTATATGGCGATGAATCCAGGATATGTGGAAGAGGAGATTACAGGTATACCTACCTTTGAGCCTTCCTTCCATCTTCCGGCTATTTGGATTACGGAAGGGCAGAGGGAGCGTGCGGAGAGCCTGGGCTATACGGTAGTAGACCCCCCTTCCATTATTGCGACACATTTGACAGAAATAATCAGGCAGTATATTGCGGAACTGCTTACAAGGCAAGATGTGGCCGGACTTATCGACAATATGAAAGAAACCAACCCGACCCTTGTGGAAGAACTGGTACCCAAGCTGTTAGGTATTGGCGAGATACAGAAGGTTTTGCAGAATTTGCTAAAGGAAGGAATCTCTATCAGGGATTTGCTTACAATTTTTGAAACACTGGCGGATTATGCCCCTACTACACGTGATATTGATATTTTGACGGAATATGTGCGTCAAAGCTTGAAACGCGCTATTTCAGGAAAATATTTCCCTGCAAATGAGACTACAAGTGTGGTAACATTAGACCCAAAGATGGAGCAGGAAATCATGAACAGTGTAAAACAGACGGAACAGGGGGCATATCTGACTTTAGACCCGGAGAAAACAAAAGCGGTCATCGCATCGGTAGGGGAAGAAGTACAAAAGTTAGAAAATTTAGGGAAAAACCCGATTATCATTACGTCGCCTATTGTGCGCATGTATTTTAAACGGTTGACGGAAGATTATTATAAGGACTTGATTGTTGTTTCATATAATGAGATAGAATCGAATGTTGAATTGCAATCAGTAGGGATGGTGACAATAGCATGATAATAAAAAAATTTCAGGGCAAGTCTGAGTTGGAAGCGATAGAGGCGGCGAAAAAGGAACTGGGCAATAATATTGTAACGATGAATGTAAGAAGCATAAAGAGAAAAGGTATTTTACGTTTTTTTCTGAAAGACTTGGTAGAGGTCACAGTGGCGCTGGAAGAAGAAAATGAAAAATATTCCCCAGTGAAAAAAGGGGAAAAAAAGGAAGGTATCCCTACTCCCCCCATAACTAGGCCGGTTTTGAACAAACAGGAAGAAAGCAGGGGGAATGCGGTATTGGAAGAAAAGTTGGATAGCCTGCATTCTTTGCTGGAACAGCAACTACAGAGGCCGGAGGAGGAGAAAGAAGAAGAGGAAGCGGCAGAAGAGCCTTTGAGCGAACTGGACCGGTTAATGAAGCTTTTATATAACAGGATGCTAGATAATGAACTGGATGAAAAGTATGCAAACCAGATTTTGGACGAAATGGAGAAAAGCACAAAGCCCAATATGCCTTTTGAGTATGCACTCGCAAATGTGTATCAGAAGATGGTATTAAAATTCGGCAAACCGGAAGGGATTTTGCCGGCTGGGGAAGATACGAAGGTTATATTTTTCATTGGGCCTACTGGTGTGGGGAAAACAACAACTATTGCAAAACTGGCTTCTTACTATATTGTGGATGAAAAGAAAAAAGTGGCCATGATAACGGCGGACACTTACCGTATCGCAGCGGCTGAACAGCTCCGGACTTATGCCGGGATTTTAGAGGCGCCTTTCAGGGTAGTATATTCGCCGGAGGAGATTGTGCAGTGCCTGAAAATTTTTGAAGCGTGCGATTATATTTTTGTAGATACATCAGGGCATTCCTACCAGAATGAGGAACAGAAACAGAATATGGCACAGATTGTCCATTCGGTGGATGGGGAGGCGGAAAAGGAAGTATACCTTGTACTGAGTGCTACAACAAAATACAGGGATTTGCTGAAAATAACAGATACTTATTCGGAAATAACAGATTATAAATTAATATTTACAAAACTGGATGAAACAGATGCCCTGGGAAACCTTTTGAACGTGAAGCTTCATACGGGAAAAACATTATCCTATATCACCTGTGGGCAGAATGTACCGGATGATTTAAACGAATTCAGTCCACAGGATGCGGTAAAACAATTACTTGGAGGAAAAAACTAGGGGGAAAACAAAGGGGAAAAAACTAGGAGGAAGTTACGAGTTATGGATCAGGCTGAACGGTTACGGAATATTATAAAAGCTAGCAATAATCCGCAGAAGCCTTTGGCAAGGGTTCTGACAGTGACCAGCGGAAAAGGGGGGGTCGGAAAGTCAAACACCTCTATTAATCTGGCCATTCAGTTCCGGAAAATGGGGCAAAAAGTAGTGATTCTGGATGCGGATTTCGGGCTTGCTAATATAGAAATTATGTTCGGTGCGGTACCAAAATATAATTTATCCGATTTTATTTACGAAGGAAGAAGTATTGAGGAAATTATTACAAAGGGGCCTATGGGAATAAATTTCATTTCCGGGGGGTCAGGGATTTGCAGCTTGTCTAACCTGACACAGGAGCACATATACAGTATTGTCCAGGGTTTGTCTATGTTGGACTCATTGGCGGATACGATTATTGTAGATACGGGGGCAGGGATATCCGATGCTGTAATGGAGTTTCTGGTAGCCAGTGGTGAGATACTTCTTGTGACAACACCAGAGCCTACATCGATTACCGATTCTTATTCTTTGTTGAAAACCCTAAGCATGCACCCAAAGTATATGCGGGATGAGACGAAGATTAAAATGATTGCAAATAAAGTTCATGCAAATGGGGAAGGAAAAGAACTATATAAAAAACTAAAGGTGGTGGTAGAAAGGTATTTGAAAACACCCATGGAATACCTGGGGGAAGTACCGGAAGATACGTATCTGGTGAAAGCAGTTATGCAGCAGAAACCGGTATCAATGGCGGACCCTTATGCGAAGTCTGCAATGGCATATAAACATATTGCGGCAAAGCTGGCAAACAAGGATGTTGTGGAAAAGGTTAACAGGAGAGGAATGGCAGCATTTTTTTCAAATATTTTTAATGGGAAAAGGTAGAGTTTGATTATGGAAGAGAAGTTAGCAAAATTTATAACCGAAGGAAGCAAAGTAGATATTAAGAGGAATGGCAGCATAAGAAAGACTCAAATTAAGACATACCATAGCCAACTGCACAGTATTTTGTCAGAAGACCGGATAGAGATAACGATGCCGATGGAACAGAATAAAATCGTTATGCTTTTAACAGGTGTGGAGTATGAACTGAGCTTTTATTCCCATAACGGGATTTACCATTGTAGGGCAAAGGTAGTCGGAAGAGGGAAAAGGGATAATAAGTTTTTGCTGCAGATGGAACTTACTACCGATTTACATAAGGACCAGAGGCGGGAATTCTATCGCTTTAACTGTGCGCTGGAAATGAAATTCAGGGTTCTTAGCGAGGAGGAAGTGAAAACATTTGAAGACAGCGATTTCCTGGATGACCCGGTTATCGAAGAAAAACCGATGAAAAGAGGGATTATTGTGGATATAAGCGGTGGTGGGCTGCGCTTTGCGGCGGACCATACGGTGAAAGAAGGGAGCACAATATTATGCCGTTATAAATTGGGGGCGGAGAATGATGCAAAGGAGTACGAGGTGCTGGGAAGCATATTGGGGTCAAAACCTTCCCAGAACAGGGAGGACATATTTGAACACAGGGTACAGTTTATAAATATCTATGATGAGGCGAGGGAAGAAATTATTCGGTTTATTTTTGAGACAGAACGGAAAATCAGAAGAAAAATAAATTAAAATAATTGACATTTTTCACTCATGGTAAGGCTGCTCTGTGGTATAATGGAAAAAAGAGCGCATATAGGAGGATGACAGTGGCTGAGTTAAGTTTAGAGACAATGTCTCAGGAATATTATGATATACTGAAAGAATTGGGAAATATCGGGGCAGGCAATGCGACCACAGCTTTGGCACAGATGCTTCAGTGCAAGGTGGATATGTCTGTTCCCCAGGTAAAATTACTGGAATTTAAGGATGTGGCGACCATTATGGGCGGTGAGGAACAGTTGATGGCTGGTATCTACCTTGGGGTGGAGGGAGATATTACGGGAAGCATCATGTTTCTGCTGCAGAAAGACTCTGCCAGGCATCTGGTGGGGAAAATGATGGGGATGGAAATGGAGGGCGAAGAATTTTCGGAAATTGAGCAGTCTGCCTTACAGGAGGTGGGCAATATTATTACAGGCTCCTATCTGAATTCGCTGTCGGCGATGACAAATCTTAAAATTTATCCTACAATCCCTTCATTGGCAGTGGATATGGCCGGAGCTATCTTAAGCGTTCCTGCAATTGAATTCGGAACGATGGGGGATAGCATTTTGCTGATTCAGACACAGTTTTTTGATGAAGTTCAGTTGGAAGGCTTTTTTATCCTGATTCCAGATTTGGAGTCATATGGAAGAATGTTAAAGTCATTAGGTATTGGCGTTTAGAGGTAAGTATAATATAAGGGATATTTCAAAGGAAAAGGGAGATTTGGGAAGGATATGAGTGAAACAATTAAAGTTGGAATGGCAGATTTACGAGTATGTATTAGTCCTAATGCTGTGACAACTTTGGGGCTGGGCTCCTGCGTTGGGATTGCGATTCGGGACCCGGTTACCAAAATTGGAGGGCTGGCGCATATTATGCTGCCAGACAGCACACAAATAAGTAATAACAGCAATATACCGAAGTTCGCGGATACAGGTATTACGGAGCTGGTAAAACAGATGGTTGCAAAAGGGGCGAGGCAGAGCCGTATGGTGGCTAAAATTGCGGGTGGCGCCCAGATGTTTTCTTTTCAGAATAAATCGGAGTTGAGCCGTGTAGGGGAGAGGAATGTAGCAGCAACGAAGAAAAAGCTGGCAGAACTTAGAATACCGATTTTGGCACAAGACACTGGAAACAATTATGGGAGAACTGTTATTTTTTATCCGGAAACGGGGGATTTTGTCATAAAAGCAGTCGGGAAGGCACAGAAAACGATATGAATAAGGGAAAAACCAGAAAAAAAGTAATGAAAAGAAGATTAATACCGGCTTTTCTGATGTTATCGGTAGGACTGATAAGCAGTATTGTTATGCGAATCAATCATTATGAAACAAATGAGATGCTTTCAGTACTTTTAGGGCTGTTTATTGTATTTTATATTGTAGGTAGTCTTTTTGAAGTGATGCTTAATGTGTTTGACAGACAGAACCAGCCGGCAGAGGTGATGGAAGAACCAGCGGCAGAAGGAGAAGGAGAACAGGCCGATATGGAAGAAGGACAGGTGAAAACGGAAGGGTAGTATAGGCAAATATAAAGGTGGCTGGAGGCTGGTATGGACGAAACAGGCAGAAAGAAGTTGTGGGAGGAGTATGGAAAGGCAAAATCGCCGGAAATACGTGAAAAACTAATTCTCGAATATGCCCCGCTTGTAAAGCTGGTGGCAGGAAGGCTCAGCATGTATCTGGGGTATAATGTGGAGTATGATGATTTAGTTGGTTATGGTATTTTCGGGCTGATTGATGCGATTGATAAATTTGACAGCATGAAAGCGGTTAAGTTTGAAACCTATGCGAGTCTGCGCATAAGAGGTGCTATCTTAGACCAGATACGTAAAATGGACTGGATTCCGAGAACGATTAGACAGAGGCAGAAAAAGATAGACTTAGCCATCAAGGAGATTGAAGCGGTAAAAGGAAGAAATGCAACAGATATAGAAATAGCAGAATCATTGGGGATTTCTGAGGAGGAATTTGGGGAGTGGCAGTCACAGATGAAAATCACCAATGTGGTGTCTTTAAATGAGTTTATGGAACAAGGGAGTGAGATACCGGCTGAAAATAATAAGAATGCCCATTTTGACAGCCCAGAAGAAGTTATTGAGAAGGAAGAACTGAAAAAAATTTTATCTGAAGCATTGGAGCTATTAACGGAGAAAGAAAGAAGGGTCATAGAATTATACTATTATGAAGAACTGACCTTGAAGGAAATCAGCAACATACTGGAGGTATCCGAGTCGAGGATATCCCAGCTCCATACAAGAGCTTTGCAAAAAATGAAATCAAAAATGGGAGGTTATATTGGAATATTGACTAAATAGAAGAAAAAATTCTTATTGAGGCCAGAAAATATAAAGCTTAAGAAAATCGAAGCCATTTTCTGGTGGTGAATCGTCTTGCAGCACAAGTTTGTTGGTTGCGGAAAGGGCATGGGAAATTATATGAATGGATATTTTCAGTTAGTATGTGATAAAAACAGGACTAGTTTACGCATTTTTCCGGCAACGGAAGAAGGCAAGGCAGTGTCTGTTGTTGAAATTGGGGAGTACTTGAGCAATAGGGGAATTTCCTATGACCGTTCAGCACTTGTGGAAATTGTTGGGAATGGGAGGCAGGAAGTAGAAATCAATAAAATTACATGCAGCGAGGTACGGGAAGGTTATAAACTCATTATAAGCCCGGACAAAATGCAGGTAATTGCAAGGTTTTACCCTCCTTCCGTAAGAGGGGAGAAAATGAGCAGCCAGGAGTTTACCGATGACCTGAGATTTAAGAGGGTAAACTATGGTATTAATGAAAAGGAAATTGAGCGTTTTTTTGATGAGAGAATATATTGCGAGGATTATATCGTTGCTGAAGGATTGCAGCCCAGGCATGGGGCGGATGCATATATTGAATACTATTTTAACACTGATTTAAGTGCAAGGCCCACTCTGAAGGAAGACGGAAGCGTGGATTTCTTTAACCTGAATACGATAAGTCACTGCCGTCAGGGGGATGTTCTGGCAAAGCTGTTCCCGGAAGACTTAGGGGATGTGGGATATAATGTGGAAGGCGAAAAGGTAAAGCCAAGGGATGTAAAAAAATGTAAGCTGAAATTTGGCAGGGGTATTACGCTTTCCGATGACAAGCTTTCTTTGATTTCAGATGTGGATGGCCATGTCAGCCTGGTGGAAGGAAAAGTATTTGTTTCCGATGTGTTGACAGTAGAGAATGTGGACAGCTCCACCGGAAATATTGAATATGATGGCAATGTACAGGTAAACGGAACTGTCTGTGCTAATTTTTCTGTAAAAGCGCGGGGGAATATAGAAGTAAGCGGTGTGGTAGAAGGTGCGCAGATGGAAGCCGGGGGCGATATTATCATTGCTAAAGGGATGAACGGTATGGGAAAAGGTACTTTAAATGCCAATGGGAATATCATAGCCAAGTTCCTGGAAAATACAACGGCGACGGCATTAGGATATGTGTCGGCAGAATCCATACTTCATAGTACGGTTTATGCAGGGGATGAAATTATGGTAACCGGAAGGAGAGGGTTCATTACCGGAGGGCGTGTATGCGCAACTAATGCCATCAATGTAAAAACGTTAGGCTCATCTATGGGCGCGGATACTTTGGTAGAGGTAGGTGCTGACCCCACAATTAAGGTACGTATTCAAAATTTGCAGTGGGATATTGCCAATGCATCCAGAGTTATCAAATCGGTACAGCCTTTAATTGATGCAGCAAGGCAGAAAAAGGCGAAAGGTATAAAATTGACCCCGGAACAGTTACAATATACAAAATCGTTGATTGCTTTACATAAAGTTAAAGAAAAAGAAATAAATGACAAGGCAGAGGAAATGGAAAAACTACAGGAGTCTATCGGAACTTATTGTAATGCAAAGATTATTGTGACAGGAGTGGTTTTCCCCGGAACAAAGATATGTATTGGGGATGTATCCATGGTAATACACAGGGAAGCCAAATACTGTAAGTTTATAAAAGAGGATGGAGATGTAAAGTTAACAGCAATTTAATGACAGATTCAGGAAACCTGATGCAGGGGAGAGGAGGCCATAGTTATGTCAATTAGCCGTATTGAGTTACAGGGAACAATTACAAGGGCGCAGGACTATACTGCAATTAAGCATAATGAAGATAACAAGGGGATGGTTGACCAGTCGAATTTTCAGACACAGTTCCACAAAGCGGTGGAAAATAAGGTTAACCAAGTGCACCAGGGGGATGACACGGAAAAAGGGAATACAAAGTATGATGCAAAGGAAAAAGGGAAAGGGCAATATTCCGGCGATGGGGGTAAACGGAGGAAGAAGGACAAGGATGATGATGTGGACGGGAAAGTAATATTGAAGGGCATTGGAAGGTTTGACATGAAAATCTAGGAGAATGTAAACTATGAGTTTGACAGAGGTTATTCTTATTATACTAGGTATCCTTCTTTTGGTTCTCAGCTATCTTTTGCCGGCGAAAAGCCGGGGCAGGGAGGAAGCAGGAATTAAAATTGACGAAGGGTTAATAAAAGGATTGGTAGAAAAACAGGTAAGGGAGGAAAAGAAACATATCAACGATATGGTGGATGAAACCCTTACCTATTCTATGGAAAAGACAGAAAGGACAATGGAGCGCCTGACGAACGAAAAAATTATGGCTATTAACGAATACTCTGACCAGGTGTTGGAAAGTATCCATAAAACCCATCAGGAAGTCATTTTTTTATATGATATGCTGAACGATAAGCATGATAATTTTGTCGGCACGGTAAGTGACGCTACAAAAAAAATGAAAGAAATTAAGCAAGAGGTAGAGGATATCAGGATAGCGGTGAAAGAATCTGCTATTGTTTCCCCTGTGGGGATAAGGGATGAGGAAGAAAAGAGGGAAATAGACGAATTTGGCGAAAAAGAGATGAGGCAGATACCTGATATTGGCGATGAGGCAGAATTTGTTCCGATTATGCCTAAAAAGGCGGAAACTTTGGACAGGGTTCTTCAGGAGGCGAAGGAAATACCGAAGGATGAAAATGGTATGTTCCCAAAGGAAGAGGTTTCCTATAATGAAAATCAAAGCTATAACAATAATGATAAAATATTGCGTATGCATAAACTGGGAATGTCCAAGAAGGCAATTGCTAAAGAACTGGGCCTGGGCATAGGGGAAGTGAAATTGGTAATTGGCCTGTTTGAACAGTCTTAATAGGAGCAGCTATGAATTTAAAATATTATTTAAGAGGACTGGGGCTTGGCATTGTTATGTCCGCTATTGTCTTGGGGATAACGGCATCGGGGAAAAAGACAGCCCTCACCGAGGAAGAAATCGTAGCCAAGGCAAAAGACCTTGGAATGGTTGAAGAAGAGGAATTGGAGAAACAGTTGGAGGATGCCAGGGCAGAAGCGGAACAGCGTGTAAGGAAAGAAGCTATGGAGGAATATGCGTCGGCCGATGAGGGGGATTTACCAGAAGAAGCCGGAGATTCCGTACAGGATATACTGGAAGAAGCAGTGGGGGAAGGACAGGAAACGGAAGACGGACAGGCGGATGAATCCGGGCAGGGGGAATCATCAGAAGAGGAAACCGAAGGGCAGGAGGAATCGGCAGCCGATAATAGCCATGAAAATGGCAATGGGCCAGTTGGAGATTCCGAAACAAGTGGTATGACGGAAAGAGGAATGGCGGAAGGGGAAAAACACACAGTCTTCATTGTGAAAAAGGGGGAGAGCCCTTATAGCATAGGAAAACGGATGGAAGAAGAAGGGCTGCTTCCGAAAGATGCAGGATTTGACAGATATCTGGTGGACCATGGATATGATACAAAAGTGGTGGCAGCGGAATATGAAATCCCTGCGGATGCGGATATGGATACTATTGCGAAAATAATTACAAAGCAGAATTAGCATTAACCCCTTGCCTTTAAGGGGGGATTATGCTATAGTATATCTGTTGCGATAAAAAGCACGTATGTCCATTCATTGTCGGTGCTTTCCAAAAGGAAGGTAGGCAATGGAGTATACGGCATACGGAAGAAAAAGAACCAAATGGAGGTAAAAAACATGAGTGTAATTTCAATGAAACAACTGTTGGAAGCAGGTGTCCATTTTGGGCATCAGACAAGAAGATGGAATCCTAAGATGGCTCCGTATATCTTTACGGAGAGAAACGGTATCCACATTATTGACCTGCAGAAATCCGTAGGTAAAGTGGACGAGGCTTATAAGGCAGTATTTGACATCGCATCCCAGGGAGGAACAATCCTTTTTGTAGGTACGAAGAAACAGGCACAGGATGCGGTAAGGGTAGAAGCAGAACGCTGCGGTATGTTCTATGTAAATGAAAGATGGCTGGGCGGCATGCTTACTAACTTCAAGACAATCCGTAGCAGGGTTGAGAGATTGAAACAGATTGAGATTATGTCCCAGGATGGGACTTTTGATGTGCTTCCGAAGAAGGAAGTAATCGCCCTTAGGAAAGAATGGGATAAACTGGAAAGAAACCTTGGCGGTATTAAAGAAATGACAAGAATTCCCGATGCTATTTTTGTGGTTGACCCTAAGAAGGAAAGAATCTGTGTACAGGAAGCCCATGTACTGGGTATTACATTAATCGGTATCGGCGATACAAATAGCGACCCTGAAGAACTGGATTATATTATTCCAGGCAATGATGATGCAATCAGGGCTGTGAAACTGATTGTATCTAAAATGGCAGATGCTGTAATCGAAGCAAACCAGGGCGAAGAAATGGTAGATGACGCAGCTGTCCAGATGGCAGAAGCTGCTGATGTGGAAGCAACTGATATTGAAGAAGTAGCTGCAGCAGAATAATATTACAAGGGATTTTCCCCATGACTATGATACGGCGGGGAGAAACCACGGCAGATAGATATAGTTGAAATGGAGGATTGATATAAATGGCTATTACAGCAGGAATGGTAAAAGAGTTAAGGGAAATGACCGGCGCAGGCATGATGGACTGTAAGAAAGCGCTTACAGAGACCAATGGAGATATGGATGCAGCGGTAGAATTCTTAAGGAAGAACGGCCAGGCAAAGGCAGAGAAGAAAGCGGGCAGGATTGCAGCAGAAGGGCTTTGCCGCGTGGCAATGGATGGAGATAAATGTGCAGCAGTGGTGGAAGTGAATTCTGAAACAGACTTTGTGGCAAAGAATGCGGATTTCCAGAACTTTGTAGAAGCAGTAGCAGCACAGGCTGTATGCTCCGATGCGGCAGATTTGGATGCATTTATGGCAGAAAGCTGGAAAGAGGATTCTTCCAAGACAATCAAAGAGGCTTTAGTGGAAAAAGTTGCAGTTATCGGTGAGAATTTAAATATTAGAAGATTTGAAAAAGTAGTTGCCGAAGAAGGCTGTGTAGTGTCTTATGTGCATGGCGGCGGCAGAATTGGTGTTATTGTGGAAGCTGCTACCAATGTGGTGAACGATGCTGTTAAGGAAGCCCTTACAAATATCGCTATGCAGGTTGCAGCCCTTTCTCCGAAATATGTTTCTACAGCAGATGTTTCAGAGGAATATAAGGCACATGAAAAAGAAATTCTTATGGCTCAGATTGCGCAGGACCCTAAGATGGCAGGAAAGCCGGAGAAGGTGATTGAAGGCGCAGTGGTAGGTCGTCTGAATAAGGAACTGAAGGAAGTATGCCTGATGGAGCAGACTTATGTAAAGGCGGAAGACGGAAAGCAGACGGTTGCACAGTATGTTGCCCAGGTTGCAAAGGAAAACGGTGCAGAACTTTCCATTAAGAAGTTTGTACGCTTTGAAACAGGGGAAGGTCTGGAGAAGAAGGAAGAGAATTTTGCGGAAGAAGTTGCAAAACAGATGAATCAGTAGAAATTTATCGAAATCAGGCGAATAGAGATAAGAATGAGAACCCTTGCAAGTGGTATATATCATTTGCAGGGGTTTTGTCTTGTTGAATTTGTCAGACAATGTCTGGCAAATTTGAAAAGTGATTAGGAGAAATGTAATTGATGGGCTTACTATTTAATGGTATACTGTTAGCATAGAATAATTAATGAAAAAAGGAGCTTTATTATGATCAGAACATTAATTATTGAGAGTGGACAAAAACCTACGGAAGAACAATTGAAAGAGGTTGAAGAGGCGAAAAAAAGTCCAATTAACTTCGATGAGGATTGCGAGGAATTGTCGCCAGCCATGATGAAGGCATTTAAGAGTGCGGTTGTACAACGAAATCGTAAGAAGAAAGCTTAAAAGCTGTCGAATTAAAATATGTAAAAAGTATAAACGAATATAATATTTTAATTATGGAGATTTTCTTCAAAAACATGAGATTCACGATAGAATTATTGAGTTTAATACTCATACAATTATTACCACAAATTATGATAGTCTAATTGAGAAGGCAGCAGAGGATAACAGTGAGGTAATTTGTGTTGTTAGCAAAGATGGGGATTTTCCATACAGGAAAGGCGGAAAAGAACTTCTCAAAAATTTTTCTGGTCAAAAGATATTCTTCATGGAGATTTTCAGAGAGCATATTTGATTGAATCTGGTAAAGAGTACGATTCAAATGAAGCTGATTATTACGAAAATTTTGGAATTAATGTGCTTTATGCGTCTCTTCAGCTTAAAGAGAATTTTAAAGAGAATGATTTGACATTAAATCTTCTTAATATGCTTAACTGGCTTTTAGAGGAAGAAAAACCTGCGAAATTAGATGAATTATATGATGATTTAAAATTATTCAAGTCTATGGGATTTGCTGGTGATTGATATTTGGATGCGGCTTTTAAAAAGGCTGGACTTAGAATTGAAATGGGCGTTTTAAGTGAGTTTACATTGAGAAGAGAATATAAAGAATCCAGTAAAATTTTTAGAAGTCTTGCATATGAGCAATGTTTAAGGCTTAGTTTAGCAGAGAGTAATAAAATTGATAACGAGGATAACGAAGAGAGTAAGAATAACATAGAGAAAAAAGAACGCATCCATAAATTTTTAAAGGATTGGGAACCTGAAGAATGTGTTCAAGAAAAGATAAAGATAATTATTGACATTCTTGAGAAAAGCAGTGTTTGCTGTTTAGAATTGTATACTCCATCAGAAAATAATTTTGGGAGGCATCGTGATTTTTTAGAATTAATGAATCATGATATTCCAAATTGGGTTGAGGCTGTAAATACTTTTGATTATCGTGCATTTTTTATAGCTGAAACGAATCAATATTTAATTGGACGGATAGTTATTGATAGTAATGGCATCATTAGTGGTGTAGGTCAGAGCGATGTCAAGATAGTAAAAGAGGAAATCAATGCAATTGATTTAGATAGAACATATCGGAGTTTGCCAAATATGGGTGGCAATAATAAAGTATTAAAAGATATTTATACATTTAATATAAGGCTGATAGTATATTGTTCATATGTACACTCCTTTGCCAAAATACATTTTGACATCTAGTAAATGTCAATTTATTCATAGTTTAGCATATAATAAAGTGAATGACAATCACTAAATGTCAAATGGGAGAGGAATTTATGTATAAGAATAAGGCGGCGAACGGTGAAAACAATATTTGTGGGCAGAAAGTGAAAGAGATTCGGGAAAAGCTTCCAGAGAAAACATCCCAGCGGAAACTGGCAGATATGCTCCAGATGGCGGGGCTTGATATTGATAAGAATGCAGTACAGCGGATTGAGAGCGGGAAACGGTTTGTGACAGATATTGAACTGAAGGTTATTGCGGAGGTGCTGGGGGTGAGTTATCAGGAATTGTTGGATAGTTGATTTTCTTGATGCATCTTAGTATAATGTAAGTATAACAATTTATAAATGATTTGTAATTATAAATAATGTTTGAAGATAGAATACTTTTAATATTGGATAAAAGAACAGTTGTTTTGGAATAAGGTGGGGGAGTTATGGAGAATAAGGTATTGGTTACAGGTTTGGGAATAGCAAAGGAGTTAGGACTCTGTGATTCATGTAATTTGAATTTTTCATGGTTAGTTAGTAATCCATCAACATTGTTGTGGGCTGATAAATTATATATTCCCCAATCAGCATTTGAGGCGGCGTTGGCTAGAAACAATCAAAAGGATGAAAAAGTAGTTAGTATGTTTTTAGGCATAGCGGAAAAACAAGGTATTATTGATAAAGTTGACTTGACGGCTATGTATCAAGAAGAAGTTGGAGAGGAAATATATAAAAAGATGTTAAAGGATTCCCAGTCTTTATTGGAAACTTTTCCAGAGGTGGTAAGGAGGGGAGAAAAGGGAGTTCCAAACGAAATATATATTGGAGAAGAAGGGTATTGTGGGGCATGGATGTCTTCTATTTATGCTGGAATGCGCGTGGCGAGAGATATTGGAGCTAATTGTTTATTTAGTAAAAGAGAGCATACTTTTTTGAAATATTTGTACGGGCTGGATATGAATAGATTGAGTGGAAGTGCAATTAATAATATATACACAGAAATTTTTTCCCTATATATGCCAGAAGGATTGGCCATACATAGTTATGCATTTAGCGAAGAAGAGGGATGTAACGAATGTGTACATCAGGAACAATGTAAAGAAAATTATTTAATTGATACAGAAAATGCAATAGAAAAAATGTTTAAGTGGCGGGAATATGATGAGCTGCAACGGGCTAAGGAAGAAATTAACAAGATTATTTCTTTGAAAAATGATATTTTTTCTCAAAGTGATATAGATGATATTGTTAAAGAGTTTAAAGAACGGCAGGATAAAGTGAATAGAAATATTAATAAACGATTTCCCCAAATAAAACGGTGGACAAAAATGACAACAGTATTAGCAACTCCAATAACAATAGCTTCTGCTATAACAGGGAATATACCATTGACTATTGGAAGCGCAGTAGCAACGGGAGTGGCGCAAGCGGCTGAAAATTTGCTTGATATATATAAGAGCAGAAATAATTGGGTCGGTTTTGTAAATGATATGAGGAAAGATGCAATTTAGTAGTGGCAACATATTGGCAACGGTTGTTGCCGACAAAACATGAAATGCCGTAAAATCAATGGTTACAGCCTTATATTTTAGATATTTATTTCAATTTACATCAGTTTGACATCAAAACTGATAGTCTTTGGTGGATATATTTGGACTTATATGGTGTGAACAGAGAATAGATGTATACTCACAACTTAATAGTTAATGCTATTAAAGGGACATTTTCCAATTATACGGAGAGTGTCCTTTTTCTGTTGTTATGGTTAAAAAATCAGAAATTAAATTAAGGAGGTTCACACATGAACAACACAGCGTTAAGAGCAGAGGTGCAAAGCACCAACGACACACACATGGTTTTTGCAAACGAGGAACATGAAAAATTTTATTATGAGAAACTGGAACAGGCGAGATATCAGGACAGCCATCACAAGGCATTGATTTACATTCTTGGAATATCAGAGGATACAAGAAATCATTTCAGTCAGATTTATGATATTAAGTCTGGTCTTATCAAAACGGAATGTCTGCATCAGGGCTGGCAGACAGGTGGAAGTGTAAGGGTTGTCAGGCTTGCCTTTAACCTTTACACGGACGGAACGCCAGGCGTTGATGATTATGAGAGCAGGGATGAGCAGATAAGCGAGAGCAGGGAGTATTCCGTGGGCAATATTTTCTGCTGCGGCTATGCGGTATACTTCTGGCAGGGCATCAGGCTCCGTTATCCGGAATATTGCCAAAAGCAGAAGTCCGTCGAGGAAATCCTTGCGGAAATGGAGAGGAAACGTGCTGAAAATTCGATTGATGGGAACAAAGAATGATATTAAGTGGTTTGAGAGGATTTTGAAAAGACAGCCCAAAGTGGCTGTGACGGAGTTCTCGGAACTGTACCGGAATAAAGGTACAAACAGGTATTACCGGGCTTATGTGGAAGTGCAGAAAGCCAACATCAAAGAAAAATCTAACTAAACGGAGGAATAAAACCATGTGTAAAGTTATAGCAGTCGCAAACCAGAAAGGCGGTGTCGGCAAGACCACCACAACAAGCAGCTTAGGGATCGGACTGGCAAAGCAGGGAAAGAAAGTCTTAGTAATTGATGCGGACGCACAAGGTAGCCTGACCGCAAGCCTTGGCTTCACGGAGCCGGACAAGCTGGAAGAAACACTTGCCAGGGTAATGATGAACGTTATCAATGACGAGGAAACAGAAGCAGGTTATGGTATCTTAAAACATGACGAGGGGATTGACCTGTTGCCGGGGAACATTGAACTGGCGGGCTTGGAAGTATCACTTGTAAATGTCATGAGCAGGGAGCTTGTGCTTCGTTCCTACATAGAGCAGATAAGGGACAGATACAGTTATATTTTGATTGACTGTATGCCATCGCTTGGCATGATGACTATAAATGCCCTTGCCTGTGCTGACAGCGTACTCATACCCGTTCAGGCGGCATACCTGCCCGTAAAGGGACTGGAACAGCTTATCAAGACCATTGGCAGGGTAAAGCGCCAGCTTAATCCGAAACTGGAAATTGAAGGCATTCTCTTGACAATGGTGGACAGCAGGACAAACTATGCAAGGGACATCAGCGCATTGCTGGTTGAGAATTATGGAAACAGAGTAAAGATATTTGAAAACAGAATACCGATGTCGGTACGGGCTGCGGAAACTTCCGCAGAGGGCATCAGTATTTACCAGCATGACCCGAAAGGCAGGGTTGCGGATGCGTACCAGTCCCTGACAAAGGAGGTGCTTGGCAATGGGCAGTAAGGCAGGGAGCGCATCAAAAGTCAAACTGAACAGTTTTGATGATTTATTTGGCGGCGCAGAGAATACAGCAGGAGAGCAGATTATCAGTGCAAAGCTGAGCGATTTACATACATTCAAGGGACACCCTTTCCGTGTCCTTGATGATGAAAAAATGGAGGAAACCACGGAGAGCATCGGGAAATACGGTGTGCTTGTACCCGGAATTGTAAGACCGAAGGCAGGGGGCGGCTATGAGATCATCGCCGGACACCGTAGGAAACGGGGTTCTGAAAGGGCAGGGTTAGACACGATGCCCGTTATTGTCAGAAATTATACGGACGATGAAGCTACAATCATCATGGTGGATTCCAATATCCAGCGTGAGGACATTCTGCCGAGTGAAAAAGCAAAGGCTTATGCCATGAAGTACGAAGCGATGAAGCATCAGGGCAGCAAAGGCGGCAGCACCCTTGACGAAGTGGGGGAAGCTGCCGGGGAAAGCGGAAAGACGGTGCAGAGGTATGTGTGGCTTGCAAGGCTCATTGACGGGCTGCTTGACATGGTGGACAAGAAAAAGATAGGAATAGCGCAGGGCGTGGATATTTCTTTCCTGTCCGAAGAAGCCCAGCAGTGGGTAGCTGTTATCCTTGAGGAAACAGGGGCGGCAGTGAACGCTTCCCAATCGGCAACGCTAAAGGAATATGGAAAAAATGGCGGGCTTACACTTGAAATGGTCAGGCTGATACTGGAGCAGGAAAAGCCAAAGGAAAGAAAAGTAACGATTAAGAGCGATAAGATTAACAAGTATTTTCCGGAGGAATATTCCAATGATGATATAGAGAGCGTCATTATCCGGCTTTTGGAGGAATGGAAAGGTAAGCAGTAAAGGAGGCGGTAAAAATGGGCGAGCCATTGAAGTTTGATTATTACTATGGCGTAGAAGCAGAGCAGTTTTCTTTTTACCGTGTTCCCCGCCTGCTGATTAAGGACGAGCGTTTTAAGGGGCTTAGCAGCGATGCCAAGCTCCTGTACGGTCTGATGCTTGACCGGATGTCGCTTTCCATGAAAAATGGGTGGCTGGATGATGAAAACAGGGCATATATTATCTATACTGTTGACAATATGATGGAAGATTTGGGCTGTGCAAGGGCAACCTGCGCAAAAGTCATCAAGGAGCTTGACAGTGATAATGGTATCGGGCTGATAGAAAAAAAGCGCAGGGGGCTTGGCAAGCCGGATATTATATATGTAAAAAATTTTGCGGCAGTTTCAGATATAAATCCGGAAAATACAGCCGCAAATGCCGATAAATCCACAGAAGTTCAAAATTTGAACTTCAAGAAGTTCAATAATTATACTTCTGGAAGTTCAGAAACTGAACCTCAAGAAGTTCAAATAACAAACTTGCAGAAGTTCAAAAAACAGACTTCAAGAAGTTCAGAAACTGAACTTGCAGAAGTTCAAAATACAGACCCTAATTATACTGACTATAATTATACTGATTATAGCCAGACTGAAAAAAATCAAATTAACAATAATTATACTGATATGAGTTATACCAATCCTATCAATCAATCTGTAGGAAGCATGGACAGCGCAGGCTCACAGGAAAAAGACGGTATGATGGATGGGACTGATACGATAGATGAAACAAACGCATATATGGCACTGATCCGTAAAAATCTGGAATATGAACACCACATGAAATATGACCAGTACAGAGATAAGGAGATGTACGAGGAAATCTATGAAACTGTCTGTGATGTGGTATGTGTGAAACGGAAAACAATCCGTATCAACGGGGAGGATTACCCTTATGAGCTTGTAAAATCCCGTTTCCTGAAGCTGAACAGCAGCCATGTGGAGTATGTGATGGGCTGTATGAAAGGAACGGCTACAAAGATTGCCAATATCAGAGCATACCTGATTACGACACTTTACAATGCCCCTTCAACCATGAACCATTATTACCAGCAGGAGGTGCAGCATGATATGTATGGCGGAGGGTGGGCAGAGAAAGGGATTACTTAACAAAAAACAGGGCAGCTCAATCTTCTGCCTGCCCTGTATCCGGTGAAAATTCGGCGATGTCATTCAGGGAAAAGCCTTCGCCTAAGATATTCAGTATCATGTTCAATGTATGGGTGGTGACGGACTGGTTGGTTTTCAGCCGCTGTATCTGTGAACGGCTCACACCATAATGGGTATAGAGGCTGTACTGGCTGATTCCGTTCTCCTTCAAGGTTTGGAAAAGTTTGTCGAATTTAATCATAATATGCGGTATTTCCTTTCTGTTTATGCTTGAATATGTTTAATTATGCTCCTATAATGGAGATGGTTATAGTTACCAAAATCGGAGATTAAAAGAAAAGGAGTAAAGGGATATGGACAAAAAAGAACTGCAAAAAAAGTATGAGGAACAGGACAGCACTGGCAGGGAGCTATTATTGGAAAAGCTGGCTTTCTGCAAATTTGCAGACCGTTATGATTTTGAGAATTATTTTAGGATAGACGAATTAAACGACAGCGAACTGCTCTGCCTTGCCAGTTTCCTCTACCAGCAGGATTGTTTCCTGATGCTGATGGAAATGCTGGAACGTTATAAGGAGAAGTTTGTTTTGGCTGACAGTTCCCTGCTGTGGGAACTGGAGCCGGACGATGCCCTTATGGAAAGGCTTTCAAGGATCGGCGTCCTGTCGGATGTATAAAGGCAGAATGAGCTTATGGGCAGAAAAAAGCGTTTCGCAAAAACAGCGGAAATAGAAATCATGTGAGCCTGCCAAAGTGTGGCGGGTGGCATTTTCGAGCCTTGCCGGAAGTGTGATTATCTTTTCAATCACACTTCCGGCAAGGTTTCAGGAGGTACGGAGGGTGAAGCCCTCTGTGTTAAAAAAATGATAAATTGAGAACAGCGTAAGGGCGGTTATGAGTCAGTAGATTTATAGCTGCCCTTTTTTGTTGTTTCCGTTCAGGGTATCTAAACTGAAAACAGGGAGGAGGTCACTATGGAATCATTACGGGATGTCAGGAGGGCAATGGAACGAGAGGTAAAGAAAGGGAGCTGCCCGCTCATGTTTGACAGGCTGGAGTTTGGCATGAAGCCTTTCCAGACCATTTCGTCGGAAGAAAAGCTGGATGAAGTGCTTGCATGGCTGTTAAGGATAAAGACTTTCCGTCAGTATGCAGAAAAGACCATAATCAACAACGTGTATATGGACTTGGATATGCTCTGTAAAAATCCACAGTTTAAGCGCACCCATTCCGTCATAGACCGGGAAGGGATTTATGCAAGGGCGCAGAGGTATAAAAAGCGGTTGCAGCCGGATTATGGCAGAGGACTTTGTCTGGAAACAGTGCGGTGCATTTTCACGCTTCCGGAGGGGGAAGCGGAAAAATACCGAATGACGCATGACGGGCAGGAAACCTATGCCTTTATCATGTCAAACAGATATATCCTCGGTCTGTTTACCCACTGTGAAGCGGCAAGGAAATCTGTTGTTCCAGACGGTGTGGAGTACAGACACCTTACGGAGCAGGAGCAGAAGATCGTGCTTCTTGATGGTGTAGGGGACGTGCTGTTTCAGGCGTTATTGCTTGATGATGTGGAATATGGCAATGGTAAGCTGTCTGCCAATCTTTATACAATCTATTGCTTAGAAAAAGGATAACTTCTGGACATGATGTCCAGAAGTGGAAAGGAATGTATGCGGATTAGGAAACAGATAAGCATATTAAAAAAGTATATTGAAGCAGCATGGCTGTCTGCCCGGTTTTACTTTATGCTTCGGAAAATGAACAGGTTACGGTCAGAAAACACGCAGGGAATACTCTGGCGTATATTATGCAGCCTGATGTCCGTGCAGGGTATTTTTACCTGCATAAAGGGGTATGTGGAGATGATGGAGGGAAACTCCGGGGGCATAAAAATGATGATGGAAGGCACAGGAACCGCAATGACAGCGGAAATGATGAAACAGTACGGCGGAGTTCTTACGGGAACAGAAAAGAAAGTTAAAAAGTTTTAGCAGGATTTGGGATAAAATGCAGATGCGGAAAGGAGAAATATGAGTTTTTTTGCAACAGCAGTATCAGGGCTTTGGGGATTGAAAATAAAGCTGGTACAAGTCCTTAAAATGCCCTGTACGGGAAGGAAAAAAATTATCTGTGACATTATCTGCCGGGGGATTCCCCCTTAGTGCATGGCTTTTCACAGGAACGTAACAGGGAGGTGTTTCATGCAGGAGGAAGTAACACAGAAAACAATCGCCCTTGTGATTAAGACCGCAAAATTAGATGCCAGCGTGCTGAAAGCTGCTATGAAGATGTATCTGAACCACCATAAGCAGAAAGCACAGGGAGCACACGGAAAAACCTCTGTGAAAAAGCTCGTTGGCGATGGCGTGGGGGTATCGTCGATTGAAGTCACGGACGGCAACATCAAATCTTTTGAACGTGTTGCAAAAAAGTACAACGTTGATTTTGCCATAAAGAAAGACAAGACAACCGAACCGCCGAAATATCTGGTCTTTTTCAAGGGCAGGGATGCCGACGTGGTAGCACAGGCATTCAAGGAATTTGTTTATGGTAATGAGAAAAAGAAAGGCAGGGTTTCCCTGAGAGAGAAGTTAAGACGCTTCAAGGACGCAGTATCGCAGAACAAGAACCGGGAACGGAGCCGGGAGAAGAACAAGGACAGGGGGCAGAGCCTATGAGCAATATTATCAGCGGCATAGCTAAAGATTTAAAATCAATCCCTGAAAAACTCAAGGCAAAGACCGGGAATATTGACAAAAAGAAACTTGTCCTGATGAACCTGCCCTATGTGCTTGCAGGATATTTCTGTGACAAGGTGGCGTGTCTGTGGCGGGTATCTCCGGGACAGGACGCTTCCGCTAAGATGATGGAAGTCATGGCAGGACTGGAAGGTTTATTTTCCAATCCCCTGCCGAGTTTTTATCCAAGAGATCTGCTGGTCGGGGTGTGCTGCGGAGTCGCTTTAAGGCTTGCAGTATATTTCAAATCCAAAAATGCCAAGAAGTTCCGCAAGGGTGTAGAGTACGGTTCCGCAAGGTGGAGTGCATAATCTTAACTGTAAGCAACACCTATATTGACGCAGGAGGATATGCACATGAATGATTACAG
>QXWV01000106.1 GCA_009911195.1 Lachnospiraceae bacterium | reverse complement strand
ACCACAGGAACGGGAAATGCTATCAAAGCTTCCGGCAATTCCGCTATTGTGGGAGTAGGTTTTGATAAATCCGATGCTATAATGAATTTGATTGGCGATGGCCACCTGCTTTGTACCATGGCACAGAATCCGGACGTAATGGGTTCAATGGGTGTAGAAGCATGTGTGAAAGCGTTAGAAGGGGAATCCCTTGGCGGCACAGTAACGGATACGGGTGTTTCTGTACTTACAAAATAATAAGGAATGGTGTATAATAGGAATCACACAATAAAAGGGAATAGCTGCAGGCGGGAAGCATGCGGCTATTTCCCCATTGAAGTCCGGAAGGAAAGCGTATCTGGAGATGATAAAACAGAACAGGATAGGAGATGTGCTATGAAAAGAAGTGAAGTGAATGCAGCATTAAAAGAAATGGAGCAGATGATTAACGATTATCGTTTCGCCCTGCCCCCGTTTTGCCATTTTACCCCGGAGGAGTGGCAGGGGAAAGGCCATGATTATGATGAAATCAGGGACAATATGCTCGGGTGGGATATCACCGATTATGGCAAAGGGAACTTTGAGAAGATGGGATTTTCCTTAATCACCATCCGCAATGGAAATCAGGGGATGAAGGATAAGTATCAAAAGACATATGCGGAGAAGCTGCTGTACATTAAAGAAGGGCAGTATGCACCGATGCATTTCCATTGGAGCAAAATGGAAGACATCATTAACCGGGGCGGCGGCAATCTTTTGATTACAGTATATAACTCCACAAAAGATGAGGATCTGGATAAGGAAGGTGAAGTACATATTCATAAAGACGGCAGGGAAATGGTAGTGCCTGCGGGAACGCCGGTAAGGCTTATGCCGGGGGAAAGCATCAGCATCCAGCCTTATCTGTACCACGATTTCAACGTAGAAGAAGGGACAGGGGCGGTATTAATTGGCGAAGTGAGCCAGTGCAATGATGATAATACGGACAACCGTTTCTATGAAGAAATGGGGCGCTTCCCGAAGATAGAAGAAGATGAGAAGCCATACCGTCTGCTTTGTAATGAATATCCGCCTGCAAAATAAGAGTGCCAGATGGGAGAATCTATGCAAAAAGTGATGATTGCAGATGATGAAGAGAGAATCTGCCGGCTTATTGAGGCCCTGGTAGATTGGAAAAGACTGGGCATGGAAGTGGTGGCTGTTGCCCATAACGGATTAGAGGCTGCGCAGTTGGTAAAAGATGAGCGCCCGGACATACTGATTACGGATATCAGGATGCCGGGCTGCAGCGGCCTGGAACTGATTGAAAAAGTGAAGAAAAGCATACCGGAACTGGAAGTTATCATCATCAGTGGATATGCTCATTTTGAATATGCGAAAAATGCGATTAAATATGGCGTGGGGGAATATCTTCTAAAGCCTATAAATAAGGCGGAACTGACATCTACCCTGGAACGGCTGCGCGCAAAAATCGAAACCCGTATGTTGGAGGATGAAGACAAACAGCAGCTTGCCCGGAAAAGCAAAAATAATGTGCGCAGACTGAGGGAGCTCCTGTTGGAACGGCTGATAGAGAAAAAGGAAGAGTGCCTTTCTTTTGAGACGCTACGGGAAGAATACTATCTGGAAGTCCGCCCGGGCTGCTTTCAGGCTATTTGGCTGAAAATCGACGCTTCCGAAGAAGAACTGGGGAAAGAAGGGAAAAATATTGTAATAGAGCGTTCCGGAAGGCTTCTGGAAAGCAGCTTGAAGAATAAATGCTTTGCCATGCTTTGCAAAGAGCAGGAATGGGGCGGCTATATCGGCATTCTGAATTATGCAGAAGAACGCAGGGAAGAGATACGGCGTATCCTGAAAGACTGTTTAAACCAACTGGAGAGCGGTAAAAAGCTGTATGGGGAAATCAGTTTTTCCATGGCAACAGGGAGTGTGGTGACAGAGCCTCGGGAAATTGGAAAATCCTTGGCAGAAGCTTCTATGATTATCGAAGAGCGCCTGGTAAAAGGAACAGGGCGTTTATTGGATTTTATGCCGGATGGTTCTTCCTCTTTGCACGAAAAAAGCCTGCTGGAAAAGTACTTGCGGAATGTTACCCATGCCATTGAAATCATGAGCCAGGAAGAGGCAAAAAAAGCTGTTGGGCAAATTGTGAAAGGTGTGGCAGAAGTAAAGGATGTACGTGGATATGAAGTATTTGAGCTGGTAAGTTCCTGCGGCGGTTTATTTTTGAGCCAGGTAGAATCGAAAGATAGAAGGGAAAAACTACAGCATTTTTTGGACAGATGCAGGCAGTGTGGAAGCCAGGAGGCTTTATTCCATTTGCTTTCCCGGCTGCAGGAGGATTATATCCAGGAACTGGTACAGCAGCATGAAGGGGATATGGTGCGCCCGATTCGCCAGGCCAAGCAATATATTTTGAATCATTATCAGGAACCGATTACCCAGGAGGAAGTCAGCAGCGCAGTGGGGTTGAGCAGCACTTATTTCAGCGTCCTTTTTAAGAAAGAGGAAGGGGAAGGGTTTGCAAAATATCTGACCGGCGTGCGGATGGAGCAGGCAAAGATATTGCTGCGGGAAGATAATTGCCCGGTTGCGGAAGTCTGCCGCAGGGTGGGGTATAATGATTTAAAACATTTTACCCATAATTTTGAAAAAGCTACAGGGCTGAAACCGGCGGCCTACCGGAAGCTGTACGGATAAAATGGTATGTAATAGAAAGGTGTAGGAGATGATATGAAAAAAAGGAACTGGTGGAATTATATTTCAAACAGAATCTTTGTCCTTGTCACCTTGATACTTTTATTTTGTATCCTACAGATTCTAACCCAGTGCATCCTGTTTTTCAGGGGGGAAGCACCCCTGTGGCAAATAGTTGTCCTTTCGGTATTTACGGTAAGCAGTATCGTGGCATTCTGGTTTTGGGTAGTGCGTCCGTACCGGAGGACACAGATGACGATGCAGCGTATCCTGGAAGGTTATATTTTGCCGGACCGCCGCCTTTTTGAAGGAGAAATGCTGACCCCGGTTATGGAGGCGGAAATCGGGCGGTTAGAACAGGTGTTAAAATCCCCGGAGATGATGGATTTAAATAAAAGGCAGGCCCAATATCTGGCATTGCAGAACCAGATTAACCCTCATTTTCTTTATAATACCCTGGAAAGCATCCGGGGAGAGGCATTGATTGCAGGGATGGATAATATTGCGGATATGACGGAAGCCCTGGCAAAGTTTTTCCGCTATACGATTACCAAAGTGGAAAACCTTGTTTCCGTGGAGGAAGAGCTGGATAATTGTGAAACTTATTTTTTGATTCAGCAATACCGTTTTGGCAGCCGGCTGAAGCTTCATATCCTTTATGAGGAAGAGAACAGGGAAAACATTATGAATTGCAGGATTCCTAAGCTGACGCTGCAGCCGGTGCTGGAAAACAGTATTATCCATGGAACAGAACTGAAAATCGGAACGGGCAATCTGACCATTCGGTTTGAACTGACGGATAAGCGGCTGATTATCCGAATTTCGGATGATGGTATTGGGATGGATGAGCAAACGCTGGCCAAACTGAACAGACAGTTGGGCAGAGGGGGGAAAGCATTGGCGGAATATGGGGAGAAAAAAGGCGGCATCGCATTAGTAAATGTGAATAACCGGATTCATCTGCTGTTTGGCGAAGAATATGGTATGCACATTTATTCCATTCAGGGGAAAGGAACGGATGTGGAAGTGACGCTGCCTATTGTAACGGTTTGAGGGAAGGCGTGAATTTGCGGAAAGGATTTGGCGGTTCATATGAGGCATGAAATAGTCCGCATGGAGCGGGTCACCTATGTGGAGCAGGGCATTAAAAAGCTGGAGAATTTTAATTTGCAGATTTATACCGGGGAAGTGATGGGGCTGATACCGGTAAATGCCCATGGGAAGAATGCCATTTTAAAGATTCTGCAATGTAACCCACCCCTCTATGATGGTTATATTTATTATAATGGTGAATTGGTGAATTCCTGGAGGGGGCCATGGAAAAAAAGTAACCGGGTAAGCATTATACAGGCGCAGAACCGTCTGGTAAACGGTATGACTGTGGCGGATAATATTTTCGTGCTCCGGCAGGGCTTCCGCCAATACGTGCTGCAAATGTCCGTATTAAAAAAGCAGTTGGCTCCTTTTATGGAAGACATTGGGATGGACATTTCAGCGGATACCCGCGTGGAAAATCTGTCGGCATTTGAACGGGTAGTAGTGGAGCTTTTGAAGGCAGTGGTCATGGGCTACCGCATGATAGTATTGGATGAAATCAGTATTTTTGTCAGCAGAAAAGAAATGGTGAAGCTTTATCAGATTATACGTTATTATACGGAACAGGGATTTTCTTTTCTCTATATCAGTTCCCATTTTGAGGAAATATTGCATATCTGCAACAGGGTTGGTTTTTTGTGCAATGGACAGTTGCAGAAAATTGTGCAGGAAACGGATATGGACAGAAAAAATCTACAGGAATGCCTGGAAGGATATGACAGAAATGTATGGGGGTATCCGGAGAACAAGCATTTGCATAAAGTTGGAAAAGAAATTTATCTGGAAGGGGAGCTGCCCGGAGATGCTATGCTGCAAAGGTTTTCCTTTTCCGTCAGGGAAGGGGAGTGCGTGACGCTGCAAATGCAGGATAACCAGCTATTGCAGGCATGTATTTCATTCTTGACTGGGGAAAACAGCAGGATTATTATGGACGGGCGGAAAAGAAGAATTTCTATGGACAAGGAGATTGCCGTGGTATCGGCAGAACCGGCCAATACGATGATATTTCCGGAAATGAGCTATATGGACAATCTATGTATGGGTCTGGCCAGGCGAATGCGGGATGTATGGAGGGGGAGGAAAATCAGGGCCAGCATCCGGCGGGAGTATGCGCCGGTTCTTGGGGAAGCGGTATTCGACTTGCCTGTGGAGGAGCTTTCCCAGCGGCAGAAATATCAGTTGGTATATACGAGGATAGGGCTGCAGAAGCCCAGAGTGGCTTTCCTGATACAGCCCTTTATGGGGGCGGATATGCCTCATCGCCGGTTTATCTGGGAGATGCTGGAGCAGCTTTTGGACAAAGGGATTGCCCTTGTGCTGCTGTCGGTGAATCCGTTGGATACTTGGCTGGTGGCACAGCGTACTTTGAAGCTGGAAAACAGAAGGATTATTGAAGAAAAGCAGGAACTGGAAGAGCACCAATTATCTTATTCCTTTATGAAGGATAAGCAGGCATAGTATTAGGCTGGAAAAGAATGAATACTTTACTGCAAGTTTGGATTCTGCACGGTGCATACAAACTTGCCAAACCATAAAAGCCGTGCAGAAATGAGGAAAAGGATGAATCAGTATATTGGACATGAGAACCAGTTTTGCGGAGTGGAGGAGTATAGGCTGATTGGAGGCCGGGGGGATGGCATGAGGCTTTTGCAGGTGAGGAACGGCAGAGGGCTGGAGTTTACCGTTTCGGCTGACCGGTCGGCGGATATATCGCGTTTAAGCTTTAAAGGGATGAATATGGGTTATTTCGCCCCCTGTGGGTATGTGGCACCTGATTTTTATGATGACAGGGGGGATGGATTTTTAAAATCTTTTACCGCCGGTTTTTTGACCACTTGCGGATTGACCAATGCAGGAAGACCATGTGTAGATGAAGGGGAAGAACTCCCTCTCCATGGCGGGATTAGCAATACCCCGGCGGAGCATATTTATTGGGAAAGGAACGAAAAGGAGATACGGATTCATGCAAAAGTGACGGATGCACGGCTTTTTTCCCATAAGCTGACGTTGAACCGGACGCTGCGGTGCCCTTTGGATGAGGATGCCATAGAAATAGAGGACAGGATAAAAAATGAAGGGGATAGGGCTTACCCTGTGGAAATTCTTTACCATATGAATATGGGTTATCCGCTTTTATCGGAGAAGTCATTGGTTTATATTCCTTCCGTCCAAGTGGAGGCCAGAAATGAAAGGGCGGCTCAAGGGTTGGATGAACGAAACCGGATGCAGAAGCCGGAGGCGGGATTTGAAGAACAATGCTATTACCATCGTTTTAACGGCGAAGGGAAAGCCGGGATTTTCCAGCCGGAAGAGGGTCTGGGGCTTATGATTTCCTTCAATAGCAAAAACCTGAATTATTTTACCCAATGGAAGATGATGGGGGTAAGGGATTATGTGCTTGGCCTGGAGCCAGGGAACTGCCATCCTGACGGAAGGGAAAAAATGAGGCGGGACGGTACGCTGAAAATTTTACAGCCAGAAGAAGAAGTGTCTTACCGGCTGAAAGTGAATATGATTAACGGGATGGAAATGTGGGGAAAGATGACAATTGATTAAACATTTCATCAAAGGAATAATTTGCAATAAAAAACGCATAATAAATTTGAATGAAAATCCATGAATCAGAGAAAATCAGAGAAAAGCGAGGATATTTTTATGGATTATTTAAATGCGTTTTGGGTGGGAGGGCTGATATGTGCCCTTGTACAGATATTAATGGAAAAGACAAAGATGATGCCAGGGAGAATTATGGTATTGCTTGTATGCCTTGGGGCGGTAATCAGTATTTTTGGCATTTATGAACCCTTTCAGGAATTCGCCGGTGCCGGGTCATCGGTTCCGTTGCTGGGCTTTGGAAATGTATTGATGAAAGGGGTCAAGGAAGCGGTGGATAGCAATGGCTTCATCGGGATTTTTCAGGGAGGTTTTAAGGCCGGGGCAGTAGGCACTTGTGCGGCTTTGGTATTTGGATATCTGGCAAGCCTGGTCTTCAATCCGAAGATGAAAAAATGATTGCCTATACCTCTTCCCAGGAAATCTGGCGGATGTCCATAAATTTCCGGAAGGCATCATCCCACAACTGCTCCGGGGTTTTATCCATCATAAAGGTATTGGTGGAAAGGCCGGTAATCAATATAGCATGGGCTCCGTCATATTTTATAGTGAGGGTAAAAGCGCGAACTAGGCTTCCGTTGTCGGAAAATCCGCCTTTTTCCAGTATTTTGCCCATATGGCCGGGGAACAGGAGAAGCACGAACTTGAAACTTAAGGGCGTGCGTTTTCCTTTAATCAGTTGAAAGCATAAGGGGCGCATATCTTTCCATAAAGAAAAATCATAAGGGCAGAGGGTTTTATCCTCCTGCTCTTCTTTTGTATAAAAATCTTTTCGGATATGGCCGTCAATCTGAAAGGTATTGGCAGTAACAATAGTACCCTCCTCCAAAAGGAAACAGTCGAAAGCGTCAGAAAGGAGCAGCTTGTTCATGAAGCTTTTTAAATCGGATATTTGATAGGTTTTCATATCGGCCTCTTTTCTACAATGTATTGTGGTGAGCTGGGCATAGGGCAACTCTCTCACTTTTTTTTATTATACCGGAAAAAGATGGGAGATACCAGCTTTTTGGGAAAAATACACGGAAATCAATTTCTATGGACAGCGCCTTTGGACAGCGCAGTGGGCAGGGCACTTGACCCATGCAGCATTCCGTTTTGCGACTAAGATAAAAAGCAGATTTCACTAATGAAATGGATATAGGGGTTGTTGATTTCCGTTGGAAAAATAGGGAATGGGGATATACAGGGAAGAAAAATCTTGCGGCTGGAGGATGCCCGCTGTTATAATAAAAGGCATCAAAAGGGATGGAAAACGGGCAGAAAGGGTTTGATGGGGCAGAGGCCATGGAACAATCAGTGGAGAGAAAAAATAAAGCGAGACGTAAAATTCTGCATTTCATGTTGAACAGGGAAAGCACAACGAAATCGGATGTGGCAAAGAGGCTGGATTTGAGCATGCCCACGGTTTTGTCCAATATCAATGAACTGATGGAAACAGGGCTGGTAGTGGAAGTGGGGGAGATGGAGTCCACCGGCGGCAGAAAGGCCAGGAGCATTTCCCTGAATGAGAATTATTATTATGCGGCAGGTGTGGATATCACGGCGCATCATATCGGGATGGTCTTGGTAAATTTAGGGGGGAAGGTAATCGGACAGCAGAGGATTCGTTTTGATTTCCGGCCGGAGGCTTCTTATTGTATGGAACTGGTGGGGAAAGTGCAGGATTTTTACCAGGGGGAAGTGCCGGTAGAAAGGCTTCTGGGGGTTGGTATATCCCTCCCGGGGATTATTAACGAAAGGGAGCATTCCCTGGCGAAATCCCATGCCCTTCAGGTGGAGGGCTTTAACTTAAGGATGATAGAGCAGTTGTTGGAAGTGCCGGTTTATTTTGAAAATGATGCCAATGCGGCAATGATGGCGGAGAATCCGGAAGAGAAGGGGGATGTGGTTTATCTTTCCCTGAACAATACATTGGGCGGGGCAATCTGTGTGGACGGCAGGATGTTTCCGGGCCGCAGCCGGAAGGCAGGGGAATTCGGGCATATGCTTTTAGTTCCGCATGGAAAGAAATGCTATTGCGGAAAAGAGGGCTGCGCGGATGCTTACTGCGCAGCCAGTGTGCTGACAGGGAATGGGGAACGTTCTCTGGATATGTTCATGCAATCTTTGGGAAAAGATAAGGATGCGGATAAACTGTGGGAGGAATATCTGGAAAATCTGGCGATGCTTGTTTCCAATATTCGTATGATTTTCGATACCGATATTATCCTGGGCGGGGATGTAGGGGGGTATCTGGGCGGTTATATGGCGCAATTGGCAGAAAAGGTATTAAAATATAACAGGTTTGACAAAGAAGTAAGTTACTTGAAGAATTGCAGCTATCAAAAGGAGGCATCGGCAGTGGGCGCAGCCAAGCATTTTTTCCAGTTGCAATTTCCCCGCTTATTTTAAGGCGGGGGGCAAATTGGGAAGCTGGCACGGAAATCAATTTTCATGGGCTGCGCTGTCCGTGAAAATTGATTTCCGTAGGAAGCTGTATAACAGGATTGACAAATGCTGCCTTATAAGCCATAATATAATTACTTTGATAAAATACTTTATAAAAGTTTGCGAATGGTATAGGAGGGATGCAGAATGTTACAGCAAGTTATGACAGCGCCGAAAGAGATTGAATTCCGTGAAGTGCCCGTTCCGGCGGCGGGGGATAGCCAGGTATTGGTGAAAATTATGAATATTGGTATTTGCGGTTCGGATATTCATGTGTATCATGGGAAACATCCGTTTACTTCTTACCCAGTGACACAGGGGCATGAGGTTTCGGGGGAAATTGTGGAATTAGGAAAGGATGTGACGGAATTTCATGTGGGGCAGAAGGTGACGATAGAGCCTCAGGTTTATTGTGGAAAGTGCCATCCATGCCGACATGGGAAATATAACCTTTGCGAAGAACTGAAAGTTATGGGATTCCAGACTACCGGTACAGCTTCCGAGTTTTTTGCAGTGGATGCATCCAAAGTGACACCGATACCGGAAGATATGTCCTACGAAGAAGGGGCTATGATAGAGCCGCTGGCGGTAGCTGTACATGCGGTAAGGCAGATGGGCGATGTGAAAGGGATGAATATTGTAGTCATCGGGGCAGGCCCTATAGGAAATCTGGTAGCGCAGACTGCAAAGGGAATGGGTGCAGCCAGGGTGATGATTACGGATGTGAGTGACCTCAGGCTGGATAAAGCAAAAGAGTGCGGGATAGATATCTGCGTGAATACGAAGGGAAAAGATTTCGGGGAAGCGATGCTGGAAGCTTTTGGACCGGATAAGGCAGATGTAATTTATGATTGTGCAGGAAATAACATTACCATGGGACAGGCGATTAAGCATGCCAGAAAAGGGAGCGTTATTGTGCTTGTGGCTGTTTTTGCAGGGATGGCAGAAGTGGATTTGGCTGTGGCCAATGACCATGAATTGGATATCAAGAGCACGATGATGTACCGCCATGAGGATTATCTGGGCGCAATCGAGCTGGTGAATGAAGGAAAAGTCCACCTGCGGCCTTTGATTTCCAAAACATTTGCTTTTAAAGATTATTTGAAGGCTTATCAGTATATTGATGAGAACAGGGAAACTACGATGAAAGTGATTATCAATGTACAAGAAACCTCGTAAAATTCCCTTTACAAGAGACGGTTAACCGTGTTATTATAAGTAGTAATCAAAACCATATAGAACGGTAATAATTGTTTTTGATATACTATACTTTAGGGAAAGGCACGGTTATTGAAATGAGTTATAAAATTATATTGGATAGCTGCGGTGAGCTGCCGCCAGTGTATAAAAAAGATGAGAGGTTTGAAATCGTTTCTTTAGGAATAGAAGTAGGCGATTATCAGATTATGGATGATGAAAACTTTAACCAGAAGGAATTTCTGGAAAAGGTAGCGGCATGCCCTACATGCCCGAAATCATCCTGCCCTTCCCCGGAGAGTTACATGGAAGCTTATGATTGTGAAGCGGAACATGTGTATGTTGTAACACTGTCTTCCAAGCTAAGCGGAAGCTATAACAGTGCCGTATTGGGAAAAAATTTGTATATGGAGAAATACGGGAAAAAGGATATCCATATATGCGATTCCCATTCTGCCAGCGGCGGGGAGACGCAGATTGCGTTTAAAGCCATGGAGTTGGAAGAGGCGGGCTATTCTTTCGATGAGATAGTAAAAGAACTGGAGAAATTCCGCGATGGCATGAAGACATTTTTCGTCCTGGATAATTTGGAAACCCTGAGAAAAAACGGGCGGCTTTCTGGCGTAAAGGCATTGGTGGCCACTACACTGAGCGTGAAACCGTTGATGGAAGGGCAAGAAGGGGAAATTGTCCAGAGGGGACAGGCGATTGGAATTAAGAAAGGGCTTGCAAAGCTGGCAGAAACTTTGGTTAAGGAGGCAGTGGATACGGAGTGCAAGAGGCTGATTATTACCCACTGTAATTGTCCGGACAGGGCGGAACTGGTGAAAAATGCTATATTGAAAGAGATAAAGGTAAAGGATGTGCTCATTATGGATACGGCAGGAATCAGCAGCCTGTATGCCAATGATGGGGGAGTTATTGTAACTTTATAAGATAAAATTTGGCCAAGTGGAAAATAAAGGGCAGGAAAGCATTTGGCATATATTTTGGCGGAGTCACATAATCTGAATCTGTATCGGTGAATTCATGACTGCGAAAAAAAGCGCTATCTGCAAAACGAGAATAGCAGGAAGACCATAAACAAAGTACCAGTGCCTTGTTTTATGGCGGAATAAGTGCATGCCGATAATGCTGCCTATGCTACCGCCAATGATTGCTACGATAAACAGGGTGGACTCTGGTATTCGCCATAAATTTTTTCTGGCTCTGTATTTGTCCAGCCCCATCAAAAATAAACCAGCCAGGTTTACAGCAACAAAATATGTTAGTAATAGGGTAATTACATCCATTTATGAACTCCTTTGGTTAATCATAGCCTTCGGGAACTCCCCTTGTGCCAGCTTTGGCTGTGGCAGGGGATTCCCGAAGGCTATATTCATTCAGTTAGTTTTTCTTGCTTTCCGCTTCCTGCATTTTCATAGCACGGACTTTGCTGGAGAGGCCGAACAGATTGATGAAGCCCTCCGCATCGTGATGGTCATACAAATCTCCGGTAGTGAAGGAGGCGATGCTTTCATTATATAAGGAATAAGGGGAAGTAGTTCCTGCTTTAATGATATTGCCCTTGTAAAGCTTGAATTTTACTTCGCCGGTTACATACTTCTGGGTAGACTCTATAAAAGCCTGCACTGCTTCGCGCAAAGGAGTGAACCATTTGCCTTCGTAAACAATCTGTGCCAGTTTGTTTCCCATGTCGATTTTTTCGGCATAAGTATCCCTGTCAAGAATGAGTTCTTCCAATTGCTGATGGGCTTCATAAAGGATAGTTCCACCGGGGGTTTCATATACTCCCCTGGATTTCATGCCTACCACACGGTTTTCCACTATGTCCACAATGCCGATGCCATGCTTGCCGCCCAGCACATTGAGCTCACGGATAATATCGGAGGTTTTCATTGCTTTGCCGTTTAAGGAAACAGGAATCCCTTTTTCAAAGGCCATGGTAATATATTCCCCTTCGTCGGGCGCCTTTTCCGGAGTGGTGCTTAACACGAGAAGGTGGCCGAAGTTAGGCTCGCTTCCTGGGTCTTCCAGTTCCAGCCCTTCGTGGCTGATGTGCCACAGGTTGCGGTCACGGCTGTAAGAGGAATCCGCAGAAAAAGGAAGGTCGATGCCATGGGCTTTGCAGTATTCGATTTCGGATTCACGGGAATCCATGGTCCACTTATCATTTCTCCATGCGGCGATTATTTTTAAATCTGGGGCGAGGGCTTTGATGCCCAGTTCAAAACGGATTTGGTCATTTCCCTTTCCGGTAGCGCCGTGGCAAATGGCGGTAGCCCCTTCTTTGCGGGCGATTTCCACCAGTTTCTTTGCAATTAGCGGCCTTGCCATGGAAGTGCCCAGCAAATATTTATTTTCATATACGGCATGGGCCTGTACGCAGGGCATGATGTACTCATCGCAGAATTCGTCGGTAACATCTTCTATGTATAATTTTGCAGCGCCGCAGAATTTGGCCCTTTCTTCTAAGCCGTCCAATTCTTCGCCCTGCCCGCAGTCTACGCAGACACAAATAACTTCATAATCAAAATTTTCCTTTAACCAAGGAATGATAGCGGTAGTATCGAGCCCGCCGGAATAAGCTAAAACTACTTTTTCTTTCATTATATTTGCCTCCAAAATTTAATTGATTCCCTCAAACAGGACTGCTGCGAGGGTCGGATATCCCGCTGTTATGCAACAGGGTTATTCACTAGTCTTTACTCCAAACAATATACACCATTGCCGGAAGAAATGCAAGGGTAAATTTATGCATAAAAAATTATATAGAGCAGAACAAATGGCATAACGGGAAAATATATTGCATAAAATTCTAAAATATTGTATATTTATTCCCAAAAGCAATTCAGCACATGAATATACGCATATAGTATCTATTACAAGAATGCAGCTATTTAAAGAAAAAAATTTTTACAAATAGTTGAGATTTTTCCGTAAAAAGTGTATGATTTATAAGGCATAAAATAAAAGGAAGATATCGATAGGGACGGGAATATCTGGCCGATTGCTTACAGGGATAAGAATGGAGGTTCAGGATGAGGGCAAAAATATTTATTGATGGCAGTGAAGGAACAACGGGCCTGCGGATTCATGAACGTTTTGCAGGAAGGGAAGACATAGAAATACTGCCAATCTCACAGGAACTGAGAAAAGATGTAAACGAGAGGAAAAAACTGATTAATTCTGCGGATATTGTTTTTTTGTGCCTGCCGGATGCTGCGGCTAAGGAATCAGCAGGGCTTGTGGAAAATGAGAAAGTCAGGGTGATAGACACTTCGACGGCTCATAGGACAGAGACGGGATGGGCATATGGGTTTCCGGAGCTTTCTTCCGGGCATAGACAGGCAGTGGTTGAAGGGAAGAGGGTAGCAGTGCCCGGATGCCATGCTACAGGGTTTATTTCCTTGGTTTATCCGCTGGTGGCAGAGGGTGTTTTGGCAAAGGATTATCCTTTTTCAGCATTCTCCATGACGGGGTACAGCGGTGGCGGGAAAAAGATGATTGCCCAATACGAGGGAACGGGAAGAAGCCCTGAACTGGATGCGCCAAGGGAATATGCGCTTTCCCAGAGCCATAAACATTTGAAAGAGATGAAGGAGATTGCCGGATTGGCCAGAAAGCCGTTATTTTCCCCCATTGTGGCGGACTATTACAGCGGAATGGTAGTTTCGGTGCCAGTGTATGCTGATTTTCTGAAAAAATATGCTGTTCCAGGCGAACTGCGTAATTTTTATGGGGAATATTATAAAGGGCAGAAGTTCATAAAAGTAATGGAAGCCGGTGCGGAAGAAAAAATGGAAGGCGGCATGATGGCGGGCAATAGTTGCTCAGGTTGGGATGGCCTTAAAATCTATGTGACGGGAAACGAGGAGAGGATGGTACTTACAGCGCAGTTTGATAACCTGGGAAAAGGGGCATCAGGGGCAGCTGTGCAGTGCTTGAACCTTATGCTGGGCTGTGAAGAAGAAAAGGGGTTGAATCTTTAGAGTGAAGAAATGAGGGAAATTATGGTACGGACGATGACAATAGAAGACTACGAAGGAGTGTATTCCCTTTGGATGAGTATCAAAGGGTTTGCAATCCGTAGCATTGATGATTCCAGGATAGGGGTGGAACGTTTTCTCAAAAGGAATCCCGACACAAGTGTGGTGGCTGTTGAGGACGGAAAGATAGTGGGGGCTATTCTTTGTGGCCATGACGGAAGAAGGGGATGTATGTACCATGTGTGCGTTCATCAGGATTACCGGATGCGGGGAATCGGGAAGTCGATGGTGGTATTTGCCATGGAGGCTTTGAAAAAGGAGGATATCAGCAAGATTTCTTTGATTGCTTTTACAAAAAATGATGTAGGGAATGCATTTTGGAATCGGATTGGATGGACCAAGAGAGAGGATTTGAACTATTATGATTTTGTGCTGAACAAAGAAAATATTGTGGCTTTTAATCAATAGATGTGGGGCAGCATAGCGAACGGTAAGGATATAAGGGCAGATATAGGAAAAGCTTTAAGAATGTATATTTAAATTAAGGAGGTAATGCACCAATGGACATGATAAAAGGCGGTGTGACTGCCGCGCAGGGTTTTGAGGCGGCCGGGGCAGAAACCGGCGTGAAATATAAAGACAGAAAAGATATGGCGATGATTTACAGCCAGGTACCTTGCAGGCAGGCGGGGGTTTTTACAACGAATGTTGTAAAAGCAGCGCCGGTGCTTTGGGATAAAAATGTGATAGACCATTCCCCTTTTGTACAGGCAGTGGTGATTAATTCAGGGATAGCCAATGCATGTACGGGAGTATTGGGCTATGAGTGTTGTAAGAAGACGGTGGAGTGTGCGGCAAGGGAATTGCAGATACCGGCAGATTCCGTATTGGTGGCTTCCACAGGGGTAATTGGAATGCAGATGCCGGTGGAGAAGATAACGGCCGGGATAGAAAAACTGGCGGCTTTAAAGTCATCAGAATTAGAAGCGGGCACTATGGCAGCAGAAGCGATTATGACTACCGATACAGTATCTAAAGAAGCGGCTGTCCGGTTTGAAATAGACGGGAAGGCGGTTACAATAGGGGGGATGTGTAAAGGGTCCGGCATGATACATCCCAATATGGGAACTATGCTTGGATTTATAACAACGGATATTGCGATTTCCAGGGAACTTTTACAGGAGGCGCTGAGCACCGATGTGCAGGATACTTTTAATATGATATCGGTGGATGGGGATACTTCTACCAATGATACGTTGCTTGTATTGGCCAATGGAATGGCTGGGAATGAGGAAATAGTAAGTAAGGACGATAATTATTACAAGTTCCTGGAAGCGCTCCACATTATAGATGAAACGCTAGCTAAGAAAATGGCAGGGGATGGGGAAGGGGCCACGGCCCTTTTTGAGACAAAAGTAATCCATGCCAGGTCCAAGGCAGACGCAAAGGCTTTGAGCAAATCCGTGATTTGTTCCAGTCTGACGAAGGCCGCTATTTTCGGCCATGATGCCAACTGGGGAAGGATTCTGTGCGCACTAGGGTATTCCGGTGTGCAGTTCGACCCGGAGAAATTAGAACTGTATTTTGAAGGGGAAAACGGAAGGATGCTTATTTACAAGGATGGGGCTGCTGTAGACTATAGCGAAGAGGAAGCTACGAAAATACTTTCCGAGCCGGAAGTGCGGGTGCTGGTGGATATGAAGATGGGGGAATACGAAGCATGCGCGTGGGGCTGTGACCTGACTTATGATTATGTGAAAATTAATGCTGATTACCGTAGCTGACGGGAACAGAACGGACAAGCCAAGGTGTCAGTTAATGAGTATCCGTTGTACTGGATAGATGAGCATCGGATAAAAATATAAGGGGCTGCTGCAAAGCATAGCAATTATTTGCTATTTTGCAGCAGCCCTTTTCAAATGGCTTGAAACAAGCTGCCTGGGTTTACGGTTTTTTACATTAGAGAGGAAGATGGGCCAGGAATTGCTCGATATAGTATAGGCTTCCACCGATGGCGGCCGCATTTTTTCCATAAAAGCCACGGCTGATTGTCAGGTCATTGGCCTTAATAATAGTCATTTCTTCCACATATGTGGCCAACTGCCGGATGTCTTCCCCTGTCATATAGGCTTCCACTTCGCCGCCTAGCAGTATATTATTTCGTATAACCATACGTATATTATCTATGGTCATTGCCAAATCGCGCAAATATTTTTCCCATATATTTTTTTCACATTCGTTGCCCAGCCGCAGCCGGGAAAAAAAAGTATCCAGAGGCTTCCCGGAAATTTGGGAAAGGGCAAGGGAAGAACAATAGGCATCTACGCAGCCGGATTTGCCGCAGTAGCATGTGCGTCCGCCCGGATAAAGGCACATATGCTCTATAATGCTGCTGAAATTTCCAGAACCAGTATGGACGGAATGGTTAATAATCAGGGCGCTTCCCAGTTCCCGGTTCAAGGATAGGAAAAAGGCATTTTCGATTTGTGGGTTATGCCATATTTCGGCTTTCGCTGCCAGCTCCACATCATGAATCCAGTTGCATGGATAATGCAGGCGGGAGGAGAACTGTTCCAGCCGGAACATTGTATTGGGCAGATGGCTTATTTCACCGGTAAGCCCCTCAGCAGTAGGAAGCCCCTGGACGGCAATGCCGATGCCGAGCATCCGGCCGTCATAAGGAATTGTTTGGCGGATGCACTGATTCGTCCATTGGCAGACAGCATCAAAATAAGAGGGGCCATTGGAGAATTCTATAGCAAGCTGCTTTTTGAAGATGACTTCCCCATAAAGATTAGTAATAATCAAAAGAACCCTGGAAGAGACAATTTCCAGTCCGGCGGACATGCGTGCATCAGGGATAATCTGAAACAAACTCGGCTTTCTTCCGCCGCTGGAAGAAGCAAAGCCGGATTTCTCTATTAATCCCGATGCCAGCAGTTCATTTAAATATTGGGATATGGTAGGCGCGCTCATTTTTAAGTCCTGCATGAGGGCAGCTTGGGTAATCTGCTTCTGGTGGTAAATGTGATGGTATACTTGAAAGCAGTTATGCTTTCTTAAATCGGCAGTGGATGTTATGCTGCCGGAAACGGCGGAAGGATACATGCGTAAACCCTGCTTTCTTTTATATTTTGCTATTCATAGTAATGGATTCTTTAATTATATGTAGGTAATTGCGAAACTCTAAGATATGGGAATATTCAGCAAGTTTATCGGTTTCGCAATCACCTATTAATCATATGAAATGGCGGGGGAAAAGTCAAATGGTTATTTTCAGAGGAAAATCAAATCCCTCGTTATCTTTATAAAACAGGTTGACGTAACTTAAATGGTATGGTAGCATATAAAATATACTTTTATAAAACTACTTTATAAAAGTATATTTGAGAGCATGGAGTTTAGAATAGCGGATTGGGAATGGAGGACGAAGATGAAAGGTACATTTTTCCTTGGTGCGGATGAAACGCCGAAATTTGAAGTAAGGGATATGGAATTTGGCCCGTTAGGGAGGCATGAGGTTTTAGTGAGGAATAAGGCGTGTGGAATTTGTGGCACGGATGTACATATTTATCACGGGGAGGCCGGTTCGGCAGATGTGGTTACCCCTGTTGTTTTGGGGCATGAATTTTCCGGTGTGGTGGAAAAGGTAGGGGCAGAAGTGACAAAGGTGAAACCCGGCGACCATGTGGCCATGGACCCCAATATCTATTGCAATCACTGTAGACCCTGTAGGATGGGCAAAAAGCAGAACTGTGAAAACCTATATGCCCTGGGGGTTAATGCGAACGGGGGCTTTGCGGAATATGCGGTCTGCCCGGATACCCAGTGCTTTAAAGTAAAGGAAGAGATTGATTTTGATGTGGCGGCGATGGCGGAGCCTTTGGCCTGTGTGCTCCACGGTATCGACCAGGCAGCGATTAAACCGGGGCAGGATGTGCTCGTAATCGGCGGAGGAACCATCGGCCTGCTGATGGTTCAGATGGCAAAAATTAGCGGGGCATCCACTGTTATATTAAGCGAACCCATTGAAATGCGCCGGAAAATCGGCATGGAAGTGGGGGCTGATGCGGCTATCGACCCCATTCACGAGGATGTTCCTGCCAGGATAAAAGAAATCTGCGGCCATGAAGGGGCGGATGTGATTATTGAGTGTGTAGGGAAAGGCTTTGCCGTAGAGCAGGCATTTAAGGCAGCGGGACTTGGAGCAACCATTTTACTGTTCAGCGTTCCCGGGGTGGATGCTACCGTTCCCCTTCCCCTGTTCGATGTTTATAAGAAAGAACTTAAAATTATTGGCTCCATGATTAACCCGGATACTCACCAGAGGGCGGTAAACCTTATCAATGGCGGCCGGCTGGAAATCAAGAAGCTGATTACCCATGTATATGATATGGAGCATCTGGAAGATGCTATCCACATGCAGATGAGCAGCGAGTCCATTAAAGTAGTGGTGCATCCATAAATTATGTAATTTTTGTAAGCGTGATGCCTGTCCGTACTACACCATTTCTGAAAGAGCCTTGATGTGACAGGAAATGAAAGCTTGATGATTCAAAACACTCAGAAAACCAATCGTAAAAAAATACGATTGGTTTTCTGAGTATTTCTGTGTATAATATAAGCAGTAAAATTGGAAAGGGAGAGCAGTGATGCGTGAAACAAGAACAACAGAATAACAGAAGATGAGCATTTATCGGGGAAACTTTCAGTCTTAAGAAATAGAAATCCTGCAAATGTATTTTACGGGCTGGGGTTTGTCGAAATATTCGGTACAGGAATTATACGGATAAAGCAGCTCTATGAAGAAGGATTGAAGCCGCCGGATTTTGAAGTGTCGGAAAATACAATTAAGATTGTACTTCCAGTTTTTGAGAAAAACCCGAATTTAACGGAAGACGAAAGAAAAATATATAAAATTTTAAGCAAAACAATGCATAAATCAATTAGCGAAATTGCCCCTTACGCCCCGTTTGGCAAATCAAAGACAACACAATTACTAAAAGAGATGGGTAAAAAAGGTGTTGTGAAAATGGAAGGCAGAGGAAGGGGTACTAAGTATGTGATAAAGTAATCAACATGACAAAGAGCAATAATGCAAATTTATCATAGCAACTATTTGGTTCTGTATATCTTCAACAGTTTCTATTCTAATTCTGCCTATATTTTTTCTTGTCATTTCAAAATCTATGTCGGAAAATAATCTTTCACAAAAACAATTTGTTTCGGGTGACGCCCCCATTAAAGCTGTTACAAGCGAATTAGTGTCAAACTGTCCTAACACTTCTTTTAGCTCCTTTTCAGAGATTGTTGAAATCTGCTCAAAATCCGTTATCTTCTGTGGCTGTATCTTTGGTTCTAATATGTCATTTATCGTGATGTCATATAATTTAGAAATTTTCAATAAAACTTCTAAATCAGGAATAGTTGTTGCAGTTTCCCATTTTGATACCGCCTGCCTTGATATACCTAATTCTTTTGCTAAATCATCTTGTGTGTAGTTGTTGCTTTTACGCAGAAACTGTAAGTATTTCGATATAATATTCATATTCATAAAAATCACCCTCCTTATTCCCATTATAAGGTATATGGTAATAAGAATAAAGAATTTACTAAGTGCTAAAAAGCAAATAACAGTTGCGCATTATTTTACAATTCTTCCTTTCTCCGCTTAACCTTACTTTGTTGCCTGTCTTGCTGTCTTTGCTCATAAATCTATTTCTTTACAATAAAATAGAGCGCATAGATTTACTGAAAAGCCGAAACTTATATTATATTCAGTTCCTTTTAGCAACTATATATGTTAAGAAAACATCAATAACTATCAGAATTGCCCATACTCCTAAAACAGACAATAAACAAGAAGTACCTTTCATAGCTATACAAATGCCTATTATAATAATTCCCCCAATGATAAAGGAAATTCCTCCTATATGTTGGCACTTTTTCCATATTAACTCATTTTTCATGCTCCAATGTGTCCTTAGTCCTATCGTAGAGTTCATTCGCAGCTTAGGCATAACATTTCCTGTAACAATCATCAACACGCCAATGATACCAAAAACAAGCTGACCAATATCCAATGAAACAGATGATAAATTTTCAACTTTGTTAAAGCTTGTGTAAAGGGAATAGACATTCAAGGCATTAAACAATACCAGCATTAAAATACCTAGAATGATGGTAACATTTTTATTGTTTTTCCCATGTTCTTCCCGCTTCGCCGCCAATTTTGCCATTCCAAGCAGAAAATACCCCATGAAAAGACTTATTATTGGAAACAGCAAAGCCTCATATTTGTTTCCCCAACGGTCAACCTGATTGTTAAATCCGTAATGAGCAGGAATTTTTTCGGGAAGATATGGCAATGCAATCAAAACAATTATGAAAGGAAGATACATTAAAATATAATATACTGTTTTCTTTGTTTTCATTTCTGGCCTCCTCGTAACTCGTTAATCCACATGATAGTTTCATCAAGTACAGATAAATTTAATTCATAATAAATAAAGTTCTTAAATTTTGTTTCATAGATTAAATCTGCCTTTTTTAACTTTGATAAGTGATATGATAGGGCTTGCGGGGTCATGCTCAAAGCATTTGCTAAATCACCGGAACTTATTTTTCCCTCCTTTAATTTATGCAAAATTTTTCTTCGATTTTCATCTGCCAACGCTGCAAGTATCTCATTTACTGCCAATATATCGCCCTCCTATTTCAACAAATCTTTAAATAGATTATACGAAATATGTATGAGGCAGTCAAGAACTATTTAAATTTTTTTTTAAATAGTTCCATATTCTAATTATCAGAAAAATCTTTCCGTCCGATTACTCTATTCCGTTCAATCATCATCTGCCTTGTCGACAAGCTGCCGGAAAAGCGGCTGGTTTTTACCATGGGGAATGAAGTCCGGGAATCTAAAACAGGATTCCGGACTTCTTCCGGAATCCATGTAATCAGCGTACTTTTACTGTTGAAATTCAGAATTATTTGAGGCGACTATCAGAGGCTTTATCCAGACTGAGAAAATCACTGATTTTCAGGAATACTTTGTCAGGAACGGGTATATCCTTGTGATTTTTTAACATACGAAGAAGGCCGTTTATTTCATCCATTCTCTTTCTGTCATGATTTTCGGCCACAATTCCGATAGTCATACAATTACAGAATGCTTTTAATGTATCGGGTGATTTTTCTTTTATCAAATTACTGTTTGAAATAAGCCATTTTGAAAAAGGATGTTCTGCATTATATACGGCGAAGGTTTCACCGGTACCGGCTGATAAATATTTTGTTTTACGGTCAATTGTATAAAGAAACATACCCGGAGGGAAATTTCCCGGCAAATCAGGGGCATCCATCATTGCTTCTTCATTTTTTAAAAATACAGAAATAACAGGATGATGTGCCTGCCTGATATCAAAACGGACATCAAAATGCTCCAGTAATACCGCAATACTGAGGCGGATAACCATAGTATCCAAATGGACGATACTCAATATGACAGGTTTTCCCTGCTGCAGTTTGCGGGCGATTTCATGCCAACGGAAAGTGCCTCCCCAGGTATTCATATACAGGCAGTCTGCCAAGGAAGGTGAAGCATGAAGTACCTTTCTGAAATCATCAAGTGTAGCGTCAAAATTATAGCCTTTGGTTAAGTGAAGAACATTCCGCCGGGCATGCTTTAAATGCATTTGAAGTACAGCCTCCATGCAGGTCAACTCCAGCGGGAGATTGCTTATTCCAAAACGATTGACGGATAAATCCGGCCGATGCATATCTTTTAATATTATAGTACTGGCTATTAAATCCCATCCATCTGAGTAGAGGCTGTAATTATGTATTTTTCCAATGTAAATGCCATTGTATGATAACCGATTATCATTCCATAGAAAATCATATCCCAATGAAAATGTAGGATAGAAAAAGTTTTGGAAAGAAGGTATCAGAGGGTCAAACCGGTATTTCCATCCCCAGGCATATTCATATTTCTGAAATACAAGGTATTCCTGCAAATCGTCGGGGGCGATATAATCCTGCAGTGCATTGGCAGTCATCTCATACAAAGAACTTTCACAAATTCCGTGCGCTTTAGAAAATTGGATTCTCCATTCTTTTTTATAATATCTACCGTCCAAAATAGCGCTGCAAATTTCTGCGGCATCGCTTTCAGGAGCAAACCCGGCGCTTGCAGCAATTAATGCATTTCTGATGTGAACCAGCATGTTGTAAACAGCATTGGAAACGGAGTCTGTAACATACAGTTCAACCCCATGTTCGTAAATTGTGTAATTTAAAGAGGCGAAAAACACTTTCATATATCTGGATTGAGGAAAGGTGCAGATAACTGGTTCGTTCAAAAGCCTTTTGACCATCATTAAGATTCATCAATACATGGGTCATCCTTAAAGGGGGCTATCTTTTTCAGATGGAGAAATTCTGTCTGAAACATAGGCGTATCAGTCCACTGTGCTTCCGGATAATATTCCTTTAAACGGTCAAATATCTCATCCGGGAGAACATATTCAAATGTCTCTGAGAATCCGTTTTCATCATATGTGCAAATGGATTCTACGGATTTTTGGAAATCTTCCTCCGTCAAATAATCGGATTGTTCCCCGTTGTCAAGATTATAATAATGAATAGGAACATCCGGAAATGCAACAAAGGTGTCAATGATATCTTTGATGGTAATTGCATTATGGGTTTGAACCTCGCCGATTGAAAATCTGACGGATATAGTAGTTCCGGCTTTTTTCCGGTATCCGGAATCTTTTTTCAGGGAATTTATCGGAGGAATTGCAATATCATCCGTTCCTTTGAGGATGTAATCCCGATTATCGGCTTCTGTGGCCAGATAGTAATATCCTTGCTGGCTTGGAATGCTTAACCGTAATGTTTCTCTGCCGTCTGTATCCTGATAATGCTTTGTGGACACTTCAATCCGGCTGTTGTTGTTGCTGGATATAAAGCAAGAGAGAATGCCAATTCCGAAATGGCTTGTAGGTTTATAATCTTCGTTGCCAAAAGCAGCCTTGAATTCATCGGATTCATAATAAGAACATCCGATACGCAGAAAATAATTCTTTATGATTTCCCTGCTCATTCCAATTCCGTTGTCATCGATTGAAAGCCAGTTGAAACCATCGGCTGTCCATGAGTAAATGTTGATTTCGGGTTTCCAGTCAAAACTGTTTTTCTCTATCTGCCTGCGTGTTCTAACGGCATCCAGCGCATTTTGAATCAACTCTCGTACAAAAACGCCTTTGTTATCATAAATATTGTCACCCTTGAGTAATTCGATAATACGGCCTTTGTCTACATGAAAGCTGAAGTCTCCAACTTCAAAGCCATTTGCATGGATATGGCGTTCCACCTTATAAGGAAGGGCAAGCCTGTTTTCCCACTTACTACTGTATTTTGCAAGCTCTGCATTGCATACCCCCAGTTCATATTCCACCCAGTCAATGTATTCATTCACTTTGTGGTGTGCTGTGGGGTCTTCACAAGTTGCGTTAAACAAAAGAGATAGCTCGACAATATTTTTCTCATGGTAAACAGGAATAAAATCAAATCCATAAGATTTCATATGCTTTTGCCATTCCAACTGGCTGAACCGCTCTTCACTGGTTTTGGGATTTGCAAGTCCTGAATAATAGTAAAGGGATTGGGGGGCGCGGCTGTAATCAAAATCAAGAATATCCGCAAGGCGCAGTAAAACGGCACATACGCGTAAATCAACTTTCCTGCTCCGCGGCTGAATTTCATTAATAACCTGAAGCTTCTCGCCATGGCTTTTACATACGCTGAAAAGCTCTTCTCTGGCAATATGTTTGTCAATTGCTTCCGGCCACTGATACCACAATCCTGTTTCCATGAGCTGTTCTTTTACCCGCTCGTGATGAAAGCTCCTGATTAGATTTGGAAGCAGGGTTTTTTTGTCTGCCGTTCCCTCATGATACCTTCTTTTATCCTCGTTATGGGTCCTGAAATAATTGTTCCATATATCCTCATCATCTTCGGAAAGCAACCGCTCTGCTTGTTTTTTGTTTACCGCCATTCCGGTGTCATGCCAGCACGCTGCCATAAGAAGCAATGCGGCTTCATCCACGGATAAATCTTTCATTCTGTCATGCAGAAGGCTGGCCATAAGATTCAGCACATTACAGATGTGTGTAATATCATGTTTCGTATATAAAGAAAACATATTTGCAATGAGGCAGGAGAGGTTTGCCGCAGTCATGCAGACATTTTTGACTTCTGTAAAATAATCGGCATCATGTACTGTTCCTTTTTGGAAAAATTGGAAAATCTCTGTGCTGGAAAGTGCGGCGAGAATAGCCTCAGGCTGTGTGCCAAAGCTGACAGCCCTGTTATTGTTGAAGGAGTCTGTGGAAGACGTATCATGTGTATGCATAATATAGTTCCCCTCTTGTCACATGGTAATATTGGCGATTCAATGTTTTCGTATAATCTTAATATACCACTTTTTACACGATGTTTACAAGTGCATAAGGCATAGAGACACGGAAATTAATTTTCATGGGGCGGCGCAGCGGGCAGGGCCTTTGGCCCATGCAGCGTTCCGTTTTAAGGCTATTGATAAAAAGCAGCAATTTCACTTATGAAATGGTTTATATCCAGGGGAAAACCGCCATGGATGGCGGTTTTAGGAAGCATGGGCATGGATGCCCGCTGCGCCGCCCCATGAAAATTGATTTCCGTGGCACAGGGCTTTAATTTTTATTTTGCATAAAATAGCATTTCCCACTGTACATTTCCGGCATGACGTACTAAAATAGGAAAGAATATGCAGGAATGATGCAAAGAAAGGAAATGTGGGTGCTATGGATAAAAATATGACGGAAGTATTAAGAAAAGCTGAGGTTCTGATAGAGGCCCTCCCTTATATACAAAAATTCAACCGGAAGATTATTGTGGTGAAATACGGCGGAAGCGCTATGAGCAATGAGGAATTGCAGAAAAACGTAATCAAGGATGTGACGTTATTAAAGCTGGTAGGATTTAAGCCGATTATTGTCCATGGCGGCGGCAAGGAAATCAGCCGTTGGGTAGGAAAAGTGGGGAAGGAGCCCCAGTTTGTTAACGGGCTGAGGGTTACCGATGACGAGACGATGGAAATTGCGGAAATGGTGCTTTCCAAGGTGAATAAAAGCCTGGTGACAATGGTGCAGGAGCTGGGCGTGAAGGCTGTAGGCATCAGCGGAAAGGATGGCGGCCTTCTCACAGTGGACAAAAAATATTCCGACGGCAAAGACATCGGTTTCGTGGGGGATGTGAAGGAAGTTAACCCGAAGGTGCTGTATGATTTGCTGGAAAAGGATTTCCTCCCTATCGTTGCACCTATTGGGCTGGACGAAGAGTTCCAGACCTATAATATCAACGCGGACGATGCCGCATGTGCTATTGCAAAAGCGGTTCATGCTGAGAAGCTGGCTTTCCTCACGGATATCGAAGGGCTTTATAAGGACATTAACGACAAGTCCTCTTTTATTTCCCGCCTGGGGGCATCCGATGCGGAAAGGCTGATTGAAGAAGGGTACATCGGCGGAGGGATGCTGCCGAAGCTGGCCAATTGTACAAGCGCAATCAGGGAAGGGGTAAGCAGGGTACATATATTGGATGGCCGTATTCCCCATTGCCTGCTTCTGGAAATATTTACCAATCGGGGGATAGGAACGGCGATTATTAAAGATGAGGATATGGCGGAGGGCTGAAAGGATTCATACAGATTTTGGTGCACTGTGCCAAGCCTCTTTCGGGGACTAGCCCTTCGGCGTCCGAATGTGATAATATAACCAATGGAAAGGGTAGAATATTATGATGAAAGAATATATAGAAGAAGCGGAGAAGGCTCTTCTTCATACGTATAACAGGTATCAGGTAGTGCTGGATAAAGGGGAAGGCGTATATTTATACGATATCGAAGGGAAGAAGTATCTGGACTTTGTTTCCGGTATTGCGGTATTCGCTTTGGGATATCATAATAAAGCATATAATGATGCCCTGAAAGCGCAGATTGACAAGCTGATTCACACTTCCAATTATTACTATAATATACCGGCCATAGAAGCGGCCAAGAAATTAAAGGCAGTATCCGGCATGGACAGGGTATTTTTTACCAACAGCGGTGCGGAAGCGGTGGAAGGGGCTATAAAGGCGGCGAGAAAATATGCCTATTTGAAAGATGGCCATAAGGACCATGAGATTATCGCCATGGAGCATTCTTTCCACGGAAGGACTATGGGGGCTTTGTCGGTAACGGGGAATCCGAAATACCGGGAAGCCTTTGAACCTATGATTGGAAATATTAAATTTGCAAGGATGAATTGCTTTGAAAGCGTAGAAGAATTGGTAACGGATAAGACGTGCGCCATTATGTTTGAGACAGTCCAGGGAGAGGGCGGGATTTATCCGGCCGAAAAGGAATTTATGGAGAAGGTAAAAGCATTGTGCGAAGAAAAAGATATCCTTCTGATTCTGGATGAAATCCAATGCGGCATGGGGCGTACAGGAATGATGTATGCATGGCAGCGGTATGGAGTAAAGCCGGATATCATGATGACGGCAAAGGCTTTGGGCTGCGGTATTCCCGTAGGGGCTTTCCTCATGACAGAGCGTGTGGCAGCCAATTCCCTGACAAGCGGAGACCATGGAACAACATATGGGGGAAATCCTTTAGCTGGGGCGGCAATCTGTAAAGTGCTGGATTTGTTTGAAGAAAATGGAATCATAAGCCATGTAAATGAAATAAGCCCCTATTTGGAAGAAAAGCTGGATGGCCTGGCAGAAAAATATGATATGATAGAAGGCAGAAGAGGAATCGGCCTTATGCAGGGCCTGGTGTGCAAAGGGCCGGTAGGGGATATTATCAATAATGCCATGGAGAAAGGGCTGATACTGATTAATGCAGGAGTGAATATTATCCGAATCGTGCCGCCGCTTATTATCGAAAAAGAGCACGTAGATGAAATGGTGGATATATTGGATAAATGTTTGGCGGAAATGTAATGATATACTGTATTTGAGATTTTAAAGTTAGGAGAAGAACATGGGTCTTAAAAAAAGGCTTTTTACAATGGCGGCCATTGCATGTGCTGCGGTGGCGGTGGCTGCAGTAGGATTGTCAGGGAAAACAATCAGCCAGGAACAGGCGGAAACCATTTTCAGTAGGGGGAAGGAAACCATATATTTTTGGTACACGGATGAGGCGCTCACCGATTATTTGGGCAGCGCGGCTGTGGCTTATGGGGAAACGCATGATGTGAGGGTTATTCCTATATTGGCTTCCGGTTTAGAGTACTTGGAAGAAATTAACAAAGCTTCCATCCAGTCGGAAAATATGCCGGATTTATATATCATCAGCAATGACTCCCTGGAGAAGGCTTTTCTCGCAGGGCTGGCTTCCCCTTTAAGCGGGGAAAGTTGGGAAGAGATTAAGGAAGGATACCCGGATGCGGCCCGCCTGGCGGTGACATATAAAAATAAAACGATAGGGTATCCGTTCTACTTTGAAACCAGTTCCCTGCTTTATAACAGGACCTACCTGGAGGAATTCGCCAGAAGCCAGATTGAGGCGGAAAGGGATGCAGCCGAAGGGGAAGCGGCGATGGCCGACTTTGAAGAAAATGGGCCGGAGGAAGAGGATTCCCAGGAAGACGGAAATGCCCAGGGGGAGGAAGCAGAACAGGAAGAGGGCGGTGTTCAGGGAGACATTACAGATTCCACAGAAGCGGATGCGGAAATGGAAGCCCTGGTGAATGAAAGGGTGAAGGAACTCCTCCCCTCTACCATTGATGACATTCTGGATTTTGCCAATGAATATAATGCCCCGGAACAGGTGGAAGCGGTCTTTAAGTGGGATGTTACGGATATTTTTTATAATTTCTTTTTTGCCGGAAATTATATGAATGTGGGCGGGGCAGCCGGCGATAATACGGCAAATATGAATATCTACAATAAGGATGCCATTGACTGCCTGAAGGTTTATCAGGCACTGAACCAGTTTTTCTCGATGGATACGAAGGAAATCAGCTATGAAAAAGTGCTGAATGACTTTATAGAGGGAAAAATTGTATATACGGTAGCGACAACGGATGCGGTGGCTAAGCTGGAGGAGGCAAAGGAAAATGGGGATTTTGCTTATGAATACAGCATTGCGCCGGTACCGGATATTAATGGGGAGCTGCTTACCAGAAGCCTTTCGGTCACTAACTGCGTTGTGGTAAACGGCTATTCGGACAAGCAGGAGCTGGCCAAGGATTTTGCCAGATTCCTCACCTGTGAATATACGGATACTTTATATTCCCGGACAGGAAAGGTGGCGGCCCGCTACGGCGTGGACTATGGAAATGTTAATTTGCAGGAATTTGTCAACGAATATGAGATATCGGTTCCGATGCCTAAAATGGTGGAGACCAGCAATTTCTGGGTGGAACTGGAAATCGCTTTTGCCCAGATATGGGATGGGGCCGATGTCAATGACAGGCTGCGGCAGCTTTCGGAGCAGATTATGACCCAGGTGACCGGGCAACCATATACGGAAACGGTGATTGAGGAAGAGGAAGAAGCCGTGGATGAAGTGGAATACCTGGATGAGGAGGAACTACGCAGGGAAGCCCAGGAAGAAACAGAAGAATAGGATATTGCTTCAAAATGGGCAATAAAATATAAAAATAATTGAATACTTTTCCAATCATATGGGCAAAAATAGTAAAGTACATTTGAAAAAAATGATATTTGGAGGACCCATATGATTGGATTTTTTATTGCATTGATATCCGGAGCTTTAATGAGTATTCAAGGGGTGTTTAATACCCAGGTCACAAAGACATCGGGCATTTGGGTGGCCAACGCTTTTGTACAGTTTACAGCCCTTTTAGTCTGCCTTGCCGCCTGGCTGATTACGGACCGGTCATCGTTTGGAACGCTGATAAAGGTGGAGCCTAAATATATGCTTCTGGGTGGGGCTATCGGGGCGGTGATTACCTACACGGTAATTAAGAGCATGGAAATGCTGGGGCCTGCCAAAGCGGTGATGCTGATAGTTATCGCCCAGTTGATTGTGGCTTATGTGATTGAACTGCTCGGGTGGTTCGGCACGGACAAGCAGCCGTTAGAATGGCGGAAAGTCATTGGAATGGGAATTGCGATAGCTGGCATAGTTATTTTTAAATGGAAATAGGACGAAATGGTACTTGTAAAAGAAGGATATTTACTTTACAATGAAATAGCAAGTCGCATAGAGGGGTCTTCCGATTTGCGTGAACTTTATGCCAGACGTGGCTGTTCCCTGCCTGATAGAAAGTTCACGGTTCATTTAGAAAGGAAGCTGTGCGGAATGAAGAAAAAGGATTTTAGGTTTAGAATATGCAGGAAAGTGCTGTTGGCAGTTATTTTGACAGGGATGCTGCTGGGAACGGTTGGATGTAGCAAGAAGGAAACGTTCTCGTTGGATTCGGAAGATTTGGTCAGGATGGAGAACCTGGATGAGGGCAATGGAACAGCCCGAGGGGCAGCATCGGGTATGGGTTCCGGCAAAGCTTCAGGGGAGTACGGAGATGCCTCGGGCGGAATTCCGAAAGAAGTTCCGGGCAGTAGCATGAGTGCCGTGGAATGCGGCGAAGATGCTATGATTGCCGGAAATGGGAATGAAGCCTTGGGAGAGCAGGGGAAAAGGGTGGAGGAATCCACCTTGTTTGTACATATTTGTGGGGAAGTGGTGAGGCCGGGGGTGTATGAGCTGCCAGGGGGAAGCCGGGTGTATGAGGCGGTGGAAGAGGCAGGAGGATTTACAAAGGAAGCAGCAGCGGACTATGTGAATCTGGCATATATTCTGGAAGACGGCTGGAAAATAGAAATACCTTCCTGGGAAATGCTGGATAAAGATGTGGAGGGAAAGGCTGTCTGCGTGTCATCAGGAATCTCATCAGATGAAAGGCAGGCAGGAATGGAGGAGGAATCCGGGAATTTCGGCGGTAACGGAACGGAAGGCGGTTTGGTGGATATCAATACAGCTACAAAGCAGGAATTAATGACACTGCCAGGCGTGGGGGAAAGCCGGGCGGAGAGTATTATTTCTTACCGCGAGAAAAACGGCGGATTTTCACGGATTGAGGATATTATGAAAGTGGAAGGCATTAAAGATGGCATGTTTGCGAAAATGAAAGACAAAATTTGTGTCAGAGGTGTGAAATGAGCAGGAAAGTATTGGTTGTTGATGACGAGAAGCTGATTGTAAAAGGAATCCGGTTTAGCTTAGAACAGGACGGGATGGAAGTAGACTGTGCATATGACGGGGAGGAAGCGCTGCAAAAGGCGAAAGAAAACGAATATGATATTATTCTTTTGGATGTGATGCTTCCAAAGCTGACTGGATTTGAAGTATGCCAGCAAATCAGGGAATTTTCCAATGTTCCGGTGGTGATGCTGACCGCCAAAGGGGAGGATATGGATAAGATTCTCGGGCTGGAATACGGCGCCGATGATTATATCACAAAACCATTCAATATCCTGGAAGTAAAAGCCAGGCTAAAGGCTATTATGCGCCGGACGAACCGGAAAGAAAAAACGGAAGAAGGGAATATTCTGGAAGGCAAAGATATGAGGCTGGACAGGGAAGGACGGCGGGTATATATCAATGGGAAAGAGATTAACCTTACGGCTAAGGAGTTTGAGGTGCTGGAGCTCCTCATGCTGAATCCAAATAAGGTTTATGGCAGGGAAAATCTGTTAAAACTAGTGTGGGGCAGCGACTATCCCGGCGATGTCCGTACAGTTGATGTGCATATCAGGCGGCTGAGGGAGAAGATTGAGACAAATCCCAGCGAACCGAAGTATGTGCATACGAAGTGGGGTGTGGGATATTACTATGCATGATGGAAGATACAAAAGGTAGATAGTAATAAATTGACGGAGCCCAGTAATGAATATTAAGCTAAAAAAGATTTTAAGCCAGCTAAAAGTATTACGGAGCCTGAAGGCACGTATTTTTATTATTGTTTTTTTGATAGGAATTATTCCCAGCATTATTTTGACCTACGGGATATTGGAAAACTATGAGGACCGTGCGGTCAGTGTGAGGACTTCTGATGTACAGAACCAGTTAAATATTATAGCAAATCATCTTATAACCTACAATTATTTGACGGATACATCTTCGGAGGTTATCAGTGCGGAACTGGAGCAGATTTCCAATCTGTATGACGGTCGTATCATGGTGATTAATTCCGGCTTGAAGGTAATCAAGGATACATACGGCACCAGTGAAGGAAGGACGGTGATTACGGAGTCGGTCATCAAATGTATGAAGGAAGGGACAGGCGGTTCTAACTACGATGCGGAATATGGATATATAGAGATTACTACCCCTATTATTGAGACGGCTGCCGCTGATGCGGCGGTGGGCAACGGGGCAACGGAGAATAAGGAAAAGAAGAAGGATGTAGTCCTGGGGGTGATGCTGACTAATGTCTCAACGGAGAGCATTAATGTAACGTTGGATATTCTGAGCCGAAGGGCGCTGCTGTTAGCCATATTGATGCTAGTGGCCATTTTTGCTATAGCCCTTTTGCTGTCCCATGTATTGATGAAGCCTTTTGAACGGGTAGCTAAGGCTATCAGCGAAGTGAAGGAAGGATATAAGGACGAACCGATTTCGGTACCGGATTATCTGGAAACGGAGCATATAGTGGATGCCTTTAACGAACTGCAGAACCGGATGAAGGTGGTGGATACGTCCAGGCAGGAATTTGTGGCCAATGTTTCCCACGAGTTGAAGACGCCCATTACTTCCGTGAAGGTGCTGGCGGATTCGCTGCTGGCGCAGGGGGATAATGTACCTGCGGAATTGTACCGGGAATTTATGGTGGACATTGCGGAAGAGATAGAGAGGGAGGACAAAATTATTAATGACCTTCTTTCCATGGTGAAAATGGACAGGACAGTGGCAACCATGAATGTTACGGTGGTGGATGTGAATGCACTGACGGAGCTAATCTTAAAAAGGCTGCGGCCGATTGCAAGAAAACGGGATATCGAAGTAGTATTTGAGAGCAAGAGGGCGGTTACGGCGGAAGCCGACGAAGTAAAGCTTACGTTGATTATTACCAATTTGGTAGAAAATGCAATTAAGTATAACAGGGAGCAGGGGTGGGTGAAAGTGGTATTGGATGCCGACCACCAGTTTTTTACTTTGGAGATTGAGGATTCCGGAATCGGTATTCCGGAAGCATCGCTGGAGCATATTTATGAAAGGTTTTACCGGGTGGACAAATCCCACTCCAGGGAAATCGGAGGCACTGGCCTGGGGCTGGCGATTACAAGAAACGCAATACTGATGCACAGGGGTTCTATCAAAGCATCCAGTGTGGAAGGGGAAGGCACAACGTTTTCCGTCAAGATTCCTTTAAGCTACGTGAATGCGTGAAAATTTGCAGGCGATGGAAAGGGCATGGTTAAGTGATATGGGGAAAAGAATATGGCTTATATTCCTCCTGCTGTGGCTGTTCGCCGCCGTTTCCTGCGGAAGCGAGGAGCAGACGGATAAAAGCAAGGTTTATAATATATATGTAATCAATAAAGAAGAAACAAAAATTTCTTCTGTAGAGTATACGGTGAACGGAATCAGCCAGGAGGAAATTATAGAGGAGCTGCTTTCCCAACTGATGACAAAACCGGAGAAAATGGAATATAGGACTCCGTTAGCAGGGAACTTTGAATTGCTGGGGTATTCCTTGGATGGTGGCCAGCTTGTTTTGAACTTTGATGAACAGTACCGGGCGCAGCCTTCCACAACGGAGGTGCTGGTTCGCGCCGCAGTAGTACGCACACTGAGCCAGATAAAGGGTGTGGATTATGTCTCGTTCCAGATACGTTCCAATCCGCTGTTGGATAATACAGGTAACGTGATTGGCAGTATGTCTGCGGATATGTTTATCGATAATACAGAAAGCGAAATGAATTCCATGGAGCGGGTGAAAATCCGCCTGTATTTTGCCAACGAAGAGGGGGATGGGCTGATTGAAACCAACCGGACGTTGGAGTATAGCAGTTATAGTACGAATATTTCCATGGAGAGGCTGGTTGTGGAACAGGTTATCGGTGGCCCCAGCGAGCAGGTCAAGGGAAAAGCATTTCCTACGTTGAACCCGGAAACGAAGATAGTAGGTGTAACGGTAAAGGATGGAACATGTTATGTGAATCTGAATGAAGCCTTTTTGGCACAGATTTACAATGTCACTTCCGATGTGGCTATTTATTCCCTGGTAAATTCCCTGGTGGAGCTGCCCAACGTGAACAGGGTGCAAATAGCGGTAAACGGGGATTCTAATGTGATGTTCAGGGAAAATACCAGCCTGTCCGTAACCTATGAAAGAAACTTAAATTTAGTCACTACGGTGGACTAAATAAGATTGATATAAGGATATTGAGAAAGAGAGGGCAAATGAAAAGACCGTTATGTCTTATCTGCCTGCTCTTTTCGGCAATATTTGTGCTCCGTATGAAACTGATGCCAGAGCCCGTACCGGATTATGGAAATCTGGACGGGCGGCAGGTTCTATTGGAGGGGCAGGTATACCGGAAGGAATATAAAGAACAGGCAAGTTCAGGAAGGACTTTGGTAATCTACCTAAAGTCAGTACATATCTTAAGCGGGTCCGAGGAAGGGCTCGGGGATTCCCAATATTCTGTGAGGAATCCGTCAGAACAAAATCCCATAGATGAGATAGAAAATATCATATGTGATTTGGATGGGGAGAACCCATCAGAGCCAAAGCTGGGCACTTTTTTGCGGCTGGAAGGGAAGGTGCGCCTTTTTGCAGAAGCGGGCAATCCAGGGGAATTTGACATGGGCAAATATTACCGGATGATGAAGCTGTCCTTTCGGCTGGATAATGCCCGCATTATAGCATCAGGCACAAAAGCATGGCTTTTCCGGGAAGGGCTTTTTGTACTGAAAGAGCATTGGGCGAAGGTGCTTGAGGATATTTTCCCGCCCAAAGAAGCTTCAATTATGAAAGCAATGCTTCTGGGAGAAAAGAACGGCCTGGATGAAGATACAAAAAGGCTGTACCAGCAAAGCTCTATCATTCATATATTAAGCATTTCAGGGCTGCATATTTCCATGATTGGGATGGGGATTTATCATTTATTGCGGAGGATAGGTATGGGTATCAAGCCTGCGGGCTTAGTCTCGGCTACCATAATATATTGTTATGGGCTTATGACGGGAATGAGTATGTCGGCAGGCCGGGCAATTTTGATGTTTACCCTGCATCTTTTGGGGGATATGACAGGGCGTACTTATGATATGATAACAGCACTATCGCTGGCCGCGGCACTGCTGCTGGCCGGACAGCCCGAATATGCAGAACAGAGCGGCTTTTTGTTTTCTTTTGGGGCGGTAGCGTCCATAGGGGTATTGCTGCCGGCCTTGCAGGGGGAGAAGAAGACGGCAGGGCAGGCATTGGCTGCCGGTATGGCGGTCACTTTGGGAACTTTGCCCGTGCATCTGATGACCTATTATCAGTTCCCGTTGTATTCCATATTGTTGAACCTGGCAGTCATTCCGCTAATGACGGCAGTGATGGGAGCAGGGCTGTGCTGCATGCTGACAGGGGATGCTTTGCCCGGGATAGCCCGGATAATAGGAGGAATTGACCGTGGAATCCTTTGGTTTTATGAACAGTGCTGCCTGCTTGGAGGGAAAATACCGGGCGGGATACTGGTAAGCGGAAGGCCGGAAAACTGGCAGATTGTTTTCTATCTGCTGCTGCTGGCCATGCTGGTGGCCTATGAATACCGGGTTGATAAGCGGCTGTCGGCCTTCTGGAAGGGGCAATGGATATTGGCAGCGCTTTGCATCCTTTTTCTCAGGGCGGACAATGGGTTTCAGGTAACCATGCTGGATGTGGGGCAAGGAGACTGTATTCACATCAGGAGCGGGGAAGGGAAAAATTACCTCATTGATGGCGGCAGTTCTACGAAAAAAGACGTGATGGAATACCAGATACTGCCTTATTTGAAATATAAGGGCATAGACTGCCTGGAAGGGGTTTTTGTAACCCATTCGGACGGTGACCATTGCAGTGGGATTTTGGATTTGCTGGAGGAATACCCTGATATGGGGCTTAAGGTAAAGAACATTATCCTGCCGGACATCGGAAGGGGAAGCGTGGACGGGAAATATAAGGAGATAGAAGAGCTGGCGGCGAAAAAGGGAATCCGTGTGCTGTATATGAGCCGGGGACAACGGATAGAGGATGGGGAAATGGAGTTTCTCTGCCTGCATCCCATCGGAGGGTATGAAACGGATGAGGCAAACGAGTACTCCCTGGTATTGCTGCTTGCTTATCAGGGATTTACCGGGCTTTTTACCGGGGATGTGGAAGGGGCAGGGGAAGCTATGATGTGGGAATATGTGCAGGAGTACGTAGGGGAATACAATGCGGAGGAGTGCGGCGTACAAAAATATGGAATGCAAGGGCAAACTGGGCAGAACAGTATGGGAACGGGAAGGCTGACGCTGCTGAAAGTAGCCCACCATGGTTCCCAATATTCCACCGGGGAGGAAATGCTGAACAAGCTGCTTCCTCGCATAGCCCTAATTTCCTGCGGGAAAAATAACAGATACGGACACCCCCATAAAGAACTGCTGGAACGGCTGGAAAGGGCAGGAAGCAGAATTTATCATACGCCGGAATATGGGGCGGTAACAGTGGAGAAGAAAGGGAGGGAGATAAGGGTAGAAATTTTCCATAGGAAGGGGAAAGATTGAAAATTAAAAATTTTCAATCCCAAGTTTGTGTCTGCGCAGCATCCATAAACTTGGCATGCGCAAAAAGCTGCGCAGAAATGGGGGAAGAGATGAAACTTTATCGTGGATTTATTCGTATATCTATTAGAAGGCTTGTGGTAAAAGCAACGAAAAGCTAAGCGGAGGAAGCCGTGCTGGAGGATTTGGATTCTTATCAGGAAGGGGGCATGACAGTGGAATCGGTAGCGGAGATTTACCGCAATCAGATAGCGGAGTATAATAGTAAGGCGATGGAAAGGAAATCCTGCTTGGAGAAGACGGGCAATATGGAAAAGGCTGCCGGGAAAAATACGGTATCCTTTCAGGAGTATATGAAAAATGCGGCAGTTGGGGAGGCAGGAGGAAACGGAACAAAAACAACAACAGTATTCCCGGAGGGAAAGGATGTAGTGATGGCACATCCCCCTATTTACAGGACGAAGTACAGTGTAGATATGAATAAACCGGTAGAGGAGATGACATTGGATGAGTATAAGCAATACATATGCAATAGGGTTTCTGGCCTGCCAGTCAGCGACAGCATGAAAGCTTGCAGTTCCGGTGTGCTTATTTTTAAAGAAGAGGCATTTGAGAGCATGAAAGAGAACCCTTCCTATGAAGAAGAGGTAATCCAAATGCTTCGGGAAGGCTTTTCAACGGAACTTCCTGGTTATGCGGCTAATGTGGGCTATCAGGTCATCGGGAAATCCGGCGATGAATGCTATGGTGCGGCCATTCCGGTAAAAAGCTATGGATGGATGCAGGGGATGCAAAACGGAGTGACACCGGCTAATCTATTGTCTTCCGGGTTATGGCCGTATGGAATTTCCGGGCTTGGGCTGTCTGCATCGGGCATATTGTCCTCGGGGCTATTGTCCTCTGGAAATTCTGGTTTGGGATTGTCTGCATCGGGCATATTGTCCTCGGGGCTATTGTCCTCTGGAAATTCCGGTTTAGGATTATCCACATCAGGCATATTGTCCTCGGGGTTATTGACTCCCCAGATTTCGGGCCTGGGGTTGACATCAGCCAATTTGTTGTCTTCTGGCCTGTCAACAAGGGCGCTGTCGGCATTAAATGGCCGGACAGAAAAAACGGACGGAATGAGAACCCATAGCGCCAACAGGGCAAATATGGTAAATGCGTATAAGGATACGGCGAGAAACCGGGATAATTATTTAAGCAGCAAGGCGACAAACGTTAACTGGATATAGGATGGATTATTAGAAAATAAGGATAAGGAAAGGCAAGGTTATTGGTATGGGAATTCAAGGAATCGGTGCAAATAGTTATCCCATGGGTTATGGGGCGGCGAGAACGGAAAAAAATAAGCCGGAAGAGGCAAATAAATCATGGACAGTCAAATCGGAATCCCAGGGGCTAATCCTGCATGGGCAGGAAACGCAAGAGGATGGGAAAGTAGTAACGGCATGGGCCTGTGCTACGGACAATACCTCTATGACGGTTTATCAGCCACAGGATTTTGACCCTGCCAATCCGGTTTACAAAGTGAAAATATGGGATTCCAATGGAAATGTGACAGAACGGATGGTGGATATTTCTGCAGTGGACCCAAGCAATTGCGATACTATCGAAATGTATGCATATTCCGCATACTTAAGCGACAGCGGAAAATGTCCGGATGCGCTGCAAAAATTTATGATGGCCCATGCCCATCATAAGGATAGGGGGGAGCATGGGCAGGACAGCTTGTTTTGCAAAGAAAACTGGTTGGAAATCATAAAAGAAGTAATGGAAATGCAGTATAAGGCAGGCAACTTAAAGGGCTATATGGAGTATAAGAAATTCCTGTATACGCTGGAAGCGGAAAAAGAGGGGAAGGAGAAAAAAGCTGAATCCAAGCAGGAAGAATCTAAAGTGGAGACAGATATTGAAGTAAAGCCGGATGGCTCCAGAATCCTTGTGATGACCCGGACAATAGGCGGGATGGCGGCAACAACAAGCATAGAACTTTCCAAACCCACTTCTACGCCTAATAGTAGTTTGGGAAAAGAGGAGCTGGAGGAAATGATGGAAAAAATAGAAAAGAAAGAATGGACAGTCCCCGATATCAGCGCTGTTTCAGAGCAGTTGTTTGGGGAAGAAGGATAAGCTGTTAAAATGAAGCTGCCTGGCAAATCGTGAAGGTACGGATTGCCAGGCAGCTTTGTACGTAGTGCTGTAATTATAGGATAGGCTCAATTATTCAACGTCATTAAGTTAGCATCTCAGCCTAGCCGTGAGGGAAATAAAATGCTTAAGGAGTTCCTTAAAAAGCGTCGGCACTTGGTGAGGTAATTCACGAACCTAGTGCCCGCTACGCTTTTTTGGAGCGGGAGCGTAACGACGGAGCATTTTATTTCCCTCACGGCGTCCGCCGTCATTAACTAAATGACATTGCCCGATTATTCCGTCTTTCAATAAAGCAAATCTAGCAAAATCCATATGGAAATAACAGACGGACTTTGGTAAAATATGATACAGGTAGCAATCATTTCAAAACGGAAAAGGGAAGCGGGATGCAGAGAATCAATGAAGATATAAAAAGCGGAAATTTTAAACAGTCTTACCTTCTTTACGGGGAAGAAGCCTATTTGCGCAAGCAGTATAGGGACAGGCTGAAGCAGGCAATGACTGTGGACGGGGATACGATGAATTACAGTTATTTTGAAGGGAAAGACATTTCCGTTCCGGCGGTGATAGATTTAGCGGAAACCCTCCCTTTCTTTGCGGACAGAAGGGTAATTGTAATTGAAAACAGCGGCCTGTTTAAGCATGGGGGGGAACAACTGGCAGAATATTTGCAGGAGCCGGCGGAAAGCACCTATTTTATTTTTGTAGAAACGGAAGTGGATAAACGTAGCAAACTTTTTAAAACTGTTTCCTCCAAAGGGATGGGGGTGGAATTCCCGGCACAGAGTGAGGCAACTTTAAAAAAATGGATTCTTGGAATGATAAAAAAGGAAGGCAAGCAGATTACAGAACCGGCCCTTCATTATTTTCTGGAAAAAACCGGAACGGACATGGAGAATATCCGCAAAGAACTGGAAAAATTAATGTGTTATTGTATGGAAAAGGATGCGGTCAGGGAACAGGATATCGAAAATATATGCACCAAGCGGGTGGGCAACCATATTTTCGATATGATAAATGCCATTGCCGATAAACAGCAGAAAAAGGCATTGGATTTGTATTACGATTTGTTGGCCTTAAAAGAGCCGGCCATGCGTATCCTGGTGTTGATTACGAGGCAGTTCAACACATTGCTTCAAGTAAAAGAATTGAAGGCCAAAGGGTATGACAATAAAACGATTGGCCAGAAGGTGAGCCTGCCGCCCTTTATAGCAGGTAAATATGTGGCTCAGGCTTCCAAGTTTAAAACTTCCGATTTGCGTCAGGCTCTGGAAGCATGTGTAGAAATGGAAGAATCCGTAAAAACCGGGAAAATAAAAGATATTATGAGCGTTGAACTGCTAATCGTGCGTTACAGCGTATGATTCCAGAAACGAAATATTGGAGAATCCGTGCCCGGATATCATAAACAAGTTATCAAAGCTATGTGGGCACGGCATCCACAAACTTGCTATGAGCAATAAAGCCATACAGAAATGGAGGAAAATATGGAAAAAACAGAAAAAATGAGGACAGCGGTGGTAGGCTGCGGTTCTATCAGCGATATTTATCTGGAAAATATGATACACAGATTTTCTAACTTAGAAGTGGTAAGCTGCTGTGCCAGGCATTTGGAAAGTGCGGAAAAAAAGGCGGCAAAGTATGGAATCCAGGCATGTACTTTTGAAGAAATCCTGGCGGATTCTTCAATAGAGATGCTGGTGATTCTAACGCCTGCGCCCACCCATTATGAATTAATACGTCAAGGGCTTATGGCGGGCAAACATGTATATACGGAAAAAACGATGACTGTTTCGGCAGAAGAGGCGGAAGAACTGTTAAAGCTGTCAGAAGAAAAGGGGTTATACTTAGGCTCGGCACCGGATACCTTTTTAGGGGCGGCATTGCAGACAGGGAGGAAGGCCATTGACGAGGGGATGCTGGGAGAGGTGACGTCTTTTGAAATCAGCGCGAATAGGGAAATAGACTTTCTGGCAAGCAGGTTTACCTTCCTCCGGATGCAGGGAGGAGGTATCTGCTATGATTATGGGGTATATTATTTGACAGCCCTTGTAAGCCTTCTTGGCCCTGTGGAACGGGTGGCAGCCATTGTGAAAAACAGGAAGGCTGTCCGCAAAAATATTTGCAAAGAGAGTCCGGATTACGGGAAAGAATATACTTATCCCAACGAGAGCCAGGTAAGCGCTGTGATAGAACTGGAAAATGGTATTATGGGAACTTTCTCCCTAAACGGCGAGAGCATTGGCAGGGATTTGGCGGACTTTAAAATCTATGGAACAAAAGGGGTCATGAAGCTTTCTGACCCTAACCAATTCGGCGGGGATATTTCAGTTATCCTGAAAAGCGATGAGGAGGACGGGAAAAGTACCGTTTTAGAGCCGGTATCCCTTTATTCGGAAAACTGTAGGGGCATTGGGCCTTCCGAAATGGCGCAGGCTATCCGGAAAGGGGCAAAAAACAGGGCCGGAAAAGAAATGGCGTACCATGTGCTGGATACGATATGCCAAATGATGGAAAGCAGCGGTACAGGGGCTTTTGAAAAAGTAACATCCACGTGCAGCAGGCCGGAGGTGTTCCGTTAAGGCAGGCTGTAAATGCTTTATAAATGCTTAAGAAAGAAAAGAATGACAAGGTAATATCGGGGTATTATAATAAATGTAGCAGTTATGCCAGGCTTATTTGCCCAGCCAAAACTGCTATTACTAAATATCAGAAGGGTTGGGAAGCCTATACATCGGACAGGAGGAATATTATGCGGCATATACCCGTTCCACAAGAAGTATACAGACATTTCAAAGGAAATTTATATCAAATTGTAACGGTGGCGGAGCACTCGGAAACGGGGGAGGAACTGGTAATTTATCAGGCGCTTTACGGCAATTTTAAAGTTTATGCCCGCCCATTGGCTTCCTTTATGGAAAAGGCGGATAAAGAAAAATACCCGGATGCCATGCAGGAATACCGGTTTGAATTGACGCATGGAAAGGGAACGCAGCAGGAGGGATATGCCAGCAATAGGGAAAATGAGCTGGAAAAAGAGGGAGTTATGGAAGAGGGGGAAATACAGTTGGAGCCGTTGGTGATAGAATTCCTGGATGCCTCCAGTTATGGAGAGAGGTTGAACATCCTGTCGGCCCTCCATCATAAAATTACCGATGATATGATAAATATTATGTCGATGGCATTGGATATTGAGGTGAAGCCAGGAGATATAGAAGAACGGTATGCGGAATTTAGGGGTTGTTTAGCATTGATGGAAAAATATGAATGTAACAGGCTGCGCTAAATAGACTATATTTGACTGGCGATGAAGGAATGTGTGGACAAATGAAATATGGTGAGATTGTAGAAGGAAGATTTTTAAACAGGCCCAACCGTTTCATTGCTTACGTGAATGTGGACGGCAGAACGGAAAAAGTACATGTAAAGAATACAGGGAGATGCAAGGAATTATTAGTAGAAGAAGGAACCGTGTATTTGGAAAAGAGCGGAAAGCCAGGGCGGGTGACGGATTATGATTTGATTGCCGCACGTAAAGGGGAACGATTGATTAATATGGATTCCAATGCCCCTAATAAAGCAGTGGGTGAATGGCTTTGGAAGAAAGAGCTGTTCCCTTCACTGAAAAGCATACGGGCCGAGAAAACTTATAAGAATTCGCGGTTCGATTTTTATGTGGAAACAGAAGAGGACAAGGTGTTTTTGGAAGTGAAAGGGGTAACGCTGGAGAGGGAAAATGGCGCTTATTTTCCAGATGCCCCATCCCAGCGGGCAGTGAAGCATGTAGAGGAGTTGATAGAAGCAGCGGGGGAAGGCTATAAAGCATATATCCTGTTTATTATACAGATGAAAGGGATTGATTTTTTTGCACCGAATGTGGAAACCCATCCGGCCTTTGCCCAGGTGCTGAGGAAGGCAGAAAAAGCAGGTGTGGAGATTTTGGCCTACGATTGCAGGGTGACAGAGGACTCCATGGAGGTAGCGGATTTAGTGCCGGTCAGGCTGGGAACGGAAAAAAGGGATGCGGAAGACGGGGAGAAGCCAGAGAGGGGAAGCCACGAGGCTTTACAAGGAGAACCGGAATCTGGAATCTGCAAAGAGGAGCAAAAGAAAACAAAAAGCCAGGGGCAGCACCCTTATGGCCTTTTGGAACAGATAGGGGAACCGCTTTTAAAATGGTATGACAGCGGCAGGCGCATCCTGCCATGGCGGGAGAATCCCCAGCCATATTATGTATGGCTGTCGGAAATTATGCTACAGCAGACAAGGGTGGAGGCTGTGAAGCCTTACTTTGATAATTTCATTGCGAATGCGCCGGATATCCGGGCATTGGCGAAAATGGAAGAAGACAAGCTTGTCAAGCTTTGGGAAGGGCTTGGCTATTATAACAGGGTACGGAATTTGCAGAAGGCAGCAAAGATTATTATGGAGGAGTATGGGGGAACGATGCCTTCCGAGTATGAAAACCTGATAAAACTGCCCGGTATCGGCAGTTATACGGCAGGGGCAATCGCATCCATTGCCTATGGGAAACCAGTTCCGGCGGTGGACGGGAATGTGCTGCGGGTATTGGCAAGGCTGCGGCTGGATGGGGATGATATTTTAGCCCAGAAGACGAAGTCCAGGGTGGAAAAAGAATTGCAGGAAATAATCCCTTCGGACAGGCCGGGGGATTTTAACCAGGCGTTGATGGAACTGGGTGCCATGGTATGCCTTCCTAACGGAGAACCCAAATGTGGGGAGTGCCCATGGGGAACAATCTGCCAGGCACATTGCTTAGGCAAAATAGCGGAGTATCCGAAAAAGAAGGCAAAAAAAGCGAGAAAGATAGAAGAAAAAACAGTGCTGGTCATTCAGGATGGGGAAAAGGCGGCTTTCCGGAAACGGCCAAAGAAAGGGCTGTTGGCTGGAATGTACGAATTTCCTATGCTGGAAGGATACCGGACGGAGGAAGAGGTGCTAAAGGAGCTGAAGCATATCGGACTGAAAGTGCTCCACATTAAACCGATTGGGGAGGCGAAGCATATTTTTTCCCATAAGGAATGGCATATGGCAGGGTATGCGGTGAGGGTGGATGAACTGGAGGAGGCTGAAGGGGCAAAAGGCGGTCAGGATTGGATATTTATTGATAAGGATGAGGCCAGGGAGCGGTATCCCATACCTTCCGCTTATGCCGCCTATGCGGAGTACCTGGATATTAAATTAGGGATGGTTAAGAATTGAATAATATTTTGGTGCAAAAAGCAGCGCAGAAATGAGGAAAAAAATGAAATTACTGACAGTGACAATACCGTGTTATAATTCAGAAAATTATATGGAAAAATGTATAGATTCCCTTCTGGCTGGAGGGGATGAGGTGGAGCTGCTCATTGTGGATGATGGCTCAAAGGACAGGACGGCAGAAATTGCGGACAAATATGCAGCGGATTATCCTTCCATTGTAAGGGCAATTCACAAGGAAAACGGCGGGCATGGCTCTGCGGTTAATGTGGGGATGGAAAATGCCACCGGACTGTTTTTTAAGGTAGTGGATAGTGATGATTGGGTAAAAGAAAGCGAATACCGGAAAATCCTGGAACTTCTGAAAGAAATGGCCGGAGGGGAAAAAGTTCTGGATATGCTGATTAGTAATTTTGTTTATGAAAAGCAGGGGGAAAAGAAGAATAAGGTAATGCGTTATCACCATGCATTGCCGAAAGATGAAACCTTTACATGGAAACAGGTCAAACATTTCCACAAAGGCCAGTATATTTTAATGCACTCGGTAATATTCAGGACGAAGCTGCTACAGGAGTGCGGGCTGAAACTGCCTGAAAATACATTTTATGTGGATAATCTTTTTGTGTTCGAGCCTTTGCTTTATGTTAGGAATATGTATTACCTGGACGTGAACTTTTACCGTTATTATATCGGGCGGGAAGGGCAGTCCGTGAATGAGACCATTATGATATCCAGAATCGACCAGCAGATTAAGGTTAACAAGATGATGGTGGATTATATGGTGGAAAATAAACAGAGGCTGAAAAACAACCGTAAGATGCGCAATTATATGACCAATTACCTGGAAATCATCACCACAGTATCTTCCATCCTTTTAATCAGGGGAGGAACGGAAGAACATCTGGAGAAAAAGAAGGAACTGTGGCATTATATTAAGCAAAAGGATAAGGTTCTTTACATGCGGCTTCGTTATGGTATCCTTGGAAACTCCATGAATTTGCCGGGAAAAGGCGGCAGGAAAATTTCCATTGAAGGATACCGGATTTGCCAGAGATTTTTTAAATTTAATTAGCATAGCAGCCTATTTTTGGATTCAGTTAATCTGGGGCGTTGCCTTCTTGCGCATCGCCCTTAGCCTATGCATAGCCAGAATATCATATTTATAGACAACCCCATACATAACAGCAGCCATGATGAATGCAGTAACCACATCGAATGCCGAGTGCTGTTTGATAAACATGGTGGATAATATGATGGATATGCATAGCAGTAAGGAGAGCTTCCGCACCGGCCTGTTTCTGCAAAGCCTATTGTTTTTCACAATGGCAAAGTGTGCGCCCAGGGAATTATATACATGTATACTGGGCCAAAGGTTGGTAGGGGTATCCGTGCTGTAAAGGCGGGATACCATCCAGGTGAAAATATTATCCCTCGGCATTACCTGGGGGCGGAGATGATGACCGTTTGGGAACAAGGTGGAGATAACCAGGAAAACAGTCATTCCGGTAAATAAAAAGATACATGTCCTGTAATAATCGTCCTTGTCCTTAAAGAAAAGATAAGCCACTGTTGCCGAGACATAAAGAAACCATAAAAAATATGGGATGACAAAGCCTTCGCAAAAAGGGATATAGTCATCCAGGGTTACATGGATGACCCGGTAATCCTTGGTAACTTTTTGTTCCAGATAAATAAACCATGTTAAATATATAATGCCATAAATGATTAATGGCACTGCATGTTTATATTTTTTTATTGCATATATTTTCATAGAAATCCTCCCTCTTTGCGCCACTTACCGGACGCCTTCCGCAGCCGGGGCTTCTGACGCCCGAATCCTGCGAAGTAAAAAAGCTATAAACCCAAAATTTATTTTATAATTCATGATATATTTGCTTTTACTATTTTATAGAACCTTATATTCTCCCATTTAAATCTTAATTATATTTATTTTCCCCATGAATCTTAAATTTACTACCATTCTCAAATGCTTTTACATCATCAGCCGTATTTTCTGCGGCAGGCAGGAAACGGTGATGCAGTCTGACTTTATGTAAACCTCGCCATCGGTATGCACCCATAAAGGAATGGAAGCATGGAAGGTTACTTTGCTGGCTTCATAGTGTCTAATAGCAGAAAACATATAATGTTTTCCGAAATATGCGGTAGGGAGCGCTGCCAGCAAAACCGGTTTGGGGATACTGCCCACTACGCACAAATCTAATTTGCCGTCAGTGGCATCCGCCATAGGGCAGAACTGGAAACCTCCGCCTTCGTATTTATGTATCATAAATGCGGTGAATAAAAAGCGCTTTATATGGATAGGCTCTTTCTCCGAATCAAGATAAATATCGCAGGAAACGGACTTGGCGGCAATAAGCTGGCGCAAGGCAATGGCAAGGTAGGTCAGCTTGCCAAGCTTTAGCTTATTCAGCATTTTTTTAAAGCGGGAGGAATTGGCTTCCTCACATACGGCGGCATCAAAACCGATTCCGCTGCTTACCGCAAAAAATCTTTTATCGGATACCGTCTTGGCCTTCAGCCGGGAGCGTTCCCCCGACGTATCGGCATAAGTAAGCAGCCCCAAATCCATACTGCGCATACATTTTCCCTCCAGAATAGTCTGGAGAATAACCGCAGGGTCTTTTGAAAGCTGTAAATCCCTGGCCAAATCGTTGCTGGAGCCAGTAGGGATATAGCCGAGGAGAACCCTGTCGAAATTCCGGATTCCCTGAAGGGCCTCATTCATTGTACCGTCACCGCCTAAGATAATCAGCTTGATAGGCGGTTGGACTATCCCGTCATCTTCAAAGGCAGTCAGCTTTGCCACTGCTTTGGCCACATGTCCGGCGCCTTTGGTGAAAAGAACTTTATAGGGAATCTCCCTTTCTGCGAATATCTGTCTCAAATGATTCCAAATATCCCGCCCCTGGCCGGATTTAGAAGCTGGGTTGACGATTACATAATACATAAAAACCCTCATTTCTGCGCTGTTTTCACATGGGCTGCATTGCCTCCACTAACAGTGCCCAATCCTTTGTACATTACCGCCTTTAACCTTCAACCATTTTAGCAGTATTTTACCATGATGTAAAGAATACTTCTTGCACATATACAGAAAAAATTCTTAATAATTCTTTAAATATACTAATGCAAATTGGTTTTTCCATAGTTTTCATACAGGGGAATGTGTGATATAATGAATTGCGCTGGCATATGTGTGAAGGAAATGGAAGGAAAAGAAAACGGAGGATATATCATGTATTCATTAGACGAGGTAAAAAATGTAGACCCCGAAATTGCCCAGGCGATTGTGGACGAGCAGGACAGGCAGAACAGCCATATTGAACTGATTGCATCGGAGAATTGGGTAAGCAAGGCGGTTATGGCGGCGATGGGAAGCCCGCTGACGAACAAGTATGCGGAAGGCTATCCGGGAAAAAGGTATTATGGCGGCTGTGAGTGTGTAGATGTGGTGGAAAATCTGGCGATTGACAGGGCGAAGGAGCTGTTTGGCTGCGACTATGCCAATGTACAGCCTCATTCAGGGGCGCAGGCCAACCTGGCAGTACAGTTTGCAATCTGCAATCCAGGGGATACAATTATGGGGATGAACCTGGACCATGGTGGACACCTGACCCACGGAAGCCCGGTGAATATTTCAGGGAAATATTTTAAGATTGTGCCTTATGGGGTGGACGATGAGGGATTTATCGATTATGAAAAGTTGCGGGAAATAGCAGTGGAGTCGAAGCCGAAGATGATTATCGCAGGGGCATCTGCTTATGCGAGGACAATTGATTTTAAGAGATTTAGGGAAGTGGCCGATGAGGTAGGGGCGGTTCTGATGGTGGATATGGCTCATATTGCCGGCCTCGTGGCGGCAGGCTTGCACCCAAGCCCAATACCTTATGCGGATGTGGTTACCACAACAACCCATAAAACATTGAGAGGACCCCGTGGCGGACTGATTTTGTGCAACCAGGAAGCGGCGGATAAGTATAATTTTAACAAGGCGATTTTCCCTGGTACACAGGGAGGCCCGCTGATGCATGTGATTGCGGCGAAAGCAGTTTGCTTTAAGGAAGCTTTGAGCGATGAATTCAAGGCATATCAGAAGGGGATTGTGGACAATGCCCAGGCCCTTTGCAAAGCGTTGCTGGCACGGGATATCAAAATTGTATCCGGCGGTACGGATAACCATTTGATGCTGGTGGACTTGACCAATTACGGGCTCACAGGAAAAGCGGTGGAGAAGCTTTTGGATGAAGCGCATATTACGGCCAATAAAAATACAATTCCCAATGACCCCAAATCACCTTTTGTCACAAGCGGCATCAGGCTGGGCACTCCAGCAGTGACCTCCAGGGGGATGGGCGTGGAAGATATGGACAGGGTTGCGGAAGCAATCGCGCTTGTCATTAAAGGCGGGGAGGAAAAGATACCCGAAGCTAGGGCGATTGTGCAGGAATTGACGGATAAATACCCGCTGGTATAATTTTCAACCGGATGATATGGACTGGGGGAAAAATCCCCGAATCCTGGAATGTAACAGAAAAATCCCTTGAGGCGGGGATGTGCGGATGCATATCCTTGCCCAAGGGACTTTTTGCGTGAATAATAAAAATGTTTTTTAGTATCCCAAATCCTCTGCAACAAAATATACCTTAATCCTTCCTTTGACGCCGCTGCGCCTGGTAATAACGATTTGGTTGCACATGCAGTCAGGGGAGAGGCAGTCGCCGCAGCGCCCGGTAACATAGCAGGGGGTCTGCCGGTTTAAGCGGTTTGCGTTGGGAGGGGCGGCAAAATTGTGCGCCCTGTCGATGCCGGCATTGATATCGGTGACGATTTTATTCATCCCTACTACCATAATGACATTCTCCGGCCCGTGGATGAGGCAGGCTACTCTGTTTCCGCGGCCGTCGATATTAATCAGTTCCCCGTTGAAAGTTACGGCATTGGAGCTCATAAGATAGTAATCGGCCAACACAGACCGGGCATATAACTTCTTCCGTTCATCGGGATTAGTGGTGCTGAAATAGTCGATAAGTTCATAATTGCCTTCTTTAATTTTGTCCATTAGCCCGGATTCCTGGACGGATGCGCTGCCGCCCCAGGATATAGTGCTGCCTTGCGGGATGGAGGCCAGGATAGCATCGGTACAGGATGCGGAATCCTCGAAAAAGTAGCCTTCCATTCCTCTTTTTTCCAGGTTTTTAATGATAGCTTCAGTTGCTGCCGCAAAGGCTGCCTGTTTGTGTGTCATAATGAATCCTCCTGTTCCTGTTTTGTTTTTTTACATTTCTATGTGAAATTCCATTGGACAATGCACCGGGAAGCCTACGCCGAATGCAGTGCCGAGGGAAATGCAGACGGAATTATCATAGTTGGCATATCCGGCGGCCATTGCGGTTCCGTCATGGAGCATGGTAAAATAATAGCTTCTGCCAAGGCTTTCCCTTAACTGTTGGGAGAGATATTCTGCATAGTTGGGGGCGATGAGCCGTAATTTTCCATAGCCGCCCCGGTTGGCAATCACCCCACATTTTACATAGTTTGCAATGCTCAAAATGATGTGGGGATGTATTTCCAGCCCCCGGTTTTCCACTTCATGGACAGTACGGGTAATAGTTTCCAGAAAATAACGGTTTAAGGCCAAAGCTTCTTTTTCCTCCAAATCGGTGTCCTGAATATCCCATTCCACGTGCCGGGATAAGGTTTTGCCCAAAATAATGATATCCTTAACTTTTTCCCCTTCCATAATGGCATAGCTTCTTTTAATAAAACTTTGGCCATAATCGAAGATAAGGTTAACCTGGGAGGGCGGTATGTCTTTCAGGTATGTAGTGCACCCCCGAAGGCCCGCATACGTGGAATCTTTGCCAAGGATGATGGTATAGGGATGTTTTCCGGAGGCCCAAAAAACCTGCTCCACATAGTATTTCAGTTGTTCGCCCAAGGGAGGGCTGGCCAGCCCTCCTACCAATATGATATGATGCAGGGAATTCCAGTAATCCCATTCTTCCGTACCCCAGTCGGACCGGGCATTACGGTTTTCCGGCGAGCCTTCTTTGAGGCAAAGCAGAATGACGGCAAGCCGTTCCCCAAAAAGCTTCATAATACTGTGGGAGGCCGCCCGGACATTGGCATCCTCGCTTTCCAGACAGCTTTCCAGGTAGAGGGGGAGCGATTTCTCCTCTAAGGCGGAAATATCAATCTGTAGCTGGAGTGCGGAATTTTTTATTTCCTGAATCAATAAATCGGTGGAAAAGATTTCCTGGGCACTTCTCCCGGCCAAGGGCTGGGTGACGGTGCATTCCGGCATTTTGGCTATGACTAATTTATTGATGGAAGCGTTCGTACTAAGGACGCCTTCTTTTAAAAAAGGGTTTGGAATCATAGGTTTCTCCTTTAAAACATTGGTTTCGCTATGCTTTGCCGAAAAATCATAGGCATATTAATATAAGTATAAATTTATTATACAACATTTGCTGGCAAGCGTGGAATCTTTTTTTGCCTTGGTATCGAAATCAAAAGACAAATTTTTTGGATAATCTATTTAAAAATAAAAAATAACTGAAAATTATTGGTAAAAATCGGGCTAAATCTGGAATATACTTACTGATTTGGCAAATATTACTCGAAATTTGTAGAAAAATAAAATATATTGAAATAAAATAGGTTTTTTTGAAAAAAAGTGTTGACAAATGGAGAATAGGGAGATATAATAAGTTCATACAAAAGAAATTCACATAGATAAAAATACAAAAGAAAGCGAGGTATGGACCACCGAAAACGTAAATTAATTTATTCATTTAAGATACAAAAGAATGAATAAACAAAAGAATTCGTAGTCGAGTACATAAGAAGAGGTAACGAGGAACAGAAGATAATAAGAAGGATTGTAAGGGAATCCGGAAAATAAATTATCAGCCGTTACAGTACAGGCAGTACAAGAGAAAAATGGAAAGGGTACGAAAGAGAAAAATGAATAACAACTGCATAAGAAAAACTAGAAGACGGAGGTATAGACCATTGGACAGCATAGTATAAAAGAGGATATTAATCGGAATGATTAGTATCCTCTTTGCGTGCGCCCAAACAATTGCAGCCAATATTTGGCTCTATGGATTTGTAATTTATGCTAAGTTCTTGTAGAAATAGATGTGGAAATTTTTATGGAAATAGGTTATGATAAGCTATAGCAAAGGGCAAATTGATTAGTACGGGGTAGGATATGAAAGAAAACAGAGAAAGAAAATTTGATGAAAGACGGTTATATAGGCGGAGGAGAAGAATAAGGAATCAGATTATAGCTTACATAACGGTGGTGATATTTTTTGCGGCGATTGTGGTTGGGGCGGTATTTGGCATCCGGAAGTTGATGGGTATTCTTGCAGAGCGGAGGCAGGCAAAAGAAGTGGAACGTCAGTTGGAAGAAGCGGCAGCACAGGCGGAGCAGGAAAACGCGGTGGTGGAGCCGCCCGCACCGATAGAGGAAGCGCCAGTGGAAGATGTGGACTGGCTGGAGGAGATTGTGGAGACAGCGATAGCGCCGATGCCTTTGGAAGATAGGGTAGCGGGGCTGTTTATTGTAATGCCCGAAGATATTACAGGGGTTGGAACAGCAATAACGGCAGGGGAAGGAACCCAGGAAGCCTTAAATAAATACGCGGTGGGCGGACTGGTCTACTTTAGCCAGAATATAAAGGATAAAGAACAGATTAAAGAAATGCTTTCTAAAACAACGATGATGAGCAAATATCCCATATTTCTTGCGGTAGATGAAGAAGGGGGCTCGGTAAGGCGTGTAGGTTCCAGCGGCATAGAAGTAACGGAAGTGGGAGATATGGCGGATATTGGGGCATCTGGGGATACAATGGCCGCTTATAATGCAAGCGCTGAAATTTCTTCTTATTTATATGAACTAGGGTTTAACCTGGACTTTGCGCCAGTAGCGGATGTGGTGGCGGATGCTTCTTCTTCTGCCATGGGAAGGCGTTCCTTTGGCGCAGACCCTGGGGCAGTAGGAGATATGGTTTCGGCTGCGGTAGGCGGTTTTCAGGATACGGGAATTAGCTCCTGTTTAAAGCATTTTCCTGGAATCGGGGCAGCCACAGAGGATACCCATGAAGGGATGGTTACGTTGGAAAAGACTTTGGATGATTTGAGGGCTTCCGAATTCATTCCATTCCGCTCAGGAATTGATGCCGGGGCGCATATGGTAATGGTAAGCCATGCTTCCATCCCCGGTGTGATAGGGGATAATACGCCTTGCTCCTTGTCGGAAGAAGTGGTGACGAACTGGCTGAGGGGCGAACTGGGGTATAACGGAATCATTATTACTGATGCAATGAATATGTCAGCGATTACGGAATATTACAGTGCGGACCAGGCGGCTGTGATGGCTTTAAAGGCGGGGGCGGATATGATACTGATGCCTGAAAATTTTGAAACCGCATATGAAGGGGTTCTGGCAGCGGTGAGGGAAGGCACTATTTCGGAAGAACGTATCAATGAATCGTTAAAACGGATTTACCGGGTAAAATACAGGGATAGGGTGGACCAGGACGGCAATGTGGTGGATAATATGCCTACCGGACAACAACCAGAGGAAGGGGGTGAAAATGGGGAAGGAACACCGGACAGCCAGGAGGAAGTGGAACAAACAGAATAAAAACCCCTTTCATTAGACTGTTTATGTCGAATAAAAGGGGGTTGCCTCAGATGGATGTTTCACAAAAGATGGAAGCAATGGGGATTGAACCCATGACCTTTCGCGTGTGAGGCGAACGCTCATCCCGGCTGAGCTATGCTTCCATAGTAATAATTATATCATTATCAGTTAAAAAAGCAAGATGTTTTTGCCCGGAGCAACGGAAATCAATCTTCACTAATGAAATGGGTAAAGGCGTTATAGACTGTCTTCAACTGTCTTCCATATCTGAAAGGCAAAAATAACGGAAACGCTGTAAATATCAACATTTCCGCACTTTTTCAAAGAGCGCGAGACGGGACTCGAACTATTTTTTGTTCCGAAAAGCCCATAAAATCAAGAAGGAATGCACACTGTCTACAGTGTGTCTACAATTTTGGTTCATACGTCCGAACAGATTATGCCGCTTTGGAATAATCAATGACAGCAACTTCTTGCATAAGCTGTTTCGCTGTATTGACAAGGTATTCCAACTGCATTGCAACTTCGTCTGAATAATATTTTTCACCGCATTGTTCACATTCTTCACAAGGCACGTTTTTGATAATAATAATACAGTTTTTATAATTGACTACATGGGTTGTCAAAGATGAAATTGTGGTTTTGCATTTACAATACATACACATGATTACTGCCCCTTTCTGGTTTTTAAATCTTTTTCAAATTTATCAGTGTTCGGGAAATAAGCTGTTATAAAAAACAAACTATTGTTATCTGAGCCGACAACAACATGCAATATGTCATTTTCCTTTGTATGTCCATAAACAAGGCAACTGGGGTGAGGAAAATCGTCTGGATAGTCCTCTATGATTTCTCCTGTTTGCAGACATGATTTTACATCAGCAATACTGATATCTCTTTCCTGCATACGCTCTAAACAATGCTTTGACCATTTTATATTGGAAGAATTGTTTATTAGTTTTTGAAGCTGTTCTATATCCATATCTGCATTTCCTTTTCTGTTGTTTACATATATTATACACTATTCCAGCATGAAATAAAATAAGTTTGTCAATCCCTTTACCGCAGGCACTCGGAGAGTGGAGATTTACAAGCGGGGCATGATTTAAATAATAGAAACAGGGATATTTCAAATTGCTGGTTGAAATATCCATTGATTACTATTTTATCTTTTGTGCGGCGGTGTCGGATCGTTTGTCAAACCACCGATATAGTCCAACGATACATCATAAAATTTTGATAGCGTAATTGCCAGTTCAAACGGCAATTCCCACCGATTATGGAAAGTCAGGGAACCCCATTCCTTTTGTGATACCTTGTTATGACACAACTGAATATACAACGGCAGGAAAAATCACGTTTTCAGATTACGATGTATTTGAATCTGATGAAACCCATGAAGCTTTAGAGGGGTATGAGTGGCAAGCCGTTACAACAACTACAGTCTTTGATGATGAAAATGCGTATAATTATGGCTATAGTGGTTTTGTTTCTCTTTCAGACGATTACTATAACACTGATACATATAACGAAAGTACAGATACATATACGCTAAATTATAACGGTACTGATTATACAGAAGTCAAATTGGAAAGTGAAGTTTTACAAAATGGTTGGAATGACGATATCTTTACACGCCAAGCACGCATCTTTTTCCACGTTCCCAAAGGATATGACGGTAATGTAGTAACAGTGATTAGATATAATTCGGCTACATGGGACGATGATGCGCCTATCACTGATATAATAGATGACGATACCGTATTTTTCAGATTAAAATAATGTAAACAGTAGTCAAGGGATATTTCAGAGTCATGAATTGGAATATCCCTTTTGCAAGTAAACGACTCCATTTCTTTTTGTTAGTCGAATAGAGATTTAAAGAATGTCTCAACTTCCCGCTTTTGTTCTTCGGTAGGTTCATATTCCTCACTAGAGTCAGGGGCAGAATCCACGTAAGGAATAAGCGAATTGCCGTAATGTATATAAGTGGAAAATTTAGATTCGAGAATCGAAACGCGGTAATAAACACGATTTGAATCCTTCTTGTATGAAGCATCCAATTTGACGATTTCTCTTTTCATTTCATGTTTAGACAGATTTGATGAAGAAAGCGTATTACACTGTTTCATGTAATTCCGATAGTAATCAGGAAAAACAAAGTGAATCTCGTCATTAGAGCGAGAGACAAATTCTCTAATATCAACGTTGAATTTTGAAATTCGTTTGGGTTCAACGGTTTCAGAGTTGCGCTTTTTATGCGAAGATTCACGGTAAATCCAGTCTAAAGAATAACCAAATTTTTTTGAAAGAATCACAGCTTTCTCAATGGGCAAATTGGTCTTGAAATATTCATAGTTACGAATTGTCTTTGCATCAACCTTCAATTTTTTGCCCAGTTGTTTCTGAGTATAGCCTAACTCTTCTCTAATAACCTGAATATTGGTTTTGATTATTTCCTTTCTTTTGTTCCCCATAAAATCCAACTCCTTCTGCGGAAATAAAATTTCCGCTAAATTCGTAAATCAATATATCATAAAAATATAGTAAAGTAATGGCAACGGAAGCGCAACCGAAACAAATAGCGGACGCGGATATCAGCAGAAGCGGAAAGGAGAAACAGCATGAAAGCTAAATTAATCGGATATTCACCAGTGGGATTTACCACTCCAGATGGTAAACTTGTTGAGGGCATGACAATATCAGTAGGTTATTCCTACGAGCACACTACTGGCATGAGAGAGGAACGCTTTTTCGTTAAGAAGGAGATAGAAATTCCGCAGGTCAAAATCGGTGAAGATATCAATATTTTCTTTAACCAACGTGGCAAGGTAGAAGCCATTACTAAAAGTTAATCAGCAGGCGTTACTATAGTGGTGTTTGTCCTGCTGTTGGTTGCGGTAGTTGTATCTGTCGGGCGCAGGGTATACAACGAAGAAACGGCACTGTTTGTCGAAGTATTTTGCAATTCACGTGACGCGGAGTTGCTGTCAAGCTGTAGAAAGAGCGCATATGCCCTTACGTCATTCCTAAGGTCACGGTCATTTCAACTCAGGGATGAGAAACAGGCAAAGCAGGAAACTGAAGTCTCCCCACGGGGAGATTAAGAGGGGGATTTATTTTCCACCGCAACCTTAGAATATATCTACAATCCACTGACGGAAAAAGAAACCTATGACCTCATAACAAAGGCATTGTAATGGTACTAAGGTAATGTCTTCAACTGTCTACCGAATTTTAGACACACAAAAATAACGGAATCGCCGTATTTATCAGCGATTCCGCATAAATAAC
>QXWV01000105.1 GCA_009911195.1 Lachnospiraceae bacterium | reverse complement strand
AGCGCGAGACGGGACTCGAACCCGCGGCCTCGACCTTGGCAAGGTCGCGCTCCACCAACTGAGCCACTCGCGCATTTTCTATAGATGCTGATGCATTTCTGCATCAACATCATATATTTTACATAATAATTTTCTTTTTGTCAACTGCTATTTTTCATAAAATATAAATTTAAATATTTTGCAACAGAATAGACACTAGGCCATCATGGTTGTTGTCGGCCTCTGTGACGATATCAGCAGCCTGTTTTACATTTTCCTTGGCATTTTTCATGGCGATGCCCAGGGCAGCGGCCTGAATCATGGAAATGTCATTGGCTTCATCTCCGGAAGCCAGGGAATTTGCCAAAGGAATGCCCAGTATGCCGCATAATTTATGGACAGCAGCGCCCTTCCCGGAAGAAGCGGGGAAGATTTCAAGGTATTTGTCATTGGAGTAAAGCAAATTTAATTCGCTTTCCACTAAGGGAAGGAGAGTCTGGCGGAAATGCTCCAATTTGTTTTTGTCATGTAACTCTATGGCGATACATTTGCATGGCTCTTTATCCAAGGCACTTAAAACGTCTTCGCAGATAATGACCGGGGTATGGATGGCGCGCCGGTAATAAAGAAGCTCTTCATCATCCGCTGGGCTTATAATATGGGTATCCGTATAGGTATGGCAGTGGACGCCTTCTTTTTTTGCCGTTTCCATGGCGAGGGAGACCTGCCGGAATGTAAGGGGGGTGCGGGATATCATCTGCTCACTTCCGCAATCGAAAATTTCGCCGCCGTTGCATCCAATCAGGTACATGCCAGGGAAGTCAAGGCCCAGGGAAATACGCACATTGTTTACGCTGTCGATAGCTCTTCCCGAGCTTAAGACCAGTTTGTTTCCGGCAGCAGTCCATTCCTTTAAGGCCGCTTTGGTTGCAGTTGTGATTTCTTTTGTGTCAGTTAAAAGCGTGCCGTCTAAATCCGTAAAAAATATTTTCGTATTTGTTGTATTGTTCATTATCCGTTTCTCCCATATGTTAAATATCAATTGCCCTATGGCTGGAATCTCTTTTGTGACATGACATATTTATAGTGCTATGCCTGGCTCACCGCTCCGTTCCTTTGCCTGGCAGCCGTGTTTTCAGATGCCGGAGCACATCCTCCGGAACGCATAGCTTGCCATATCCGGTAGCCATTTCCAGATTGGGTTTGGTTGCCCCATGGAAATCAGAGCCGCCACTGATGCACAGGCCGTATTTCTTTGCAAGGGAGCGCATTTGCCGTTCCTCCGCCGGTTGATAGGTACTGTAAATTGCTTCAATACCAACCAGACCATCTTCTGTCAACAGCCCTACCAGTGTTTCCAATGCGGCATCGTCCATATGATAAAGGGGCGGATGGGCAAGGACGGGAAGCCCTCCTGCCTTCAGGATGAGATGAATCGCCTGGGATGGCGTTACCTTTTCCCTGGGTACATAGTATTTGGCATGGTCTCCGATATACTTTTCAAATGCCTCAGGCATAGTTTTTACATATTTGTGGGCCAGCATGTAGTGGGCGTAATGCCCCCTGGTAATCACAGACCCCGGATAGGCTTCCAATAATTTCTCATAGGAAATATCAATGCCTGCACTTTGAAGGTTAGCGCACATTTTCCGGTTGCGGAGAATGCGGGAATCTACAAAAGCCTGAATCTGCGCTTTAAAAAAAGATGCCTTGTAATCGATATAAAGCCCTACGATATGAATATCTTTCCCTTGGTATTCGGTAGAAAATTCAATGCCGGGAATTACTTCCAAAGGAAGGGCGGGCAATAATGCCCCCTGTTTCCCGCCAGAAAGTGGAGGGAGCTTTCCTTCTGCCAGGGCCTCATTATATCTCCTGGCCGCTTCCACGGCTTCCTGGATACCTTCTGTTGTATCATGGTCTGTCAGGGCAAAGGCGGAAAGCCTTTTTTCCGCCGCCAGCCCCACCAGTTGGGAAGGGCTCATGCTCCCGTCCGATTTATTGGAATGTACATGCAAATCTACGATATTCATAATTTACTAATTATCGTCCTCCACGTTCTTGTTGGTATACACTGTCCTCTTCCTGGCCATTTCATCGCTGGCCAAATATTCATCATAAGTAGTAATCTTATCTACTAACTGTCCATTGGGAAGGATTTCCATAATCCGGTTGGCAGTAGTCTGTACGAACTGATGGTCATGGCAGGCAAAAAGTTCAATGCCAGGGAATTTTATCATTCCATTATTCAATGCAGTGATGGATTCCATATCCAAATGGTTGGTAGGCTCATCCAGAATCAGGCAGTTGGCGCCGCTAATCATCATCTTGGAAAGGAGGCATCTCACCTTTTCCCCACCGGAGAGGATATTCACTTTTTTCACTCCGTCTTCCCCGGCAAAAAGCATGCGCCCAAGGAAACCCCGGACATAGGTAACATCTTTGACGGGAGAGTAGCCGGTGAGCCAATCTACAATCGTATATTCGTTATCGAATTCCTTCGTGCTGTCTTTGGGGAAATAAGCCTGGGAAGTGGTTACCCCCCATTTATAAGAACCTTCATCGGGCTCTATTTCGTCCATTAATATCTGGAACAGGGTAGTTTTCGCTAATTCATTGCCGCCTACAAAGGCTATTTTATCATTATGCCCCACCGTAAAGGTAATGTTGTCCAAAACTTTTACCCCATCGATGGTTTTGGAAAGCCCTTCCACGCTGAGGACTTCGTTGCCGATTTCGCGGTCAGGACGGAAGTCAATATAAGGGTATTTCCTGCTGGAAGGTCTGATTTCTTCCAGCTCAATTTTTTCCAGGGCGCGTTTCCGGCTGGTTGCCTGCTTGGATTTGGAAGCATTGGCAGAGAAGCGGGAAATAAATTCCTGCAGTTCCTTTATTTTTTCTTCTTTTTTCTTATTGGCTTCCTTCATCTGCTTAATCAATAGCTGGCTGGACTCATACCAGAAGTCATAGTTGCCGGCATAAAGCTGGATTTTGCCGTAATCGATATCTGCAATATGGGTACATACTTTATTCAGGAAATACCGGTCATGGGATACAACGATAACGGTGTTGTCGAAATCGATGAGGAAATCCTCCAGCCATGCGATAGCATCCAAATCCAGATGGTTGGTAGGCTCATCCAGCAGGAGGACGTCCGGGTTGCCGAAGAGGGCTTTGGCCAGGAGGATTTTTACTTTTTCATTGCCGTTTAAGGTATTCATAGCAGAATAGTGGAGTTCTGTGCCGATACCCAGGCCATTGAGGAGCATAGCGGCATCCGATTCCGCTTCCCAGCCGTTCATTTCGGCGAATTCCCCTTCCAGTTCACTGGCGCGTATACCATCTTCGTCTGTGAAGTCTTCTTTGGCATAAATGGCATCCTTTTCTTTCATAATCTGGTAAAGCCTTTCGTTGCCCATGATAACCACATCCATAACGGTGTATTCGTCATATTTGAAGTGGTCCTGTTCCAATACGGACATACGCTGCCCAGGGGTGATGAAGACATCCCCTGTTGTTGTTTCCAGTTTACCGGACAATATCTTAAGGAATGTGGACTTGCCAGCCCCATTAGCTCCGATGAGCCCATAGCAGTTCCCTTCGGTGAACTTGATGTTTACATCTTCAAACAATGCTTTTTTTCCTAATCTTAGTGTAACGTTGTTTGCACTTATCATATTAATCCTCATTTCTGCGCTGTGGTCTGCGCACATTGAAATTTTCTTTTATATATTCTTTTGATGGAGTTACTCATCTTATTATACATAAAATGGCGGTTTTTTCAAGGAAAATAACTGTTGGGGCAGGGAAATCGTAACAGTTCAGCCCGCAATGTCATTTAGTTAACGATGGCGGACGCCATGAGGGAAATAAAATGCTCCGTCA
>QXWV01000104.1 GCA_009911195.1 Lachnospiraceae bacterium | reverse complement strand
GCATTCTCTGCAAGTTCGCTGCGCGAACTTGTGAATTCATGCGTTTTACAACGCAGTTTCCTATAAGGCAAAAAAAGTGTAGCGTGCACCAGGTTCGTGAACTACCTCACCAAGTGCCGACGCTTTTTAAGGGGCTCCTTAAGTATTTTATTTCCCTCACGGCTGGGCCAAGGTGCTAACTTAATGACATTACCATCCATGGCGGTTTTTCCCTGGATATGAACCATTTCATAAGTGAAATTGCTGCTTTTTATCAATAGCCGCAAAACGAAACCCTGCATAGGCCAACCGCCCTGCCTGCTGCGCCGCCCATGAAAATTGATTTCCCCGCAAAGGAGAAGGGATTGAAACAAATGAATGGAGATGTTATGATAATATCCAGGAAAAGAGACGTTATGAATAGAGTCTCTGCAAAGCCGGTTCGCACAGGTTGGGCGGAAATGGGGGAAATATGGTAAAAAAAGGAAGCAGCCTGCTGGAAACGAGAAGATGGAATAGGGTTTTAATAAAAAATATGATATTTCGTACTGAGAATGCTACCAGGACGGGAATTGCGGAAGCGCTGGGTTTGACGCTTCCCACAATAACTACCAGTGTCAATGAAATGCTTTCGGAAGGGATTTTGGAAGAGATTCCCTTTTCGGAAAATAATCTGGTGAATGCAATGGGGAGGAGGCCGACTTCCATCGCGTTCCGTGCCGATACAGCATGTGCTATCGGAGTAGAACTGGGGCCATACGCTACCAGTGCAGTGCTTTTAAATATGAAAGGCAATGTGGTCGCCTCTTCGGAAGAAGAGCCGGCAGCGGAAAATTACCATCAAATGCTGCAAGGAATCACCGGCCAAATACAGAATCTGATGCGGTTTGCCGAAGAGGGGCATTTGCTGGGGGTGGGAATCGGACTTCCGGGCTTCATTGATTGTGAGAGCGGGGTGATACGCAGCAACCTAAGGCAGGATTGGGTGGGGCAGCATCTGGCCGAGGATTTGCAGTCTATGCTCAATGTTCCGGTAATTATTGATAATAATGCCAGAATAAGGGCTATCGGATATGAAATGAGTTCCCATAAGGTTAAGGCGGATACTTTTGCCTATCTCTTTGTATCAAAAGGGATTGCCTGCCCGTTGATGATAAAAAATGACGTTGTGTCAGGCTGTACTTCAGGGGCAGGGGAATTGGGGCGGACTATTATCGGCTTCCATGAAGGTGGGAAAGCTTTGCGGAAAACGGTGGATGACTTGGGGAGCGAGAGGGCTATTTTTGAAAAGTGCCAGGAAAGGCTGTTACAGGGGAATGCCTCGAAACTTAGGGCTGTACTGGAAGAAAAAGGGCGGTTGACAATACAGGATATTTTGGATGCCCAGCGCAGGGGAGATAAGGATGTCAATGAAGTAATAGGGGAGGTAATTGAATATCTGGGGATTGCTCTGGCGAATGTGGTAAACCTGATTAATCCGGGCTTTGTGGTGGTGGATGGTTATATTATGAAAGAAAAGCCGAATAGGGAAAAGCTGCTGGGGGCGGCAAAAGCCAACTTTTATGGACTGAATGAGGAAGAGGTACAGGTTTTCTTCCAGCCTTATGATTCCAGTTGGGGGGCGAAAGGTGCGGCATATTTTGTAATCAGCCGGCTTTTTTTGGAATGTTGACAGCCGGTATACCTTGTCAGGAATTCTTGGACAAGGCATTTCAACGGCGGGATAGGGTATGGGAAAAGACGGTATTGGCAAACTGTGCGGAATTTTGGTAATTCTGCATAGTTTTTTTCATTTCTTTTTAGTACTTATTTGTATTGATTTAAGGGAGCAAGTTGAATATAATGAATTTATTAAAAGTTTTAATTAAATGGTTTTTTTATAGAATGAAATTTTAGAATATCCATTTTGTTTATTGGTTTTGTAATTATTTATGTATGGTGTATGCACATGAAAGAAGGGGGGTGGCAAACCAACACAGGAGAAATAAATGTTATATATAAATCGGTTATGCATACAATTTATGCAAAGCAACTGGCAGCAAGCCCATAACAAGGACTTGCATAGAATGCAAAACATTCTTTTTTTGGATAATTTATTAAAAGTTTTAATTAATTAAAAAGCGATGAGGAGGCAAGAAAATGAATACACAGAAAAAAAGAAAAGAAGCGACAGAAGCCCAATATTGGCTTTATAGCGTAGGGAATTTTCCAAATAATATCATTTTCCTGATGGTGGGAACTTATATTACCTATTTTTATACAAACATTTTGCAGATTCCTGCAGTGATGGCCGGTACTATTTTTATGGTGGCGCGCCTGGTGGATGCGGTGACGGACCCGCTTATGGGGATGATTGTTGACAGGACAAATACGAAACTTGGTAAATACAGGCCATTTATTATCGCTGGGGCACCTTTTCTCGGCATTATGTTTGTGCTTCTGTTTGCGGCGCCGGATTTTTCGGCAACAGGAAAAATCGTATATGCATTTGTAACCTATATTGTTTATTCTTTGGCCTGGACAATTGTGCAAATTCCCCAATTGGCCCTCCCTGCTATGCTGACTAACGATTTGGCTAAGAGGACGAGGATTCAGGCGATTTTCCAGGCATTTGGCTCCATTGCGGCATTGGTGGTTTCGGCATGGGCGCTTCCTATATTGAATGCTTTGGGCGGGCAGGAAGATGCAGGGGCATGGCTGAAATTTACCATTATTTTCGGTACGCTGTCGGCCATATTGTTCATCTTATCGGCCATGTCCGTAAAGGATGTGGATGTATATGATACGAATGCAGAAGTAAAAAAGCACAAGAAGCAGTCCCTGTCGGAGATTCTGTCCGTTATTACAAAAAACAAAGCCCTGCTTTGTGTGTTGATTGCATATGGAACAGATATGTTTGCATATCAGATATCCAATTCCCTGCGTATTTATTTCTTCCAATATAATATGAATGGTAGGACGGACCTGATTACTTATATTGGATATGCATCCACATTTATTGGGTTTGCCCTTGTTATTTTTATACAGCCTTTCGTGAAAAGGACAGGTAAAAAGGTGGGGATTATTGCCGTGGAGGTATTGGCTGTCATATTTACGCTTCCTATGCTGGTAACGGGGCTGACAGGCGGGTATGCTATTGCTGCGGTTATGTTTACTTACATTGCAATAACTTTTACATGGACAATCAATAATATGTTGAGCCGTGCGGCTGTGCTGGATGCAGCCAATTATGCCCAGATTACCACAGGGGTAAATGGTACGGCATTGGTAAATTCTACATTTACTTTTGTAAATAAATGCTGTCAGGCATTTTCTATGTTCTTTGGCGGGGCAATCCTATCGGCAACGGGCTATAGCGCGGAAGTGGAGCAGCAGTCTCCGGAATGTCTGAAAGCGATTTTACTGCTTTGTACGGTAGGGCCTATCCTGGGATATATTGCTTCGGTAATAGCGATGTATTTCTATCCTTTATCCCGCAAAGGGGAAGTGGAAATGCAGGAAAAACTGGATAAAGCAGCCGGCCTGGTAATGGACAGCGAATTGAATATCTAAGGGGCAAAGTCTCAGGGAAGGCCAATGAATCCAAGCAAATATAATATAAAAGTGGTGTAGAAACGAGGAGAAAATGCTAAATTTAATAGTTCATAACCATGAAGAAGAATGGGAAAAAGAATACAGAGAATTGAGCAGTCAAAACCGGAAGGTATTGGAGACGGCGAAAGCAGGGGAAAAGGAGTATGCGGATAGCCAGGGATGGCTGGATACGGAAGAATGGGCAAATGAAACGGCGGTAAGGCACCTGGAAAAGCTGGCATCGGAAATCAGGCAGAATGCGGATGCATTTGTTTTGATTGGGGTAGGCGGCTCCAACAATGCGGCCAGAGGTGTAATAAAAGCGCTGCAGCAGGCTGGCACGCCGGAAATCATATATGCGGGGAATACCCTGTCTCCCCACGCTTTGAATCATATGCTTAAAAAGCTGGAAGGAAAGTCCATCTATGTAAATTGCATTGCGAAAAACTTTGAAACGCTGGAGCCTGGGGCATCCTTTAGGATTTTGCGGAAATATTTGAAGGAACGATACGGAAATAAGGCTTCGGAACGTATTATCGCAACGGGCACTACAGGAAGCAGCCTGGAGAAGCTGTGTGTTGATAATGGCTATACATTCCTGGAATTCCCCGATAATGTCGGGGGCAGATATACAGCACTGTCCAATGTAGGGCTGCTGCCTATGGCCGTGGCGGGAATCGACATCAGGATGCTGGTGCAGGGCGCTAAGGAAATGCGGAAAGAGTTGTATGAAAAGGCGGCGGAAGATAACATTGCTTACCGATATGCCTGTATGCGCAATCTTTGCTATAAACAGGGATACCGGATTGAAATGCTGGCCAGCTTTGAACCCCGGTTTAGATATTTTTATAAATGGTGGATTCAGTTATTTGCCGAGAGCGAAGGGAAAGACAATAAGGGGATTTTCCCGGTGGCTGGCGAATATTCGGAGGAGCTGCATTCGGTGGGCCAATTCCTTCAGGATGGCTTTCCGATTGTATTTGAAACCTTTCTTGATGTAAAGGAACATCAGGATTCCCTTTTTGTAGAGCCGGATGGGCTGACGGATTATTTTGATTATTTGAATGGGAAAGATTTTTGGTGTATCAACAAGAAAGCCTATGAAGCTACAGTGATGGCACATAAAGAAAAAATGCCGTGCCTGACGCTGGAAATGGATGCGCTGGATGCATACCATTTTGGGCAGATGTTCTATTTCTTCCAGTTCGCCTGCTATCTTTCCTGTAAAATGATGGGTGTAAATGCTTTTGACCAGCCTGGGGTGGAAGCATATAAAAAGTGGATGTTTGAGGCTTTGGGAAAATAGGAAAAATGAAAGGAGTAAGGTTATGGAGATTTATAAGAATGCTGATTATACGGTGGATGAGAGAGTGGAGGATTTGCTTTCCCGTATGACTTTGGAGGAAAAAGCGGCACAACTGTGTGGGGATTTGCCTTTTGAACTGGCTAAGCAGGGGGAAGGGCTTGAAATGGCACTGAAAGATAAATATCCGGATGGACATGGGCGTTTTACCCAGTATTCCATTGTGGGGCTGGCGGACCCGGTGAAAATTGCGGAGTTTACCAACCGGGTACAGAAATATTTTGTAGAGGAGACCCGACTGGGGATTCCGGTGGCATTACAGACGGAAAATCTGTGCGGATATCCGGCAATGGGGGGGACGTTGTTTCCGGCCCAGGTAAACGCAGGATGTACATGGGAGCCAGAGCTTGTGAAGGAAATGACAAAGATTATTTCACAGGAATCCAGGGCAGTGGGAATTAATTCCGCCATGAGCCCGGTCATTGATGTGGCAAGAGACCCGCGGTGGGGACGTACCTATGAGACTTATGGGGAAGACCCCTATCTGATTAGCCAGATGGGAATCCACTATATTCAGGGAATGCAAGGGGATAAAAAAGAGGGGGTAGCCTGCGTAGCCAAACATTTTCTCGGCTATTCGGAGACGCAGGGTGGCTTGAACACGGCAACTACCCGGCTAAACAACCGTGAGTTGTACAAGGTGTTTGCAACCCCGTTTGAAGCGGCTATGAGAGAGGCGGATGTAAGCTCCGTGATGGCAAATTATGCAGAAATTGACGGTATGTGTGTGGTCGCTAACCGGGCAATTGCCCATGATTTACTGCGGGATACGATGAAATTTGAAGGGATTCTCACCTCGGACGGAGCGGGCATACTGAAAACATTGACGGATTTTCATATAGCGGATACATATGAAGAAGCTGGGTATCTGGCTAAAAAAGCCGGTACGGATACGGAAATCCCGGTAGGCGCTTCTTTTGCACAGCTTCCCAAATATGTGCGTTCCGGCCAACTGGATGAATCCGTATTGGATGAATCTGTGCGCCGTGTACTGAAAGTAAAATTTGAATATGGATTATTTGAAAACCCCTATGTGGATGTTGAAAAAGTAAAAGCGGCCATGAGCAATGGAGAAAAGGCCGGGCTGTCGGAAAAAATTGCGGCAAAATCCTTGGTGCTGCTGAAAAATAACGGAGTGCTGCCGCTACAAAAGGGAAGCAAAGTAGCAGTCATCGGCCCTCATGGGGATAGCCTGCGCTATCCGGTGAGTGGCTATACTTTCCCTGCCTATGTGGAAATGCTGAAGGCAGGGGCAGCAGGAAATGATTCCGTATCTTTTAACGGAATTGCGGATGAAGCGGCAAAAGCCAAGGAAAGTGAAGCAGAAAATCCTTTTGCAGCATTTTTTAGCGCATTGACGGATAAGGACAAGGAAAAAATCGGCGATATGAATTCTGTGCTCCGCGCTATGGGGGCATCTTCGCTAAAAGAGGTATTGGCGGAACGCTTTGATGTGCGTTATGCCAAGGGATGCGACATCACTGGTTCGGATGAATCTGGAATCCCGGAGGCAGTAAAGGCGGCAGAAGAAAGCGATGTGGTAGTTTTCGCCTGCGGCGGTAATTCAGGATGGGTAAATGTAACAGGCGGGGAGGGTAAGGACCGCTGTAAGCTGGACCTTCCCGGTGTGCAGCAGAAGCTGCTGGAAGCTTTATGCGCGACGGGCAAAAAAGTAGTGATGGTGCTCTATGGGCCAGGGATTTTTGCCACCCCTTGGGCATGTGAGCATGTGGACGGCATGATAGAAGCGTTTATGCCCGGACCTGCGGCTGGCCGGGTGATAGCGGATGTTTTGGATGGTACGGCGAATCCCGGAGGGAAGATGACAATGACAGTGCCGCGAAGTGTAGGGCAGATACCGGTTACATATAACCATAGGACAGGAAGCGGATACTCCGGGGCAGGCAGCGCTACGGCGTCTGTTATTTTCAGCGGAGGATATGTGGATGAAGACAATAGCCCCTTATTTTGTTTTGGGCATGGATTAAGCTATACATCTTTTGCATTGCGGGATTTCAAGATAGAAGAGACAACAGTGCCTACAGAAGGGAAGATTGTAGTGTCCTGTAAAGTGAAAAATACCGGGGAGAGGGAAGGGGACGAAGTGGTGCAGCTTTATTATCATACGAAAAAGGCCCATGTAGTCCGTCCGGTGAAACAGTTGGCCGGGTTTAAACGGATAACATTAGATGCCGGGGAAGAAAAGAAAATAACCTTCATCCTGGATACGGCACAGTTAGGTTACTATAACGAGGATATGGAATTTGTAGTAGAGCCTACTACTATGGATATAATGATAGGCACCAGTGCCCATGACATTTCTTTTACCGGGGAAGTGGTTCTGGACGGTGAAAAGAGAAACCTTATGGGCAGACGGTCCTATACGTGCGAAGTGATTGTGGAGTAGGCACAAATATGCTATTCCCGGGCGGGGGCGGTATACTCGGCAATATATTCCTCAATCAGTTCCACTGCCCGGTCAATACATTGCCCCAGGGAGGCATTCCCTGGCACGGCGATTCTGGTGTTGCACCGGGGCATGGGGATTAACACTTTTATGGCATCGCTTCCGCCTATGGCCTCTGCCATCCGGGGGGTTACTTCCCCCAGGATGGAATGAGGCATAACAATAGGCATGACTCCGGCGATAACCTGAGATTTCCCCGCATTGAGCACAATGGCGTTTTCTCCGGTGGCTCCGTCATTTGCCCCGGCCTTTAACATGGCGTTGGTGGCCAGTGCATTGGTGCCAAGGGCGCGCAGAATAATATTTTGTTTTCCCGACAGCCGTGGGGAGAGCTTTTCAATCAACTGTTTGCCGATTCCGCCTCCCTGTCCGTCGATGATAGAAATAAGAATAGTTTGATTCATGATGTCTGTTTTCCTTTGCTGTTTCATGCCCCGTTGCCTGCAGCGGGGTATTTGGATTCCACGGGCAATGGGCCAGTGCCATGCTTGCGGTGGGGGCTTTTACTGGAGCAGCCGGATAGATAACCGGTAATCCCTGCTTTCGCCGGGTTTCAATATCTGGATATCCCTCTTGTGGATAAATTCATTATCCTCATCCGCAAAGATAGCCGCTCCATTCCAAGGCTCTATACAGAGAAAAGGAGCTTGGACATTGGCCGGTGTCCAGAAGGCAATGGTAGAAAAATCAGGATAATCTACCTGGATACCCTTGCCGGTAGCAGGATGGATGAGCTGTACGCTTTTTGACTGCAGGTGAGGGAACACAATGGCATCAATATCAAAAAGGGAATAATCCAACCGGACAGTATCGCTATGGTTCAGATGGCGTTTGGCTTGGCTGAAATCAAACTGCATATTTTCCAGGTCATAAACCGGGCTGTCACAGGTTTCCTTGAAAGGGAATTTCAAGATATAATCTGTGAATGATTCGCCTTCCTCTAACGGGCACATAAAGCCTGGATGGGCGCCAAGATGGTAATACATGTCCGTATCGCCCTGGTTGGTAATGTGGTAAACGGTATGGAGTTCGGGGCCGTCCAATTGGTAGGTCTGCTGGAAATGGAAACGGAAGGGATAACATTTGAGCGTTTCTTCGTTATATCCGCAGGAAAAAGTGATTTTATCCTCGCCGTCTTTTTCATATGACATATCCATATCCCGTACAAAACCGTGCTTGGGGATGGCATATTCTTTCCCGTTTATGATAGTCTTTCCATTACGCAGATTGCCGATGGAGGGGAATAAAAGAGGAGAGGAACGAGGCCAGAAATCAGGATTTGAATTCCAGACGAATTCTTTACCGGTTTCGTTTTTATAGGATTTCAGTTCCGCGCCTAATGTTTCTAAAGTTACGGTATAGCCTTGGTTGTTCAATGTGATTAACATAGAGTTCATCCTTTCTTGTGGTGTTGTTTTTGGGTTGCCTGCTTTTGTGCCGGTTTGCATTTATGCCTGCCCAATGGAGAGCTGCTTTGTGCCCATTGCTGTTTTCATAATTTTGAAGAAGGGGCGGCACAGCTATCGCGCCGGATGAGGCGGAAGGGGAGTTCGACCTTCATAGGTATGCGTTTGCCAGTCTCGATACGGTCAATCAAAACTTTAGCTGTCATAGTTCCCAAATCCTCCATAGGGATGTGGATGGTAGTGAGCATAGGCTTTGTATCTTGGCATGTTTCGATGTCATCAATACCTATGACGGACAAGTCTTCCGGGATGCGGCGGCCGGCTTCCTTGGCGGCTTTCATAGCGCCGATGGCGGTTAAGTCATTGGCACAAAACAAGGCAGTGATATTGTTTCCGGAAGACAGCAGCCGGATGGCAGCCCGATATCCTCCTTCAGCAGAAAGGGGGGTATCGATGATATACTCCCGGTTCAAGGGCAGCGCAAGCTGGGAAATGGCATCCAGATAACCCCGGTAGCGGATTTCGTTTTTCCGCTCCCCAAGATAGGCAATCCGTGTATGCCCCAGCTCCGCCAGGTAACTTACGGCAGTTTTGGAGGCCAGGTAGGCATTGCAGGTAATCTGGTCAAAGTCCGAATCGATATTGTTTAGGCCGGCGTAGATAATTTTTTTGAAGTTCGTTTTTAAAAAAGAACGCATTTTTGAATCCGGACGGCCTAGGAGGGCTACCCCTTCTACCCTGGTCTGCCGGACAGACTGCTGGATATCCGGCTTTTGGATGTCCTGATAAGAAAAAATATATTTAACAGTATAGCCGTTGCGCAAAGCTTCCCGTTCCAGGCCGCGGGCGATTTTTGAAAAAAAAGGGTCCGAGGTATGGGTACGGGCAAGGAGACAGCCAATGGCTTTTGGGGCGTTTTGGCTTTGCCCGGAAGCGCTGTGCAGCTTTAAGCTACGGGCGGAAATATCCGGGATATAACCGGTCTCCCGGACAATCTGCCATATTTTATCTTCCACTTCCCGGCTTGCGGCTTTGGAGCCCGGATGGTTAATGACCCGCGAAACTGTGGAAGGGGATACACCGGCTAAGGAAGCAATTTCCTTCAGTGTCATAAATCTTCCTCCTCTGGAATGAACCGCAATAAAAAAGCTATCTGGCGGACGGCAGGAATGGTTTTCAGATACATCCTAATTACATTATATAAAATTTATTATAACATGAGGAGGAAGTTTACGCAAACGTTTGGGTAAAAATGTGAACGGCGGGAAAGAGGAGTATGATACTATGAATGTAAGAAAGAAAGAAAGGAGGATTTCTATCGAATGGAAGCAAATTTATTGGTAGTGCATGGGGGAGGCCCTACGGCGGTTTTGAACGCTTCTTTATATGGGGTAATCAGGGAGGCACAGGAGAATCCTGAGATAAATAAAATATATGGTGCTATCGGAGGCTCGGAAGCGGTGCTGGCGGAAAATTTCCTGGATATGGGGGAGCTTCCGGATGAGAAAATAGAGCTGCTGCTGCAAACGCCGGGAACGGCAATCGGTTCATCCCGTTTCCCGCTGGAGCAGGAACAGTATGAGGCGATGGTGGCAGTTTTAAAGAAAAATAATATTAAATATGTATTGTTTAATGGCGGAAACGGTTCCATGGATACCTGTGGGAAGGTAAGCCAGGCTTGCCAGGGGGATGGGATTTATGTGGTAGGCATCCCTAAGACGATGGATAATGACCTTTCCATGATTGACCATGCGCCTGGGTTTCCGAGTGCAGCAAAATATATTGCTACGGTGACGAAGGAAGTGGGGGCGGATGTAAAGTCGCTTCCTATCCATGTCTGTGTGATAGAGGCAATGGGGCGGAATGCCGGGTGGATTACGGCCGCATCGGCACTGGCAAGGAAGAAGCCCGGGGATGCCCCTCATTTAATCTACCTTCCAGAGAGGAATTTTAATGAAAAAGAGTTCCTGGAAGATGTAAAAAGGCTGTATGACGAATTAGGGGGTGTGGTGGTGGTAGTCAGCGAAGGGCTGAGGAACGAAAAGGGGGAATCCATCGTACCGCCGATTTTTAAGACAGAAAGAGCAATATATTATGGGGATGTAAGCGCATACCTGGCGGAACTGGTCATTAAAAAACTGGGAATTAAAGCCAGGAGCGAAAAGCCAGGGCTTTGCGGAAGGGCATCTATGCTTCTGCAGTCCAAGGTGGATAAAGAAGAAGCTATCCTGGTAGGCCGGGAAGCAGTCAGGGCCGCCGTTGCCGGGCATACGGGGGTTATGGTAGGTATCCAAAGAAAGCCCGGGGAAATTTATGGGATAGAGACTCCGTTAATTCCTATTGAAGAAGTTATGATGAACGAGCGGGTAATGCCGGAAACATATATCAATTCCAGGGGGAACGATATCACAGATGACTTTGTAGAGTGGTGCAAACCGCTGATAGATGGGGACTTGCCGGAAATGATAAGCTTTAAGGACGAAGTGGAACATGTGCTGCGGAGTAAGATATAGGTAACCGTTTGACGGTTTGGTAAAATACAGGGCATAAATTTAATCAAAGAAAATAGGGTATGGCGCAAAGGGCGTCCGGAAATGAGGTAAAAATGAAGCATATTTATTTAAATTTGAAGAGATTCGATATCCCCAAGGGGTTAGGGGGAGTAAACAGTATTGCACCTGTCGCGGACTGGGGTGCATATGTTGTAGAGAATACGAAAGAAGCTTTGGCTATGTATGGAGAGGATGAAGTTGAATTCGTGATGTATCTTCCTGAAGCCCATCTCCTTTCGGCAATCGGCGCTTTGGAAGGGGGAAGGAATCTTGCCATAGGGTCACAGGGGATTTTCCGGGAGGATGTGAAGGAAGGGGGAAATTTTGGCGCCTTTACTTCCAACCGTACAGGAAAAGCAATGAAGGCTTTGGGCTGCTCCAGCATTTTAATCGGGCACTGCGAAGAGCGCAGGGATAAACTGGGGATTATGGCGGAAGCAGGGGTGAAGGATACGGATGCGGTGAACCGGATTTTAAACCAGGAAATAAAAGCAGCGGTGGAAGCCGGGCTGTCCGTTTTATACTGTATAGGGGAAAGCGCGGAGGAACAGGATAGATGGCAGGAGGTTCTGGGAAGCCAACTGGAAATCGGATTAAAGGATGTGGATATTTCAAAAGTAGCCATTGCCTATGAGCCGATATGGTCCATCGGGCCGGGAAAAACGCCGGCGGGGAAAGACTATATCCAAAAAATTGCCCGTTTCGTGAAGGAGCGTACCGGCGGCCTTCCGGTGGCCTATGGAGGCGGCCTGAAAGTGGATAATGCCGCTATGCTGGCTTCTATTCCCGAAATCGATGGCGGGCTGATTGCCCTAACAAGATTTCAGGGGGAAATCGGGTTTTACCCGGAGGAATATCTGGAGATTATACGGATGTATATGGGAAAATAAAGGGCGGATATTTTACGAAGGCGGTATATGAAAAAACTAAAATCAAAGTAAAAACCGGAACAGGAGGAAGATGGTATGAGACTGGAATTTGAGTATGGACAGGGAACGATGGCAGCGGAACTGCCGGATAGTACGGATGTATTTATCCCGGGGGAGACGGTGGCCGACCCGCCTTGTATCCCGGAAGAGGAGCTGGAGGCAAGGACTTTGGAGTCATTGAGGAATCCTATGGGGATGGAGCCGCTTTCCAAGCTGGCGAAAAAGGGTTCAAAGGTGACAATTGTATTTCCTGACAGGGTAAAAGGCGGCGAGCAGCCGACATCCCACAGGAAGATTTCGATTAAGCTGATTTTAAAGGAATTGTATGCGGCAGGGGTGGAGAAAAAGGACATTCTGCTGATTTGCTCCAACGGGCTGCATAGGAAAAATACGGAACAGGAAATCCGGGGCGTGCTCGGGAAGGAGCTGTTTGAGGAATTCTGGAACTGTGGACAGATTATTAACCATGACAGCGAGGATTATGAGCATCTGGTGGATTTGGGAACTACGGACAGGGGCGACCCGGTGCTGATGAACAAATATGTTTTTGACAGCGATGTTGCGATTTTAATTGGGCATACCCAGGGGAATCCTTATGGGGGATATTCCGGCGGCTATAAACATTGCGCAACAGGGATTACCCACTGGCGGTCTATCGCTTCCCATCATGTGCCCAAGGTAATGCATAAAAAGGATTTCGTTCCGGTAAGCGGGCACTCCCTGATGAGGACGAAATTCGATGAAATCGGCCAGCACATGGAAAAATGCATGGGAAAGAAATTCTTCTGCTGTGATGCGGTTTTGGATACTTCCTCCAGGCAGATTGCTATTTTTTCGGGTTATGCCAAGGAAATGCAGCCTGCCTCCTGGAAAGTGGCGGATAAAAGGACTTACGTACCTTTTGCTGAGAAAAAATATGATGTAATGATTTTCGGAATGCCCCAGTTTTTCCACTATGGGGAAGGGATGGGAACGAATCCGATTATGATGATGCAGGCTCTTTCCGCCCAGGTAATACGCCATAAGAGGGTGATGAGCGAGCGGTGCGTGATTATTTGTTCTTCCATCTGCAATGGATATTTTCATGACGAACTATGGCCATATTTGAGGGAAATGTATGATATGTTCCAAAAAGACCAGATGAATACGCTGCCGGATATGAACAGGCTGGGGGAATATTTTGCCACCAATAGGAATATATCAGAAAATACCGCTTTACGAACGCATTCCATCCATTCCATGGTTTTTCCATGATTTCCTGCGGACATATTGCGGAAATGAATACTTCGGCCATATATATCTGCGGCGCCCAGGAGCCCGGCTATGCGAGGGGGATGGGATTAAAGACCAGGGCTACTATAGAGGAAGCGTTGGAAGATGCAAAGCGGAAATATGTGGGGGAAAACCCGAATATACTGGCGCTGCCGTTAACTTTTAAGAAGAGTGCGGTGCATCTGATGATGAAAGACGAGGTTTATAACGGTTAGAAAAAGAGTTCCAAATCCCGGCTGCATGGAAAGGGCAGGCGGGATTTGCGGGATACAAAAAGAGCAAAGGAGGTATGGGGTTATGCATGATTATTACTATTATACGAAAGAGGAGCTGTTAAAAAATCCGAAGATACCATTGATTGTGATGGAGGATAATGCTACGGTATTCCGCTCAATGGCAGAGGAAATGGCAGAGGAAATCGAAAGGAAAAACAGTCTTGGGGAGAAAACGGTATTTATCTGCCCGGTTGGGCCGGTAGGCCAGTATCCGTATTTTGTGGACATTGTGAACAGCAGAAACATTGACTTGAAAAATGTCTGGTTCATCAATATGGATGAATATTTGACAGATGATAAAAAGTGGATTGATAAGGGGCATGGCTTAAGTTTCCGGGGATTTATGGAGCGGACAGTGTATACACAGATAAAGCCGGAATTAGTGATGCCGGAAAGCCAGAGGGTATTCCCCGACCCGGAAAACACAGGGTATATCCCGGAGCTGATAGAGAAACTGGGTGGTGTGGATATTGCTTTTGGAGGAATCGGTATTAATGGGCATGTGGCATTTAATGAGCCACAGGATGAACTGTCAGGGGAAGAATTTCTTGCATTAAAAACAAGGGTGCTGGATATCTCCAAAGAAACCAGGGCAGTAAATTCCATCGGAGACTTAAACGGCGCTTTGGATGATATGCCTCATTATTGCATTACCGTAGGGATTTATGAAATTTCCCATGCGAGAAAAATCCGTCTGGGATGTTTCCGCGACTGGCACAGGAGCGTGGTGCGCCATGCGGCTTATGGCGAGCCGTCCGCACATTTCCCGGTAAGCTTATTGCAGAACCACCCGGATATTAATATTAAGTTTACGGAATTTGTGGCGAATCTGCCGGAATAGGAAATAACAGAAATGAGGGAAAAAATGGACCAATATATTATAAATGGAAAAGTATACATAGATGGGATTTTTCAGGAAAAGGTAATCGGTATTGAGAATGGGCAAATCCGTGTTCTTCCCCAAGGGCAGCAGCCGGAAGATGGGGCAAAGGTATATAATGCGGAAGGGAAAAAGGTAGTTCCTGGATTTATCGATGTGCATTCCCACGGGGCGGTAGGCGTGGACGTAAATGCTGCAACCGCAGAGGAATTGGAGAAAATCGGGCATTTTATGGCGACACAGGGAACCACTTCCTGGCTATGCTCTGTATTGACGGATACGAAGGAACAGACGCTTTGGTGCATAGACGAATTTAAAAAGCATAAGGAAATGGAGGGTAACGGGGCAAACCTGTTGGGAATCCATCTGGAAGGGCCTTTTTTGGCAAAAGAGTTTAAAGGGGCGATGCCGGAACATCTGCTGAGGGATGCGGATGTGGAGCTTTTGAAGGAATATCAGGAGGCGGCGGAAGGGGATATCCGGTATTTAACCGTCTCCCCGGAAATAGATGGAATCGTAGATGCCATACCGGCAATTAAGGATTTGGGCATTGTAGTAGCTATTGGGCATTCCGGTGCGGACTATGATACATCCATGAAAGCGATTGAAAACGGGGCGGCATCCTGTACCCATATTTTTAATGCCATGAAGCTGCTGCACCAGCATTTCCCGGCAATTATGGGTGCGGCCCTGGAATCGGATATTTACTGCGAAGCCATCTGCGACGGGCGGCATTTACATCCCGGGGTAGTGCGCCTGCTTCTTAAAACGAAGGGGTTGGACAAGGTAGTAGCGATTACGGATTCCATTATGGCAGCAGGTCTCCCTGACGGTAATTACAAGCTGGGAGTGAATGATGTGGTAGTTGTGGAAGGGGATGCTAAGCTGGCATCCAACGGGGTACGGGCCGGAAGTACGCTGACAACAGGGCAGGCGCTAAAAAATATTATGGCTTTTACCGGCAGGCCGCTGGAAGAGGTGCTTAAACTTTTAACGGAAAACCCGGCAAAACTAATCGGCGTATTCGATAAGAAGGGTTCGATTGCGGAAGGGAAAGATGCAGATATTGTAGTATTGGATGAAGAAAACCAGGTAACAGATACATTTGTAATGGGAAAACAAATTAGCAGATAGAAGGAGGAAAATCATGGCATTAATACCTTTGAGGCCGTTGCTAGAGGCAACGGATAAATACCATTTTGCCCAGGGAGCATTCAATGTGAATGCGGTGGCGCAGGCAAAAGCGGTGATTGAAGTACATGAAATGTTCCGTTCCGCGGCGATTTTGCAGGGCGCAGACCTGGCTAACGGGTTTATGGGCGGAAGGGCGGATTTTTTAAACGCGACTTTGGAAGATAAAAAGGCAGGGGCGAAAAATATCGCAGCAGCAGTAAAAAAATATGCGGAAAATTCCCCTGTGCCGGTGGTGCTCCATTTGGACCATGGGAAAGATTTTGATTCTGTGAAAGCGGCAATTGAAGGCGGCTACACTTCCGTAATGATTGACGGTTCTTCTTTGCCTTTTGACGATAATGTTGAACTGACCAGGGAAGTGGTGAAATATGCCCATGAACGGGGAGTTACGGTAGAAGGGGAATTAGGGGTATTAGCTGGAGTGGAAGACCATGTGTTTTCCTCATCTTCCACCTATACGAACCCTTTGCATGCGGTAGAATTCTTCCGGAAAACAGGAGTGGACTGCCTGGCCATATCTTATGGCACCATGCATGGGCCTTCTAAGGGTAAGGATGTAAAGCTGAGGAAGGAAATCGCCATCGCTATTAAAGAATGCATGAACCATGAAAATATCTTTGGGGTGCTGGTATCCCATGGCTCTTCCACGGTTCCCAAGTATATTGTGGATGAAATCAACGCACTTGGAGGGGAAGTGAAAAATGCATATGGAATTTCCGTGGAAGAATTAAAGCAGGCGATTCCTTGCGGTATTGGAAAGATTAATGTGGATACGGATATCCGCCTTGCGGTTACACGGAATATGAAAGAATTCTTTGCCAGATATCCGGAGAAACAAAGCAGTCCCTCCATTGGGAAGATTTATGAACTATTGGAAAAGAATAAATCACAGGTTGACCCCAGGGTATTCCTGACGCCAATTATGGAGACATTGATGAAAGGCGTGATTCCGGATGAAGATGTGGCAGCTATTACGGGATGCATTGAGGCAGGCGTAAAGGAAGTGGTAGGAACTTTGATTATCCAGTTCGGTTCGGTAGGGAAAGCCCCCTTAGTGGAGTGTGCGGGCTTGGAAGAAATGGCTGAAAAATATAAAAAGGCATAAAACCAGTCAAAAGATATTGGGGGCAAAAGCCCTGTCCATGAAAGGCGTTCTGGCTTTAACCAATGCAAGGGAGTATGAAAAAATTTCATACTCCCTGTTCTTTTGCTTCTACTCTATAATGAAAATAGAATCTGCATATAAAGTAGAAAAAGAAAGGAAAACTGCGATGAAAGATAAAAACAAAGGTGGAAAAATCCCAAGCAAGGTGTGGCTGCTTATTTCTTTCCTGGTGGCTATGGTTCTATGGTATCTGTTGTCCTTGAACGAAAAGACGGCGAGAAGCTTTCCTAATATATTGGTTACGCTCAAGTCTGTACAGACGATGATAAAGAGAGGGGTTTTCTGGAAAGACATCCAGAGCAGTTTGATTTCTGTGAGTGCTGGTTTTGTCCTCGGTTTTATTTTGTCTCTGCCTACCGCTATTTTGATGGCATGGTATAGGCCGGTGAGGAATATAATCGAACCCTGGATTCAATTTGTCAGGAATATCCCCCCGTTGGCGTATGTGCCCTTAGTGGTTATTTCGGCCGGGGTAGGGCGGAAACCACAGATTATCGTTATTACGATTGCAACTTTCCTGATAATGACTATCACGATTTACCAAGGGGTTATTAATATTGATGAGACGCTGATTAAAGCTGCCAGGGTGTTGGGGGCTACGGATAAGGATATCTTTTTAAAGGTTATCGCCCCTGCTACACTGCCCTTTATCATGACGGCCGTGAGGCTGGGGGCTTCGGTTGCCCTGACTACGCTGATTGCGGCAGAATCCACAGGCGCGAGCGCCGGACTGGGGATGCGCATCCGGTCATTGAATAACAGCTTTGAATCTGAGCCGATGCTTCTGTATATTATCATCATTGGCATTATCGGTATTACTGTGGAAAAGGTGATTAAATTATTAGAAAGGAAACTGACGGGATGGCAGGAGAAAAGAGAAATATAAAATTAAAGATAGATAACGTAAAGAAGATTTACAATTCCCGCAATGGTGAGATGATAGCACTAAACGGGGTAAGCCTTGATATTTATGAAAATGAATTCATCTGCGTGGTAGGTCCTTCCGGCTGTGGGAAATCTACTTTGCTCAATATCATCGCGGGACTGCTTGAACCTTCTTCCGGTTCGGTATATTGTGACGGAAAGGAAGTAAAAGGGACGGGAACGGAGAGGGGCGTTGTGTTCCAGCAGTATGCATTGTTCCCCTGGATGACGGTGAAGAAGAATGTCATGTTCGGCCTGGGGCTTCAGGGCATTAAGGGGAAAGAAGCAGAAGAAATAGCTATGAAATACATAAAAATGGTGCAGTTGGAAGACTTCCTGGACCATTATCCGAAGGAATTGTCCGGCGGGATGAAACAGAGGGTGGCCATTGCCCGGGCATATGCGGTAAACCCGTCCGTACTCTTGATGGATGAGCCTTTTGGGGCATTGGATGCGCAGACGAGGACGCAGTTGCAGTCGGAGCTGTTAGAGACATGGGAAAAAGAGCAGAAAACATGTTTCTTTATTACCCATGATGTGGATGAAGCGATTATTCTGGCGCAGAAGGTTATCATTATGAGTGCAAGGCCGGGCAGAATTAAGGAAATCGTGGATGTAAATATCCCGTATCCCCGTACCCAGGAGACAAAGATGGCGCCGGAATTCCTGGAATTAAAAAATCATATCTGGAGTCAGGTATACCAGGAATATCTGGAGGTAAGGAAATAAAAGAGTTAGTAAATATTCCGTAAATTGGCGGATATTTATCTATAAACAAAGTTTATCATAAGGAGGATAAAAAATGAAGAAAGTAATAAGTATTCTGTTAACTTTGGCATTGGTAGCCACATTGACCGGCTGTGGCAGTTCACCTGAACCGGCGACGTCGGCTCCGGCAGAGGAAACGGCAGCTACTGAAGAAGCTCCGGCTGAAGAGGCAGCACCAGTTGAGGAAGAGGCTTCGGCTGAAGAAGAAGCTCCTGCGGAAGAAGCAGCAGAAGAAAGCTATGAGCCGGTTACATTGAATATTGCCTATATGCCTAATTACGGAAGCCTTTGGTCAGTGCTTACGGCAAAAGAAAAAGGGTATTTTGAAGAAGTAGGTATAACCGTTGAAATGGTTGAGTTCGCGGATGGCCCTACAATTATTGCAGCGATGGAATCCGGAAGCATCGACATTGGCTATATCGGTCAGGGCGCACATAAGCTTTGTATCAATGGGCAGGCATCTATTTTTGCCCTTTCCCATATTTCTAACGGTGATGCTTTAATCGGTGGCGCAGGCATTACAAAAATTGAAGATTTGGCAGGCAAAAAAGTAGCCTATTCGTCAGGAAGCTCCAGTGAAGACATCCTTTTGAACTCTTTAAATTCCGTTGGCATGACAATGGATGATATTGAGGCTGTAGATATGGATGCTGCTGCAATTGTGACAGCAATGCTTTCCGGCGGCGTGGATGCATGTGCAACATGGTCTCCTAACAGCTTAAAGATTCTTGAGGAAATGAGCGATGCAACAAAATTATCTGACAATATGACATTTGCGGATACAACAGTATCCCTTGCTAGCTGGATTGTAATGCCTTCTTATGCAGAGGCAAACAGAGATATCCTTGTAAGGTTCACAAAAGGTCTTTTCAAAGCAATGGACTATGCTGCGGATGACCACTATGATGAAGTGGCTCAGTATGTGGCGGCTCAGGTGGCTCAGGATTATGACAGCGTATATGAGCAAAGGGGAGATGCCGACTGGCTGACAGGCAAAGAGGTATCCGAAGGCGCAGCAAACGGTGAAGTGGAACAGTACTATGAAATCCAAAAACAGGGCTTTGTGGCGGCAGGAGCTGTAGAAGCGGACCCTGTTCCGGCAGTTTCCGACTACGTTATGCTGGATGTTATGATAGAAGCAGGAAAATAAGATATTATGGATTGAGAGTAGTATGCCATTGTGGTATACTACTCTCAGTTAGATTTCACCCTTTTTTGTAAAGAACAGGAGGAAAAGATGCTTGTTTTGCTGGTGGGAGTCTTTATGATTGCTTCCGGTTTTGTATTATATAGAAAAAGGAATATGGAGTCATTTTTTTTGTCAGGCATGTGTATCAGCCTGATGCTGGAATTTTGCGGCATTCTTATCTTTGTAGCTAAAAAGGGCGGCTATTCCAGGGAAATGTTAGAATTTCTGTTTGTTTCCATGAAGCTGAAAACATCAATTCAATATCTGGTTATTCCGCTCAATCTGATAGGCTATATGATAGCTCTGGGCAGATATCTTTTCCCTTTTTTCCTTTTGCAGATAGCCATGCGCTATTCCATGATTTCCATTATCAGGAGGGATTCTTTGATAAAGCGGCTTTCTGCTGTTTTGCCTGTAGTTTCTTTAGTTGTATATTATCCCAATATTTATAAGGCATTGACAGCGCATAGCGCCAGGCTACAGGATTTTCTGGTAGATTTTTCTTATGGATGGGTACTGTTTTACATAGCGGCCGCCCTGTTTTTGTTAGTGCGTGAGTATTTTGCGATGAACATGGTATTTTTCCGCCGGCAGTTCAGCCTGATTGTTATTTGCCTCATTGCCATATCAGGGCTGTATCTGCTTTACTGTGGGCAGGACCCTGGACAGGTATATAGGTTTTACAGCGCTTCTTATAAATGGAATAGAGGAGTTGGATATTTGCAGCATATGTGGGATATTAAGGCATATTATCTGCTGATGGCAGTAAATGTGGTTTGCGGTACATTGGGTTTTTTCAGCCTGCTGCGTTATACCCAGGAAATTTATGCCAGCGATATGGAAGAGGTAGTATTGGAGAGGAAATATAATACAGCCAGGGTGGGAACCCTTGTATTCGTCCATAGTACCAAGAACCAGCTTTTGGCAAATCGGGTAGTTTTTAAACGACTAAATGGATTGGACATGGAAAAAAAGGAGGATGTACAAACGGCACAGGAATATATAAGGGCACTGGAAAACATTAATGGGGCACTGCTGGAACGTATGGAAGAACTGTACCGTTCGGTAAAATCCAGTTCCATTTATATGGCGCCATGCCATATGGAGGAGATTGTGGAAAATGCAATAGGCAGATTCCGGGGGAAATATCCGGAAGTCGCTGTGGAAGTGGTATTGGAAGAGGATATATCTATTTTGGCGGATAAAGGTCATCTGTGTGAAGCCATTTACAATCTGCTTATCAATGCCCAGGAAGCGGTGGAAGCGGCGGAGCGGGGGAAAGAAGGGAAGGTTTCCCTGTTAAGCTACAAGGAAAGGCTTTATACTGTAATCGAAATCAAAGATAATGGAGCGGGGATTCCCAAGTCATCGATGAAAAAAATTTTTGACCCCTTTTATACGAACAAAAACAGAAACCATAACTGGGGCATGGGGCTGTATTATGTAAGGGCGATTGTAAAAGGGCATTTAGGAATCTTAAAGGTGGACAGCAAGGAAGGAAAGGGGAGCAGCTTTTATATTTTGCTGCCTAAATATGTACCTGGAGCATAAGGGGTATTTTATGGAGTATAAGACTGGAAGGAAATGGGGATGAAATGTTGGAAGAAAAAAGATGGCCAGGAAAGATTCGGATTATGATAGCCGATGATTTTGAATTGCTGCGGGAAGATATGTGCGAGCTTATTGAACGGCAGGAGGATATGGAAGTGGTCGGAACGGCGGGCAGCGGAAAACAGATTGTGGAACTGGCATCAGAAACAGAGTTTGACATTATTCTGATGGATATCGAAATGGAAAATCTGAATGCAGGCATTACAGCTACGGAACAAATACGGGAACGGGTAGGAAATGCGAACATTATATTCCTGACGGTGCACGATACCAATGAGATGATTTTAACGGCGATGGGCGCGGGTGCGGTGGATTATATTGTAAAAGGCTGCAAGGAGGAGGAAATCCTTAACCATATCAGGAGTGCCTATGCAGGCAGCCCTATTATGGAGCGCAAGGTACATAACGCGGTGATGCAGGAATATGTGCGGCTTCAGAAAAGCGAAAAGAGCCTGTTGTTCTTTATCAATAATATTTCCCGGCTGACAGCGACGGAAAGGGAATTGATAAAGAAGCTGCTGGAAGGGAAAACGGTGAAAGAGATTGCAAAGGAAAGGTATGTGGAAACGGTGACGGTAAAGACACAAATCAAAGGGCTTTTGAGGAAGTTCGGCTGCAGCAGGACAAAAGAGGTAATAAAGCTGATTAGCGATTTGAACCTTACGCACCTTTTTATGGGATGAACAGCATATGTATGGGGTGCATCTATGACTATGCTTCCTAAAACCGCCGTTTATGGCGGTTTTTTTCTGGTGGTGGGAGAGACAGGGCTGGATTTGGGGTTTAAACTGTGATAAGATAAATCAAAGGGATGCAATAGGGGGTTCATGCAGGAGTAGGGAAGTGGGCAAGGCAATGTGAAAAGAGAGGGATGGGGCAGTGAAATTAAATTATAAACGGACATTTTTTATTGGTTTGGCATTTTTATCGATTTCGGGGTTTTGGCAGATGTATGACAGTATTATCCCGCTGATGCTCCAGAATACCTTCCACTTAGGGGAAACGGTAACAGGGGCATTAATGGCGATGGATAATGTGCTGGCAATTTTCCTTTTGCCGCTATTCGGTTTGCTGTCGGATAAAACGGATACGAAGATTGGGAAAAGAATGCCGTTTATCCTGGGGGGAACTATATTGGCGGCATCATTTTTGCTGTTGCTTTCAGCAGCGGATAAAAAGCAGAATCTTGTGATGTTCCTTTTTGTCCTATTTTTGCTGCTGCTTTCCATGGGGCTGTACCGTTCCCCGGCGGTGGCATTGATGCCGGATTTGACGCCTAACCGCTTAAGGAGCAAGGCGAATGCAGTTATCAATCTGATGGGGGCGGTAGGGGGTGTGTATGCCCTGCTGATGATTAAGCTACTGGTGGGCGGCGGGGAGCGGCCGGATTATCTGCCATTGTTTTTAAGTATTGCCGGGCTGATGCTGTTGGCGGTGGCAGTATTGTTTTTTACTGTAAAAGAGAAAAAAACAGCGAAGCTGGTGAGGGAGGAAGAAAGGGCGCTGGAGATACAGGGGGACTCCGATGGACAGGCAGAAGCATTGGGGCGGATGCAGGAAGAAACATCGGGGAAGATGGAGGGAATGCCCCAGGAGGTGAGGCGCAGTATGATATTCCTTCTGCTGTCCATCTTCTTTTGGTTTACGGCATATAATGCGGTGACAACAGCATTTTCCAGGTATACAAGGGTAGTCTGGCATATGGAAGGCGGGAGTTTTGCCGATTGCCTGATGGTGGCAACGGTGGCGGCGATATGCAGCTATATACCTATTGGCAACATTGCCAGCCGTATCGGGAGGAAAAAGACAATTTTAGCCGGTATCATATTGATGAGCCTTTGCTATTTTGCGGCCATTTTTGCAGGGGCATACCACCCGGCGGTCAATATTGCCTTTGCGGCAATAGGCGTGGGATGGGCGGCCATAAACGTAAACTCCTATCCAATGATTGTGGAAATGGGAAAAGGGTGTGATATTGGGAAATTTACAGGAACTTATTATACATTTTCCATGGCGGCCCAGATATTTACACCAGTTTTATCCGGCTTCCTTTTGGAAAATATTTCTTACAGGTCGCTGTTCCCCTATGCTTTTGCATTTTCCGTACTGGCCTTTATAACGATGATGCAGGTGCATCATGGGGATTCCAGGCCGGAGAAAAAGAAGGATATATTGGAAAATTTTGATATGGATGATTGATTTTAAGCATTTGTTGTGCATAAAAATCGTGTATACATGGAGATAAAAATGACAGTAGTTTTGGTGATTTTAGCAGTAGTTGTTATATTGTATTTTCTGGCGATTATGCCGCGGATGACCCACAAGCCGGATAAAAGACCCTTTCAGGGAGTATTGTATGCACATAGGGGGCTGCATGATAATAAGGGCGATGCGCCGGAGAATTCTATGAAGGCTTTTGAGCGGGCGGTGGAAAATAACTATGGAATAGAATTGGATGTGCAGCTTTCCAAGGATAAAGTGCCTGTGATTTTCCATGATTTTACATTGGAGCGGGTATGCGGACAGAAAGGGAAAGTGCGGGATTATTCTTATGAAGAACTGAGGGGATTTTCTTTATACGGAACGGAAGAAAAAATCCCCAGGCTGGAGGATTTCCTGAAAATGGTAAACGGCAGGGTGCCTTTGATTGTGGAGCTCAAGGTAGAATGGACGGATGTATCCGTATGCCCTTTGGCGGATGGGCTGCTCCAGGATTATCAGGGGGCATATTGTATCGAATCATTTAATCCGCTGGCACTGATTTGGTATAGGAAAAACAGGGATAGAGTGATGAGGGGTCAGCTTTCGGATGCATTTTTACAGGAAGAGGGGCCAAAGGGGCTGCTTTATTTCGTACTGGAGCATATGCTTTTAAATTGCATAACCAAGCCGGACTTTATTGCATATAATCATAAATATTATTGGACGCTGTCGCGCCAGATATGCAAAAAGTTATATGGTAATCTTGCCGTGGCATGGACAATTAAGAACCAAAAGGAATTGGATGATAGAAGGAAGAATTTTGATTTGTTTATTTTTGAGGGTTTTGTGCCGAGGATAGATGATGGAATGTAGGATAATGTTACCGATGCCAGGGGCACTGGTGCTGACGGCCTGCAGGGGAGGGATTTATATATCAAATTAGAAAAGATTGGATAAGGATATTTATAAAAGTAAAGGAAGTGCCGATATAGTTAATAAGGAACTAAAATTGGGCGGCCAATGAATGGCCGCGGCAAAAAGTATAAAGGCAAAAACGGAACAAATGGATTTGTCCGGTTGAGTCAACTTCATGGAGGATATGGGATGGCAACGGTTTCGGTAAATTTGGCAGGGATTAATGGGAACATAGGCTTTGGTTCAAGCGCATCAAAGGGGATGGATAAAGAAGGCGGCGGGCAGATGAAAAATGGCGCCATTTTCTTAGGGAACAAAAACAATAATATTAACAGCCTGGTAGAGCAGAAGCGGGCACAGGCCAGGAAACAGGCGGCAAAGGTATTGCGGGACCAGTTTGCTAATGACAATAAGGTGACAGATGGCATGAACGAACTGCGGGCCAGAAATGCGGAAATAAAAGAGGAACTGCAAGCCTTGTACGAACAGCGGAAAGGTTTTATGGAGGAGAGGGATGCACTGCAGGAAAAATATGGCATCGACCCGGATAGCCAGGAACAGAAGGATTTGGATTTAATCCGTAAAGGCAGTAATTTGTTGGATGCAGGAAATCTTTCTTCGATGAGTAAGGATGAATTGGAAAGGCTGGCTAATCTGGGAGAGAGGACGGAATACCAGCAACGCAGCCTGGAATATGATAAAGTGATTAAGCATATTTCCTCTATGGAAGAAGAACTCCTGAATGAGAGAATAGCCAATACCAGTTCGATTATGTTTACCAAGCAGGCCATACTGGAAGCCGGCGGCAAGGGAATCCGGGCGGCTAAGAAAGCGGCGGGCGATATTTTGCAGGCAGCCAGCGATTCTATTATCGGTATGATTTGGGATGCAGCCAAAGACCATGTGGATGAAGAGATGGAGAAACTGGTAGAGGCTGCAAAGGAGCAGGCAGAGAAGAAGGAAGAGGAAGAAGAGAAGCTGGAAAACATAAAGGAAGAGAAGGAAGAGCAGGAGGAACTGGCCGAGGCCATCCAGGAGAGCACATCCGAACAGACGAAGCTGCAGGATGAAATTAAAAAGATTTTGAAGGAAGTGGAGCTTCTGGAGGAAGACATGAAGGGGATTGCAGTGGATGAATTTATGTGAGGCGGCAGGAAAGGTTTGTGATACGCACAAAGCCTCCGGATTTTGAAAGTGGCATAGCTGTAAAGATGGCAGGTATGCCTGGAAAATATGGATAACAAGATAGGGAAGCTATGGAGAGCGCAGATAATGGATGGAGTCCGCAATTGTCTGCGCTTGTTGTTTTATATAATAGGAAATTTACACAGACCCGTGCGAAGGAAATAGGAAGCTAAGGAGGGGCATATGTATATTAGCGGTTATGGAAAAAGCAGGATGTATATGGAAGCTGCACAGGAGTATATGAAAGGCTCAAATAACAGTGTGCAGGATGGCTCATTTTCCGGTTATGTAAGCGATAAAGAAGGGAATGATATTCCCCGGGAAAGGCAAACAGGGAATCAGGGCAGGACATCGGAAGAAGCCCTGGAGGAAGAAGAGGAATGGAGGGAGAAACTTAAAAAGTGGGATGAAGAGATGGAGCGCATCCGTGAGCAGAACCGCAGGGAGAGGGAACTGATGCAGGAGGCACGCATACGGAAGAAAAGGATTCAGAAGAAATTGATGGAAAAGCTGGTGTTTAAGAAGTACCTGGCAAGGCAGGATGAAATCATGCAGATGAATGAGAAGATATCTTTGGAGCGGGCAGTAGGAGAAGATGTATATATCGAAAAAGCGCCGCTTAGCAAGTCTCTGAGCGTTGCGGAGATTATGGCAATTTGTTCAGAGTTTTAACTTATAGGAAGGGGTATGGTGAGTGATGGACATTATGTTAAAAAAGGAAAGCGCTGCTTCCGATGCGAAGTTGGGGCAGCAGTTGATGGCTTATGCGCGTAGCCTGCAGGAAGAAGGGCAAAAGAGGGAATCGGAGGAAGCTTATGCGGCCAAGGTATATGCGAAAGCCCGTTCAGGGCAGAGGCTGACCCCGGAGGAAATGAGTTTTCTGGCCAGGACAAACCCGGAACTGTACCGCAAGGTGCTAAGGGCGCAGACGCTGCGCAGGGAACTGGAAAGCAGGCTGAAAAACTGCAAGTCTAAGCAGGAGGCACAAGAGGTATTCTCGGCGGCGGTAGGAAGTATCAGCGAAAAGGACCCTGACAGGGATATGATTATTCAGGCATTAAATCAGGCGTTCAAAGAATTCAAGAAAAGCGGAACTTATGAAAACTTGCCTGAGACGAGGGAAGAGGCGGAAAACGGGAAAAACAGGAAAAAGGGTCAGGGTACAATGGAATATGTACAGAATGGGAACGGATATCAGGAAGTTTACTTAACGGAGGAAGAGGGAATCCCCTTTGTGGCAGGTGCATAAAAAGGATTTTTATGAAGAAAAACAGTTTTCAGGGGCTGCAGTGATGGCAGCCCCTGAAAATTGTTTTTCCGCGATTTTCCCCGAAAATTCATAGACAAACTACGCAAAAAAAGGTATACTGAAACAAGGAAAAACGGAAAACTTTAAGTCAGGAGAGGGATGTGTTATGAGCTATAATGAGGTATCTTTTGAAAAGCGGATAAAAGAAAATATTAAGAATTATGCGATAAAGAATTTGTATGTAATGGATATGCTGACGGAATATCTGCGGGCCTTGGCAGATACTTATGGGATGGAGCTGCTGCTGACGGACAGACATGGGGAGAAAGCGCTGGCAATAGGGGATTTTGAAGGGTTTGAGCCGGATGTGGTCAATAAACCAGGGGAGAAAATACGGGTGGCGGACCGCACTGTGGGTCATATGTATGTGAAGTATGATAAAGTGCAAGGCGATAAGAAGGATGCGGCAAAGAAAATGCTGGATGAATCCATGCGGCTGCTGAACGCCCTTGCAAACGAAGTATATATGCATAGGGAATCGGCTTCTTATATAGACGAACTGGAAACGAAGCTGGGGAAAGGAAATGCCCAGAGGAAATGTGGCGAGACGGAAGACATCCTTACAGGGGTCTTCAATAAAAATTACATAAAAACAAGGATGCAGGCACTGGAAGAGTCCGAGACGGTTCCGGTGGCAGTCATTAATGTGAATATCAATGACTGGAAGTTTGTTTATGATAATTTTGGGGTGGAGAAAAGTGACAACCTGATTCAGCTCGTTGCCTCTATTGTAAAAAAGGAGGCAGGAGAGGATTATATTATTGGCAGGATTGACGGAGATGTATTCCTTGTCCTGATTCCTTTGGCAGAAGATGGGGAAGCGGAAGACTATTGCCGCAGGGTACAGGCTGCCTGCCAGGCTTATGAGGAAGATGAGGTGCTGGCTCCTTCCGTGGCAACCGGCATAGTTTACCATACTAATGTAGAAGAAAGCCTGGAAGATAAGGTTTCCGATGCGGAGTATGAAATGTTTAATAATAAGCTGGAAATTAAGAATTCGCCGGGATATCAGGAAAGGCTCAGAAAAGGGTTGTAAGGATAGATAAACCCGAAAACATGGAAAATAATGAGAAAATAAATTTTATAAAATAACTATAAAAAAGCGAAATATATAAAAAAGTGAGTAAATAAGAGAATTTGATAGAAAAAACAAGGATAAATAATATAAATCCATATTTTCCCGTGTGGATGCATTTGCAAACCGTTGCATATGAATTTAATATATGGGTTAGTGATTAGCACTCAACTAAAATGAGTGCTAATAAGACGAAAAATATTTGAAATTGACATAAGGAGGCATTTAAAATGAAATTAGTACCATTAGGCGACAGAGTTGTATTAAAACAGTTGGTAGCAGAAGAAACAACCAAATCCGGCATTGTACTTCCGGGGCAGAACAAAGAAAAACCCCAGCAGGCAGAAGTGGTAGCTGTAGGACCGGGTGGAACTGTTGATGGTAAAGAAGTAAAAATGGAAGTAAAAGTAGGAGATAACGTTATTTATTCCAAATATGCGGGAACTGATGTTAAGATTGATGAGGAAGAATTTATTATTGTAAAACAGAGCGATATCCTGGCAGTCATCCAGTAATTTGAAAGAACATAGAAAGCGAATTTAGAAAATAAAACGAAATCAGGAGGTTATGTCATCATGGCAAAAGAATTGAAATATGGGGCAGAGGCCCGTGCAGCATTAGAAGCAGGCGTTAACAAGCTGGCAAATACAGTAAGGGTTACCTTAGGGCCTAAAGGAAGAAATGTTGTCCTTGATAAATCTTTTGGTGCACCATTGATTACTAATGACGGTGTTACTATTGCAAAGGAAATCGAACTGGAAGACGCATTTGAAAATATGGGAGCCCAGCTTGTAAAAGAAGTGGCGACCAAGACCAATGATGTTGCAGGCGATGGTACTACAACGGCAACTGTGCTGGCACAGGCAATGGTAAACGAAGGGATAAAGAACCTGGCAGCGGGCGCTAACCCGATTATCTTAAGAAAAGGTATGAAGAAAGCAACGGACTGTGCAGTGGAAGCAATTGCCAAAATGAGCGCTAAAGTAAACGGGAAAGAGCAGTTTGCCAGAGTAGCAGCGGTTTCTTCCGGCGATGAGGAAGTAGGGAATATGGTTGCGGATGCTATGGAAAAGGTTTCCGGCGACGGTGTCATCACCATCGAAGAGTCCAAGACAATGCTGACAGAACTGGATTTGGTAGAAGGTATGCAGTTTGACAGGGGATATATTTCCGCTTATATGGCAACCGACATGGATAAGATGGAAGCAGTTCTGGAAGACCCTTATATCCTGATTACGGATAAGAAGATTTCCAATATCCAGGAAATCCTGCCGTTGCTGGAGCAGATAGTACAGTCCGGCGCAAAACTTCTCGTTGTTGCAGAAGATGTGGAAGGGGAAGCCCTTACTACGTTAATTGTTAATAAATTGCGCGGTACCTTCAATGTAGTTGCGGTAAAGGCTCCCGGATATGGCGACAGAAGAAAAGCGATGTTGGAAGACATTGCAATCCTGACAGGCGGCCAGGTAATCAGCGAAGAGCTGGGGCTTGATTTGAAAGAAGTGACTATGGACCAGTTAGGAAGGGCGAAATCCATCAAAGTTCAGAAAGAGAATACGGTTATCGTTGATGGCGAAGGAAATAAAGAAGCTATCCAGGCAAGGATTGCACAGATTAAGAAACAGATTGAAGAAACAACATCTGATTTCGATAAAGAAAAATTGCAGGAACGCCTTGCAAAACTGGCAGGCGGCGTGGCAGTAATCCGTGTAGGTGCCGCTACAGAAACAGAGATGAAAGAAGCAAAGCTCCGTATGGAAGATGCCTTGAACGCTACAAGGGCAGCAGCGGAAGAAGGGATTATCGCAGGGGGCGGCTCCGCATATATCCATGCATCCAAAGAAGTGGAGAAACTGGCAGAGACCCTGGAAGGGGATGAGAAGACCGGCGCGAAAATTGTTTTGAAAGCATTGGAATCCCCTCTTTACCACATTGTTGCAAATGCAGGGCTGGAAGGCGCTGTAATTATCAATAAGGTAAAAGAATCCGAAGTAGGCACAGGTTTTGATGCCCTTCGTGAGAAATACGTGGATATGGTAGCGGATGGTATTCTTGACCCGGCTAAGGTGACAAGAAGCGCACTTCAGAACGCAACCAGCGTAGCTTCCACACTCCTTACCACAGAATCTGTTGTGGCTAATATTAAGGAAGATGCACCTGCTATGCCGGCAGGCGGCGGAATGGGCGGCATGATGTAAGAATTTGCTGATTCATAGGGTAAGCGGCAGAGCAATGGCAGAATAGAAGAATAAAAAGCAGGCACTGGTGGGACTAAGGGATATTCCGCCAGTGCCTTTTTCCATTGCAGGATGGGGCTTTTCAGGGAAATCAATGTTCATGCCCTGCCCGCTGCCGCCCGTGAACATTGATTTCCGATAGGCTTTTATAACCGTATTGAGTAATCCCAATGAAACGAGTATAATAAAAGGCAATAAAAATAGCTTTTCGGAATTTATGTCGCATTTGTATATAAAATAAGGCGCGGAAGATTTTGGAAGTTTATAATAGGAGGGCGGATGAAGGCAATAGTGCTTGTGGATAATATTGCGGATGAGGGATTGCAGGGCGAGTGGGGGCTTTGCATCTATATAGAATACAATGGGGAAAAATTCCTGCTGGATACAGGGGCATCGGATAACTTTGCATTCAATGCAAAGAAGAGTTATGTGGATATCGGGGATGTGGATTATGGCATACTGTCCCATGCCCATTATGACCATGCAAACGGAATGCCCTGCTTTTTTGAAAATAATAAAAAAGCATCTTTTTTCTTAAGGGCGGGGAGCGGGGAAAACTGTTATAAGAAAAAGCTGTTCCAAACCCGCTATATCGGTATAAGGAAAGGAACGCTTGGAACATATAGGGATAGGATTGTATACGTGGAAGGGAAGCAGGAAATATCCCAGGGCGTGTTTCTGATACCCCACCACACAAAGGGGCTTGCCGCTGTTGGCAGAAAGAACCATATGTATATCAAAAAGCGCACATGGCACGCGGATGATTTTTCCCATGAACAAAGCCTTGTGTTCGATACGGAAAAGGGTTTGGTGATTTTCAACAGTTGCTGCCACGCCGGCGTGGATGCCATCATTCGCGAGGCCGAAGAAATATTCCCTGGGAATAAGGTTTATGCGGTGGCCGGAGGATTTCACCTTCATGAGAGGACACAAGGGGAAGTGCGCGCTTTAGCGGGAAGGATACGGGAAACGGGAGTGGGGAAGCTGTATACGGGGCATTGTACAGGGGAAAAGGCTTATGAAATTTTAAAGGAAGAACTGGGCGAAAGTGTAATACAGCTATATACCGGAATGGAAATGGATATTTGATGGAGGATGCTGGAATATTTCTTTTCGCAGATAAGGAGAAGGATAATTATTATGGAAGAAAAGATAATGGAAGAGAAAACATTGGAAGAAGTAAGAGGAGTATTTGAAAAGGACAGGTTTGCTACAGAAAATGGTGCTGTTATAGAAGAAATCGGAAATCTATATGCCAAATGCAGCATGCAGTTGACCCAGAGCCATAGGAATGCCCTTGGCGCTGTAATGGGCGGCGCATCCTTTACGCTGGCGGATTTTGCCTTCGCTGTGGCAGCCAATTGGCAGAATCCAGGGGTGGTTTCATTAAGTTCCAATATTACCTTCCTTGGAACGGCGAAGGGCCAAAGCCTGGTAGCCCAGGCCCGGTGTGAAAAAGATGGCCGAACCACCAGCTACTATCGTATAGATGTACAGGATGAATTGGGGAATCCTGTAGCAGCCGTTACCACAACCGGATATCGAAAACCTAAATTATCTGGTTGAATCTTCCTGCAATCAGTTTTTAGGGCATTGGCTGCTATATTGCCCGGGAAAATGATTGCCGTGAATCTCCTACCACATGTTGACAAGAAAATGATATATTGATATCATTTCTATTGAAACTAAAAGAGTAAAAGATTTATATACAACTAAAGGATGCTATACCGGATGACCCGGAACGGAGGTCAATATGAAAAAGTTAGAAGATTACGTAAGAAGTATTCCGGATTTTCCGGAAGAAGGGATTATTTTCAGGGATGTAACAAGTGTGCTCCAGGACGCAGACGGGCTGCAGCTAGCCATCCGGACCATGCAGGAGAAAATAAAGGATTTGGATTTTGATGTAATAGCCGGACCGGAGTCACGGGGATTTATTTTTGGTACACCCATTGCATATAATTTGAAGAAACCGTTTGTATTAATTCGTAAAAAGGGAAAGCTTCCCTGTGAGACTGTTTCAGTGGATTACGAACTGGAATACGGTATGGCGACGATTGAAATGCATAAGGACTCCATTAAGCCGGGACAAAAGGTTCTGATTGTGGATGACCTCATCGCCACCGGGGGCACAACGGAAGCGATGGTACAATTGATAGAATCCCTGGGAGGACAGGTGGTCGGGATTGTAGTGCTGATGGAGCTGGCCGGCCTGAAAGGGCGTGAGAGGCTGAAAGACTATAGGCTGGAATCTGCGATTCGCTATGAAGGCAAGTAAGGGATTGCTGATATAGTTTTCTAATAGGCATCCATTGGGGAATTCCTTTGGAGAGGCGTTTGTTATCTTCTAAAATAGTTATGAAATAATTCAAATTATGGCTGGTGATGAATATGACAGAAGAAAAGATTATAACGGCAGAAGAAGGCACAGGAATGGTTTTTGATGATGGAAGAATCGAAGATATCCAGGAATTTCAAAGCCCGGAACAACTATATCAGGATTTGATAGACCATGTGCAAAAGTATCATCCGTCGGATGATATTTCATTGATAGAAAAGGCATATGGGATTGCTTATAATGCCCATAAACAACAGGTCAGGAAATCCGGCGAACCTTATATTATCCATCCGTTATGTGTGGGTATCATACTGGCCGATTTGGAAATGGACAAAGAGACCATTGCCGCAGGGCTTTTGCACGATGTTGTGGAAGATACGATTATGACGGATGAAGAAATCGAAACCGAATTCGGCTCCGATGTGGCGCTTCTTGTGGATGGAGTGACGAAGCTGCAGCAGTTGCAGTTTGGAGGAGGGCAGGAAGATAGGACGCCGGATAAACTGGAGGTACAGGCGGAAAATCTTCGCAAGATGTTTCTGGCCATGGCAAAGGATATCAGGGTGATTTTAATTAAGCTGGCAGACCGGCTGCACAATATGAGGACCTTAAAACATATGCCGACGGAAAAGCAGCAAAGGATTGCCAGGGAGACATTGGATATTTATGCCCCCATCGCCCAACGTCTTGGGATTTCCAAAATAAAGGTGGAGTTGGATGATTTATCATTAAAATATCTGGAACCGGAAGTGTATTATGACCTGGTGGATAAAATTGCCATCCGCAAGAGCGAACGGGAAAAATACATTCAGGACATTGTCAACGAAGTGAGCAAGCATATTGAAAATGCTGGTATTAAGGCGGAGATTGACGGCCGCGTAAAGCATTTTTTCAGTATTTATAAAAAAATGAAAAACCAGGGCAAGACAATAGACCAGATTTATGATTTATTTGCTGTACGCATTGTTGTGGATACGATAAAGGACTGCTATGGGGCTTTGGGTGTGATTCATGAGATGTATAAACCAATTCCGGGGCGTTTTAAGGATTATATTGCCATGCCAAAGCCGAACCGTTACCAATCGCTGCATACAACGCTGATTGGCACCAGCGGACAGCCCTTTGAAATACAAATCAGAACCCATGAAATGCATAAAGCGGCGGAATACGGGATTGCGGCGCATTGGAAATATAAAGAAGTTTCTGACGGAAAGAAAGTGGAAACACAGGAAGAAGAGAAGTTAACCTGGCTGCGGCAGATTTTGGAATGGCAGCAGGATATGTCCGATAACAAAGAGTTCATGAACCTTTTGAAAAATGATTTGGATTTATTTTCGGACAGCGTATATTGCTTTACCCCCAGGGGAGAAGTGAAAAATCTTCCGGCTGGTTCTACGCCCATTGATTTTGCCTATAATATCCACAGCGCGGTTGGGAATAAAATGATTGGCGCCAGAGTAAACGGGAAGCTGGTAACCATTGATTATGTAATTAAAAACGGCGACCTGATTGAGATACTCACATCCCAGAATTCCAAAGGCCCCAGCAGGGATTGGTTGAATGTGGTGAAAAGTACCCAGGCGAAGAACAAAATCAATCAATGGTTCAGGAACGAACGCAAGGAAGACAATATTGTAAAAGGGAAAGAAATGTTGGCCTCTTATTGCAAGGCAAAGGCCGTTAACATGCAGGAAATCATGAAGCCGGAATATATGAACGGCATTATGAAGAAATATGGCTTCAAAGACTGGGAATCCGTATGCGCGGCCGTAGGACATGGCGGGCTGAAGGAAGGGCAGATTATCAATAAGATGCAGGAATTGTATGATAAAGCCCATAAGAAGGAACTGACTGACGAAGAAGTACTGTCTGCGGTGGGGGAGAACCAGGGAAAGCATATGCGGGCGAAATCCCAGGGCGGCATTGTGGTCAAAGGGATTCATGATGTAGCGGTACGTTTTTCCAAATGCTGTAGCCCGGTGCCAGGGGACGAAATTATTGGATTTGTCACCCGTGGACGGGGGGTATCCATTCATAGGACGGATTGTGTAAATATCATCAATATGCCGTCCATGGAGCGAATACGCTTTATCGATGCGGAGTGGCAGCAGTCTCCGGAAGAAGTGACAGGGGAAAAATATGTGGTGGAAATCAAAATATATGCCAACAATAGAAGTGGACTTCTTGCAGATATTTCCCGGACACTGACAGAGAAAAACATTGACATCCTGTCCATGAATACAAGGACGAACAAGAAAGGGCTGGCCACATTGTCTACCTCTTTTGAAGTGAGGAGCAGGGAGGAGCTGAACCGGATTATCGATAAAATAAGCGCAATCGAAAGCGTGGTCGATATTGAGCGTACAACAGGATAACAAAGTTTGTGTCCGCGCGGCATCCGCAAACTTGATATGTACAAAGCTTTGGCAAAGCTAAGCCACAAAAGCTGCGCAGAAACGAGGATAAATATGGGAGAATTGAAAATAGGCAGGATGATATTAGGCATCTGCCAGACAAACTGCTATTTTGTTTACCGGGAGGGGAGCAAAGAGGTAATCTGCATTGACCCGGCGGACAGAGGGGATTATATCTATGAAACGCTGAAAGGCAAGGGTTTTGAGGTGGCGGGGATTCTTCTGACCCACGGGCATTTTGACCATATATGGGGAAGCCGGAAGCTGAGGGAACTTAGCGGGGCGAAGATATATGCCTTTGAAGGGGAAAAAGATATATGCGAGAACGCGGTGAACAATGTGTCGGAACAGGCCGGACGGGCTTATACGGTAAAACCGAATGTATATTTAAAGGATGGGGAAGAAATTACAATTGCAGGCATGACATGCAAGCTGATTGCTACGCCGGGGCATACCGGGGGGAGCTGCTGTTATTATTTTGCATCCGACGGTATTTTAATCAGCGGGGATACTTTGTTTCAGGAATCGGTGGGAAGGACAGATTTTCCCACAGGGAGTATGGGCAGCCTGGTGAGGTCGGTGAAAGAAAAATTATTTATTCTTCCCGATGAGACGAAAGTATATCCGGGGCATGGGGATTCTACGGAAATCGGAATGGAGAAAAAATATAATCCATTCTTGGTATAAATTGATATAAGTAAAGGAGAGAAAGTGGGTTATGAAAAAAGTGAGGAAAACATTGTTGTGGCTTGTGGCTGTCCTTTTTGTAGCAGCGTTTGCAGGCTGTGGACAAAGCGAGGCAGATAAACCGATGAAAGAGTTTGTATCTTCAAACGGTACAGTCAGCATCATGCTGGCGGAGGACTGGGTGACGGAAGATGCAGGGGTAGACGGATGGATTGCTGCCACGAGCAAGAACGGCAATGACGGCGTTATGCTTATGCAGTTGGTGAAAGGGGTGGATGCGGCAGACATTAGCGATATTAAGGATGCTATGGAAGATACCTATGCAATATCGGATAAAACGGAAATGGACAGCGCAGGCGCATTGCCGGGGCTTGAGAATCTGGAAGTTTATAGCAGCAAAATAAGCGTTGACGGTACAAAGGGAGAAGGCTATTTTGTTTATGGGGAAACAGACTACGCTTATTATGCATTTGTATATGTGTCTAACCGCCTGAATGACAAAACGATGGAATATGTCCGCAAGGTGAGCGATTCCTTTAAGGAAAATGCACCGGAGGTTGTAAATAATTCCACGGTGGAGACAACGGATACAATATTGTGGATTAATGGAACTTATGCTGTCCTGACGGCGGTGAACAGCCAGGATTATACTGTATTTGGAACAATGCCAGCCAATGATGAGACGATGGCTTCCCAGCAGGCAATGTTGTCCGAGTGGTGGGATATTACTGACAGGGCTTCCGCAGACGAGACGTTGGACTGGCTGATGAATGAAGGGCACAGGGCAGATTTTGTGGAAGAGATGGAAATGCTGAAAGAAGTTGGGCTGGCTGACCTATCCGCAGAGGAGAGGGCCGGTTTCCTTTCGGACAATTATGATTTTACGGAAGAAGAGGCACAGCAGTATGCCCAGCTCTATAACAGCTACGAAGAAAACGGCATGAATGTTATGTCTGGGTGGGATTACAGCCGTATGGCTTCCGTATTATCCAGTTGCTATATCGCAGGATATTACACCGAAACAGAAGCCTTGGATAAAGCTTTGGAAGCTGCTAAGGTAATCCAGCAGAACTTCGATTCCTGGGATTCCTTTATCGAGAGCTACATGGTGGGATATGAATATTGGGCAGGAGAAAGCAGCGAGGAAAGAAGGGATATCTACGAAGACCTGAAAGCTGCGCCGGACAGCCCATATAGCCTGGACTGGAATATGACATTGGAGAAAAGCTGGTAATCAGGGAGGGAACTCCCCTATGTTGGCCCTATTTGAAAAAATAGGGCCATTCCTATGCCCATTTCATTGGTGAAATCTGCTGTTTCTGTGCCTGCTTCATATTTACCCTTGACAAGCATAGCCTGTTATGATAATATGTCAGCGTGCTACCGAATTAGCAGATTAGCGAACTAAAGCGAATAAAACCGGGGCAGAAATGAGGAGAATTATGAAAAAATTATTGGTACTATTATGTGTATTGTCGATGACGACAGGAGTACTCACAGCCTGCGGAAGCGGGGCAGATGGGGCATCTACAGATGCAAATGGGGCAGCGGAAGCGGCATCAGACGGGGCGAAAGAGGAAGAAGCCCCTGTGGCGGATACGGAAGAAACCTCTGGCGCAGATATGGAAGATGCAGTATCTTCAGAAGGCGCTGTTGCAAAGGGCGAGGGGGATACGTTTACCGTTGGTTTTGATGCGGAATTCCCTCCCTATGGCTATATGGATGAGAATGGGGAATATGTGGGATTTGATTTGGATCTGGCAAAGGAAGTATGTGCGCGTAATGGCTGGGAATTTGTAGCGCAGCCTATCGATTGGGATTCTAAGGATATGGAACTGGATTCCGGCGCTATTGACTGTATTTGGAATGGGTTTACCATGCAAGGCAGGGAAGAAAGCTATACCTGGAGTGTACCTTATGTGGATAACAGCCAGATGTTTGTAGTGCCGGCGGATGCGGGGATTGCTTCTCAAGCTGACCTTGCAGGCAAGGTGGTAGGCGTGCAGAAGGATTCTTCTGCCTTGGCAGCGCTAGAAGGGGATGCGGCGGATTTGACAGCAACTTTTGCGGATTTACAGCAGTATGGCGATTATAATGTGGCATTTATGGATTTGGAGCAGGGGGCGATTGATGCCCTGGCGATTGATGTGGGCGTTGCCAATTATCAGATTAGCTCCAGGGGGGATGCTTTTGTAATGCTGGATGAGGCTTTGGCCAGTGAGCAGTATGGGATTGGCTTTAAACTGGGGAATGAAGATTTGAAAAACCAGGTGGAGAAAACGCTGATGGAGATGGTGGATGATGGTACTTTTATGGAAATTGCGGAAAAGTATGCGGATTTCGGGCTGACGGACAGCGTATGCCTTGGAAAATAATCAGTGTGCTGATATTGGGTACGGGAGTGGGATTTTCCGTGCATAACTGGAAAACCGCTGCGGGATAATGTTTTGCAGTGGTTTTTCTGCTGCTTTACATGAGAGAGTTCGGAAAACGGAGGAGCATTATGGGTATAACAACAATTTTTCTGCAGCTAGCAAAAGGAATGGGGACTACTGTGGGTATATTTGTCCTGACATTGCTGTTTTCCCTGCCCCTGGGGCTGGTTCTTTCCTTTGGGAGGATGTCCAAAAGGGGTTTGGTAAAAGGCTTAAGCAAGTTCTATATTTCGGTGATGCGGGGAACGCCGTTGATGCTGCAGTTGATTGTAGTATATTTTTCCCCCTATTATGTTTTCGGAATCCGCATTTCATCGGGCTATCGGTTTACAGCAGTAATATTGGCATTTGTGTTGAATTATGCGGCTTATTTTGCGGAAATATACCGCTCCGGCATCGAATCCATGCCGATGGGGCAGTACGAAGCGGCGAAGGTGCTTGGGTACGGCAAGGGCCAGACTTTTTTTAAAATTATATTACCCCAGGTGATTAAAAGGATACTTCCCCCGGTTACCAATGAGACAATTACGTTGGTTAAGGATACATCCCTGGCCTTTGTGCTGGCGGAGGCGGAAATGTTTACAATTGCAAAGCAAATTGCGGCAAAGGAGACGAGCGTGATGCCGCTGATGGCGGCGGGGGTTTTTTACTATCTTTTTAATCTGGTAGTGGCTTTTGGCATGGAATACATAGAAAAAAGGATGAACTATTATCGATAAAAAAGAACTGGCCAGACGCAAGCTTGTGTCCGCGTGGCATCCACAAACTTGATATGCATAAAGCTTTGGCAAAGCTGTACAACAAAAGCCACGCAGAAATGGGGTAAAGGATGAATTTACTGGAAATTAGTCATATGAGGAAGTGCTTTGACAATGTGGAAGTTCTGAAGGATATTTCCTTATCGGTAAAGGAAGGGGAGGTGGTATCCATTATCGGCCCTTCCGGCTCCGGAAAGTCCACGCTTCTTCGGTGCGCTACTATGCTGGAAAAAATGGATGGGGGCGAACTGAAATATCTGGGGGAAGCGGCGGCCTGGGAAGAAGACGGCCGGTGTATCTATGCGGGAAAGCAAAAGAAAAAGGAGATACGTAAACATTTCGGGCTGGTATTCCAGAATTTTAATCTCTTTCCTCATTACAGTGTGATGAAAAATATTACAGATGCGCCAATTAGCGTGGATAAAGTGCCGAAAAAAGAGGCGGAGGAACGCGCTATGAAGCTGCTTTGCCAGTTGGGGCTGGAAGATAAAAAGGATGCTTACCCGTATCAGCTTTCCGGCGGGCAGCAGCAGAGGGTATCCATTGCCAGGGCATTGGCACTGCAGCCGAAAATACTTTTTTTTGACGAGCCTACATCCGCACTGGACCCGGAATTGACAGGGGAGGTTTTAAAAGTCATCCGGGAATTGGCAAGGGAACATATGACGATGATTATCGTAACCCATGAAATGCAGTTCGCCAAGGAACTTTCCGACCGGATTATTTTTATGGAACAGGGCGTTATCCGGCAGGAGGGCACGCCGGAAGAAATCTTTGCCAACCCAAATGAAAGAGTGAAGGAATTTATCGGAAAATTTACGGCTTAATTTCTTATTTTTAGTAGAATGTCATTTGACTAAAAAAAGGAACTGTTATATACTTCATATGAATGCTGACGAATAACCGGCCAAGGGTCATGGACATATGGATTGGCCGGTTAAAGTTTTTATTGCAGACCAAGTAAATCAATATTTTATATATAAGGAGAATTTATATGAGCACAGACAGATATCAAAGCCCGCTTTCCGAGAGATATGCCAGCAGGGAGATGCAGTACATCTTCTCGCCGGACATGAAGTTCAGGACATGGAGGAAGCTGTGGATTGCCCTGGCAGAAACGGAAAAGGAGCTGGGGCTGAATATTACCCAGGAGCAAATTGATGAATTGAAGTCGCACGCGGAAGACATTAATTATGATGTGGCCAAGGCCAGGGAAAAGGAAGTGCGCCATGATGTAATGAGCCACGTATATGCTTATGGAGTACAATGCCCGAAGGCGAAGGGGATTATCCATTTAGGGGCAACTTCCTGCTATGTAGGGGATAATACGGATATTATCGTTATGACCCGGGCATTGGAACTGGTGAAAAAGAAGCTGGTGAATGTGATAAAGGAGTTGGCTGATTTTGCGGACAAGTATAAGGCGCAGCCTACGTTGGCATTTACCCATTTCCAGCCGGCACAGCCGACTTCGGTAGGGAAGAGGGCTACTTTATGGATGCAGGAATTCTGTCTGGATTTGGAAGATTTGGAGCATGTGCTTTCCCATATGAAGCTGCTTGGTTCTAAAGGTACTACAGGTACGCAGGCTTCTTTCCTGGAGCTGTTTGACGGAAACCAGGAAATTATCGATAAGATTGACCCAATGATTGCGGAGAAAATGGGATTTAAGGAATGCTATCCGGTATCGGGACAGACGTATTCCAGGAAAGTGGATACGAGAGTGGCAAATGTTCTGGCAGGGATTGCGGCCAGCGCCCATAAGATGTCCAACGATATCCGTCTGCTGCAGCATTTAAAAGAAGTGGAGGAGCCTTTTGAAAAAGGGCAGATAGGTTCTTCGGCCATGGCTTATAAGCGTAATCCCATGAGGAGTGAAAGGATTGCCTCCCTGTCGCGGTATGTGATGATTGATGCCCTGAATCCGGCTATCACCTCGGCTACCCAGTGGTTTGAAAGGACTCTGGATGATTCCGCCAATAAGCGCCTTTCCATCCCGGAAGGTTTCCTGGCGGTAGACGGGATTCTGGATTTGTGCCTGAATGTGGTGGACGGGCTTGTGGTATATCCGAAGGTTATCGAAAAGCGGCTGATGAGCGAGCTGCCTTTTATGGCAACGGAAAATATTATGATGGATGCGGTAAAAGCAGGCGGTGACAGGCAGGAACTGCATGAAAAAATCCGCACACTTTCCATGGAAGCGGGCAGGAATGTGAAAGTGGAAGGCAAAGAAAACAATCTGCTGGAATTGATTGCTGCAGAGCCTGCTTTTAATATGACTTTGGAGGAGCTTCTAAAGACCATGGAACCGTCCAAATATATCGGGCGCTCCAAAGAGCAGGTGGAGGCTTTCCTGTCAGGGGTTATTGCGCCTATTCTGGAGGAAAACAAGGATTTATTAGGTGTGAAAGCGGAAATTAACGTATGATGTTGATATGAAAGTGAAAGTTAATATATGATTCATGTATGGATAAATAAAAGTCAATTTGAATATGACATACATTCTTTGGTGAAAGCTTTTTATCCCGGGGAAGATGTGAAGGTAGTGTTTTCAGGGGAAGAAGGGGCTGAGACAAAAAAAGAGGGAACAAAGCCGGAAATCCCTGAGCGTGCGGGGGGGAAGGCATATGCGGTGCAGGGGGCAGGAAGCGGTGGAAATCCAGAAAAAGCCGGAACGGATGATGACATTGAGGATGCGGCGGTTGTAGGGAAACTGGCCCGCATTTACATCGACTTTGAGGAAAACGGGATAGCCGTATGGCTGGGGGAAAAGAAAGAGGAAAAAGCCATCCGCAGGGAACATGCTTCCGATGCTGTCCGCCCGGAAATAAAAAATGTATTAAAGCAACTTCTGTACCAGGTTTTATCGGCTCATTTGGGGAAAACATTGCCCTGGGGCACTTTGACCGGGATACGCCCGACGAAAATTTCCATGGGGATGTTGGAGGAGGGCTGGCCGGAAGAGGAAATACTGGCGGATATGGAACGGAAATATTATATCAGCCGGGAAAAAGGAAAGCTGAGCATCGATATTGCAAAGAGGGAAAAGGAGCTTTTGTCCGTCCTTCATTATAAAGACGGGTATAGTTTGTACATAGGGATTCCTTTTTGCCCTACCACATGCCTTTACTGTTCGTTCACTTCCTTCCCCATAGGGCTTTGGAAAAAGAGGGTTGGGGGTTATCTGGAAGCGCTGGAAAAGGAAATGGCCTATGTGGCAGAGGTCTATCGGGATAAGATACTGGATACTGTTTATATAGGGGGCGGTACGCCCACAACGCTGGAGCCGGAGGAATTGGAACGGCTGCTTGCTTCGGTGGGAAGATATTTTGATTTGAGCCATGTGCAGGAGTTTACAGTGGAAGCCGGACGTGCGGACAGCATTACAAGGGAAAAGCTGCAAGTGCTGAAAAAGCATAAAATAACCAGGATTTCCGTAAATCCCCAGACAATGAAAGATGAAACATTGAGGATTATCGGAAGGAGGCACTCTGTAGAGCAGGTAAAGTCGGCGTATTGGCTGGCCAGGGAGGAAGGCTTTGATAATATCAATATGGACATCATTTTAGGGCTTCCGGGCGAAGTGGAAGAGGATGTGAGGTACACGGCAGAAGAAATCCGGAAGCTGAACCCGGACAGCCTGACTGTCCATTCCCTGGCCATAAAAAGGGCATCGGGGCTTAACCGGTGGATAGAGGAAAATAGCTTAAAAGCGTTGAACAATACGGATGCGACTATGGATATTGCAGCCAAGGCGGCAGAAGATATGGGAATGGAGCCTTACTACTTGTACCGGCAGAAGAATATGTCGGGGAACTTTGAGAATGTGGGTTATGCCCGGCCGGGGAAGTATGGGATTTATAACATTTTGATTATGGAGGAGAAACAGTCTATCGTGGCTTGCGGAGCAGGTAGCGTGTCAAAACGGGTGTACCCGGACGGGCGGATCGAGCGAAGCGAGAATGTGAAAGATGTTGCCCAATATATCGAGAGAATCGGGGAAATGATTGAGCGCAAAAAGCATCTTTTGAGCGATTGCTGATTGGATTTCTAAAAGGAAAATAATTGGGTAGGAAGGCATGAATGGGTACTAAAAATATCCAAAAGTGCAACATAAGTGCAACAAATTTCTGTTGAATAATATGTAATAATACTTCATATTACATTTTTTACTCGATGTGCAACAAATAATTTAGTGGTGTCAGTAGCACCACCCAAAGGACATTTCAAATAACAACGAAATGTCCTTTTTTTGCGCACTTTTGACGGTTTATAGGTGCAACAAAGATATTTGAGGAAACTATGTTAGCAATTATCAATCATTTATCAAAGAGAATTGGAGGAAAGAAGCATGAGTAGTAGTACAGCGTTAGGAGCAGAGAAAGCGATTATTTTTATCAGCGATGCACATGAGAAATTCTACTACGAAAAATTGAAAGAGGTCAGGTATCAGGACGTATACCACAAGGCACTTGTCTATTGTCTTGGTATCAGCGATGACACAAGAAGGAATATCAAAAGTATTTATGATTTTAAGACAGGCAATGTAAAAACGGAGTGCCTGCATGAAGGCTGGCAGACCAGCGGGAGCGTGAGAGTGGTCAGGATGGCGTTTAACCTTTACTGCAACGGTACGCCGAGCGTCTTTGACTATGATGATGCGGAGGAACAGGTGGACGAGTGCAAAATGTATACGGTAGAGGAATTATTCTGCTGTGCCTATGCACCTTATTTTTGGCAGGCGGTACAGATACGGTATCCGGAATACGCAACATATAACCACGATCTGTACGCCATGTTCGGAGGACGGGATTGATGTTAAAGGTCAGGCTTATGGGAACGAAGAACGATATTAAGTGGTTCGGGAAGATTTTACAGAGGAACCCGAAAATCGAGGTGACGGAGTTTTCCGATATGTTCCCAAACAAAGGGACAAAGAAATATTACCGGACTTATGTGGAAGTCAGGAAAAGCAACGTAAAAGAAAACCAGTAGAAGAAAAGGAGAACCAATCATGTGTAAAATAATCGCAATCGCAAACCAGAAAGGCGGTGTGGGCAAGACCACCACCACAAGCAACTTAGGAATCGGGCTGGCAAAACAGGGAAAAAAAGTGCTTTTGATTGATGCGGACGCACAGGGCAGTTTAACAGCAAGTTTAGGATTTACAGAGCCGGACAGTCTGGAAGTCACACTTGCAACCATTATGGGGGATTTAATCAATGACGGGGAAGTAGAACCGGGAGAAGGCATTCTCCACCATGAGGAAGGGATAGACCTTATGCCGGGGAACATTGAGCTTTCCGGTCTGGAGGTTTCCCTTGTGAATGTGATGAGCCGGGAAACGGTGCTGCGGTCGTACATAGAGATTATCAAAGAAAGTTACGATTATATCTTGATTGACTGTATGCCTTCCCTCGGCATGATTACCATAAACGCCTTTGCCTGCGCCGACAGTATCCTGATACCCGTACAGGCGGCATACCTGCCCGTCAAAGGCTTGCAGCAGCTTATTAAGACGGTGGGAAAGGTAAAGCGGCAGATTAACCCGAAACTGGAGATTGAGGGGATTCTGCTTACAATGGTGGACAGCCGGACGAACTACGCAAAGGACATCAGCTCCATGCTGAAGGAAGCCTATGGGAGCCGGGTAAGGATATTTGCCAATGTTATTCCCATTTCCGTCCGGGCGGCGGAGATTTCAGCGGAGGGCGTCAGCATCTACAAGCATGATCCAAAGGGGAAAGTGGCGGTTGCTTACGATTCTCTGACAAAGGAGGTGCTTGCGGATGGGCAGTAATACAAAATCAAGAAGCGCATCGAAGGTTACTCTGGAAAAATTTGATGACCTGTTCGGCGGGAGTGCCGCACAGGAAAATGGGATTGAGCAGATTATCAATGCGCCGCTGGCAGAGCTTTACACGTTCAAAGACCACCCGTTCCGGGTGGAGGACGATGAGAAGATGGAGGAAACAGCCGAGAGTATCCGCCAGTACGGGGTGCTTGTGCCGGGGATTGCAAGACCGAGGGCGGGCGGTGGCTATGAAATTATAGCCGGACACCGCCGCAAACGTGGCTCGGAGCTTGCCGGAAAAACGGAGATGCCTGTGGTTGTCCGCAATTACACCGATGATGAAGCTACGATTATCATGGTGGATTCCAATATCCAGAGGGAGGACATTTTACCAAGCGAAAAGGCGAGAGCCTATAAGATGAAATACGAAGCCATGAAGCATCAGGGGAAGAAGTCAGGGAAGAACACCCTTGATGAAGTGGGGGAAGCTGCCGGGGAGAACGCAAAAAAGGTTCAGCGGTATATCTGGCTCTCCCGGCTGTCTGACGGACTACTTGCTATGGTGGATAATAAAAAGCTCGGATTCTCACAGGGCGTGGATATTTCCTTTTTGGCGGAAGAAGCGCAGCAGTGGGTACAGGTTACTATTGAGGAAAAGGGCTGTAACGTCAGCATGGCACAGTCGGCAAAAATCAAGGAATATGGCAAGAACGGGGAGCTTACCCTTGCAATGGTGCGCCTGATACTGACGGAGGAAAAGCCGAAGGAACGGAAAGTGACGCTGAAAGCGGATAAGATCAGCGAATATTTTGCGGAGGATTGCAGCAGTGAGGAAATAGAGGGCATCATCATTCAGCTTCTGGATGAATGGAAGAAAAGACAATAGGAAGGAGGTCGGGCAGATTGGATGGCGGTTTGAAATTCGATTATTACTACGGTGCGGAAGCGGAGCAGTTTTCCTTTTACAGAGTGCCGAGGCTTTTGATAAAAGACAGGCGTTTCAAAGGCTTATCCAGTGATGCGAAACTCCTTTACGGTCTGATGCTTGACAGAATGGCATTATCCATGAAAAACGGCTGGTTTGATGATGAGAACAGGGCGTATATCCATTATACGGTGGAGAACATCATGGAGGATTTGGGATGCGCCAGAGCCACCTGCGCAAAGGTGCTTGCGGAACTTGACAGCAAGAAAGGAATCGGTCTGATTGAGAAGAAAAGGCAGGGACTGGGCAAGCCGGACATCATGATGTGGTATAAAAAAAGTTGACAGCCCATTCTCAAGGATTTGAGATATAATCAAGAGAATAAGGAGTGAACAAAA